>NZ_RBIL01000001.1:955429-1615433 GCF_003633755.1 Solirubrobacter pauli
CCGCGGTTCGGGGTGGAGCTAGCCGCGCGCGAAGGTCGCGGACGGGCTCCAGGTCGTGCCGTTCCAGACGCGCGACTTGCCGTCGTAGCTGACGACGACGCAGTACGTCGGCGAGCCGCAGTCGATGGCCGCGGACTTCTGCGCGACGTCGGACGTCTTCGTCCAGGTCGCGCCGTTCCAGGTCCAGAGCGGCGCGTCGGTCGCACCGGCGCCGCCGGCGACGCAGATGTCACCCGCGACCGAGCACCCGACCGGGTCGATGTACAGCGTGGTGCCACCGCTGGTCACGTTGACCGGCGTGAACGCCGTGCCGTTGTACTGGCTCGTGCCGTAGCCCGAGTAGCCGGCGAAGCAGTTCGTGGTCGAGGTGCAGGCCAGCGAGTTGCCCGGGTGCGGCTGGTCGGCGAGGACGGTGACCGTCGTGCCGTCGAACCGCCCGGCCTTCGGGTTGCCGATCATCACGCAGCTGTTGACCGCGGGGCAGTTGATCCGCGACCAGCCGCGGGTGCCGCTGCTGGCGTACGGCGCCGACCAGGCGGTTCCGTCCCACTTCCACAGGCGCGGGACGGTGTCGTCCTGGACGTTGTCGTACAGCGCGCCGGCGGCGACGCAGAACGTCTGGGAGGCGCACGAGATGTCCCACACCTCGTAGGCCGGGACGTCCGGGATCGCCGTCCACGCCGTGCCGTCCCACGTGGCGACCTTGCCGTTGTGGTTGCCGGTCATGCACCACGTCTCCGACACGCAGGTCACCGGGACGAAGTACATGGTCGTCGCCGGCAGGCCGGAGGCGACCGCGTTGCTCCACTCACCCGAGGCGCTGCGCGTGTACGAGTTGTTCTTGCTGTCGACCGCCATGCACCACGTCGTGGTCGGGCAGTCGAGGTCGCGCGCCGGCAGCGGCGCGCCGTAGACCTGCAGCGTGAGCTGCTTGGTCGCGACCGCGCTGTCGGCCGACACGACCTTGACCGTGAAGGTCGCGGTGCCGGTCGTCGTCGGCGTGCCGGTGATCTCGCCGGTGGAGGCGCCGAGCGTCAGGCCGGTCGGGAGCGTGCCGCTGTCGATGCTCCACGTGTACGGGCCCGTGCCGCCCAGCGTCGCCAGCGTGGTGCTGTACGCGGTGTTCTGGTCGGCGCCCGGGAGCGTCGCGGACGTGGAGATCGTCATGCCGGGCGGCTCGAGCTCCAGCGCGACGGTGCGCTCGGCGCTGACGTTCCGTGAATCTGTGACCTTCAGCTTGACGTTGAAGGTTCCGGTGACGGTCGGCGTGCCGGTGAGCTTGTTGCCCGCGACGGACAGGCCGGTCGGCAGCGTCGACGGATCGGCCGACCACTGGTACGGCGCGCGGCCGCCGAACGCGGTCAGCGCCTGGTCGTAGGCCACGCCGTTCATGCCCTGCGGCAACGAGCCGGTCGTCACCGTGAGCGCGTCGAGGTCGATGATCGTCAGCGCGACGTCGGCGGTCTTGGTACGACCGTCGGCGTCCTTGACCGTCACCGCGAGCGGCGCCGTCGACGGGCCGGTCGGCGTGCCGGAGACCACGCCCGCGGCGCTGACCGCCAGGCCGGCCGGGACGTTGGTGGCGCTCCACGTGTAGGTGCCGCGGCCGCCGGACGCCGACAGCGTCTGCGAGTAGGCGACGTCGGCCTTGCCCTGCGGCAGGGTCGTGGTGCCGATCGCGAGCGGCGCCGGGTCGACCGCGACGGTGAACGCGCGCGTCGCCTCGTTGCCGTCGAGCCCGCGGACCTTCACGGTGAAGGTCGCGGCGCCGATCGCCGTCGGCGTGCCGGTGATCGTGTCCCCCGCGAGCCGCAGGCCGGCCGGCAGGGCGCCGCCGCTGACGGTCCAGGTGTACGGCGTCACGGCGCCGGCCGCCTCGAGCTTGGCCGAGTACGGCGTGCCGGTGACCGCGCCGCGGAGCGCCGTCGTGGCGATCACCGCGGGCGGCGTCTTGGTGAGGATGTCGTACGAGCGCAGGGCCTTCTGGCCGAGCGAGTCCTTGGCGGCGATCTCGACGCTGCGCGTGCCGTAGCCGGTCGCGGTGCCGGTGATGCGGCCGTCCGACTCCAGCTTGAGGCCGTCCGGCAGGCGGCCGCTGTTGACCGCGTAGGTCAGCGGCGCGCGCGAGGACGTGGCCGCGACCTTGGCGCTGTAGGCCTTGCCGCGCTCGGCGTCCGGAAGCGTCTTGGTCGTGAACGTCGGGACCGGCGGCTTGTCGGCCTTCGCGATCGTCCAGTCCTCGGACCAGATGTCGCGGATGCCCTTGTCGAAGTTGAACTTCCAGACCTTGAAGCGCAGACCACCACCGGCCTGCAGGCCGCCGGAGAGGCGCCACCACGGATCCTTGGCCGTGTCGGCCTTGAGCTGCATGAAGAGGTCGGCGGTCAGGTACGGGCCGGCGACGTCGTAGAAGTCGAACATCAGCTTCGGGCCGATCGCGGCCTTGATGTTCAGCGTGCCCGACGGGGTCGGCTTGTAGGTCTTGAAGGAGGCCTTGGCGCTGCCGTACGGACCGAACTTCGAGCCGTCCCACTGGACGCCGAACTCGGTGTCCAGCGACTGCTCGACCCACGTCGAGATGCGCGCGCCGACGGACGCCTCGCCCGTGACCTGGAAGTTGAGCTTGGGCACGATCACGACCGGCACGGGGCCGACGGAGAACGTCCACGGCGAGAAGCGGTAGTCCTTCGGGAGCAGGTCGAGCTCGAGCTCGCACTTGGCCTCACCCTCGATGCCGACCTCGATGCGCGCGTCCTGATGGAGCTTGACGCCGACGAAGGCCTTGATCGTGAGCGGCGCCCACACGCCGCCCCACGCGATGCCGACGTTCGTGCCGGCGTTGAAGTTGACGTCGCCGTCGATCGTGGCGCGCGCGCCGGTCGAGCACGAGTAGGGCCGCTCGAAGCCCTTGTTCTCGGACTTGGCGGCGAACGCCTTCGGCTTGTCCTGCAGCGAGAAGCCCGGCTGGATGCGCTTGAGGCCGGCGCCGGGGTTGCCCGCGGCGATCGCGTCCTCGAAGTCCTCCTTGGACATCTCGAGCTTCGGCTCGGCCTCGATCTCGGCCTGCGGGCCGATCGCGGTGAGCGGCGCGGGGCCGCCGACGGCGATCGTCTTGTCGCCCTCACGGCGGACCGCCGCGACCTCGACGAGCATGCCGCCCGGGGTCTGCGGGCCGACGCCGGCCGCCAGGACCGTGCCCGGCTGGACGAGCGCCTGCGGGTCCTCGACCACGACCTCGCGGACGCCGTTCGGGTCACCCTGGACCGTCTGGATGGCGCTCGGCTCGGCGACGCGGGTCTTGCTCTCGACGTGCTGCATGAAGCGCACGCCGACCCAGCCGGCGACGCCCTTGCGCAGCTTCGCGCGGGTCTGGTGGTACGTCGCGAACGTCGTGACGTCCTGGCCCGGGATCGAGTCGGCGACGATCGTGTAAGTGCCGGGACGGACCTTGCGGAACGTCGTGGACTTCGAGATCACGCGCTTGAACTTCTTGGGCCCGGTGACCGTGACGCGCGGGGTGCTGCCCTTCGGGGCGAACTTCACCGAGACGCGCAGCGACGTCTTCTTGCGCTTGGTGGTGGCGACCTTCGCCTTCTTGCCCTTGGCCTTGTCCCACGACGAGCGTTTGAGCACGATCGAGCGGGTTTGACCTTGATCGCTGCAGGTTGCGGGTGCGCAGATCGGCGCGGCCGCTGAAGCGGCGGCGGGCAGCGCGAGGCCGAGCAAGCTGGCGACGACGAGGACGGGACGGAACTTCGGCAAGGCGACACTCCAAGGGATCGGGTACTCCCTGGTCGGTCGCCCGCCTTGAGGCGAACTTTAGGACGCGGTCAGCGCCCTGCCAAAAGCGCGCTAGGTGAGGAGGATCGCCATGGTGTTCACGACGAACAGCACGGCGAAGATGATCGTCCAGCGGTCCAGGTTCTTCTCCATCAGCGAGCCACCGGAGGTGCCACCCGCGACGCCGACGCCGAACGCGCCGGACATGCCCGCGTCCTTGCCCGAGTGCAGGAGCACCAGGAAGATGACCCCGACGGCGAGGAAGACCTGAAGGACGCTGAGAACCGTGTTGACCATGACGGCGGCCTAGGGTAGCGGGTCGATCTGATCGAGACGCTTCAAGATGTCGACGGCTTCGGCGCGGAGCGTGCGATCGAGCGTCTTCCAGTCCGTCTCGCTGAGCTTGCCCGTCCGATAGTCCAGCTCGGCGTCGCGGATCTCCCGGTACTTCGCCTCCTTGAGCGCGTCCAGCTCAGCGCGCTCGGCCTCCAGGCGCTCGTCCGTCTCGCGCCCCTTGCCGCGCAGCGGCTGGGTGACGGTGAGCACGGCGCCGGCGACGACCGCGAGGATGACGAGGAACTCCATCAGGCGGGGACGCTCTCGGCGGGCTCGGGCTCGCGGACGTCCTTGCCCACGCGCGCGGCGTACTTGGCGCTCGTGATCTTCGTCAGGCCGCGCTTGGCCGGCCAGCCGGCGAGGATGCCGCCGAGGACCGCGATCAGCGATCCCAGCCAGATCCACGTCACGAGCGGGTTGACCTCGAAGCGGAAGCGGGCGGGCGGCGGGTTCTCGGCGTAGGCGTCGGTGAGGCCCTGGAGCGCGACCGCGAGGAACTCGTTCGCCTGGTCGCCGGTCAGGTCGTCGGCGGCCTTGTCGAAGACCTCGTCGCCCTCGTCGATCTGCGGGCGCAGCTTGGCGATGTCCGGCGCGACCGCGGCCCACGTGTCCTCGCCGAGCGACGCGTCGAGGGCGACCTCGGTCGTGGCCTCGCCGTCGAAGAAGCGGGAGACCGGGCCGAGCGAGGTGTCCTGGGACGGGAAGTAGTCCTTCGACGTGTGCATCGGCTTGCCGTCGACGCGCAGGTCGGCGCCGAAGACGATCCGCTCCAGCCGGCCGTTCGGCGCGGCGACGAGCTCGGACGTCGGCTTGACGTAGGTGAACTCGCGGCCGCCGACGATCGCGGTCTCCCCCGGGCGCAGCGCCACGTCGCGGACGTCCTTGAACGACGAGGACGCGGCCACGCCGACGAAGATCACGACGATGCCGATGTGCACCGTGTAGCCGCCGTAGCGGCGGCGGTTGCGCTTGACCAACTGCACCAGCGCGACCGGGACGGCCTCCTTGGCGACGGCGCGGCGGGCGCGGGTCCCGCGCCAGAACTCCTGCACGACCGTGCCGAGCACGAACGCGCCGAACGTGAACATGATCAGCGCCGTCACCGAGCCGCTGACGCCGAACGCGAGCAGCGCGACGAGCACCGCGACCGCGAAGATCGCCGGCTTGCCGAGGTTGCGGCGGAAGTTCGACGCGGTCGCGCGGCGCCAGGCGATGACGGGGCCGATCGCGGTCAGCAGCACGAGGATCAGCGCCAGCGGCACGATGAAGCGCTCGTACACGGGCGGGCCGATGTTGCGCTGGCGGCCGGTGACGGCCTCGGCGATCAGCGGGAAGAAGGTGCCCCAGAAGACGACGAAGCACATCGCCACGAGCACGAAGTTGTTCAGCAGGAAGACCGCTTCGCGCGAGAGCAGCGAGTCCAGCCGGTGCTCGGACTTGAGCGACTCGTGGCGGGTCGCGACCAGGAAGATCGAGCCGGCGATCATCACGGCGAGCAGGATCAGGAACGGCACGCCGAGCGTGGAGGCGCCGAACGCGTGGATCGAGTTCAGCACGCCGGAGCGCACCAGGAACGTGCCCAGGATCGAGAGCACGCCGGTGGCCAGCACGAGCGACACGTTCCACGTGCGCAGCATCCCGCGGCGCTCCTGGATCATCACGCTGTGCAGGAACGCGGTGGCCGTGAGCCACGGCATCAGCGACGCGTTCTCCACCGGATCCCACATCCAGTAGCCGCCCCAGTCGAGCTCGTGGTAGCTCCAGCGGGCGCCGAGGACGATGCCGAACCCGAGCGCGCACCAGGCGGCGAGCGTGAACGGGCGCGTGGAGCGGATCCACTCCGCGTCGAGCCGGCGCGTGATCAGCGCCGCGATGCCGAACGCGAACGGCACCGCGAACAGCGTGTAGCCGCTGTAGAGCATCGGCGGGTGGATCATCATCCCCGGGTCGCGCAGCAGCGGGTTCAGCCCCGCGCCCTCGGCGACGATCCGGTCAGCGCGCGTGAACGGCGACTCGCCGAAGAGCATCACGCCCGCGAAGAACGCGCCGAAGCCCAGCAGCACCGCGGTCGCGTACGGGGCGAGCGCGCGCAGCTTGTGACGCGTGATGAAGAGGATGATGCTCGACCACAGGCCGAGCGAGAACAGCCACAGCAGCAGCGAGCCCTCCTGGGAGGACCACATCGCGGTGAGCCGGTAGAAGAGCGGCGTCGTCGTCGAAGAGTGCGACGCGACGACGGCGAACTCGAAGTCCGAGCGCACGAACGCCGCCTCGAGCAGCACGAAGGCGACGGCGGTCGCGCCCGCCATCGCGTACGCCGCGCGACGGCCGGACGCGACGAAGTCACGCCTGCGGGCCCGAGCGCCGTACAGCGAGGCCGCGATCCCGTAGAGCGCGGCCGCGAAGGCGACGATCAGGCAGGCATGACCCGCGTTGATCACGTCAGGTGTTGGTCTTGTCCGCCGTGAACTTCGACGGGCACTTCGTGATCAGGGTGCCGACCTGGCCCACGTACACGTCGCCCTGCTTGACCACGTCGACGACGATCTCACGGTCGGCGCGGAACGGGTCCGGCAGGCGGCCGGCGTAGGTGACCGGCACGGAGACCGAGCCCTCGCGATCACGGACGCGGAAGTACGTCGTGTCGCCCTTGGTCTCGTAGCCCTTGACCACCTTGCCGACCAGCTGGTACTTGGCGCCGGGGGTCGGCGTGGCGTTGACCAGCTCGGACGGCTGGCGGGCCTCGGTCGAGGCGGAGAAGCTCGTCAGCGCCAGGGCGCCGGCCAGCAGAACGGCCGCGCTCAGGGCCACGACGAAGCGGATGGTGCGCTTCCGTGACGGATCCACATCTGCAGTATGGCGCGCCCATGACGGAAGCGGCGCTAACGAATCTCAACACCGGAAACTGAAACCTCCGGGAAGACCTGCCGTTAACGGGTTGGAGAGATGCACATCACGAGTTCACTGACCATGCCTCGCCGACGCTCTCGCAAGCGCGGCAAGAACGCCACCAGCCCCGGCCGGGAGCGCAACAAGCGCGCCAACGTGAGCCAGGACGCCGCCACCTACAGCTGCTCCTGCGGCTACATCTTCAAGGCCGCCGTGACCACCAACGTCGGCTGCCCGCACTGCGGCACCGATCAGGCCTGGTAGGCGCTCAAGGGGGGCCTCGGCGGCGCCGATGAGCGTCCCGATGCCACCTTTCGCGCCTGAGCCGCAGTCGCAGTACGCCCACGGCACCCCGTACTCGAGTTGGCGCCGCCGCGTCGCCGCCTACCTCGTCGACTTCCTCGTGCTGCTCGCGCTCTACGGAGTGCCCCTGGCCGCCTCCTGGGTGGCCATCTACGCGGTGACCGACGACGACGCGACGGCCGAATCCTGGTCGGCAATCGCGCTCTACGCGCTGATCCCGATCGTCACGCTGCCCTACTACGCGCTCACGATGCGCCGCGGTGGCGCCCGCAACGGCCAGACGTGGGGCAAGCAGGCGCTCGGCATCCGCGTCGTTCGCCAGACGGGCGAACCGGTCACCGGCGGCTTCGCGCTCCTGCGCGAGATGCTGGTCAAGAACCTGCTGCTGGGCATCTGCGGGATCGTCCAGCTGATCGACTTCCTGTGGCCGATGTGGGACGACTACCGGCAGTCGCTGCACGACAAGATCGTCAGCACGTTCGTTGTGCGAGCCTGAGGCGCGTGGCCACCGCCGACCTGACCGTGATCGCCCTCGGGCGCGCCGACGCGAGCGCGTCCGCCTACATCGCCGCCATCCAGCGCCGCCTGGCCGAGCAGGACCGGGTGCGCTACGTGATGCACGCGATGGGCACCTCGCTGGAGGGGGCGACCGCGGACATCCTCGCCCTCGTCGGCGAGTTGCACGCGGTGCCGTTCGAGCAGGGCATCCCGCGCGTCTACACCGTGCTCAAGCTCGACGAGCGGCGCGACCGGCCGGACCAGACGCTGGCCGACAAGGTGGCCTCGGTCGAGCGGCGCCTGGCCGAGTCGTGACGGCGGAGACGCCGCACGACAAGATGGCTGCCACGGTTGTCCTGAAGGCCGACCTCGCGTAGTCTCCCTCTTCGTGATGCACCGCCTTCACATCTTCGCCACGACTCGCTAAACGGGTTTCAGGCCGGCGCGCCTGGAGCCCGCTCCACGCCCGAGTCCTTCTTGCGAATTGATGTGGAGATCCTCCGTTGCACTCTCAGCTCACCCGTGCGCGGGTGCTTGCGCAGTACCGCGGCCACTGGCTGGTCGCGTCCGAATCCGATGAGGCCCCGCGGCTCCTGACCGCCCGCGGGCGGCTGGCCGAGACGCCCGTCACCGGCGACTGGGTCGGCGTGGACGACGGCGGCGCGATCGCGCACGTCTTCGACCGGGCCGGCACGATCATCCGGCGTGTCCCGGGCGAGCAGGGCAAGCCGGTGTCGGCGCAGATCCTCGCGGCGAACGTGGACCTCGCGCTCGTCACCGAGCCCCTGCCCGACCCGAAGGCTCGGCGGCTCGAGCGCTTCGCCGCGCTCGCGGCGGCCGGCGGCGTGCCGGTCGCGGTCGTCCTCACCAAGACCGACCTCGTCGACGACGGCTACGTGACCGCCGCCGCGCTCGCCCGCCGGATGGGCGTCGCCGACGCGGTCGACGTGAGCGCCGTCACCGGCGAGGGCCTGGGCGTCGTGCGCTCGCTGCTGGCGCCGGGCACGACGGCCGTCCTGCTCGGCGCGTCCGGCACGGGCAAGTCCACCCTCGTCAACGCGCTCCTCGGCGAGGAGCGGATGAAGACGGGCGAGGTCCGCGCCTCCGATCGCCGCGGGCGCCACACCACGGTCACCCGCGAGCTGCTCGCGCTGCCCGGCGGCGCGTTCCTGATCGACACGCCGGGCATCCGCGTCGCCGGCCTGTGGGACGGCACCGGCGAGTCCTTCGCCGACGTCGACACGCTCGCCGCCGACTGCCGCTTCAGCGACTGCGAGCACCGCACCGAGCCGGGCTGCGCGGTCCGCGACGCGATCGACCCCGAGCGGCTCGCCGCCTGGCGCAAGCTCCAGCGCGAGCTCGCCTGGGTGACCGACCGCCGCGCGGCCCAGCGCCAGCGGGACGAGTGGCACAAGCAGATCACGAAGCAGCTGCGACAGCGCTAGAAACGCCGAGAGCCCCGCCGTACGGCGGGGCTCTCGACAATCAAGCGGGTGAGGGGAATCGAACCCCCATTTTTGGCTTGGGAAGCCAACGTCTTAGCCATTGGACAACACCCGCGCGAGTCGAGAGTGTAACCGACCCGGCTAGCCTGAGCCCGTGCGGATTTTCTGGCCCGTGACGATTGCGGCTGCGTTGCTCGTGGGCCTGCTGGCGTACGGCGTGTTCTCCAAGGGCGGGGACACCACGCTCGACGAGGCGGTCGCCAAGGGCGAGCGCCCGATGGCCCCCGTGGCCGCCCTGCCCGTGCTCGGCGCGGACGGCCAGTCCTCGCTCGCCGACTACAAGGGCAAGGTCGTCATCCTCAACGTGTGGGCCTCCTGGTGCGACCCGTGCCGCGAGGAGATGCCGCTCCTGCAGAAGACGCACGCGAAGATCGCGTCCCAGGGCGGGATGGTGCTCGGCGTCGACACGCAGGACGCCTCGGACAAGGCGCTGGAGTTCCTGAAGGAGGTCGACGCGTCGTTCCCGAGCGTGCGTGACCGGGACCGCGAGTACGGCCGGCGGTTCGGCGTGAAGGGCTATCCCGAGACGTTCATCATCGACCGCAAGGGCCGGATCGCGGCCATGCAGCGCTTCCCGGTCGACCAGGCCTGGCTGGACAAGCACCTCCCGAAGCTGCTAGCAGAGAAGGCGTGAAGTCCGCACTCGTCACGCTCCTGGCGGCCCTGCTGCTCGTCGTCGCCGCTCCCGCCGCCGCGCAGGAGGCCTCGCTCCCCGACATCGAGGACGAGGTCATGTGCGTCGAGTGCGGCACCGTGCTCAGCGTCTCCAACTCGCCGGTCGCGATGCAGGAGCGCCAGTTCATCCGCGACCAGATCGCGCAGGGCAAGAGCAAGGACGAGATCAAGGACGCGCTCGTGGACGAGTACGGCGAGGCCGTCCTCGCCGACCCCGGCACCGAGGGCTTCAACGCCACGCTGTGGGTCGTGCCGATCCTGGTCACGCTGCTCGCGCTCGCCGGGATCGTGTTCGCGGTGCGCCGGTGGCGCGGACGCACGCCCACGAGCGAGCCGGAGCCGCCCCCGCCGCTGAGCGCCGAGGACGCGCGCCGCCTGGACGCGGAGCTGGGCCGATGACCGGCGGCGTCGACACCACGGTCATCGCCGCCTTCGCGGTGGGCTTCATCTCGTTCATCTCGCCGTGCGTGCTGCCGCTCGTGCCCGGCTACCTGAGCGCCGTCTCCGGCTACAGCCTCGCCGACATGAAGTCCGGCGACCGCGGCCTGGCGAAGATCCTGCTGCCCGCGATCGTCTTCTGCCTGAGCTTCACGGCGGTGTTCGTCGCCCTGGGCATGACCGCGACCGGCCTCGGCAGCACGCTGCAGGACTCACGCGGCACGCTCGACAAGGTCGCCGGCGCGATCATCATCGCGCTCGGCGTGTTCTTCCTGCTGACGCCGTTCGTCCCCCGCCTGAACAAGGAGTGGCGGCCGGACGCGCTGATCAGCCGCGCCGGCTCGGGTGGCCCGCTGATCGCCGGCGCCGCGTTCGCGGTCGCCTGGTCGCCGTGCGTGGGCCCGACGCTCGGCACGATCCTCAGCGCCGCCGCCACCCAGGACACGGTCGGCAAGGGCGGCATCCTGCTCGCCTTCTACTCGCTCGGCCTGGCCGTCCCGTTCCTGCTGACCGCGGTCGCCTTCACGCGCATGACCACCGCCTTCGCGTGGCTACGCAACCACTACCTGATCATCACCGCGATCTCCGGCGCGATCCTGATCACGATGGGCGTGATGCTGTTCACCGGCGAGCTCGCGAACCTCAACATCAAGGCCCAGGAGTGGTTGGACGACCTGGGCCTGAACTTCTTCAAGTCGGTCTGATCAGCGCGCGCTGATCGCCTCGCGCAGCGCGACGAAGTCCGCGTCGGAGATCGTCACCGACAGCAGCTGGTCCGGCGTGCCGGCGTAGATCACGACCTCGTCGCCGTCGCGGTAGCCGCCGACGACGTGGCCGGCCTGCGGGCGCGTCGCGCGCCCCTCCTCGGCCAGGATCGTGAACGTCTCGATCGCGGCGCGCAGGTTCGCGGCCGGGATGAAGACGCACTGCGGCCCGTTGCAGAGCACGAGGCCGCGGTTGTCGGCGTGGATGTAGGGCGCCGGGAGCTTCGCGTTGACGGTGATCATTGGCCTTACATCGACTCGGGGGACGAAACGCCCAAGAGCGTAAGCGCTGAGGCCAGCGTGCGTCGCGTTGCCACGCTCAGCGCGATCCGGAACGCGCGCCGGTCCGCGTCGGGCTCCTTGAGGACGGGCGAGTCACGCCAGAAGGCCGAGAACGCCTGCGAGAGCTCGAGCGCGTAGGTCGCGATCCGGTGCGGCGCGCGGCGGTCGGTCGCCTCGCGCACCTCGCCCGGGTAGGCGAGGACGCGGCGGACGAGCTCGCGGTCGGCGTCGTTGAGGCCGGAGGCCGCGGCCGGGCTCGCGAGCGCCGCCTCGGCCTCGCCCGGCTCGAGGTTGCGCATGATCGAGGACAGCCGCGCGTGCGCGTACTGCACGTAGTAGACCGGGTTCTCCGGGTCCTGCTTGGAGGCGAGCTCGATGTCGAGGTCGATCGTCGAGTCGTGCGAGCGGCTGAGCATGAACCAGCGGGTGGCGTCCACGCCGATGCGCTCGATCAGCTCCGACAGCGTCACGAAGTCGCCGGCGCGCTTGGACATCTTCGCCCGGTCGCCGCCCTCGACGATGTGCACGAACTGCAGGATCGGCACCTCGACGCGCTCCGGGTCCTCCCCCAGCGAGCTCGCGATCGCCTTCAGGCGTGCGATGTAGCCGTGGTGGTCGGCGCCGAGCACGTAGATCGCCTTGTCGAATCCGCGGCGGAACTTGTCCTCCTGGTAGGCGACGTCGGCCGCGAAGTACGTCGGCGCACCGGTGGAGCGCTGGAGGACGCGGTCCTTGTCGTCGCCGAACTCGGTGGTGCGCAGCCACAGGGCGCCGTCGGACTCGTACAGGTGCCCCTGCTCACGCAGCCGGTCGAACGCGAGGGCGATCGGCGAGGGGTCGGGTGGGTGGGCCTCATGCAGCGAGCCCTCGAGGAAGTACGTGTCGAAGTCCACCCGGTAGGCGTGCAGCGTCTCCCGGATGCCTTCCATGATCAGGCTCGAGGCCTCCGCGCCGAGCTCGGAGGCGGTGCGGTCGGCGGCGTTCGGGATCTGCTTGGCCAGCTCGGCGACGTAGTCGCCCTTGTAGCCGTCCTCGGGCACGTCCTCGCCCCGCGCCAACGCGCGCACCGACGCGCCCAGCCGGTCGATCTGGCCACCGGCGTTGTTGAAGTAGTACTCGCGGGAGACCTCATGGCCGGACAGCTCGAGCATCCGCGCGAGGGCGTCGCCGTACGCGGCGTGGCGCGCGCTGGCGGCGGTCATCGGGCCGGTCGGGTTGGCCGAGACGTACTCGACGTTGACGCGCTGCGCCACCTCCGGCTCGCCGTGGCCCCAGGCGTCCCCGGCCTGCAGGACGCCATGCGTGGCGTCCACGTACCAGGCGTCGGCCAGGAACACGTTGAGGAAGCCGGGCCCGGCGACCTCCACGCGGTCCACGCTCGCCCCGAGGCGCTCGCTCAGCTTCGCGCCCAGGCGCTCGGCGACCTCGCGCGGCGGCGCGCCCAGCGAGGGCGCCAGCAGCATCGCGGCGTTCGTCGAGTAGTCGCCGAAGCCGGCCTTCTTCGGCCGCTCGAGGCTCAGGCGCCCCTTCGGCGCGGGATCGCCGTCACGGAGGTCTCCGGCGGCCGCCTCGACGGCCGCCCGCAGGTCGTCGATGGGGTGCACGCGCATTGACGTTAGCTAGTGGTGGTAGGGCTCGTTGGCCAGGATCTTGTGCGCGCGGTAGAGCTGCTCGAGGAGGACGACGCGCGCCAGCATGTGCGGCAGCGTCATCGGTCCGAAGGACAGCTTGTGGTGCGCCCCCGGCAGCTCGACGCCGAACGCCCCGCCGATCACGAAGCACACGTCCAGGCCGCCCTGACGGCGGTCCTCGACCCAGGTGCTGAAGGCCTCGGAGGTGTAGGTCCGGCCGCGGCTGTCGAGCAGGCAGACGTACGCGCGTTCGGGGATGCGTCGCAGCAGCGCCTCCTCGTCGGCGACCTCGATCACGTCCACGCGGGCGTAGCGGGTGAGCAGCTTCGCGTAGTGGTCGAGGTCGTCGGCGTACGGAGTGCCCTTGGCCTTCCCGACCGCGACCACGGAGTAGTGCACGGTGTGGGATGCTAGGCCGGATGGCCCCAGACGACCGCGAGCGGCATTTCAACCTGCACACCACGCCGGAGGTGATGGCGGGCGTGTACGCGAACTTCGCGACCGTCTCCCACTCCGACTACGAGTTCACGCTGACGTTCTCACGCGTGGACCACGAGGTCGAGGCCGACGAGGTGCCCGGCGTCGTCGTCTCACGCGTGTCCCTCTCGGCCAAGGCGATGCAGGAGCTGATCGCCGCGATGCAGGACAACGTCTCCAAGTGGCAGACCCGCGAGGGCATCAAGCGCCTCCCCGAGACGCGGCCGGACTTCAGGGACCAGTAGCGGCCAGCGCCTGCCCGATGCGCTCCATCGTGGTGGGGTGCGTCCCCATCAGGAGCTGCTGCCAGCCGGGCGGGTCGGGATCGCCGACGTTCTGCACCGTGATCCGGCGCTCGAAACCCACCATCGCGTCCGGCTCGCCGGTCATCCGCAGCGCGAAGTCGTCGGCGCGGCGCTCGACCGCGCGTGAGAGCTGGTTGGAGATCAGCGTCAGGGCGGGCGCGACGAGGGCGAGGCTCAGCACGGCGGCCGGGACCGCGGTCGTGCCCGGTCGCGCCAGGCGCTCGGTCGCGCGGGCGACGACGAGCGTCCCCAACGGCGCGACGAGCGCCAGCCACAGCAGCCCGCCCGGCACGTCCTTGAACTTGACGTGGCCCAACTCGTGCGCGACGACGAGCCGCGTCTCAGCGGGCGTGAAGTCCTTCAGCAGCGTGTCGTAGAGCACGACGCGCTTCGTGTGGCCGAGGCCGGTCACGTACGCGTTGGCGGCGGTCGTGCGGCGGGACGCGTCGACCTCGTAGACCTCGCCGACCTCCACCCCGGCCTTGCGGGCCAGGTCGAGCACGTCGTCCCGCGTCTCCCCCGCGGCGAGCGGCGTGAAGCGGTTGAACACCGGGTCCAGCAGCACCGGGCCCAGGTAGGAGAACAGCACCGCGAAGCCCGCGACGGCCGCGGCGCCGGGCGCCCACCAGTCGCGGCCGAAGCGCCGCATGCCGACGACCAGCAGCGCGCCGCCACCGGCCGCGAGCACGCCGGCGATCGCGGTCGACTTGGCCGTGTCCGCCGCCCAGCCGCCCCACGACTGCGTGACCAGGCCGACGTCCTTGGCGCGTTGGCGCGCGGCGGCGCGGAGCGGGAGCGCGGCCGCGGTGGTCGCGAGCGTGATCGCCGCGGCGGCCGCGGCGCCGGTCAACGCCGGGCGACGCCCGTCCCGCGGCGCGTAGCGGACCGCGAGGATGACGATCCCGAGCTCCACGGCCGTCCGGCCGCCGTACAGCCACAGCTGCCCGTTGCGGAAGTTGACGGCGCGGTCCAACTCGGACCTGCTGAAGTAGGCTCGCGGGTCCGCCTCCACGACGGGATATCGCTCCTTGGGCCGCAGCAGGAGCACCGCTGCCTCCGCGACGACGATCGCGGCGACCACGGCAACGGGAAGGCGGAGCCTCTGCGGCACCGAATAGACGCTACGCCATGCAGGTCGCCATCTGCTCCGACATCCACGGGAATCGCCACGCCTTCGCGGCCGTGATCGCCGCTGCGCGCGAAGCGGGCGTCGACGAGATGTGGTGCCTCGGCGACCTCGTGGGCTACGGCGCCGAGCCGGACGCGTGCGTCGCGCTCGCCGACGAGCACTGCGCGCTCGTGCTCGCGGGCAACCACGACCTCGCCGTCACCGGCGCGCTCTCGCTCGAGGACTTCTCACGGGGCGCGGCGCTCGCCGCCCGCTGGACGCAGCAGACGATCACGCCGGACACGATGGAGTGGCTGAGCGAGCTCTCCCCGGAGGGCACGCGCCAGGGGATCGGGCTCTTCCACGCCTCGCCGCGCGACCCGGTGTGGGAGTACGTGCTGTCCAACCTGACGGCCGAGCTGTGCTTCGACTCGACCGACTTCCGCGTGTCGTTCATCGGCCACTCGCACGTGGCGCTGTCATTCACGCGTGAAGAGGGCGAGCCGGCGTCGGGCACGACCCGGCGCGCGGGCACCGAGCTGGACGTGTCCGTGCACGAGTGGCTGATCAACCCGGGCTCGACCGGGCAGCCGCGCGACGGTGACCCGCGCGCGGCTTGGCTGCTGCTGGACATCGACGCCAAGACCGCCGTCTATCAGCGCACCGAGTACGACATCGCCGGCGCGCAAGCCGCGATCCGTGCGGCGCGGCTGCCGGACTCCCTCGCCGAGCGACTGCAATACGGGCAGTAACCTCGATACGTCGATGAGACGCGCCCTGCCCTTCTTGGCCGTCGCCTTCCTGGCGGGCTGCGGACAGTCCAATCCGGAGCTGATCCCGCAGTCCAACGCCGACGCGATGGTCGAAGCCGCCGACGCCATCCAGGCCGCCTGCGAGGCGGAGGACCGCTCGACCGTCCGGCGTCAGATCCGGCTGATCGAGCGCGAGATCGACGGGCTGCCGAGCGCGACCGACAAGCAGCTGCGCGAGAACCTGCGGGCCTGGGTCAAGCAGATCGAGGACGGCGTCGGCGACGACTGCCGCGCCGAGGAGACCCCGACGCCGACGCCGACCGAAACGGCCACCGAGGAGCCGACGGAGACGCCCACCGAGACGCCGACGGAGACGTCGACGCCGGAGCCGACCGAGACGGCGACGCCCGAGCCGACCGAGACCGCGACGCCCGCCCCCACGGAGACGCCCGCGCCGACCGAGCCGCCCGTCGAGCCCACCACGACCCCCGAGGTGCCGTAGTGGCGACCGAGCAGCTCTTCGCGGACCGCTACCGGCTGGAGCGCCGGCTCGGCGTCGGCGGCATGGCCACCGTGCAGCTCGCGTTCGACACCCGGCTGGAGCGGCTCGTGGCCGTCAAGCTGCTGGCCGAGCACCTCGCCGAGGACTCCGCGTTCGTGTCGCGCTTCCGCCGCGAGGCGCTGTCCGCCGCGAAGCTGGTCCACCCGAACATCGTCCAGGTGTTCGACTTCGGCACCGACAACCACAGCGGGCGCCAGTTCATCGTCATGGAGTTCGTCGACGGGCAGTCGTGCGCGGAGATCCTGCGCGACCGCGGCCCGCTGGCCCCGCGTGACGCCGTCGAGATCCTCACCCAGGCCTGCCGCGGCCTGGACTACGCCCACCGCAACGGCGTCGTGCACCGCGACGTCAAGCCCGGCAACCTGATGGTGAACACCGAGGGCGTCGTCAAGCTCGCCGACTTCGGCATCGCCAAGGCCGCCGAGCAGTCGGACATCACGAAGGTCGGCAGCGTGCTCGGCACCGCCGCCTACCTGTCACCGGAGCAGGCCCGCGGTGAGAAGGCGGGCCCGTCGTCGGACCTGTACGCGCTCGGTGTGGTGAGCTACCAGCTGATCGCCGGGCGTCTGCCGTACGAAGCGGCCTCGCTGACCGACCTGGCGCGGCTCCAGGAGGCCGGCGCGCCGCCGCGGCTGGACCTCGAGGTACGCGACGTCCCGCCGGCGCTGGCGGCCGGGATCGCGCGTGCCCTGGACCGCGACCCCGCCCGCCGCTACGCCGACGCCGCCGAGATGGAGGACGCCCTCCACGACGGCCTCGCGGGCATCGGCGCCACCGGCGACCTCGACTCGACGCACATGCTGCCGCCCACCGAGGACGCGACCCGGATGCTCGAGCGCACGCAGTCGGCGCCTCCGCCGCCGCGCCGGCGCCTGCAGCCGGTCGACGAGCCGCCGCGCCGCCCCGCGCCCAAGCGCCGCGCCCCGGCGGGCCCGCCCCCACGCCAGAGCAGTGGCGGCGCGGGCAAGTGGATCGCGCTCGTGCTCGTGCTCCTGTTGATCGCGGCCGGCGGCTACGCCTACACGCAGCTCGGCACCGAGAAGCAGGTCCAGCTCAACGAAGACGTGTCCGGCACCGTCAACGACGCCGTCAACGACTTCAAGCAGCTGGTGCAGGACAACACGCGCTAGATGAAGGCCCTGGGCTTCAGGTCCGGGCGACGAGGATGGTGAGCGGCAGCGCGTAGCCGTCACCGGTGCGATGCGGCTCGGCCAGCTCGGCGAGTCGCTCACGGACGCGGGCGCGCTCCTCGTCGGACGCCGCCTCGATCCGGGCAGCCGTGCGGACGGTGCCGCCGCGGACGCCGTCCCACAGCGCGTCGAGCGAGTCGACGCGAAGGGCGTCGCGCACGACGCGCACGGCGACGTCGCGCGCCGGCGGGGCGGCGCGCTCGCCCGCACGCGGGTCCGGCTCGTCGTCGGCTCGCGCGAGCAGCGCGGCCAGCGCGTCCTTGCTCGCGTAGCGCTCGGAGTCGGGGCCGTCGGGGACACCGCCGAGCCCGGCGGCGGCCGCCGCCGGCAGCGCGAGGAACGCGACCTCGTCCTCCGGGCCCCAGGCGGCGAGGGCGACGGTGCGTGCGACGCGGCGCAGCTCGCGCACGGCCGCCTCGGCGTCCGGCGTGTGGTTGACGAGGAACGCGCCGAGCGCGACGTCGAACGCGCCGTCCGGGAACGGGAGGGCTTCGGCGTCGGCCTGGAGGAACGTGAGGCCGGGGTGGCGTCGGCGGGCCTCCGCGACCATGCCCTCGGCGAGGTCGACGCCCGTGACCTGCGCGCCGCGGTCGGCTGCGGCGGCGGCCAGCGTTCCGGGCCCACAGCCGACGTCGAGCACGCGGTCGCCCGGCCGGACGAGGTCGAGCAGCGGCGCGATCGCGAAGCCGGTCGCGCGCGACATCAGCGCGTCGTAGGTGCCGGCCCGCGCGCTCCAGCCCGAGGCCTCGAACGCCTTGAACGCCGCGCCGCGCTCCTCGCTCATCGCGCGCCGGCGAGCTCCCACGGCGCGGCGCCCGCGCGCACCGCCGCGGCGGCGGCCGGCAGGCGGCCCTCGTCGATCGCGTCGCGCAGCTCGGCCATCAGGCGCTGGAGGTAGTAAAGGTTGTGGATCGTGAGCACCCGCTGCGCCGTCTGCTCCTTGGCCTTGAGCAGGTAGTGGATGTACGCGCGGGAGTAGCCGGGCTCGCAGCTCGGGCACGGGCAGCCGTCGAGGATCGGCTCATCGGACTCCTTCCAGCGCGCCTTGGCCAGGTCGACGCGCCAGCGCTTCTCCGGGTCCGGGACCACGGCCATGCCGTGCCGGCCGATCCGGGTCGGCATCGCGCAGTCGAACGTGTCGATGCCGAGCTCGACGCCGCGCACGAGGTCGTCGACCTCGCCGATGCCGAGCAGGTGCCGCGGCTTGCCCTCCGGCAGCTCCTCGATCGTCCACTCGACGACGGTGAACATCTGGTCCTTGGTCTCGCCGAGCGTGCCGCCGATCGCGATGCCGCCGAGGTACTCGCGCGCTACGACCTCCTGCGCGGACGCGCGGCGCAGGTCCTCCTCCACGCCGCCCTGGACGATCCCGTACAGGTTCTGTCCCTCAGGTCCATGCTCGGCGTGCCAGGCGATGCAGCGGTCCAGCCAGCGGTGGGTGCGCTCCGTGGAGCGCGCGGTGTACTCGCGGTCGGCGTGGAACGGCGTGCACTCGTCGAACACGAGCGCGATGTCCGAGCGCAGCGAGGCCTGGACCTCCATCGAGGTCTCCGGGCCCATGAACCTGGTCGAGCCGTCGAGGTAGGAGCGGAACGTGACGCCCTCCTCCTCGATGCCGAGGATCGCGCCCGAGCGCTCGCCGACGAACTGGGCGGCGCGCCCCTTGATCTCGTCGGCCACGGTGCCGTGCCCCATCGAGAACACCTGGAAGCCGCCGGAGTCCGTGATGATCGGCTTGTCCCAGCGCTGGAACTCGTGCAGGCCGCCGAACGTGCGGATCAGCTCGTGGCCGGGCGTCAGGAACAGGTGGAACGTGTTCCCGAGCACCATGTCGAACCCGAGCGCCTCCGCCTCGCGCACCTCGAGCGTCTTGACGACCGCCTTGGTCGCGAGCGGCACGAACGCCGGGGTGCGCACCTCGCCGTGCGCCAGCTTCAGGGTGCCGGTGCGGGCGTACGAGCCCGGGGCACGGGTGCGAATCGAGAACACGGGGGCGGCACGTTAGCGCCGCCCCCGCGGGGTGTGACTGAAAGCTCGGGCTACGCGGCGGCCGGCTCGGCGTCCTGCGACTTCGCCTCGATCGTCTTCGGGGCGATCGAGATCTTGCGCGGCTTGCGCTGCTCGGGCTTCGGGATCCGGACCTCGAGCACGCCGCGGTCGAAGCTGGCCTCGACGGCCTCCGGGTTGATGCCCTCGGGCAGCGTCAGCGAGCGCGAGAAGGAGCCGAAGGCGCGCTCCACGCGGTGGTAGCCGTCCTTGTTGGTCTCGTGCGTCGCCTTGCGCTCGCCCGAGACGGTCAGCACGCGGTCCTCGACCTCGATGTTGACGTCCTCCTCGGAGAGCCCCGGCAGGTCGGCGTGCAGGACGAAGTGCTGCTCGGTCTCCACGAGGTCCATGGCCGGCATCCAGCGACGCATCGTGCCGCCGTTGCCCTGGGCCGGCGTGTCGAAGACGGTGCCGAACAGGCGGTTCATCTCGTTCTGCAGCGTGGTGAACTCACGAAGCGGTTCCCAACGAACGATGGCCATGACTCGATCCTCCAGGTTACGCGGTGTGAAAACCTCTTGTCCGCAAGTATAGAAATCTCAGTCCCTACGTATCAAGTGATGGAGCCTAAAAGGTTCCTTAAACGACGAAAGCCGCCCGGAGGCGGCTCGCGGACGGCGAAGCTCAGTCCGTGGAGGCGGCGCCCGGCAGCACGCGCTCCCAGGCGGACGCGAAGGTGCGCAGCTCGTCCTCGGAGAAGTGCGTGAGGAAGCGCTCCCGCACACCCTCCAGGTGCGTGGGACGTGCGCGCTCGAGCAGCTCCGCGCCCTTGTCCGTGAGGACGGCGAAGCAGCCGCGGCCGTCGTCCGTGCACGTGTCGCGGACGAGCAGGCCGTCACGCTCCAGCCGGTCGACCAGGCGGGTCATGCCGGACCGCGACAGCAGCACCGAGTCCGCGAGCTCGGCCATCCGCCGCTTGCGGTTCGGCGCCGACTCCAGCGTGATGAGCACTTCGTACGAGCTCAACGGGAGGTCGTGCGCCGCCGCCAGCTCGGCGTCCAGGGCCTTCACGAGCGCTGTGTGCACCCGCAAAAGCCCCCGCCAGGCCGCCAGCTCCGTCTCCGTCAGATCCACGCGTGTCTCAGGTACCGCCATACGCACGCAGTGTAGCGGCGTAGTTGCGTGGGCAACGGGTAATTGTCAGGTCAAACGAACTACGTCCCGAGCAGTGAGCGGCCCGTCATCGCCGACGGTTGCTCGATGCCCAAGAGCGCCAGCGCCGTCGGCGCGACGTCGGCGAGGATGCCCTCGCCGTCGAGCGAATCGGCTCCCGCGGTGACGATGAACGGCACCGGGTTGAGCGAGTGCGCCGTGTTGACGGACCCGTCCTCGTTGAGCATGTGGTCGCAGTTGCCGTGGTCGGCCGTGACCAGGCACGCGCCGCCGGCCGCGTGCACGGCCTCCACGACGCGTCCGAGCTGCTCGTCGACGGTCTCCACGGCCTTCACGGCCGCCTCGATCACGCCCGTGTGCCCGACCATGTCCGGGTTCGCGAAGTTGATGATCGCGAACGCCGGCTTCTCGGCGTTGAAGTGCTCGACGAAGCCGTTCGCCGCCTCGACCGCCGCCATCTCCGGCTTGAGGTCGTACGTCGCGACGTCGCGCGGGGACGGCGCGAGCTCGCGCACCTCGCCCGTGTACGGGTGCTCCTCGCCGCCGTTGAAGAAGTACGTCACGTGCGGGTACTTCTCGGTCTCGGCGACGTGCAGCTGGCCGAGGCCCTCGTCGGCGATGACCTTGCCGATCGTGATCGCCGGCCGCTTGGGCGGGAACACGACCGGATAATCCCAGTCCTCGTCGTACTCGGCGAGCGTGATGTAGCGGTCGATGACCTCCGCCCCACCGCGATCGACGTCCGAGAACGACGGGTCGCACAGCGCGAGCGTGATCTCGCGCATCCGGTCGGGCCGGAAGTTGAACGCGATCACGGAGTCGCCGGGGCGGATCTTCGCCTCCTCGCCGACCGTCGTGGCGGCGATGAACTCGTCCGTCTCGCCACGCTCGTACGCCTGCTCGGCCGCCTCCGGAGCGGAGTCGACGTGGTGCTCGGCGTTCCCGTGCACGAGCAGGTCGTAGGCCTTCTGCACCCGGTCCCAGCGCTTGTCGCGATCCATCGCGAAGTAGCGGCCGATGACCGTTCCCACGCGGCCGCCCCACGACTCGACGTCCGCCAGGTACCGCTTGCCGCCGGTGGGCGACGTGTCCCGGCCGTCGGTGAAGGCGTGGACGATCACGTCGCCCGACGCTTTCGCGTTGGCGAGCTCGATCAGCGCCTTCAGGTGCCGGTCGGAGGAGTGCACGCCGCCGTCGGACACGAGCCCGATCAGGTGCACGCGCGGCGCATCCTCGAGCGCGCCGAGCAGCACCTCGTTCTCGGCCAGCGTGCCGTCTTCCACGGCCTTGTCGATGCGCGCCAAGTCCTGCGGCACGATCGCGCCCGCGCCGAGGTTGAGATGGCCGACCTCCGAGTTGCCCATCTGCCCCTCGGGCAGGCCGACGCTCGGGCCCATGGCCGTGAGCGTCGTGTGCGGGCGGGTCTTCCACAGCTCGTCGAAGACCGGGGTCTTCGCGAGCGACACGGCGTTGCCCGGGCCGTCGGGGGCGAGCCCCCAGCCGTCCAGGACGATGAGCGCGACGTGCGGGACGGTCATGCCTGCTGCGCCGCCTTCACGATTGCGCCGAAGGACTCGGCGTCCAGCGAAGCGCCACCGACGAGCGCGCCGTCGATGTCCGGCTGGCCGAGGATCTCGGCCGCGTTGTCGGGCTTCAGAGAGCCGCCGTAGAGCACGCGCACGGCGTTCCCGGCCTCCTTGTCGAAGCCCTGCACGAGCGCGCGGACGAAGCCGCACGTCTCCTGCGCCTGCTCCGGCGTGGCCGTCAGGCCGGTGCCGATCGCCCAGATGGGCTCGTAGGCGACGACGACGGTGGAGAGCTGGTCGACCGGCACCTTCTCCAGACCCTCCTGGACCTGGTGACGCAGCCGGCGCTCGGTGTCGCCCTGCTCGCGCTCCTCCTCGGTCTCACCGACGCAGAGGATCGGGATGAGCCCGGCCTCCAGCGCCCGCGGGACCTTCAGCTGCAGCGCGCGGTCGGTCTCGCCGAAGTACTGCCGGCGCTCGGAGTGCCCAAGGATCACGCCCTGGACGTCGATCTCGGCCAGCATCGGGGCCGAAACCTCGCCGGTGAACGCGCCCGAGTCCTTCTCGTGCATGTTCTGCGCGTAGACCTGGACCGCGCTGCCGCGGGCGCTGTCGACGACCGCGCTCAGCGACAGGAACGAGGGCGCGACGACGACGTCGACGTCCTCGACCGCGCCGACCCGCGGGAGGAGCCCCTGGATGAGCTCCTCCGCCTCGGCGATCGTGTTGTTCAGCTTCCAGTTGCCGGCGATGAACGGTTTGCGGCTCATGACAGGGCCTTCACTCCCGGCAATTCCTTGCCCTCGATCAGCTCCAGCGAAGCTCCGCCGCCCGTGGAGAGGTGGCTGACGCGGTCGGCCAGCCCGAACTGGGCCAGCGCCGCGGCGGAATCCCCGCCGCCGACGACCGTCGTGGCGTCGGTGGCGGCCATCGCCTCGGCGACGGCCTTCGTGCCCGCGGCGAACGGCTCGAGCTCGAACGCGCCCATCGGGCCGTTCCAGAACACCGTGCCCGCCGCGGCGATGATGGAGCCGTAGCGCTCCGCCGTCCCCGGCCCGACGTCCAGGCCCATCCAGCCCTCGGGCACGTCGATGCCGTCGAGCGGCTGGACCTCGGTGTCGGCGCTGAACGCGCGGCCGGCGACGAGGTCGGACGGCAGCTCGAGCTTCTCGTTGCCGAGCAGCGCCTTGGCGGGCTCCAGGCCCTCCTCCTCGCACAGCGAAGCCCCGACCTCATGGCCCTGGGCCTTGAAGAACGGGAAGCACATCGCGCCGCCGATCAGAACCGTGTCCGCCTGCTCGAGGAACGCCTCGAGCACGCCGATCTTGTCCGTCACCTTCGCGCCACCGACGACCGCGACGAGCGGCCGCTTCGGGTCCTCGAGGATGCCGTTGAGCGTCGTGACCTCACGCTCGAGCAGGCGCCCCGCGGCCGACGGCAGCAGGTGCGCGACCGCCTCCGTGGAGGCGTGCGCGCGGTGCGCCGCGCCGAACGCGTCGTTGACGTAGACGTCGGCGAGCGCCGCGTAGCGCCTCGCCAGGTCCTCGCTGTTCTTGGTCTCGCCCTCGAAGAAGCGGACGTTCTCGACCATCACGACGTCCCCGGCGGGGACGTCATCGAGGTCGGGCGCCAGCGCGACGTCGGTGCCGAGCAGCTCGGCCAGGCGGTCGGCCGCCGGCTTGAGCGAGAACTTCGGGTCCGGACCGCCCTTGGGGCGGCCCAGGTGGGCGAGCAGCACGAGACCGCTCGCCCCCTTCTCGCGCAGCTCCTTCAGCGTGGGCAGCGCAGCCTGGATGCGGGCGTCGTCGGTGATGTTGCGGTCGTCGTCCAGCGGGACGTTGAAGTCCACGCGGACGAGGACGCGCTTGCCGGCGACGTCCAGATCATCAAGCGTGCGCACGCACCAGCACCTTCTGGGCGAGGTCGACCACGCGGTTCGAGTAGCCCCACTCGTTGTCGTACCAGGTCACGATCTTGACCAGGTTGCCGTCGAGCACCGACGTCAGCTGCGAGTCGAAGATCGAGCTGTGCGGGTCCTTGACGATGTCCGAGGACACGATCGGGTCGTCGGTGTAGCGCAGGATGCCGTTGCCCGACGCCGCCTTGACGGCCTCGTTGACCTCCTCGACCGTGGTGTCGCGCTTGGCGACGATCGTGAGGTCCACGACCGAGCCGGTCGGGACGGGGGCGCGCACCGCGAAGCCGTTGAGCTTGCCCTGCAGCTCCGGGATGACGAGGCCGATGGCCTTCGCCGCACCCGTGGAGGCCGGGACGAGGTTGACGGCCGCGGCGCGGGCGCGACGCAGGTCCTTGTGGGGCGCGTCCTGGAGGCGCTGATCCGCCGTGTAGGCGTGGATCGTCGTCATCAGGCCCTTCTCGATGCCGACGAGGTCGTGGAGGACCTTGGCGACCGGCGCGAGGCAGTTCGTGGTGCACGACGCGTTGGAGATGACGTCGTGCTTCTCCGCGTCGTAGACCTCGTCGAAGTTCACGCCCAGGACGACGGTCGCGTCCGGCTCGGTCGCCGGCGCGGAGATGATGACCTTCTTGGCGCCCGCCGCGAGGTGCTTGGCGGCGTCCTCACGCTTGGTGAAGAAGCCCGTGGACTCGATCACGACGTCGACGTTGAGGTCGCCCCAGGGCAGCGCACCCGGGTCGCGCTCGCTGAGGACCTTGACCTCGTTGCCGTTCACGACCAGGCCGGCGTCCGAGACGGACACCTCGCCGGGGAACGGACCGAAGACCGAGTCGTACTTGAGCAGGTGACCCAGCGTCTTCGCGTCCGTCAGGTCGTTCACCGCGACGATCTCGACGTCAGCGCCGGCCTCGTGGGCCGCGCGGAAGACGTTGCGGCCGATGCGGCCGAAGCCGTTGATGCCGACACGTACAGCCATTCTCGATCCCTTTCCCGTTGAAAACGGGGGATGAGGCTACCGAAGGCGGCGACATAACCCCGGCTTTGGTTACGCGGCGATCACCGCCACCCCCGTCCGGCCGCCGTCCACGTCGAGCACGATGCCGTGGACGAACGCCGACTCGTCGCTCGCGAGGTAGACCGCCGCGGGCGCGATCGCCTCCGGCGTGCCGAGGTCTGCCGCCGGGGTGCCGCGCATCATCACCGCGCTCGGGTTGCCCGGCTCCTGGATCACGCCCGGCGAGATGCCGTTCACGCGGACGCCGCTCGGCCCGTAGAGCGCGGAGTAGGCCCGGGTCATCGCCTCGACGGCGCCCTTCGTGCCGGTGTAGACGGGGCTCGGGACGCCGAGCCGGGCGACCCACGATCCGAGGTTGATGATCGCGCCACCGCCGTGCTCGGCCATGCGCGGGGCGACGGCCTCGATCAGGAAGTGCGGGGCCTTCACGTTGACCGCGAACATGCGGTCGAACCACGCCTCGTCGATCACGACGTCCGCGGACGAGGGGTACGTGGCCGCGCTGTTGACGAGGATGTCGATGCGGCCGCCCAGCGCGTCGGTGGCCGCCGTCGCGAGGGCTTCGGACGCCTGCGGCGAACCGTCGAGGTCGGCGGCGATGAAGGTGCCGCCGGACGCGGCCGCGACCTCCGCCCCGCGAGTGGCGTCGCGGCCGCTGACGACGACGCGGGCGCCCTCGGCACCGTAGGCCAGCGCGATCGCGCGGCCGATGTTGCTGGTGGCGCCGGTGATCAGCGCGGTCTTGCCTTCGAGTCGATTGGACTGCACAGTCCAGAACTGTACTGGGTTGGACCGCGTGGTCCAGTATCCTCGGTTGGGACATGCCGGCCACCACCACCAAGGGCGCAGCGACACGGGCACGGATCGTCGAGACCGCGGCCGACCTCGTGCTCCAGCGGGGCGTCGGCCGCACATCACTGGACGACATCCGCGCCGGCACCGGCACGAGCAAGAGCCAGCTCTTCCACTACTTCCCCGCCGGCAAGGCCGAGCTGGTCGAGGCGATCGCCGCCTTCCAGGCCGAGCGGGTCCTCGACGCGCAGCGCCCGCACCTCGACGAGCTCGACAACTTCGAGTCGTGGGAGCGCTGGCGGGACGCGGTGCTGGCGCACTACGGCGCACAGCGCCACCTCGCCTGTCCGATCAGCGCGCTCACGCTCGAGGCCGGCGTCGACGCCTCCGCGCACATGGAGCGCTGGCAGGGCTACATCGAGGCGGGCGTCGCGCGGATGGGCGTCGACGACGACGGCCGCACGGCGCTCGCGGTCTTCGCCGCGCTGCAGGGCGGGCTGCTGCTGATGCGTGCGCAGCAGTCGCTGGAGCCGCTGCGCGCGGCGCTGGACGGCGCGCTGATCATCCTGCGGAGTGCGTCGACGCCGGCGTGCGTCGACGTGCTCACGGAACGAGCACGACCTTCCCGGTGAAGCCGCCCGCCTCGGCGAAGCGCAACGCCTCGGCCGCCTCGGTGAGCGGGTAGCGGGCCGCGACCTGCGGCTCGATCACGCCGTCGCGGAGGAGGGCGAACACCCGGGTGAGGTCCTCGCGGAGCTGCGCGCGGAAGTGGGCGCGGCGGAAGCGGTGCCCCGCCCAGAGGTTGAAGAACGTGGCCTTGCGCCCGTTTGGCAGGACGTTCCAAACTTGCAGCTTGGCGATCAGCTTGAGCACCGGCAGCGCCGGATTGCCGGGGACGTCGCGCGTGGACGCGGTGCCGTAGGAGACGAGCGTGCCGCCGCGCGCGAGCATCCGCCACGACGCGTCGATGCCCGGGCCGCCGACGTGGTCGAAGACGGCCGCGACGCCTTCGGGCGCGAGCGCGTGCACGCGCGCGGGCACGTCCTCGCTGCGATGGTCGATCACGGTCGCGCCGAGCGCACGCACTCGCTCGAGCTGCCGCGGGCCGGATGTCCCGATCACTTCGACGCCGGCGTGACGCGCGAGCTGCACGAGCACCGAGCCCACACCCCCGGACGCGCCGAGCACGACGATCGTGTCGCCGCGCTTGACCTTCGCGGCGCGATGCAGCATCCGCCACGCGGTGAGCCCGTTGACGACGACGGTCTCCGCCGCCTCGGCGCTCACGCCGTCCGGCACGGGCACGAGGTCGTCGCGGTCGAGCACCACGTGGTCGGCCCAGCCGCCGACCTTCGTCAACGCCGCGACGCGCTGCCCGGGCGCGAGGGCCGCCCCGGCCGCGCCGCCCGCCCCGGCCACGCCGCCCGCCCCGGCCACGCCGCCCGCCCCGGCCGCGCCGCCCGCCCCGGGTTCCCCCACGATCGTGCCGACGAGGTCGTAGCCCGGCACGAACGGGAACTTCGGCTGGTCGTAGTACTTGCCGCGGCGCATCTGCTGCTCCGCGAACGAGACGCCGGTCGCCTCGACGCGGACGAGCGCCTGCCCTGGCCCGGGCGCCGGCAGCTCGCGCGTCCGCACTCGCGGGAACTCGCCCTGCGCCGCCATCTCCAGCTCTGTCGCCTGCATGTCGTCGTCTCCGTGTTATAGGCTCTAACTGATGTTAGACACTCTAACCAGCGAACGCGGCGAGCAGGTACGGGCAGCCGTAAAGCGCATCGCGCTCACGCAGCTCGAGGCCGGCGGCCCCGCGGCGGTCGCGCTGAACGCGATCGCGCGCGAGCTCGGCGTGTCCGGCCCCGCGCTCTACCGCTACTTCAAGAACCGCGACGCGCTGCTCACCGCGCTCGTGATCGACGCGTACGACGACCTGGCGGCCGTGCTCGAGCCGTCAGCGGACGTGTGGGCCGCGCTGCAGGCGTACCGCGCGTGGGCGCTCGAGCAGCCGCACCGCTACCGGCTCCTGTTCAGCGCGCCGTGGCCGGGCTACGACCCGCACCAGCCGGCGCTCGTCGCTGCGGCACAGCGCTCGATGGCCGTGCTGCTGCGGTTCGTCGCCGAAGAGCGCGCGGTGACGCTGTGGTCACGCGTTCACGGGCACGTGAGCCTGGAGATCGAGGGCAACTTCGCCTCGATGGGGCTCGACGCCACCCGGCTGTTCGCGCACGTCACGGCTTGATCGGAAGCCGGTCCACGTCCCGGTGGGCCGACTCCACGAAGTACTCCGGGCGGTCCCGGAAGTGCGCCGCGAGGTTCTCGGTGATGGCCACGGAGCGGTGGCGACCGCCGGTGCACCCGATGGCGACCATCAGGTGCGCCTTGCCCTCCGCGATGTACTGCGGCAGCAGGAACTCGAGCAGCGGCTTGACGTGGCCGTAGAACTCCTCGAGCCGGCCGTCGCGCCCGACGTAGTCGACGATCCTTTGGTCGAACCCGGTCAGCGGGCGCAGGTCGACGTCGTAGTGCGGGTTGGGCAGGAAGCGCACGTCGAACGCGAGGTCCGCGTCGCGCGGCGGGCCGTGCTTGTGCCCGAACGACGTGAACGTGACCGCGAGCTTGCCCGACGACGAGCCCGGGCCGAGCAGCTCGTCGGCGACCTTGCGCCGCAGCGCCGCCGCGCTCAAGCCGCTCGTGTCGATCACGATGTCGGCGCGCCGGCTCACCGGGTCCAGCAGCTCGATCTCGGCGCGGATGCCGTCGACGACGCTCCCGTGCGGGGACAGCGGGTGGCGCCGGCGCGTCTCCTTGTACCGGGTGACCAGCGTCTGCTCGTCCGCGGCCAGGAACACCACGCGGTGCGCGACGCCGGCCTCGGCCATCTGGTCCAGCACCCCCGCGAGCCCGACCACGTAGTCGCCGCCGCGTGAGTCGCACACCACCGCGGCGCGCTCGACCTTCGAGCCCGCGTGCATGAACAGCGCCGAGAGCGAGCGGATCATCTCGCTCGGCAGGTTGTCGACGCAGAAGTAGCCCGCGTCCTCGAAGACGTTCATCGCGCTCGACTTCCCCGCGCCCGAGAGCCCGGAGATGACCACGAAGTCCTCCAGGTTGGAGTTGGAGGCCCGCCCGTCCGCGTCTCGCACCGCGTTGGCCACTAGCGCCCCGTCTTGTTGAGGTGGGCGTACAGGTCGCGCGCGACCTTCTGCGGGAAGCCGGGAACCTGCTCCAGCGCCTCGCGCGAGGCGCCCAACACCGCCTCGGGTGAGCCGAAGTGCTTGAGCAGCGCCCGCTTGCGCGCCGGGCCGACGCCCGGCAGCTCGTCCATGATCGACTCCGTCATGGCCTTGTCACGGCGGATGCGGTGGTGGGTGATCGCGAAGCGGTGGGCTTCGTCGCGGACGCGCTGGAGCAGCTGCAGCTCCGGCGTGTCGTGCGCCATCAGGACGGGGTTCGGCGAGCCCGGCAGGAAGACCTCCTCGATCCGCTTGGCCAGCGACACGACCGCCACGCCGCTGTCCCGGAAGCCTTGCAGGTGCGGGAGCCCGGCGCTCAGCTGGCCCTTGCCGCCGTCGATCACGATCAGGTTCGGCAGCGCCGCGAAGGACGCGTCGCGCTCGGCGTCGTAGGGCGACTTCCCGTTCTGCTTCTCCCACTGCCCGTACCGGCGCGACAGGACCTCGGCCATCGACGCGAAATCATCGTTGCCATCGTGCGAGCGGATGGTGAAGCGCCGGTAATCGCTCTTCTTCGGCGCGCCGCCCTCGAACACGACCATCGACGCGACCGTGTGGGTGCCACCGACGTGCGAGATGTCGAAGCACTCGATCCGCACGGGCAGCGCGTCCAGCTCCAGCGCCGACTGCAGGCCGTTGAGCGAGTCCACGCGCTGCTGGCGCTTGCGCTCGGTCTTGAGCTTCTCCTGGTCGAGCGCGAGCTTGGCGTTGCGCTCGGCCAGGTCGAGGATGCGCCGCTTGCCGCCGCGCTCGGAGGCGCGGATCTCGACGTTCGAGCCGCGCCGCTCGCCCAGCAGCTGGCCGAGCACCTCGAGCTCCGACCCCTCCGACATGACGCCCTGCACGACGATCAGCGCCGGGATGCTCAACGCGCTCGCGTAGAACTGGAGCATGAACTCCTCGATCACGATCGCCGGGTCCTGCTCGGCCTGGTTGTCGAGGTAGAACGACTGGCGGTCGCTGAGCACGCCGTCGCGCACCTGGAAGACCTGCGCGTTGGCCTCGGTGCCCTCGACGGCCACGGCGACGGCGTCGTAGGTGCCGGCGCCACCCTCCGCCACGCGCTGGCGCTCGAGCAGCGCCTTGACGGCCTGGAGGCGGTTGCGCTCGATCGTCGCCTGCTCGTAGTCGCGCTCGCCGGCCGCGAAGTACATCTTCTTCTCGAGGTCGCGCTCGATCTGCTTGAAGCGGCCCGACAGGAACGAGACGACGCCGTCGATGCCCTCGCGGTACTCCTCCTTGGAGACGTACCCGACGCAGGGCGCCCCGCAGCGCTTGATGTAGTAGTCCAGGCACGGGGAGCCGCTGTGGCGGCCCGGCTCCGGCCCCTCGCAGGAGCGGAAGAGGAAGATCTTCCCGAGCAGGTCCAGCGTCCCGCGTACGCGCTTGGCGCTGCTGTACGGCCCGAAGTAGGCCCGCTCCTTCTTGTGGCGCTCGCGTGTGAAGTACACCCGCGGGAAGTCCTCGTCGAGGCTGATCGCGATGTACGGGTACGACTTGTCGTCGCGCAGCCGGATGTTGAACTTCGGCTTGTACTGCTTGATGAAGTTCTGCTCGGTGAGCAGCGCCTCCGCCTCGGTCGCGACGACGAGCGGCTGGATGTCGTCGATCTCGGACGTGAGCGCGGTCGTGCCGTACATCGTCGGGTTCGAGAAGTGACTCGCGACGCGCTTGCGGATCGACTTCGCCTTGCCGACGTAGATGACCTTGCCGCGGCGGTCCCGGAAGACGTACACGCCGGGCTGATCCGGCAGGGAGAGGCGTTGCTCGCGAAGGCGTTCGGATTCCGTTTGAACAGCCATCAAGTCCTGCAACGAAGGGTACGACCAACGCCGGTCCGCAACTCAGGGGGCTGCTATCGGTTCCTCCCCGTATGCACCGAACGAGAACGACGATCGTCGTGGCCGTCATCGCGGCCCTCGCCATGTGCGCTCCGGCTTCCGCCAACTACCGGGTCGGTCTGAGTGAGCAGAATGCAGCGGTCTTCAGCCAGCCTGCGTGGCAGGCGCTGAAGCTCAAGCGCGTCCGCTACATCGTCCCGTGGGACTACGTCAAGGCGGGACACCAGGTCGAAGTCGACCAGTACCTGGCCGCGGCGCGCGCCGCGAACCAGGACGTGCTCCTCATGTTCACGGCCCATCGTGGTTGCTGGAACGGCAGGAGCTACTCCAAGCGCAAGGACTGCAAGGCGCCCTCGACGAGCGCCTACAAGAAGGCCGTGTCGGCCTTCCGCAAGCAGTACCCGTGGATCAAGACGTACGCGCCGTGGAATGAGGCGAACCACAAGTCGCAGCCGACGGCCAGCAGCCCGAAGCGCGCCGCCCAGTACTACTCGACGCTGCGCAGCGTGTGCGGCCGCAAGTGCAAGGTGATGGCCGCCGACGTGCTCGACCAGAGCACCGTCCGGACGTGGCTGAAGAGCTTCATCAAGTACTCCAAGAACAAGGGCCGCCTGTGGGGCCTGCACAACTACAAGGACGTCAACCGCAAGCAGTCCAAGGGCCTGACGACGGTCCTGAAGACCGTTCCGGGTGAGGTCTGGCTGACCGAGACCGGCGGCATCACCACGTTCGCCCCGGACTTCCCGACGTCGGCCACGCGCGCCGCGTCCTCGACCAAGTACATGTTCACGCTCGCCGATCGGTTCGACTCCAAGCGCAAGGGCTACAAGTCGAAGCTGACGCGCCTGTACGTCTACCGCTGGTTCGGCGAGGAGGGCACGAACTGGGACTCGGGCCTCGTGAACCCGGACGGCACGTCCCGTCCCGCGCTCGAGCAGTTCCAGAAGTACGCCGCGAAGCGCCTGAAGTAGCGAGTAGGGTCCGCCCCTCCATGGGGTTGGTCAATCTCTACTCAGATACGCAGACCCGTCCGACCTCCGCCATGCGCAAGGCCATGGCGGAGGCGGAAGTGGGTGACGAGCAGCGCTTCGAGGACCCGCAGGTCACGGAGCTGTGCTCGCGGGTGGCTTCCCTGCTCGGGTTCGAGGCCGCCGTCTTCCTCCCGTCCGGGACGATGTGCAACGAGATCGCCTTCCGGCTGCACATCCGGCCGGGCGGCGACGAGGCGATCCTGCACCGGACGTCGCACCCGATCATCGCCGAGGCCGGCGGCCCGGCGGCGTTCGCCGGAGCGATGATGTACCCGCTGGACACGCCCAAGGGGATGTTCACCGGCGACGACGTGCGCGGCGCGCTGCGCTACCCGGATCGCTACAACCCGCGCTCCCGGCTCGTCTCGGTCGAGCAGACCACGAACATGGCGGGCGGGCGGGTGTGGCCCTTGGATCAGCTGCGCGGCGTCGTCGACGTGGCGTCCGAGGCCGGGCTGCGCCTGCACATGGACGGCGCGCGGCTGATGAACGCGGTGGTCGCCTCCGGCGTCGCGGCGTCCGAGATGACGCGCGGGTTCGACACCGCATGGCTGGACTTCACCAAGGGCCTGAGCGCACCGCTGGGCGCGTGCCTGGCGGGGTCCGCGGAGCTAATCGACGAGGCCTGGCGCTACAAGCAGATGCTCGGCGGTGCGCTGCGGCAGGCGGGGATCGTCGCGGCGGGCGCGCTCTACGCGCTCGACCACCATGTGGACCGGCTGGCCGAGGACCACGCGAACGCGCAGACGCTGGCCCGCGGTCTGGCCGAGCTGCCGGGCGTGAGCATCGACCCGGACACCGTCGAGACGAACATCGTCATCTTCGAGCACGACGAACCCGAGGGTCTGTGCGCCGCGTTGCGCGAGCACGACGTGGTCATGGGTGCGGTCGGGCCGCGGCGGGTACGGGCGGTCACGCACCTCGATGTGGACGGCGACGGGATACGAACGGCGCTGCGCGCGCTAGAACGGGTGTGCGTGCGATGAGGCTCGAAGGCATTCATCACATCACCGCGATCACCGGCGACGCGCCGCGCAACGTCGACTTCTACGTGCGGCTGCTGGGGCTTCGCCTCGTCAAGAAGTCCGTCAACCAGGACGATCCGACCGTCTACCACCTCTTCTACGCCGACGAGCACGGGTCGGCGGGGTCGGACCTGACGTTCTTCGAGTACCCCAATGCGCGGCCCGGCCGCGCCGGCGCGGGGATGGCGCACCGGATCGTCCATCGCGTGGGCTCGGCCGACACGCTCGACTTCTGGGCCGACCGGCTCGGCTCCGAAGGCGTCGACACGGCACGGGTGGAGTCCGGGCTGCGGTTCGCCGACTTCGAGGGCCTGCAGCACGAGCTGCGGGCCGTCGACGTGCCCGACGCGCCGCTCGCGGCCCGGTCGACCGAGGTTCCGGCCGAGCACGCGCTGCTCGGCTTCCACGAGGTGCACGCCGCGGTCGCGGACCCGCGCAAGTCCGAGAAGCACCTGCGCGAGACGCTCGCCTTCGAGGAGGTCGGCACGCACGCGTTCGAGGCGCGCGGCGCCGCGCGCGGCGGGTCGATCGTCTTCGAGCCGTCGCCCGGCCGCGGGTTCGGTGGGGCGGGCACGATCCACCACATCGCCTGGGCCTCCCCCATGGACGACCACGAGGCCTGGCGCGAGCGCCTGGCGGCGTCCGGGCTCCAGGTGACGCCGGTGATCGACCGCTTCTACTTCCGGTCGGTGTACTCGCGCGAGCCGGGCGGGATCCTGTACGAGATCGCCACGATCGGCCCCGGCTTCGCGACCGACGAGCCGGCCGAGTCGCTGGGTGAGTCGCTGGCCCTGCCGCCCGACGTGGAGCGCCTGCGCACGCAGGTCGAGCCGCTGCTCACGCCGCTGCCGGACGTGCGGCAGTGGCGACCCTCAGGGGCACAAGCCTCGTAAGCAGCGCGGCGAGCGGCAGCGCGGCGCCGGCGACGACGAGCGCGCCGCGCGGGCTGGTCAGCGCGATCACGAGCGGCGCCAGCATCGCGCCGGCGCCGGTCGTGAGCCAGTACGTCGACTCCAGCAGCGCGAACGCGCGGGCCCGCACCCCGTCGTGGGTGAGTCGCTGGATCAGCGTGATGCCCGACGTCTCGACGAGCGAGTAGCCGACCCCCAGCGTGGTCAGCGCGACGAGCGCCGCCACCGGCGCGGGCAGCGCCGCGAGCGCGAGCAGCGGCGCGCCGACGAGCACCGTCCCGAGCGGCAGCGCCTTCGTGGAGACGCGCAGCGCGAGGACGCCGCCGAGCACGCCGCCGATCCCCCAGGCGCCGTTGAGCCAGCCGACGCCGGCCTCCCCCACGCCCACCACCTCGAGCGCGGTGACGACGACGAGCACGTCCACCATCCCCTCCACGAGCGTGCTGACGCTGAGCACGGCGACGAGCACGCGGGCCCGCCGGTCGAGCGCGAACGGCGCGACATCGGTTGCTGAAGAGGGACGGTCCCGCTTTATGTTCGCGAGGAGGGCCGCGGCGAGCGCGAACGTGCACGCGGCGGCGGCGAAGGCGACCGGCGCGCCCGTGGTGGCGACGAGCAGGCCGCCCGCGAGCGCGCCGAGGATGAACGCGGCGTTGTCGATCGTGCTCCAGAACGCGTTGGCCGCCTCGGGGCGCGTGGTCAAGGACGGGATCAGCGCGGCCTGCGCCGGCTTGTGCGCGGCCTGGGCCACGGTGAACAGCGCGCCCAGGACGAGCACCGCGGGAAAGGCGTGCACGGCGGCCGCCGCCGCGAGCGCGAGGAGCAGCACCGCGCGGACGAGTGCGCTGGCCAGCAGCACGTCCCGGCGCGAGCCGCGGTCCGTGACCCGGCCGAGCAGCGGCGCGGCGAGCCCCGCGGGCACCATCCGCACGAGCGCGGCGAGCCCGACCGCGGCGGCGCCGCCCTCGCCGTACGCGTGCACGGCCAGCGCGACCATGAACGCCCAGCCGCCCACGGCGGCCGCCGCCCACGCGGCCTGCAGCCTGCGCAGGTCCGGCGTGGCGAGGGCGTCGCGGAGCCTCATGGGGCGACGCTCGCCCCACGACCTTGGCGCCGCCTTGGACGCTTCTTAGGAGAACGTCACGAGCGGGCCCTCCATGCTCTTCACGCCCGCGACGCACGCCTTGCGCGCCGCGGCCGTCTGGAGCTTGGGGCACCCGGTGGTGCGGAACTCACCGTCGCTGACGACGCCGAGGGTCTTGCCGAGCCAGCGGTCGCAGGCGATCGCCAGCGAGCCGCGGAAGGTGGTGTTGCACGCCTTGATCAGGTCCACCGACATCTCCGGCGGGTAGTTCATGAGGTTCTGGACCTTGGTGCCGCGGATGCAGGCGACGACGTCCGAGTCGGCCTCGAGGCCCGCGCAGACCGCGAGCTGGTTGACCGGGTCCGGCGGGCCGATCACGCTCGCGCCGGTGACGCACGCCTGACGCTGCAGGCTGTCGAGGCCGGAGCAGGCCTCGTCGATCTGCGCGCCCGACTCCATGCGGGTGCCCTTGGCGGTCTCCACGAACGACCGGTACCAGCAGACGCGCACGAACTCCTCCGGCTGGGCGCCGCACAGCGCGCGCGGGTCGGTCACCACGTCCTTCGGCTTCGCGGTCGAGTCGATCCCGTTCACCGCGAACCAGTAGTCGTGGTAGATGCCCTGCGAGCAGTCGGCCGCGGCGGCGCTTCCGAGCTGTTGGCACATCTGCAACGCCGGCGCGATGTTCTCGTTGCTCAGGCGCATGAACGCGTGGCCGAAGCCGTGCGTGCAGCTGTAGCGCTGGTAGCGCGTCTCCGAGTTCTTGCATAGCCGGTTCGCGACCGTCGGGCCTTGCTTCTCGATCTCCGGCGCGACCGCCGTGACGAGCCCGTGCGCGTAGCCCGCCGAGCAGCCGGGGTCGTTCGTGCGCGGCAGGCTGTCCATCAGGTTCTCGAGCTTGAGGCCCGTGCGCAGCGCGTACTCGCGCGCGACGGTGTGCATGATCCCGTGGCAGTTCGCGAGCAGGAAGCCGGACTGGTCCGCGTACGCCGCCTGCGTGATGCCCTCGACGGCGGCCAGCGGATCGCCCGCGCCGTTGACGATCGCCGCCAGCTCGCGGGAGTAGCACGAGCGGCCCTCGTCCTGGACGAGGCCCGCGCACGTGTTCAGGTCGCCGGTCGCGGTCGGCTCGGCGGTCGGTGCGGTCGAGGTGCCGGCGTCCGCGGCGGGCTTGGGCTCACTGCCGCCGCACGCTGCGAGCGTGAGCAGCGCCAGCACGACGAGCAGCAGGCGCCTCACTGCGCGACCCAGCTCGTCCACGCGGGCTTGCGCTCGTCGGTCGCGCCGACGCGGATGTGCAGGTCGCACAGCAGCGCCGCCGACTGGTCCTCAGCGGCGAAGGTCACGATGTTGGCGCTCTCCGGCGCCGCCGCGGAGACGGCCTGTGGCGTGCCGGTCGATCCGCCGACGGAGGCGAGCTCACGCCCGACCTCACGGGCGTAGCACGCGCGGGCCGCCTCACCCTGCAGGTCCGTGCACAACGCGACGTTCCCGCCGGGCGCGGCCGCGACGGACGTGTCGTCGGAGCGCGCGAGCAGCACGGTCAGGACGGCGCCGGACGCGAGCAGCGCGACGAGCGCGGCCCAGCGGCGAGACGGTGACAGGAGCGGGTGCGACAAGACGGATTCCAGCGTAGTCGGGGTGGCAGGTGGCGCCCCGCCAAAAGGTTGGGTGCCTGACCGGCCACCCGCCGGCCGGAGCCGACGGGTGGCCGGAGCGGACCTCACTCCCTACGGGTTCGTGGTGGAGAGCGTGAACGTCAGCGTCTTGCTGTACGTCCCGGTCCGCAGGGGGTCGCCGGCGCCGATGGCCTGCTTGAAGGCCACCGTCGCCGGGTCGTTGCTGACCGGCGCGGTCCAGGTCAGCAAAGGCGTGTTGGTCGTGACGGGCGTGAGCGCGGAGCCCGCGCCGGCCGCCGGGCTCGACGCGGCGGCGCGGAGCGGCTGCGCGAGCGCGAACGCGCCGTTCACCAGCTTGCCGGTGTTCGCCGTGTCCGGGTCCGAGACCGAGAGCGTCGCGCTGCCGGCCGTGCTGATCACGTCCGCCTTCGTGCTCGCGTCGTACTCGGCCGCAAGTCCCGGCACGAACGCGCCGAACGTCGCGGGCGCGCCCAGGGTCAGACTGAGCGTGGCCGGCACCGTTCCGCCGACCGTCCCGGTGGTGCAGAGGCTGCGGTTGGCGACCTCACCGCGCTTGATCTTCAGCGTCGTGCGCTCCAGGACCGTGCCGTCCGGCGCGCTGCAGACCAGGTCGTACGCCTCGTCCAGGTGCGTCGCGTTGTACTGGCTCGGCCGCCCGGACGGGTTGACGTGCCACTCGAACTTGCCACTCGCCGGCACCGTGATCGACTGGGCGATCGTGTTCGGGAACGCGCGGACCTCGGCCGGCTGACCGGTGGTCCAGACGAGGCTGGAGCTGTCCAGCAGCGTGCTCTTGGAGAGCGTGAGCGTGGTGCCCGCGGGCGCCGTGCCCGTCAGCACCGAGTGCTTGTCGGCCTCGGTGGCGGCGGCGAACGCGTCGTAGTACAGGCCGCGCATCGTCTGGTTCGCGTAGCGCGTGCCCGTGCCCAGGTAGTTGTCGATCACGTTCTGGTACGGCGGGTGGAACGTCTGCGTGCCGGAGAAGCCCGGGGTCGCCTCCGGCGTGAAGCCGAACGCGCCGTACGCGTAGTACGCCTGCTGCTCGGCGGTCGAGGACGCCTCGTAGTAGACGTCGGTCCACGGGCCCGCCGCCCAGCCGGGCAGGTTCTTGGACAGGCGCTGCAGCAGCGCCTCGTAGGCCACCTCGTCCGCCACGACGTCCGGCTCGTTCGAGGAGCTCGGCGCGCGCAGCAGGCGCTGGTCGGGCGTGTGGTTGTTGATCGCGACGGTGACGTTGCTCTTGTTGAGCAGGTCGATCATGCCCTGGATCTCCGGCTCGCTGGCCGGGGCCTCACCGCGCGTGTTGGAGGCGGTGGCGGAGCTGCTCGAGCCCGGGCCGCCCCAGAACGGCAGGTAGTTGCGGTTGAGGTCGATGCCGCGGTTGACGTTCGCGGCCAGGGTGCAGTCGGCGAGCGTCGGGATCACGCCGGCCGTGATCCGGCAGTTCTTGCGCTTCTGCTCGTTCTGGAGGCTGCGGCTGAGGTCGTACCCGTCCGGGTTCACGACCGGCACCGCGATCAGCTTGCCCTTCTCGAGCAGCGCGCTGGCGTCGTCGCCGGCCTTGTCGTTGAGCAGCAGGTCCCAGATGAACTCGAGCGTGAACTCCACCGTCGGCCATTCGCGCGCGTGGTGCGCGCCGCTGAGCAGGAAGCTCGGCTTGGCGCCCGCCGTCGCCACGTCGTGGCTCACCTCGACGCCGTAGATCGTCTTGCCGAGCAGCGTCGGCTTGGACAGCGTGAACAGCTTCACCCTGTCCGGGTACGTCGTCGCGAGCTGCTGGAGCTCGGCGTTCACGTCGGTGAGCGTGCGATACGCGACCCGGCCGGTCGGCAGCGTGGACAGCGGCGCGATGCCCCGCTCGGCGCGCGCCTGATGGACCTCTTCCTTATCGAGGTAGGCGTCGTTGGCGCCGTCCATGTCCTCGATCAGCACCTTGTACGCGTAGCCCGTGCCCGCGAGGATCTGCTCGTCCTCCGGGCCGTGCAGCATCAGCTCCGTGCGTTCATCGCCCTCGTACGTCACGTCGAGGCCGAGCGCCTCGAGCTTGTGCAGCACGGCGTGGCTGGTCTCTTCGACCTCCACCAGCGTCGTCTTCGCCTGCGCGGCGCTCGGCAGCAGCAACGCGGTAGCCACCGCGAGCCCGGCAACGAGCTTGGAACCCTGCAACCCAATCCCCCCTCTGGTCAAGTCCCCTCCTGACCTGCACTTCCGGCGTGACGGCACGCTAGGGAACCGGGCCGGGCGGGGGAAGCGCTTGGGTGTGGACTTCTCTCAGCGCAGGCCCACGACAAGCCCTTCGAGGTCCAGCCGGGCGACGTCACGAGACCAGGCGGACGGTGAGTCCCGAGCCGGTGCCGAGCGGCTGGCCGGCGCCGTTCATCAGGCCGAGGATGCGCGCGACGTAGCCCTGGGTCTCGGGGTAGGGCGGAACGCAGCCGCACGCGCTGACGGGCACCGGGCCGGCGTTGTAGGCGGCGAGCGCGAGCGGGACGGAGCCGAACTGGCGCAGCAGGTCGCGCATCAGGTGCGCCTGCGCGTGGATCGCCTCGGTGGCGTCGAACGGGTCGTCCAGCCCGTACGTGCGCGCCGTGCCGGGCATGAACTGCGCGATGCCCTGCGCGCCCGCCCGGCTGGTGGCGAACGGGTTGAAGTTCGACTCCGCGTACAGCTGGGCGGCGAGCAGCGTCGCGGAGACGTTCCAGCGTTGGGCGGCCTGCCTGAGCGCGGACGCGAACTGCGGCGGGACGAACCCCGGGACGGCGCCGCGTGCCACGCCCGCCTTGCCGTCGTTGCCGGTGGAGGACGGGCTCGAGCCGGCGTTGAGCGTGAACCCGTAGTGCCACGGCTCCCAGCCGTAGCGCTGCACGAAGTGGAAGCGGGTCGCGTTCGCGGCCAGCCAGGCGTAGGCGGCGGGCGGGCCGATGTCGAGCTCGGTGCCGTTGCGATGCAGCGACTTGCCGGGCGGGGCGACCATCCTCGGGTCCGGGTTGCGCGCGAACAGCACGGCCTGCTCGGCGTCCGAGCGGAAGCCGCTGTTGATCGTGAGCGTGACCCCGTCGGCTTCGGCGGCGCGTTCCATCCGGTCGAAGGCCTGGGCGACGTCGGGCCGCATCGGCTTGCCCTGCCGGTAGGCGAGCGGGCCGTCGTAGCCGCCGCCGCTCGCGAAGCCGAGGTCGTCGGCGGCGCCGAGCTGCGCCTCGGCGGTCGCGCGGATCGTCGCCTCGCGCTCGCCGGCCCCGACGACGTCCCGCACCGCGACCCGGATGCGCACCGGGCCGATCGTCTCCCCGTCCGGGAAGCTCACCGTGGCGGTGGGCACGTCGTTCGCCTTCGCGACCTCGAGCGCCGCCGCCCGCCCGAGCGCCAGGTACGCGTCCTTCTCCAGGTGCCGCGGGTTCGGAGCCTTGTCGATGAACGCGGGCTCGAACAGGCGGTCGTAGTGGGCGTGCATGGCCTTCGCGCCGGCGACGGCCGCCAGGTCCGCCGCGCGTTGCGCCGCCGCGTCCCTCCCGACCGCCCGCGCGACCGCTCCGGCGATGAACACGGCGATCAGCACGCCGACGAGCCCGCCGACCAGCAGCACCGAGGCCTGCCCGTGCTCCGCGCGCAGCAGCGTGCGGCGTGGTCCGCGGGTGCGAGTCGCCTGACTCGCGGTTTCCGCGAGTGAGACGACATGCATGCCGGGTCGGCCGGCGGTATGCGAGGAGGCGCCGGCTCGACGGGCCGCGGGCGGGCTGGTCGGGTGTGTCATGGCTCGCTCCTCGTCGTGGCTTCGATGAGCCGGCGGATCGCCGGTGCCGTGCGGACGCCCGCCCGGGAGAGCTCCCGTGCGAGGCCGCGGGCCAGCGGTGCAGTCGTCGTCACCCGCGGGAGGCCCGCGGTCGCCGCGACCGCGAGGGGGCCGTCCGGGTCGGGGGTGACCAGGACGACGAGGTCCTGATCGGCGAGTGCGGCGTCGATCGCCGCGGTGCGCGGCGCCGTGACCGCGAACACGACCGGTGCCGCGACGAGCGCGAGCTGCCACGTGAGCGCGGGCAGCTCCGGGTCGGCCGGGTCCAGCCGCACCCAGGCGAGCCGGCCGCGTACCCGTGGCTCCAGCCCCTCAGCCTCGAGCTGCACGGCAAGTCGCCGTCCCGCGCCGCCTCCCCCGCCTCCGTCCGGCAGCGGCGGGCCGATGACCGCGACCGTCGCGGCCTTCGCCCGGGTCTCCCTCCGCAGAGCGAGCGCCAGCGCGGCCGCGACGGGCTCCGCCTCGCGCGGCCGGCCCACGACCGCCGCGCCGGTGACGACCCGGATGGCCACCGGGACGGCCGCGAGCGGCGCCGGTGCCGGGCTCGACGCCGATCCCCTCCCCAACCCCGGCTCCGTCCTCGACCCCGAGCCCCGCTGCGACCCCGACCCCAACCCCAAGCCCGAGCCTGGCTGCGCCCCCGACCCCGGCCTCGGCCCCGCTTCCGGCCCCGCATCCGACCCCGGCCCGACTCCCGACCCCGGCCCCGGTCGCGCCGGCGAGAGACCGGGCACGAAAGCGACGGGCGCCGGCCCGGACCGGGTCGGCGCGTCGGGCACATCGGCCGACGGCGGTGTGCTGGGCGGCGCCTGGCGGGCGGAGGCGCGGGTGCGTTGCTTGCGCGGCACCCGGGCCGGCGGGGTCGGCGGGTCGGGCGGCGCCGGGGACAGGAAGAAGTCGAGGGCTCGGCTCATGGAGTGGGTGGGCCGGCGTCGGCGTGGGCCTCGCCGGCGAGGCGGTCGGAGAGGGCCGCGATCGGCAAGCGCGGCCGCACGCGGACGTGGACGCGGCGGCCGGTGACGGTGATCGTCGCGCGGGTGCGGAGGTGCTCGGGCAAGGCGTCGCGGGCGGCCGTGCGGGCGTCGGAACCGCCCTGGAGGAGCGCCAGGGCGCCCGCCTCGGCGGCTTCGCCGGCCTGTTCGTGCGCGGTGGACGCGGCGACGAAGCTGAAGCCGACGAGCCCGATGAGCACGACCAGCGGCAGCAGGCCCAGGAGCTCGATCGTCGCCTGGCCGCGGGCGGACGCGAGACGGCGGGGGTATGCCTCGCAACCGTCCGCACAGGACGGTCTCCGGCCATACCCCGCGCTGGCCGGCTGCGCGGTCATGACTGCGGCCGGAAGTGGGACGTGGCGCCGACGCGCCCGACCGAAGCCGACGGGAACACGGCCGGGATGCGCACCGACACCCGGACGTCGCCGGACGCGTCGGCCTTGACCTGCAAGCCGCGCTCGAGCCGCCCCGGCAGGTGGCCGCGCGCGGCGGCCGCCGGGTCCTCCCCGACCGCATGCGCGCGCGCCGCGGCCCGCGCGGCCACGCGCGACTGCCAGACCGCCTCGCCCGCGAGCACCGCCTGGTAGGCACCCGCCAGCACCACGACCACGAGCGGCAGCACGGCTACGAGCTCGACGGACGCCTGTCCGCCGCTGGCGACGAGATGCCGACGACCACGAGCGGCGAGGCCGACCGCTGGGACGCGGCCGGCACGCGCGACGCGGCCGGCACGCACCAGGAGACCTGCGCCGCGGACGCGGCCGGCACGCGCGGCGCGGCCGCCACCCATGAAGAGAACGGCGCCGCAGACGCGGCCGGTACGCGCGGCGAAGCCGACGCGCCACCCGCGCCCGTGGCGCGACCACACGCGACGTCGTCGGCGCCGGCGGCGACTCCATGCGGGGTGGGGACCGGGCATGGTGGAAGCCTCCACCGGGGGCCTCACATGGGTCTACGCGTGGGTGTTACGAAAGTGCGCCGGCTTTGTGCCGGAAGTGCAACTTTCAGTAGGTCTTGTAGGAGCGCCAGACGCTGTAGAGGGCCCAGCCGGCGAGGCCGAGCATCAGCATCCAGATCATGCCGCCGAGGAGGTCGAGGTCGCCCCAGAGGCGGCCGGTGGCGGCGATGGCGAAGACGGCCAGGGCGAAGGCGCCGTAGGCGATGGCGCGCTGGCGCTCCTCGAGGCCGTGGAGGGTGTCACGGTGCTCCATGTAGAGGCGGTAGCCGAGCCAGCAGAAGCCGCCGAGGAAGAGCACGGAGAAGACGTTGCTGATCGTCGTGGCCGCGGTGCCGCCGCCTGGGAGCTTCCAGACGGCGACCGCCAGCACGAGGATGATCGCGACGTTGCGGATGTGCTTGTTGCGGTCCGGGTCCACCGGACGTCAACTTTAGCCCGCGGGGGCGTATTCGGGCGCGGGGAGCGCCGTCAACGCGGAGATGTCGTCGGGGGCCGACAGCTCGTCGGCCGGTTCCGGGACGGGCAGGGCCGCGCCGACCGGGTCCTCGACGGGCTCGGCCGAGAAGCGGTAGCCGATGCCGAAGTGGGTGTGGATGTAGCGCCAGTTCGACGAGGCGCGCTCGAGCTTCGAGCGCAGCTTGCGCACGAAGACGTCGACGCTGCGGTCGCCGTGGACCATGGCGTAGCCCCAGACGCGCTGGTAGATCTCCTCACGCTGCAGGACCTGGCCCTCCGCCTCGGCGAGGAGCTGGATGAGCTCGAACTCGCGGCGGGTGAGCTCGACGGACACGCCGCCGACGAACGCCTGGAACTGGTCGGCGCGGATCTCGACCTCGCCGATCATGACGGGGCCCTTCTCGACGCGCACGTCGGCGCGCTTGCGACGGCGGACGACGGCCTCCACGCGGGCGATGAGCTCCTCGGGGTGGCAGGGCTTGGTGACCCAGTCGTCGGCGCCGAGGCGCAGGCCGCGCACACGCTGCGCCACGGAGGACTGCCCCGTGCACACGATCACGCCCAGGCCGGGCAGACGAGCGCAGAGCTTGTCGAGGTAGGTCCAGCCCTGCGGGCCGAGCACGGCCAGGTCGACCACGACCGCGTTCAGCCGCATCGCCACCATGGCGTCCAGCGGAACGGGTGAGGCCAACACGCGGTACTGCCAACCCATCCCCTCCAGGCGCTTGCCCAGCACCTGGAGGAAACCGGTGTCGGAGTCGATCACCGCGAGCCGGACGGTGGACTGGCCGCCAGGCGCGGCGCCGGTGCGCCGCTCTTCGCTCATCGTCGTCATCTCGCTGGGCACAGTATCCACGACCGGGTTTGTCTACGAGGGTTCAAACGTCCAGATAACGACCTGGTTACAACCCGAAAACCGGATCCGCCGAGATACCGGCGGATCCGTTCACTCAGCTCACGTGGGACGCGTCCGAGAACTCTCGGAACTGCCCCGTGACGACGAACGCGACCTGCTCGCCGATGTCCACCGCGTTGTCGCCGATCCGCTCGATCGCACGCGCGACGAGCATCATCGACATCGCCCACTCGCGCCGGTCCGCGTCCGTCCCGATCTCGACCGCCCGCGAGAACACGCAGCGGTTCAAGCGGTTGATCTCGTGGTCCTGGCGGACCAGGTCCTCGGCCACGGCCACGTCGCGCAGCAGGAACGCCTGCTTGCACTGCTCGACCTCGGAGCGGGCGAGCTTGCCCATCTTGAAGATGTACTCGAGCATCTGCTCGTCCTTGGGCGGCTCGTAGCCGACCACGGGCAGCATCTTCGCGATGTTCACGCACTGGTCGCCCATCCGCTCCACGTGCTTGATCACGTGCAGCAGCGCGGCGACGAGCCGCAGGTCCGACGCGACGGGCGCCTGCAGGGCGAGCAGGGACAGGATGCCCTGCTGGACCTCCAGATACCGCCCGTCGATGCGATCGTCGTCATGGATGACGATCGACGCGAGCTCGATGTCCTGGTGCTCGAGCGCCTCGAGCGTGCGGTCGAGGGTCTTGACGACGAGGTCGATCCCCCCGAGCGCCTGCGACTCGAGCTCGCGGAGCTCTTCCTGGAATTGCTGACGGCCACCCACGATCTCTCTCCTGACCGCGAAGGGCTCAGCCGAATCGTCCGCTGACGTAGTCCTCAGTCTCCTTGTTGGACGGGTTGGAGAAGATCTTCTCCGTCGTGTCCACCTCGACGAGACGCCCCGGCTTGCCGGTGCCCTCGATGTTGAAGAAGGCAGTGTTATCGGATGAGCGCGACGCCTGCTGCATGTTGTGCGTGACGATCACGATCGTGTACTCCTTCTTGAGCTCGGTGATCAGGTCCTCGATCGCGAGCGTGGAGATCGGATCGAGGGCCGAGGCGGGCTCGTCCATCAGGAGGACGTCGGGCTCGACGGCGGTCGCGCGAGCGATGCAGAGACGCTGCTGCTGGCCGCCGGACAGGCCCATGCCGGGCTTGCCGAGGCGGTCCTTGACCTCGTCCCACAGGTTCGCGCCGCGCAGGGCGCGCTCGACGATCGCGTCGAGGTCGGCCTTCTTGATCTTGCGCGCGTTGAGCTTGAGGCCGGCCGCCACGTTGTCGTAGATCGACATCGTCGGGAACGGGTTCGGCGCCTGGAACACCATGCCGATCTGGCGGCGGACCTGGACCGGGTCGGCGTCGGACGCGTAGATGTCGGTCTCGTCGAGCAGGACCTCGCCGTCGGCGTACGCGCCCGGGACGAGCTCGTGCATCCGGTTCAGCGAGCGCAGGAACGTCGACTTGCCGCAGCCGGAGGAGCCGATCAGCGCCGTGACCTTGTTCGGCTCGATCGTGATGTTGACGTCCTTGACCGCCAGGAACTTGCCGTAGTACAGGTTCAGGTTGGTGGCCTTGATGCTCTTGGCCTTGACGGGCGCGATGGCGGTCATCGGATCTCCGTGCCGAAGCGGCGGTAGATGAAGCGGGCGGCCACGTTCAGGATCATCACGATCATGATCAGCACGAGCGCGGCGGTCCACGCACGGTCGATCGACGGCTCGGGCGGCACGCCGGGGGACTTGTAGGAGCTGAAGGCGAAGACCGCGAGGTTCTGCATGCGGCCGTCGAACGGGTTGGTGTTGACCGATGCCACGACGCCGGTGGTGATCAGCAGCGGAGCGGTCTCGCCGATCACGCGGGCGATCGCAAGCACGATGCCGGTGACGATGCCGCCGAGCGCGGTCGGCAGGACGACCTTGAGGATCGTCCGCCACTTGGGCACGCCGAGCGCGTAGGACGCCTCGCGCAGCGAGTTCGGGACGATCCGCAGCATCTCCTCGGTCGACCGCACGACGATCGGGATCATCAGCACCGACAGCGCGACCGCGCCGATGATGCCGAGGCGGATGCCCGGGCCGAGGAAGATCGAGAACAGCGCGAAGGCGAACAGGCCGGCGACGATCGACGGGATGCCGGTCATGACGTCGACGAAGAACGTCAGCGCGCGCTTCAGGCGCCCGGTGCCGTACTCCTGCAGGTAGATCGCGGCGAGGATGCCGATCGGCACCGAGATCACCGCGGCGCAGCCCGTGATGATGAGCGTGCCGTAGATCGCGTGGATGGCGCCGCCGCCCTCGCCGATCACGCCGCGCATCGACCACGTGAAGAACTGCGAGTCGAAGCGCGCGGCACCGCGCTCGATCACGGTGTAGAGCAGCGAGACGAGCGGCGTGAGCGCCAGCGCGAACGCGGCGACGACGCCGTAGGTGACGGTGCGGTCGGTCGCACGCCGCGGGCCTTCGACGGTGCGCGAGATCACGTACTGCGCGACGCCGCCGACGACGACCGTCGCGACGATCCAGAGCGCGAGGTTGAAGCCCGTCGCGAGCAGCAGCAGGCCGATCACGGCGGCCACGCCGGCGACGATGCCCCACGGCGCCCAACCCGGCAGGACCCGGCCGGCGACCTGCACCGGCGGGCGCACCCGCGCGGGCGCGGACGTCTCGGCGACGGGCACATCGACGGTGTGGGCCGTGTTGCCCGCCAGCGACGGCAGGCCCTGCGGCTCGTGCGTGGGCTCGGTCACGTGCTCGCGTTCGGTGGGTTCGGTGCTCATGGGTTAGATCCGGACCTGGCGGTTGATCACCGTGCGCGCGGCCATGTTGACCGCGAGCGTCAGGGCGAAGAGGACGAGGCCGGAGGCGATCAACGCGTTGACCGCGAGGCCGGAGGACTCGGGGAAGGTGAGCGCGATGTTGGCGGCGATCGTCGACGGGTTCGCCGACGAGATCAGGTTGTCGGTCACGCCGCCGGAGACCGAGAGCAGGATGGCCACGGCCATGGTCTCGCCGAGCGCGCGGCCGAGGCCGAGCATCGAGGCGGAGATGATCGCCGACTTGCCGAACGGCAGGACGGTCAGGCGGATCATCTCCCAGCGCGTGGCGCCGAGGGCGAGCGCGCCCTCCTGCAGCCGGCGCGGGGTCTGCTCGAACACCGCGCGCGTGACGGCCGTGATGATCGGCAGGATCATCACCGCGAGCACGACGCCCGCGACGAGCATGGTGCGGCCCGTGGACGAGGCGGGGCCTTCGAAGAACGGGATGAAGCCGAGGTTGTCCGACAGCCATTCGAGCACCGGCACGGACGCCGGGCCGAGGACCGCGATGCCCCAGAGGCCGTAGATGACGCTCGGGATCGCGGCCAGCAGGTCGATGAGGTAGCTCATCGGCTGGGCGATGCGGCGCGGCGCGATGTGGCTGATGAACAGCGCCACCGCGACGGCCATGGGCACCGCGACGATGATCGCGATCGTCGCGGCGACGACGGTGCCGTAGAGCAGAGGCCAGACGTACTTGATGAGGCTCTCCTGGTTGGGGAGGTCCTCGGCGCTGGCGGTGATGGCCGGCCAGGCCTTCACCAGCAGGAAGATCGCCACACCGGCGAGGATGGCCAGGATCAGGCCACCCGCGCCGGTCGCGGCTCCCTTGAAGACGCGGTCACCGACGCCGCCCCTGGCGGGTCCGCCGCGAACTACGGATTGCAGGTCGTCGACGTCGGCTGCGCTCACGTCTGCCTCAGCTCCAGTGGTGGTTCGTTAGTTGGCCGCGATCGCGTCGACGGCCGGCTGCACCTTGGCGCGGACGGCCTCGCTGATCGGGGCGGAGCCCGCGTTGGTCGCGGCGGCCTGCTGGCCCTCCGCGCTGACGATGTAGTTGACGTAGCCCTTGACGAGGGCGCCCTGAGCGGCGTCGTCGTACTTGGTGCAGGCCAGCAGGTAGGACACGAGCACGATCGGGTACGTGCCGGCCTCGGTGGTGTCGCGCTTGAGGTCGTACGTGAACACGTGCGCGCCCGGGTCGTCGGTCTCCTCGGAGGCCTCGACGATCTTGGCGGCCGCCTCGGGCGTCGGGGCGACGAACTCCTCGCCGACCTTGACCGAAGCCTTGCCGAGCTCGCCCGCCTGGGAAGCGTCGGCGTAGCCGATCGCGCCCTTGCCGGCCTTGACGGCGTCGACCACGCCGGACGTGCCCTGAGCGGCCTCGCCGCCCTTGACGGGCCAGTCGCCGCTGACCTCGAAGTCCCACACGTCGGGGGCGACGGCGGCCAGGTACTCCTGGAAGTTCTCCGTGGTGCCCGACTCGTCAGAGCGGTTGACGACCGTGATGCGCTCGCTCGGGAGCGTCGCGTCCGGGTTGTCGGCCTTGATGGCCGCGTCGTCCCACGTCTTGATCTCCTGCTTGAAGATCTTCGCGAGCGTCTCCGGCGAGAGCTGGAGGTTCTCGACGCCGTCGAGGTTGTAGATGACCGCGATCGGCGAGATGTACGCCGGGATCTCGATCAGGTTGTCGGGACCGCCGCAGCGCTCCTGAGCACCGGTGAGCTCCTCGTCCTTGACGTGGGAGTCGGTGCCGGCGAAGGCGACGCCACCGGCGATGAACTGCTCACGACCGCCGCCGGAGCCGACCGCGTCGTAGGAGATCGTCGTGTCGGGGTTGGCCTCCTGGAAGCCGGCGATCCAGGCCTGCTGCGCCGCCTCCTGCGAGGACGCGCCGGCACCGGCCAGGTTGCCCGACAGCTCAGCGGCCGCGGGCGTCGCCGCAGCGGCGTTGGCGTTGTTGCTGCCGCTCTGGGCAGGCTCTTCGTTGGCTGCGCCGCACGCGGTCGCGCCGAACGCCAGCGCGACGGCAGCCGCCATCGCCACCGGCTTGAACCGGGTGGTTCCCATTGACCCTTCCTTCTCTGATCCGTACGCCGATGACCCTCGCAGGGCGAGGGCGGCGTCCTGTTACCGACTTGTTCCTGACTTGTGAAAAAGCTGTGAAGGCTCGCGCTCGAAGCGGTAGCCGAAGCCGAAGTGCGTGTGGATGAACTCCGCGTGCGGAAGCGCTCTCGCGAGCTTCGTCCGCAGCTTGTGCACATAGACGTCGACCGAGCGGTCGGCACCGCGCATGGGCGCGCCCCAGACCGTCGTGTAGAGCTCTTCGCGCGACACGATGCGTCCCTCCAGGCGCGCCAGTGCCGCCAGCAACTCCAATTCGCGCACCGAGAGCGAGAGCGTCCGTCCACCCGCCCGAGCAACATGCTCGGACGGCCGGATCTCCAACTCCCCGGCGATCAGGACTTCCGTCTGCTCACTCGTGTGCATCGACGCGTACCTTGGGCGGTACGCGCCTGGAACCGGTTACCGGTCCGTGAACCCGTCGTTATCAAGTTGTGAAGGCGGTAACACGTCGAGCGCCCAGAGCTCGAACTCGAGCTGGTCGACGAGGGCGAGGCCCGTCGTCTCGGCGCGCAGCATCGTGAGGCTGGCGCGATAGTGCTCGAGCTTGGGCCCCTGCAGCGCCGACGGGTCGCGCGCGACCTTGGCCCGCAGCTCGCGCACCTTGGCCACCTTGTCGGCGGCGTAGACCGCGCAGGCGCCCGTGCCGGCCGCGGCCACCTGCGCACGCAGCGCCGCCTTGCGGGCCACGTAGTCCTCGATCGCCGGGTTCTCGGACACGGCGGCCACGAGCGCGGCCACGCGCACGCCGAAGCGGCGCTCCACGTCGTCGACGGTCACGCTCGTGTTCTCCACCACGTCGTGCAGGACGCCGGCGGTCACGACCTCGTCGCTGAAGTCGCGGCCGTTCAGCAGCGAGGCGACCTCGAGAGGATGCAGGACGAACGGGGCCTGGTCGACCTCACGGCGCTGGTCCGCGTGCATGACGAGGGCCCATTCCACAGCTCGGCGGACGCTCGGACGTGCCTCGGCGAAAGGCGGCAGTCTGGTCGTAAGCACTGCGACCACCGTACCGGCGGTGGGGACTCCCGGGACCGGGCGCGGGAGGAGAGAGTTGCCGCGCCAGGCCCCGGGAGGGACTGCTCGGCGCGCCGCTCCGGCGGGAGCGCCTCGATCAGTGAATCCCAGGGGCGCTCGGCGCCCGTGAAGAGGTTGTGAACGCGTTCGGCGCAAGCGATTTGGCCCTGTACGGTCGATCCGTGCTGTTGCGCCGGACCCGGCCCGACCCGGAGCTGTTGACGCTGTTCGATGAGTCGGGCCGCAACGTCCAGCGGTCCGCTCTGCTGCTGCGCGACCTGCTGTCCGACTATCCCGAGCGCGCGGGCCTCTCCCGCGACATCGTCCTGTGCGAGCAGGAGGGCGACCGGATCGTCCACGACATCCACCACCGGCTGGCCAAGCGCGGCTCGCGGCGCGCGCACCTGGACTCCGCCGACGTCCATGCGCTCGCGGGCGCGCTGGACGACATCGTCGACTACGCCGAGGAGTGCGCCGACCAGCTGGCGCTCTACGGCGTCGAGGCCCCGATGGAGCAGGCCGAGGCGATGGCCGCCGTCCTCGTCTCCTGCTCCGAGCAGGTCGCCCAGTCCCTGCGCGGCCTGCGCAACGGCCTGGACGTCGGCGCCCAGCTCGTCGAGATCCACCGCCTCGAGAACGAGGGCGACAAGATCCAGCGCGCCGCCCTCGCCGACCTGTTCGTGGCCGGCATCGACCCGATGATCGTGATCCGCTGGAAGGACATCTTCGACACGCTCGAGTGCGCGATCGACGCCTGCGAGACGGTCGCGAACGTCCTCGAGGGCATGACCCTCAAGCGCACGAACGGCCATTCTTGAGCCCGGCGCGCGCCCGCTCCTGGCCCCGGGTAGGAAGGCGCGCATGAACTCGAGGACGCGCAAGGCCGCCGAGCACGCCGCCGAACGGGCGATCGGCAACGTGCTGACGGCCGTGCTGCTCGTCGCCGTGGTCGTGCAGCTGATCCGGGGTGAGAGCGCTTCGCCGTACGCGCAGCTGCTGCTCGTGGCGGGCGTCGTGTGGGCCGTCGTGCTCGGCGTGGGGCTGCTGCGCGCGCGGCGACGCTGAGCCGGCTTCAGGACGCCTGCGCGAGACGCCCCGCGAGCGCCTCGGGCGCGCGGGCGAGCTGGACCGCCGCGGCGCCGAGCACCTCCGCGTGCTCGCCCAGCGTGCCGCGGATCACGCGCACCGCGCGCGCCGCCGGGGGGACCGCGCGCTGCTCGACGGCCTCGCGGATCGGGTCCAGCAGGACGTCGCCCGCCGCGGCGAGCTCGCCGCCGATGATGACCAGCTCTGGGTTGAGCAGGTTCACGACCGACGCGACCGCACGGCCGACCGCCACCCCCGTGTCCGCGATCGCGCGCCGGGCGGCACGGTCGCCTTCGCGAAGCTGCTCGAGCAGCTGTGTGAAGGTGATCGTCTCGCCGCGGCTGCGGCTCAGGAGGTCCGCGACGGCGGCGGGCGTGGCCAGCGTCTCCAGGCAGCCGCGGTTGCCGCAGCGGCAGATGAGCCCGTCCTCGACAACGGGCGTGTGCCCCACCTCGCCGGCGATCCCGCTGACCCCGCCGTACGCGTCGCCGTTGAGGATCATCCCGAGGCCGGTGCCCGCGGACAGCCGCAGGTAGACCATGTCGGCGACGCCGCGGCCGGCGCCGAAGAGGTGCTCGCCCATCGCGCCCGCGTTGGCGTCGTTCTCGACCTGGACCGGGAGGCCGAGCCGCTGCTCGAGCTCCGCCGCCGGCCGCACGCCGTCCCACCCGGGCAGGATGCCTTCCGCGTGGATGAGGCCCGTCGCGCCGTCGACCGGCACGGCCAGCCCCGCCCCGACGCCGACCACGAACGACGTCGGCACGCCCGCCTGCTCGAGCGCCGCCATCGTGAGCCGCTGCGCAAGGTCGAACGCGCTCGCCGGGTCGGTGTCGGTGCCGACGACCGACCACTGGTCGCCGACGATCCGCCCGCCGAGGTCGCAGACCGCGCTGCGGATGTGGCGGTGGCCGAAGTCGAGCCCGACCGCGAACGCGGCGGTCGCCGTCAGCGACACCTGCAGCGGCGGCCGGCCGATCGCCGCGGGCCGGTCCTCCTCACCGTCGGGCCGGTGCTGCTCGACCATGCCCGCGAGCTCGAGCTCGCCGAGCAGTGCGGTGACCGTGGCGCGCGAGAGCCCGAGCGAGCGCCCGAGATCGGCACGGCTGCGCGCCGGGTGGCGCAGCAGCGCCTGCAACAGGCGCACGCGGTTGGCGTGCCGGACACTCGGTCCTGGTGACTCGTTTAAGCTCAAGCGGAAGCAAAAAGTAGCGATCCCGAGGGCGCGGATGCTCATCTCTCGACGTAATCGTTACGTGAGAGGCACCTTAAGACGGACCGAGCGTCCCTTCATCCCGCTGCTCAGCGGCGCCAGCGAGACCCACACGTAGCGCGCCGCACGGGCGTCGCGCAGCCGGACGGTGAAGGCGCGACCCGCCAGGCGCTTGGGCGTGCCGATGGCCACGACGCCCTCCCCGCGGGCGCGTCCCTTCGTGGCGTAGACGAGGAAGTAGGCGTCGAGCACCGGGCCGTCCGTGCGCCAGCGCACGACGATGTCGTCACCCACGCGGCGCGCGCGGACGCCGAGGAGCCGCGGCACGCGCGGCGGCGGCAGCCGGCGCAGCGCGAGGGAGACCGTCTGGCGCTGGACCGTGCGCGCGTTGGGCGCGGACGAGCGCAGCACCAGCCGCAGCCGCCCACGCGCCGGCGCGAGCCCGTCGCTGGCCGGCCGGATCACGAGCTCCATCGTCCCCGCGCGGGCCAGCGAGCCGGTGACGTCCGTCGGGCTCGGGTACCCCGGCACGGCCACGCGCACGTCGCAAGCGGCGCTGCAGCGGACGGGCAGCTTCAGCGACTGCGCGGGCCGCAGCGCGCGGACCTTCGGCGTGCCGACCGTGACCTTCGGCGCGGCGGCCTCGACCGGGCCGGGCACGCCTTCGACCGCCAGGTGCAGCCGACCGTCGCGCCGGCGCGTGGAGTCGTGCAGGCCGCGGTCGTCGGTCCACGCGACCGCCAGCCGGCCGTCCGGCAGCGTCAGGGGCGACAGCCCGTACGGCGCGCGCAGCGTGCCGCCCACCAGCGAGTGCTCGCTCGGCGCCCCGGTCGCGACCGGGAACGTCGCGACGCTGAGGCCGCGCTCTTCCGTGGCGCGCAGCACCAACGCGCGCCCGTCGGCGGTGAACGTCACGCCGACGTCCGGGAAGGACTCGGGCGGCGGGTTGGTGCCGACCACGCCGTAGAGCACGCCGAAGTCCGCGCGCCGGTGGACCGGGAGCGCCGGCGCCACCTCGACGCGGGTGCCGAACGGTCCGGGCGCGGCGCGCGTCACGGCCTCGATCGCCGACTCCCCCTGCCCCGACACCACGACCGCGGCGCCGTCCGCCCGCAGCGCCACGACCGGCGCGTCGAAGTCGGAGCGCAGGTCGACCTTCACCGCCGGACCGAAGCTCCCGCCCGGCGGCCGCTCGTAGAGCACGGGGGCGTCCATCGGACCGCCGACGCCGATCAGCGCCCGGCCGTCCGGTGCCACCGCGAGCGACGGCCCGGAGCCCACGCGCCGGGACACGAGCCGCTGCTCCGGCCCCAGGGGCGCGTTCGCCGCGCCGACCCGGACGGACACCCGCTCGAACTGCCCGGCCGGCCGGCCCTGGGCGACGATCGCCTCGCCCGCGGCGCTGATGCCGACCTGCACCTCGGCCTCCAGCGTCTCCTCGGCGGGCCGGATGAGCGTCTCGGGGGCGCCGAACGTCCCGCCCGCTGGCCGGCGTGCCACCCGCACGGTGGTGCGCGCCTCGATCGCCTCGCCCGTCTCCGTCCACGCGAGCACCACGTCGCCGCGCGGCGAGATCGCGACGTCGGCCACCGACGAGTACTCCTGCCCCTTCAGCGTCACCGGCGGGCTCCAGCTTCCGGCGCCCGGCTCGCGCAGCGCGACCCGGATCCCGCCCGTGACCGCCGCGGCCAGCACCGCCGCGCCGTTCGGATGCCCGGTGACGTCGGGGCACCTCGTCGACGTGCCGAGCGGCACGCCGCCCGTCGGGTGCAGGCCGTCGGCGCGTGCCGTCATCGTCTGCACGCCGCCGCGCACCCAGCGCACGACCTCGCCGGGCGCGCCGGTCGGGCGCAGGCACGCGGCCGCGCCGCCCGCGGACTGGAACGGCAGCTCGCCGAAGGGAGCCGCGGACGCACCGGCGGGGAAGGCCAGCACGGCAAGGGTGATGAGGATCGCGCGCAACATGAGGTGACACCAGGCATGCGGGCCGCAGTGGAGGGGAATCCTCCTACAAAAGGCTTCTAGGAGGATCCGCATGGCACGTACCGAGACCTACGACGACACCGTCAAACCGCGCAAGGGGCTCTCGCTGGCCAAGGGCCCGGTGGCCATCATCGGCATCGCCTCGCTGGTGTTCGGCGTCCTGGGCTTCATCTTCGCGAACCAGAGCTTCACGTTCGACGTGCCCGACGGCACCGTGAACGGCAGCACGTTCCTGGGCGTTGAAGGCAACGGCTGGACGTGGCTGGCCTTCGCCGCCGCGGGCCTGCTGCTGCTGCTCGGCTCGCCCATCCACTGGGGCGCCAAGTCGATGGCGTTCATCGTCGGCGTCGTGATGATCGTCGGCGCGCTGATCGCGCTCTCCGACGGGACCGACATCCTCGGCATCATCGCGACGAACAACTGGACGAAGCTGATCATGGGCGCGATGGGCGCCGCGCTCGTCGTGCTGGCGATGATGCCGCGCGTCGGCCGGCGCCGCGGTGGGGCGCCGATGGCCACCCGCCACGACCGCGACGAGCTCGAGCACGACCGTGACCGCGGGCGCTTCGACCGCGACCGCGAGACCACGCCGAACGGCCGCGCGACGGCCGGCCACGGCACCCTCGAGGACCGCCGGTAGGTGGTCGGCCGCGGCCGGACCGGGGAGGAGTACCCGGGCCGGCCGCGGCGACCGGATGCGTCTACGGCGCCGTCGTAGACCACATTCGGCGTGATCATCAACGAATTCATCTCGCGCGTCAAGGATTCCCCGTGCGGACCGGCCGTCGGAATAGTTGCCGGCCCCCACTTCCGGCCACGCGATGAGTTTCCGCGACGCGCGTCGTCTTAGTCGTTGATGCAGCGAGACACGGTGCAAGTCGTCAACGCCGAGACCGAGGAGGTGGTCGGCTACGTGGACGCGACGAGTCCCGATCTCGCCCTGGTCGAGGCGCTCGCCCGCATGCAGTTGCGCGCCCGCCGCCGCGGCGAGCGCGTGCGCCTGCGCAACGTGCCCGACGAGCTACGCGGGCTGCTGGAGCTCGTCGGCCTGGCCGACGTGCTCGCCGTCGAGCCGGAGCGGGAGCCCGAACTCCGCGAACAGCTCCGGGTAGATGAAGTGATGCAGCCCGGAGACCCGCCCCTCTGACGTCTCCATGACGACGACCGCCCAGCCGGCGTAGTCGCCCTCGGGCGTCGGGTTGTAGATGCCGAACGCCGGCCCGCCGTTGGCCTGCGTGACCAGCACCTTCGAGCCCTCGCACTTCGCGCCCGTGGTGGTCATGAACTGCCGGATGCTGTCCGGCCCGACCACCCACAGCGGCCACGGCGGCATGCTGAAGGCGGCATCGTCCTTGAGCAGCGCGGTGAGCGCCGTCATGTCATAGGCCTCGAACGCGGCGACGTACTTGCGCAGCAGCTCCTTCTGCTCGGCATCGTCGACCGTCGCCGAGCCGCTGGCGTCCAGGTGCTTCTCCTCGATCGTCGCACGGGCGCGCTGCAGCGCGCTGTTGACCGACGCGACGCTCGTGTCCAGCAGCTCCGCCACCTCACTCGCCTGCCAGCGCAGCACCTCGCGCAGGATCAGCACCGCGCGCTGCTTGGCCGGCAGGTGCTGCAGCGCCGCGACGAACGCGAGCCGCAGCGTCTCCTTCTCGGCGGCCAGCTCGGCGGGGTCGGCGGTCGGCTCGAGCACCTTCGCGTCGGCGATCGGCCGGACGAACGCGCTCTCCACGAGCATGTCGCCGAGCGGCGCGTCCGCGCCCGAGCTCGGCCCCATGTCCATCGGCGTCGCCCGCCGCTGCGCGCTGCCGAGCATGTCCAGGCAGACGTTGTTGGCGATCCGGAACAGCCACGCCTTCAACGCGGCCCGCTCCTGCAGCTTGTCAGCCGACTTCCAGGCACGGACCATCGTCTCCTGGACGGCGTCCTCAGCCTCGGAGCCCGACCCGATCATCCGGTAGCAGTAGCCGGTCAGCGCCCGGCGGTACGACTCGAGCTCGGCTTCGATGGGAGTCTCGGCGGTCCGCAGCATCGTCTCGGAATCCTAACCCCGCGGCGCGGTAGTTCCGTTTTGACTAAGATGCGCCGCGATGAGCGTGCTTAGGCAGTTCCTATGCATGGCTGCGACCGGCGCCGCCCTGGTCGCGGTCGGCTGCGGCGGCGAGGAGCGCACGCCGCCGACGGTCTACGCCGCGGCTTCGCTGCGCGACGTGTTCCCGGAGCTGGACAAGGCCCCGCGGTACAACTTCGCCGGCTCGAACCAGCTGCAGACGCAGATCGAGCGCGGGGCGCCGGCCGACGTCTTCGCCTCGGCAAGCGCCAAGGAGCCGGACGCGCTGTTCAAGGCGGGCCGCTGCTCGCAGCCGGTGCCGTTCGCGAGCAACGCGGTGGTGCTGCTCGTCCCGGCGGGGAACCCGGGCAAGGTGACGTCGCTGGAGTCGCTGACGAGCGGTCCGCGTCGACGGCTCGCGGTCGGCACCGAGGACGTCCCGGTCGGCAAGTACACGCGCCAGCTGCTCGAGAACGCGGGGATGCGCACGATCCTGGAGCGCAACACGGTCTCCAACGAGGCCAACGTGGCGAGCCTGACCTCGAAGGTCGCGCTCGGATCCGCGGACGCCGGCTTCGCCTACAACACCGACGCGCGCGCCGCCGGCGACCGCGTCGAGGTGATCCGCCTGCCGGCCGAGACGCAGCCGAAGATCCAGTACCTGCTGTGCGCGGTCAAGCGCAAGGGCGCGAACGCGAAGGCCGCGGAGGCGTTCATCGCCACGGTGACGTCGCCCGACGGCCGCGACGCGCTCGAGCGCCAGGGCTTCGGACCACCTCCGGGCACCTGAGTGCGCCCGGCGTTCACCGGCTTCCTGGCGCTCTGCCTGGGCATCGCGGTCGCGTTCCTGGCGATCCCGATCGTCGCGCTGTTCACCGAGGTGCCGCTGGGCGACGTCCCGGGCCTGCTCCGCGACCCCGCGGTGCAGGACACGCTGAAGGTGACCGCGCGCACCAACGCGATCGCCAACGTGCTGATCCTCGCGGTGGGGACGCCGGCCGCCTACTTCCTCGCGACGCGGCGGTTCCGCGGGCGCGCGCTCGTCATCACGCTGATCGAGCTGCCGCTGGTGCTGCCGCCCGCGGTGGCCGGGATCGGCCTGCTGGCCGCGTTCGGCGCCGGCGGGCTGTTCGGCGGCGCGTTGCAGGACCGGGGCATCGTGCTGCCGTTCACCGAGTGGGCGGTCGTGCTCGCGGTCGTGTTCGTCGCGTCGCCGTTCTACCTGCGGCAGGCCATCAGCGCGTTCGAGAGCGTCGACCCGACCCTGCACGACGCGGCCCGCACGCTGGGCGCATCCCCCGCGCGCACGTTCGTGCGGATCGCGCTGCCGCTGGCGGCGAGTGGCCTCGTCGCCGGCTGGGTGCTGGCCTTCGCGCGCGGGATCGGCGAGTTCGGCGCGACGATCGTCTTCGCCGGCAACGTGCGCGGTGAGACCAGCACGCTGACGCTGACGATCTACGAGCAGCTGGAGGCGAGCTTCGACGTCGCGCTGTCGATCGGGATCCTGCTCGTCGTCATCAGCGCGGCCGTCCTGCTTTCGTACAAGCTCCTCTCGTGGCGCCGCTCGAGCTCGACCTCACCGACCCCCTTCGGACGTTCGAGCTCCGCGCCCGCCTGACGGTCGGCGCCGAGACGTTCGCGCTCGTCGGCCCCAGCGGGGCCGGCAAGTCGACGATCCTGCGCCACGTCGCGGGCTTGAAGCGCCCGGCCGACGGGCGGATCGCGCTCGGCGAGCGCGTGTGGTTCGACGCCGCCCTCAGGGTCGACCTCCCGCCCGACCGCCGCAGCGTCGGCCTCGTCTTCCAGGAGTACGCGCTGTTCCCGCACCTCACCGTGGCGGCGAACGTGGCCTTCGGCGGCGCGTCCGGCACGCGGGTGCGCGAGCTGCTCGACCGGCTGCACATCGGCCACCTCGCGCGCGAGAAGCCGACGCGCCTGAGCGGCGGCGAGCGCCAGCGCGTGGCCGTCGCCCGCGCGCTCGGCCGTGACCCGCAGGTGCTGCTGCTCGACGAGCCGCTGTCCGCGCTGGACGCGCACACCCGCACCGCCGTGCGCGAGGAGCTCGCGGACATCCTCGCCACCCTCGCGATCCCGACGCTGATCGTCACCCACGACTTCCTCGACGCCAGCACGCTCGCCGACCGCATCGGCGTGATCCGCGACGGCCGGCTGCATCAGGTCGGCCGGCCGGAGGAGCTGACGGCGCGCCCCGCGGACGAGTTCGTCGCGAGCCTCACCGGCGGCAACCTGCTGCACGGCACCGCCGACGGCACCCGCGTGACGCTCGACGACGGCACCGTGATCGAGGTCGCCGAGCCCGCGTCCGGCCGCGTCGGCGTGGCCGTCTACCCGTGGGAGATCACCGTCACGACCGAGGCGCCGGCGGCGGGCAACGTGCTCGCCGGCACGGTCGGCTCGATCACGCCCGACCGCGGACGCACCCGGGTGCGCGTCGGGCCGCTCGTCGCCGAGGTCTCCCGCGCCGACGGGCTGGAGCGTGGAGCGCGCGCCTTCGCGTCGTTCGCGCCACGCAGCGCCCGGGTCGTTCAGTAGATCCCGTCGATCCTTGTGATCACGCCCCGGCGGACGAACACGCTGATGCGGGCGGTCTGCTCGTCGTCGGTGCCGCCGTGGGTGAAGTCGCGGACCGTGCACCCGCGCTCCCGCGCGTAGTCGTAGCCGTCGTCGAAGTCCTTGCCGAGGATCTCGCGCGCATCGAAGCGCTGCGTGCCCTTCGGACACCACACGGGCTCGTCGGGACGGCTCACCCGCGGCGGGATGAAGAACCACCAGATCAGCCCGACGACCAGCACGCCGGCGAGCGCGAACAGCCACGCGTCGCCCCGGCGACGCGGCCCGGAGTCGTCCAGGAGCACCAGCCGCGCCCATCGGCTCATCGGCCCGGCTCGACCGCCTCCACGAAGCGGATCGCGGCACGGGTGCTCTCGAGCCGCCACTGCGCGAGCGTCCGCGCGAATCCCTCGTCCTCCCCGGCCTCGAGCTCGCGCGCGATCGCCTCGAACCGCTCACGCTGGGCGTGGAGCAACGGCGTGGCGTCGCGTCCCGCCCGGTCGAGGTAGAGCAGCTTGAGCATCAGGTCGGCGCGGGCGTCACGCACGTGCGGCACCGGCTCGAGCAGCCACGCGTCCACGCGCTCGCGGCCCGCGCCGGTCACCTCCAGCACGGTACGCGGCGGGCCGCTCTCGCTCGGCTCGGTGCCGGCGGCGCGCACGAGCGCGCGGTCGGCCAGCACGTCCAGCGTGCGATAGACGAGCGGGCGGCGCAGCGCCCACACCCGCCCGACCTCGCCACCGGGCGCGAGCGCGCGGGCGACCGCGAACCCATGGGTCGGCGCCTCGGCGACGAGCGCGAGGACGGCCCACTCGCCGGTCGCGAGCTGCTCTGGACGGCGCCGCATCGCGCCAAGCTACTACCTCGGCGGGCGCAGGCCGGCGGACAGCGCCATCGCCAGCAGCGGCATGAACGCGAGCGTGACGAACGCGCCGCGGGGGCCGTGGTGGTCGGCGATCACGCCGAGCACCGGCTGGAACAGGCCGCCCGCGCTGACCGCGAGGCCGAGGGTCACGCCCGCGGCGGTGCCGGGGCGGCTCGGCAGATAGTCCTGGCCGAGCTTGACGAGCACCGCGAGCGGGATGTTCGCGGTCAGGCCGAGCAGGGTGACGCAGATCAGCGCGACGTACGGGTCGCGCACGAGCAGCAGCAGGCCGAACGCGGGGATGAGCGCCGCGTTGCCGAGCTGGATGGTGCGGGTGAGGCCGAAGCGGTCGCCGATCCGCCCGCCCAGCAGCGTGCCGGCGATGCCGCCGAGCAGGCCGAGCGTGAGCGCGGTGCCGCCGAGCGTGCTGGACGCGCCCAGCTCCTTGATCCAGTACAGGGCGACGAAGGTGTTGATGCCGAACGAGATGCACGAGCGCGCGACCTCGACGGCGATCAGCAGCGCGAACATGCGCGGGCGGTCGGTGCCGACGGGCACGCCGCTGGCCGTGACCTGCGCGACCTGGCGCGACTGGTGACGCGAGAGCACGAACGCCATCAGCACCGCCGGCGGGATGAACAGCACGAGCGCGCTCAGGCCCAGGCCGTCGAGCAACGGGGTGGCGAGCGCGGGCGCCAGGAAGAAGCCGACGCTGCCGCCGGCGGCGAACACGCTCATGGCCGACGCGCTGTGCGCCGCGGCCACGCGCGCGTCGCGGCCCGCCGGCGGGTGGAACATCGCCACGCCGAGGCCGGATAGCAGCAGCATCGCGAACACCAGCGGGTAGGGCGCGAAGACGCCCGCCAGCCCCACGCCGACCGCGGCGAGGACCAGGCCGACCGGCCCGAGCCACGGCACGCGCCGGCGGTCGGCGAGCATCCCGATCGGGAGCTGGGGCAGCGCGCTGCCGAACGTCGCGGCGAGCGCGAGGCCCGACGCGGCGGAGTAGCTCAGGTTGCGCTCGAGCACGAAGTAGGGGACGGCGGCGGGGACGAGGCCCTGGTAGAGGTCGGCGGTCGCGTGGGCGGTCGCCCACACGCGCATCCGCTGCCAGATCGGCAGGTCGCTGGGCGGGGCAAGGGGCGTCGCGAGGGCACTCACGCCTTCGACGGTAGAACCGGAGCGACGGTACGGCTACCGATATTCTGCGCGATTATGTCGGATTCCCGCCAGCGGCTGTGGACGCTGACCGCGGCCTCCCGGCACGCCGGTGGGAGCACGATCGAACGTCACCACCACGAGGACCACCAGCTCGTCTACGTCAGCGCCGGCGTGCTGGCGGTCGAGACGTCGGCGGGCAGCTGGGTCGCGTCGAAGGACCGCGCCGTGTGGCTGCCCGCCGGCGTCTGGCACGCGCACCGCTTCTACGGGTCGAGCATGTTCCACGCGATCGGCTTCGCGCGCGAACGTCCGCCGCTGCCGGCGACCGCGCCGATGATCGTCGCCGTCACGCCGTTCCTGCGCGAGCTGCTGATCGCCGCCGCCGACCCGGAGCTGAGCGCGGCCGAGACCGGCCGCGTCCGCGCCGTCCTGCGGGACCAGCTCCGCCGCTCCTCGCAGCAGCCGCTCTCGCTCCCGACCCCGCGCGACCCGCGGCTCGCCGACGCCTGCGCGCTCGCGTCCGCCGACCCCGCGCGATCGATCCCGCTGGCCGAGCTCGCCCGTCAGGTCGGCGCGAGCGAGCGCAGCCTCTCGCGGCTGTTCCGCGACGAGCTCGGCATGAGCTACCCGCAGTGGCGCACGCACCTGCGGCTGCTGGAAGCGATGATCCTGCTCTCCGGCGGCGCCTCGGTCACCCGCACCGCGTCGCAGTGCGGCTGGAAGACGACGAGCAGCTTCATCGACACCTTCCGGCACGCGCTCGGCCAGACACCCGGCGAGTACCGCGCGCGAACCCGGTAAAGATGGAGGGGATGTGGGCCTACGCCCTCACCGCCCCCGGGCGGCTCGAGCGAGTCGAGGCGCCCGCCCCCGTGCCGGGTGACGGCCAGCGGCTGGTGCGGCTGCTCGCGGGCGGCATCTGCGGCTCGGACCTGCCCTCGTTCCGCGGCCGCCGCAGCGAGAGCTTCATCGACCACTTCGGCGACCCCGGCTTCCCGTTGCACGAGGTGGTGGGGCGTCGCCGAGGACGGCACGCGGGTGGTCGGCTGGGCGTCCGGGCATCGCGGGCTGGCGGAGTGGTTCGTCGTCGACGCCGATCAGGTGATCGCGGTCGACGCCGACCTGTCCGACGTGGAGGCGACCGTCATCCAGCCGCTGGCGACCGTCCTCTACGCGCTCGGCCGGGTCGGTGACGTGCGGGACGCGCGGGTGGCCGTCATCGGGCTCGGCTCGATCGGGCTGCTGTTCGCGCACGTGCTCGCCGCGCGCGGCGCGCACGTGACGGGCGTGGACCGCGTCGACCGCCGCGACGTGGCCGACGCCTTCGGCGTGCGCGAGGTGCTCTGGGACGACGCGGTCGCGCTCCCGCCCGACCGCTTCGACCTCGTCGTGGAGGCGGTCGGCCACCAGACGCGCACGCTCACCGCGGCCGTGGAAGCGGTCGCCGTCGAGGGCACCGTGCTCGCGTTCGGCGTCCCCGACGACGCGCACTACCCGTTCCCGTTCACGCGCTTCTTCCGCAAGAACGCGACGCTGATCGGCGGCGTGGCGATGGAGCGCCACCCGTCGCTGGAGGCCGCACGCACGTACCTCCTCGGCGCCCGCGCGCTGCTGCCGGCCTACATCACGGACGTCGTGCCCGTGACGCGCGCGCAGGACGCGTTCGAGTACGCGATCGCGCCCACGGCGCATCGTCGCAAGATCGTGTTGTCAGTCGCGGACGTCGATCCCTAAGCCGCGCGCGAGCAGCGGGCCGAGCGCGACGAGCTGGATCGGGTCGATCGTCGCGCCGCGCAGGGCGGTGACGTCGCCGTCGGGCTCGACGTCGGAGCCGCGCAGGTCGACCGCGCGCAGGCGTGCGTCGTCGATCAGCACGCGCCGCAGGCTGCTCGCCTCGACGCGCGTCTCGCGCAGCTGGGCCGAGGTGAGGTCGGCGTCGTCGAGCACGCAGTCCTCGAAGGTCACGTGGCGCAGCTGGGCGCCGCGGAAGCTGGCGAGGTCGAGCTTGCAGCGGACGAACGCGACATCCTCGAGCTTCGCCTCGGCGGCCTTGAACCCGGTCATCCGGCAGCGCTCGAAGCGCACGCGGGAGAGCTGGGCGCCGCCGAGGTCGGCGTTCGACCAGTCGGCGTCGGCGACGATCACGTCCGCCGCGCGCAGCGACCGCAGCCGCGCGCCCGCGAGGCGCGTCTTGTCGAACCGGCTGCGCAGCACGCGTGCCCCCGCGGCCTTGAGCTCGCCCAGGTCGATCTCGCCCACGAGCGCGTCCTCGACGTCGAAGCGCCCGTCGGGCGTCCACGCGCCGAGATCCTCGTCGGCCAGCACGTCGGGCTTCTCACTGGCTCCCATCGGCACGGTCTGTGAGGCTACGAGGTCATGGAGCTGCTTCCGATCGGACTGGTCGAGTCAGAGCTGAAGGGGCGCGACGAGGCGCCCAAGCAGGGTGACGAGGGCGCGCCGGACGCGTGGCTGCACTTCAGCGACGCCGTGGTCGAAGGGCTCGAGGGCATCGCGGCCGGCGACGAGCTCCTCATCCTCACGTGGCTGGACCGCGCGGCGCGCGACGTCCTGCGGGTGGTCCCGCGCGGTGACGCCACGCGCGGCGAGCAGGGCGTGTTCAACACGCGGTCGCCGGACCGCCCGAACCCGATCGGGCTGCACCGCGTGACCGTGCTCGAGGTGGCGGACGCGCGCCTGCGGGTCCGTAACCTGGAAGCGCTCGACGGCACGCCGATCGTCGACGTCAAGCCGTTGCTGCGCAGCATCGAGGAACGATGACCCCACCCTCTCCCCCCGCCCCCGGCCCGTACCTGCAGACCGTGTCGGGGCGGTTCGTGAACCCGTTCGAGCCGGACCCCGAGCAGCTGGACCCGCACGACATCGCGCGGGCGCTGGCGAACGTCTGCCGCTTCGGCGGCCACTGCCGGCCGTTCTACTCCGTCGCCCAGCACTCGATCATCGTCTCCGAGCTGGTCGAGGAGCGCGGCGGCGACGTCGAGGACGTGTTCGCCGCGCTCATGCACGACGCGACCGAGGCCTACCTCGGCGACATGCCGCACCCGATCAAGCACCGCAGCCCCCTCGGCGCCGCTTTCAAGCAGGCCGAGGACCACCTCGAGTCGGTCCTGCGCGAGCGCTTCGGGATCAAAGCCGACGTCCCCGAGATCAAGCGCGTGGACCGCGCCCTGCTCGCCACCGAGCGCCGTGCCCTCAGCGGCGTGGCCTGGGAGTGGCCGGAGCTCGACGGCGTCGAAGCGCTCGACCTCGAGCTCGTCGCGTGGCCGCCCGACGAAGCCGAGCGCGCCTTCCTCGCCCGCTTCGCCGAGCTCCAGGCCAGGCGTTAGCGCACGCGGATCTTCGCGGACGTGCTCGTGGCCTTGCCGGACTTCGGGGTGAAGGTCCCGGTGAGCTTGAGCGTCCCCGTGAGCTTGGCGCCGCGCTTGCCTTTGAGCTTGACCTTGAGCGTGCCCGCGGCCTTCGCCGTCGCGCTCCCGGACGCGACGGTGCGCTTGCCACGACGCAGCGTCAGCTTCACCGTGCCGGCGGCCGGGGCATCGGCGTTGACGTTCACGCCCTTGCGCAGCGCCGAGGCCTTCAGCTTGGCCGGCGCGGAGAGCTTGAACGCGGGCGTCTTGGTCGGCACGGGCGGCGCGGGCGGGGACGGCGGCGGCGCCGGCGGGCCGGGCGGGGGCGGCGGCAGCTCGGTCGACGCGGCCGAGAACGACGGCATGCTGGCCGTCGCGGAGACGGTGCGCGTCCCGCTCAAGCCGCAGACGAGGTTGCCGTCGAAGCGATCGGGCTCGGCCTGGGCGACGTGCACGCCCGCCCCGTCGTCCCACGCGACGCTCTTGCCGTCGCGGCTGAGCGCGCCGCGCGCGAACCCCGGACCGACCGGGATCGAGCAGCCGCTCGTCACCTCGCCGAAGCCGATCTGGCCGGCGTACGAGAACAGGTCGAGGCTCTGGGCGCCGTCGGCGGCGCGCCGGCGGACGAGCATCCGCGTGCCGTCCGCGGAGATCTCCAGGAACGTGAGGGTCGTGCCCGGTTCGGCCGACGTGAACAGGGGCTGCGTGAGCCCGGTCCAGTAGACGGCGCCGTCGGCGCGGGCGACCACGGGCCGCTCGCGATGCCAGGTGATGTCGGTGTAGTCGATCGAGGCGGTCGCGTCGCCCAGCCACACCGAGCTCGGGTTCGTCCGGCCGTAGCGGGGCTGGGCGGGATCGCCGAACGCGAGGAACGTGTAGCCGAGCGTCACGGACGCGCCGTCGGGCTGCATGCGCGCGCTGGTCGGCGGCGACGTCGTCTGGTCCCCGGGCGTGCGCGGCATCCGCGAGCGCGTCGGCTCGCCCTTGCCGTAGGCCCAGTAGACGATCTCCTGCTGGCCGGTGGTCGCGTTGGCCTGGAAGGCGGCCAGGCTGCCCTGCTCGTCGGCGGTCGGGAGCACGTACGGGCGGTCCGCCGTGCCGTCGGCGCTCAGCGCGTGGCGCGCGCTGCCGTCGAGGTTCTCGACGTAGACGTTGTGGTGGTCGACGTAGGTGAGCTCGGCGGCGGACGCGGGCGCGGCGACGATCGCCGTCATGGCGAGTGCGGCGGCCAGCGTCCGGCTGGTCTTGAACGTGGTCACGCACGTCAGGCTCGCCCGGCGGCCGCTGCGCGTCATCCTCCGAAGGTCGCGCGCCCGTCCACCCAGCGGTGTGCGGTGGAGGTTTCGCATCGCCGCCCCTCCGGGTGTGTTAGGGGGTGGATGCGAGGGCGGACGATCTTGCTGGTCGAGGACGAGCACGGCATCGCGAGCGCGGTCGAGGCCTACCTCGAGCGGGCCGGCTTCGGGGTCGTGTGGGTGCGCAGCGGCGAGGAGGCGCTGGCCGAGCGGCACCGGCACCCGATCGCGCTGGTGGTGCTCGACCTCGGGCTGGCGGGGTCGCTGGACGGCCTCGACGTGCTGCGCGAGCTCGGTGGCCGCACGCCGGTGATCGTCATCAGCGCGCGCGACGATGAGGCCGACCGGGTCGCCGGGCTGGAGCTCGGCGCCGACGACTACGTGGGCAAGCCGTTCTCACCCCGTGAGCTCGTCGCGCGTGTGAGCGCGGTCCTGCGCCGCGCGGACCGGTCGGACGCGTCCGCCCTGACGCTCGGCCCGATCGAGATCGACGAGGCCGCGCGCGAGGTCCGCCTGGACGGACACGAGGTGGAGCTGACGCGACGCGAGTTCGACCTCCTCACGTGCCTGGTCCGCGAGCGCGGTCGGGTCGTCGAGCGCGCCACGCTGCTCGAGTCCGTCTGGCCCGAGGAGTTCCACACGCCGACGCGCACCGTCGAGGTCCACGTGGCCCAGCTGCGCCGCAAGCTCGGCCGTCCGGACCTGATCCGCACGGTCCGAGGCGTGGGCTACAAGGCCGTCGCGTGAGGCTGCGCGGGCGGCTCGCGCTCGCGCTCGTCGGCGTCGCGCTGATCGCGGCCGTGCTGACGGCCAGCGGCGCGGCGCTGCTGAGCGTGCGGTCCGCGCGTGAGCGCGCGCTCGACAACCTCGCACGCCAGGCCGAGCTCGTGGCGTCCACGCTCGGCCGCGGAGGCGGTCCCACGGGCCCCGAGCGCCGCTTCATCCTGCGCGACGGGCGGGCAACCCGCGTGGGGCCGCGGAGCGCCGTCGCCGAGGCGCTCGCCGCGGCGCCGGGCGACCGAGCGCGCGGCCGGGTGCCCAGCCGTGGCCGTGAGCTGCTCTTCGTCCGCCGGAGGTCCGCCGACGCCGCGCCGGTGTTGATCGCCCGCGGCGCCGGCGCCTCGGACCCTGACCTCGCTCCGGTGGGCAGCGCGTTCGTCCTCGCCGCGCTCGCGGCGGCGCTCCTCGCGGGCGCGACCGCGCTGCTGATCGCGGGCCGGCTGGCACGCCCGTTGCGCCGCCTGGGCGCGGCCGCCCGTGCGCTCGGCGCGGACCCGGCGGGACCGCCCGCCGGCGCGGCGCTCGAGGCGGACCTGCGGCGCACCGACGAGATCGGCGACCTTGCGCGAGCGTTCGCGGCCATGCAGGACGACCTCGCCACGGCCCGGACGGCGCAGCGGCAGTTCCTGCGGTCGGTCAGCCACGAGCTCAAGACGCCGCTCGCCGCGCTGCGAGCGCAGGGCGAGGCCCTCGAGGACGGCGCACTCGACGGGGCGTCCGCCGGGCCGGTCGTCGTCCGCGAAGCCGCCCGGCTCGAGCGGCTCGTGGTCGACCTGCTCGCGCTCGGCTCGCTCGACCGGCCCGGGTTCCGGGTCGAGGACGAAGCGCTCGACCTCGCCGCGATCGCCGAAGCCGTGCGCGAGCGACACGCCGCGCGAGCCGCGGCGCTGGACGTGCGGCTCACGCGCAGCGGCGCAGGGGCGGCCCGCGGTGATCGGGACCGGCTCGAGCAGGCGCTGTCGAACCTGGTCGAGAACGCGTTGCGGGTCACGCCGGCCGGCGGAGCGGTCACGCTGGCCGTCACCCCCGGAGCGGTCTCCGTCACGGACACCGGGCCAGGATTGCTCGACGAGGATCTGCCACGCGCGTTCGAGCGCTTCTACCTGCACGACCGGTACGCGCCGCCCGGGTCAGGCACCGGACTCGGACTGGCGCTCGTGGCGGAGCTCACGCGGGCGATGGGCGGCACCGTCAGCGCCGAGCACGCACCGGGTGGCGGCGCGCGCTTCACCCTCCGCCTTACACAGCGCTGACCTTCTCCGAACCTTCGCCTGCCGGAGCCGCGCGACCGTGGGCCGCATGTTCAAGCTCCTCAGCCGGGTCGCCGTGCCCGCGATCGTCGCCGCCGCCGCCGCGACCGGCACCTACCTCCTCGTCGCCGACCACGAGGCCCCGCGGCCCGCCGCCTTCACGACGAGCCACGGCGGGCACACGGCGATGCGACCGGACTCCAACGCCCCCGCCGGAGCCAAGGCCCACTGGCTGCCGAAGGACGCGTGGGTGATGCAGCACTTCCTGCCGTTCGACGAGGCGCGGCTGTACGACCTGCTGGGGGTCACGCGCAAGGACGTGCGCAAGCACCTCAAGACGCACGGCAACACGATCGCGCAGCTCGCGGCCCAGCACGGCTACCCCGACCAGGCCAAGCTTGCGGCGGGGTTGCTCGGCGAGCGCGCGAACCCGACGCTCCTGGCGCGCACCAACGACGTCCTCGACCAGAGCCATCTTGCCCAGCACGTGCTGTTCCACGTCTTCCACGATCCCAAGATCGCCCAGCACGCCGAAGACCTGTTCGGCGTCAGCAAGCCGGAGTTCCGCGAGGCACGCAAGGCCGGCAAGAGCCCGCTCGAGATCGCGAAGGAGCCGACCAAGCTCAAGACGCGCGTCGAGCGGCTCCTCGAAGACGCCTACGACGACGCCGTCCAGCGCGGCGACACGACCGAGACGCAGGCGAAGGCGATGCTCGCGGTCCAGATGAAGACCTACGACAAGTGGAAGGACAAGGTCGCCAAGCGGGCGCGCTAGGTCTCGAGGCGACGAAGCGCGGCGCGCAGCGGGTCCGGGATCGCCACCGGACGGCGCGTCGCGCGGTCGACGAACACGTGCACGAACGTGCCCGTGGCGGCCGCCTCGGCCGCGTCGCCGTCGAACAGCCCGATCTCGTAGGTGACGCTCGACCGGCCCAGCTTCAAGACCCGCAGGCCCGCCTGCACCACGGACGGGAACGCCAACGCGGCGTGGTACTCGCACCGCGACTCCGCGCACAGCCCGATCGCCGGGCCCGCGTGGATGTCCAGGCCGCCCTCGCGGATCAGGTACTCGTTGATGACGGTGTCGAAGTACGAGTAGTACTGGACGTTGTTGACGTGCCCGTAGACGTCGTTGTCCATCCACCGCGTGGGGATGGACAGCACGTGCGGGTACTCAGCCCGCAACCGCTTCCCATTGGGCGTACAGCGTCTCGAGCGTCTTCTTGGCCTCAGCGTGCCGCTCGGTCGACTTCGCGGCCGAGCGCGGGTCGTTCCAGGCGGACGGGTCCGCGAGCTCGACCTCCAGCGCCGCGAGCGCGGACTCCGCCTGCTCGATCTGCTTCTCGAGCTTCTTGGCCTTCGCGACCTCGTTCTTGGAGCGCGGCGGCGTCTTCACCGCGGCCGGAGCGGGCGCGGCCTTCGCGGCCGGCGCGCCCTTCCTCGCCTGCTTCGCGGCCCGCTCGGCCTCGGCGCGCTCCTCGCGCACGCGCAGGTACTCGGGCCAGCCGCCGACGTAGGAGTGCAGCGTCTGGTCCTCGAGCGCGACCGTGCGCGTGCCGACCGCGTCGAGCAGCGCGCGGTCGTGCGAGATCAACAGCAACGCGCCCTGGAACGACTGCAGCGCCTCCTCGAGCGCCTCGCGGCTCTCGAGGTCGAGGTGGTTGGTGGGCTCGTCGAGGATCAGGACGTTGGCGCCGCTGCTGACCAGGATGGCCAGCGACAGCCGCTGGCGCTCGCCGCCGGACAGGCCGTCGAGCGGCTTCTCGGCGTCCTCGCCGCTGAAGAGGAACTTGCCGAGCAGCGAGCGCGCGTTGTTGGGCGTGAGCCCCGTCGCGATCTGGCAGGCCTCGAGCACGGTGCGCCCGCGCTGGTGCTCTTCGGCGTGCTGCGCGAGCAGGCCGAGCTTGACGTTGTGCCCGCGCCGCAGCTTGCCCCCGTCGAACTCGCGTCCACCGGTCAGCGCCGTGAGCAGCGTCGTCTTGCCCGAGCCGTTGCCGCCGACGAGGGTCACGTGCTCGGAGCGCTCGAGCCACAGCTCGGCGTGGTCGAGCAGCACGCGGTCGCCGATCTGCAGCTTGCCGTCCTCGAGCTCGAACACGACCCGGCCGGAGCGCTCCGGCGGCTTGAACGCGAACCCGAGGCCTTTGCTGTCCTTGGGGTCGGTCGTGAGCTTGTCCATCTTGTCGAGCTTCTTCTGGCGCGACGAGGCCTGCCGCGACCGCGTGCCCGCGCTGAAGCGGTCGACGAACCGCTGGAGCTTGGCGATCTCCGCCTGCTGCTTCTCGATCGCCCGGCCGAGCGCCAGCTCGCGCTGCGCCTTCTCGGCCCGCCACTGGTACCACGTGCCCTTGAAGAACTTCGAGCGCCCGCCCTCGAGCTCGAGCACGCTCGTGCCGACCGCCTCCAGGAACCAGCGGTCGTGCGCGACGAGGACGACGGCGGCGTCGAGCGTCTGCAGGTGCCCTTCCAGCCACTCCAGCGACTGGATGTCGAGGTGGTTGGTGGGCTCGTCGAGCAGCAGCAGGTCGGGATCGCCGGCCAGCGCCCGCGCGAGCGACGCGCGCGTGAGCTCGCCGCCGGAGAACGTCTCCAGCGAGCGGTCCATGTGCTCGTCGCGAAATCCGAGGCCGTGCAGCGTGGCGTTCACGCCCTCGCGCCAGTTGTACCCGCCGGCGTGCTCGAGCTGGGTCTGCGCGCGCGAGTACGCGTCGAACACCGTCATGTCGCCGTCCGCCATCTTGGCCTCGAGCGACGCGAGCTCCTCCTCGAGCGCGAGCAGCTCCTGGCAGCCGGACAGCACGTAGTCGCGCAGCGAGAGGTCGCGGTCGCGCGGTGGCCGCTGGTCGTGCAGCTTCACGCGCACGTTCTTCTGGAAGGCGAGCTCGCCGCCGTCCACGCCGGTCTCTCCCGCGAGCATGCGGAGCAGGGTCGTCTTGCCCGAGCCGTTGCGGCCGGACAGCGTCAGCCGGTCCCGGCGCTCGAGCTTGAACGACACGCCCCGCAGCAGGGGCTCACCCGCCATGTCCTTGGCGAGATCGGACGCGATCACGACAGCCATCGCGAGTGAGTCTAGGTACCATGCCCGCATGGTCCGTACGGCGTTCCTCACTCTCTGGCTGCTTGCCCTCAGCGCGCCCGCCGCGCTCGCGTATCCCGGCAAGGACGGCGGCGAGGGCACGTGGGGCCTGACGAACGACCGCGTCGTGACCATGGCCGGCTTCTTCATCATCGCCGGCTTCCCGGTGCTGATCCTGGTCCTCTCGATCGCGTACCACTCGCTCGAGAACCGCCGTCTGCGCCGCGTGAAGGCCGAGAAGGCCCGCCGCGCCCGCGCCGACGTGCGCGGCGGTTGGTAAGCGAAGAGGCACAACCCCTCCGCCCCGCCCCGATCATCCGACCTCGCGCGTCGTATCAACGCAGCGGGTCGGCGGCGCTCGTCACCATCGAGCGCCCGGAGCGACACAACGCCGTCGACGGGGAGACCGCGGCCGCGCTGCTGGCCGCCTTCGAGCGGTTCAAGGCGGACGACGACGCCGCGGTCATGGTCCTCACCGGCGCGGGCGACCAGGCCTTCTGCGCCGGCGCCGACCTGAAGGCGATCGACACGCTCGACCCCGACGCGCCCGGCGGCCCGCTGGGCTTCACGCGGCTGCCCTCCCCCAAGCCGACGATCGCCGCGATCTCCGGCCACTGCGTCGCGGGCGGCCTGGAGCTCGCGCTCTGGTGCGACCTGCGCGTCGCGACCACCACGTCGTCCTTCGGCTGCCTCGAGCGCCGGTGGGGCGTGCCGCTGATCGACGGCGGCACCCAGCGCCTGCCGCGCGTGATCGGCACCGGCCGCGCGCTCGACCTGATCCTCACCGGTCGCGCCGTCGACGCGCAGGAGGCGCTGCAGATGGGCCTGATCTCGCGCCTCGTCGGGCCGGGCGAGCACGTCGCGGCGGCCGTGCGGCTCGCCCACGAGATCGCCGCCCACCCGCGCGACACGACCAACAGCGACCGCCGCGCGCTGCTGGAGGGCGAGACGCTCCCGCTCGCCGAAGGGCTCGCCCTGGAAGCCGCCCTCGGCCGCGACCGGCTGCAGACCGCGCACGACGGTGCGCAGCGATTCGCCCGAAGAAAGTAGGCTCCCGCCCGTGAGCGGTCACGGAGGGAGAGAGCGTTGACGAACTACTTCGTCACTGGCGCCACCGGCTTCATCGGACGCCACCTGGTCGAGCGCCTGCTCGAGCGCGAAGGCGACATCCACGTGCTCGTGCGCGAGGGCTCGCGCGAGAAGCTCGCGACGCTCGTCGAGGGCTGGGGCCAGGCCGACCGGATCAAGCCCGTGATCGGCGACCTGGCGCTCCCCGGGCTCGGCATCGAAGCCGAGCTGCCGAAGATCGACCACTTCTTCCACCTCGCGGCGATCTACGACATGGCCGCCGACGAGGCGACCAACACGCAGGTCAACGTCGGCGGCACGCAGCACGCGGTCGACCTCGCGAACCGCCTCGAGGTGGGCCGCTTCCACCACATCTCCTCGATCGCCGTCGCCGGCCTCTACGACGAGGGCACGTTCACCGAGGACATGTTCGACGAGGGGCAGAAGCTGGCCCATCCGTACCACCGCACGAAGTTCGAGTCCGAGCGGCTCGTCCGCGAGCGGGTCAAGAGCCCGCTGCGCATCTACCGCCCGTCCATCGTCGTCGGCAACTCCAAGACCGGCGAGATGGACAAGATCGACGGGCCGTACTACTTCTTCAAGCTGCTCCAGAAGGTCCGGCACGCGCTGCCGGAGTGGTTCCCGCTGATCAGCCTCGAGTGGGGCTGGACGAACATCGTCCCGGTCGACTACGTGGCCGCGGCGATCGACCACATCGCCCACGCCGGCGACCTCGAGCACAACACGTTCCACATCGTCGACCCCAAGGGCCAGCGGGTCGGCGAGGTGCTGAACACGTTCGCCGAGGCCGGGCACGCGCCGCGCGCGGTCATGCGGATCGACCGCCGCGCGCTGCAGAACCTGCCCAAGGGCGTGCTGTCGTTCGCGCTCAAGCTGCCGGCGCTCAAGCAGATCCGCGGCAACGTGCTCGCGGACCTCGGCATCCCGGACGAGGTCGTCGAGTACATCGCGCTGACCTGCCGCTTCGACTCGCGCGACACCCAGCGCGCGCTGCGCGACTCGGCGATCACCGTCCCCTCGCTGCCCACCTACGCGCACAAGCTGTGGGACTACTGGGAGCGGGTGCTGGACCCGGACCTCTACAAGGACCACTCGTTCGAGGGCGCGGTCAACGGCAAGACGGTCGTCATCACCGGCGCCTCCAGCGGCATCGGCCGCGCCGCCGCGCTGAAGATCGCGGCCGCGGGCGGCATCCCGATCCTGGTCGCCCGCACGCTGGAGAAGCTCGAGGAGGCCAAGGCCGAGATCGAGGCCGCGGGCGGCACGGCCTACGTGGCCCCCTGCGACCTCAGCGACTTCGAGGCGATCGAGGACCTCGTCGAGAAGCTGCTCGCCGACCACCCGCGGATCGACATGCTGGTCAACAACGCGGGACGGTCGATCCGGCGCAGCGTCGCGCTCTCCTACGACCGCTTCCACGACTACGAGCGCACGGTCCACCTCAACTACCTGAGCCCCGTCAAGCTCATGCTCGGCCTGCTGCCGCACATGCGCGACCAGGGCGGCGGGCACATCGTCAACGTCTCGAGCATCGGCGTGCAGACGAACCCGCCGCGGTTCTCCGCCTACGTCGCCTCCAAGTCCGCGCTGGACGCGTTCACGCGCGTGGTGTCCAGCGAGACGATCGGCGACAACGTCACCTTCACCACGATCCACATGCCGCTCGTGCGCACGCCGATGATCGCGCCGACGAAGATGTACGACTCGTTCCCGACGATCTCCCCGGAGGAGGCCGCGGACCTCGTGTGCGAGGCGATCCGGGCCAAGCCGAAGCAGATCAACACCAAGCTCGGCACGTTCGGCGAGGTCGCGTACGCGCTCGCGCCGAAGGCCGTCGACCAGATCCTGCACCTCGCGTACCGCGTCTTCCCCGAGTCGACCGCGGCCAAGGGCGAGAAGACCGGTGCCGGGGACAAGGCGTCCGGCGAGGCGACCGCGCTGGCCTATCTGATGCGAGGCGTGCACTGGTAACGCTCACCTCCGGCGGGCTCGAGGCCACGTTCGCGCCCGCCGACGCCCTGCATTGCCTATCGCTGCGGCACGACGGCGAGGAGCTGCTCGGCGACGTGACGGCGTACGTGCCCGACCGGCCCTGGGCGCGCGGCGTCCCACTGCTGCACCCGTGGGCGAACCGGCTCGGCGCGTTCCGCTACGCGTTCGACGGCACGACCGTCGAGCTCGAGCGCGAGGACCTGTACATCGAGGAGCACGGTCTGCCGCTGCACGGGCTGCGTGACGCGGTGACCGGCTGGACGCTGGTCGAGGCGGGCGAGACGCGGGTCGTCGCCGCCCGCGACGTCTCGCACCGCGCGTTCCCGTTCGCCCACCGGATCGAGCTCAGCGCGGAGCTCAGTCCGTCGACGCTCACCATTGGGACGACGGTCACGGCGGGCGACCGGCCGGTGCCGATCGCGTTCGGCTTCCATCCGTTCTTCCAGCTCCCCGGGATTCCCCGTGCGGACTGGCGCATCACGCTCCCGGTGGCGGAGCGGATCGTCGCCGACGACAACCTCATCCCCACCGGTGAGCGCGTCGCGGCGGGTGAGCTGGACGGGCCGCTCGGGCAACGCACCTTCGACGACGGCTACACGGTCGACGGCGCCGGTGCGTTCGCCGTGGAAGGTGGCGGACGGCGGATCGCCGTGGCCTTCGAGGAGGGCTTCGGCTACGCCCAGGTGTTCGCGCCGGCGATCGCGGACATCGTCTGCTTCGAGCCGATGACGGCCCCGGCCGACGGGCTGCGCCATGAACCGGTTTCCGTTCCATCGGGCGGGACCTTCACCGCTCGCTTCAGCATCACTATCGACACCGTGTCAGAGCGCTGACGAAAGCCGTGAACGCCGCGTGAGAAGGCGCTGCGCACCTAGGGTTTCCGGCACTTACCGGGAAGGAAGCCCGCACGCGGGGTACTGGCCCTCGACGACACCTTCACTCGCTACCGTGCTGGGCAGATCGACGGTCGGCTTACGGGTTGGCGGGGGCCACACCCGGAGCGGCCGCATTTCTTGAGGTTCTAGGAAAGGACGCTCTACATGCGTAGGTCCGCATGGACCACCGGGGTCGCCGTGCTCGCGGCCCTCTCGCTCGGCGTTGCTGCGTGCGGCGGCGGCGATGACGGCGGCGACAGCGGCGGGGACACCCCCCAGCAGGGCAACGCGACGCCGTCCGGCGAGGCGAAGACCGGCGGCAAGCTCACCGTCCTGTGGGCGGGCGACGTCGACTTCATCGACTGCGGTCGTACGTACTCGCAGATGGGCTCCTTCATCTGCTTCTCGACGCAGAAGCCGCTGTACTCGTACAAGCCGGATGATCCGGTGTCGCTGCAGCCCGACCTCGCCGAGGGCCCGCCGCAGGTGTCCGAGGACGGCAAGACCGTCACGATCAAGATCAAGCAGGGCGTCAAGTACTCGCCGCCGTACGACGAGGAAGTCAAGGCCGCGGACGTCAAGTACGCGATCGAGCGTGGCTTCTTCAGCTCCGTCGCCAACGGCTTCACCACGTCCTACTACGGCGACCTCGAAGGCGCCGAGGTCGGCGCGGACCCGGGCTCGACGATCAAGGGCATCACCACGCCCGACGACTACACCGTGGTCCTGAACTTCAAGCGTCCCGTCGGCGGCGTGATGGCCGCGGGCGCGCTCGCCTACCCGGCGACGGCGCCCGTGCCCGAGAAGTACGCCAAGAAGTTCGACGCGGAGCCGCAGTCGACGTACGGCGAGAACCAGCTCTCGACCGGCCCGTACATGATCGAGAACGACGCCTCGGGCAAGTCGATCGGCTACGACCCGGGCAAGCGCATCCACCTCGTCCGCAACCCGAACTGGGACAAGACGAAGGACTACAAGCCGGCCTACCTCGACGAGGTCGACAATCTCGAGGGCAACGACGACGTCGGCATCGCGTCGCGCAAGATCCTCGAGGGTCAGAGCATGATCGCCGGCGACTTCACGCCGCTGCCGGAGAACCTCAAGTCCGCGCTGGACAACACGCCGGACCAGATCAAGCTCGCGCAGCCGGTCGGTGGCCGCTGGGTCGCGCTCAACACGACGATCAAGCCGTTCGACGACGTCAACGTCCGCAAGGCCGTCAGCGCCGGCATGGACCGCAACGCGCTGCTGCTCACCCGCGGTGGCAAGACCGTCGGCGACATGGCGACGCACTTCCTGCCGCCGGGCACGGCCGGCTTCGACGAGGCCGGTGGCACCAAGGGCGTCGAGGGCGTGGACTTCCTCTCGCCGGACGGCGCGCCGCTCCCGGACGTGTCCGCCAAGTACTTCAAGGCCGCGGGCTTCGCCTCCGGCAAGTACGAGGGCACCGAGAAGCTCCTGATGGTCGGCTCCAACGCGGGCGTGGCCGCCAAGACGGCTGAGGTCGTCAAGGAGAACCTGACGAAGATGGGCTTCAACATCCAGCTCCGCCTCGTCGAGCCGCAGATCATGTACACGCGCTACTGCAACGTCCCGAAGGCCGACGTCGCGGTCTGCCCGAACGTGGGCTGGATCCGTGACTTCGCGGACGGCCAGACGATGCTCTCGCCGACGTTCGCCGGCAAGAACATCCTCCCGGAGGGCAACTCCAACTGGCCGCAGCTGGACGACCCGGAGATCAACAAGCTGATCGACGAGGCCGAGGTCGCTCCGGTCGACCAGCGCGCCGCGCTGTGGGCCGAGGTCGACAAGAAGGTCACGATGACCGCGGCGGCGATTCCGTGGATCTGGGACAAGCAGGCGCTCATCCAGTCCAAGAACGTCCAGGGCGTCATCGCGCAGAACAACTCGCAGTGGGACCTCTCCTGGACGTCCCTGAAGTAGCTCTGTATTCGGGTTAACCCCCATCTTTGCGGCCCCGCACCCTGCGGGGCCGCTTTGTTTAACCCCCGCATAGGGTCGGCTTCAGGATCGCTTAGGGATCTGGTCGATGCTGCCGGACATGCCCACCGCTTCGCCGCCGACCCCGGACGCGACGCTCGGCGACGGCCTCGGAATCTTCCTCCAGCGCATCGCCCGCACGCGCCTCCTGACCCCCGCTGAAGAGCTCGAGCTCGCCCGCCGCATCGAGCGCGGCGATCTCGACGCCAAAGACCGCATGATCGAAGCCAACCTGCGGCTCGTCGTCCACCTGGCCAAGCGCTTCCAGCGCGAGGACTCGGGGATGACGCTGCTCGACCTGATCCAGGAAGGCACGATCGGGCTCGTGCGCGCCGTGGAGAAGTTCGACCACCGGCGCGGCTTCCGCTTCTCGACCTACGCGACGCTCTGGATCCGCCAGGCCATCGGCCGCGCGATGTCCGAGAAGGGCCGCACGGTCCGCCTGCCCGTCCACGTCGGCGACCGCGTGCGCAAGCTGCAGGCCGTCGAACGCCGCCTCGCCATGTCCCTCGGCGCGACCCCGACCGCGGTCGAGCTCGCCGACGCCCTCGAGTGGACCGAGCAGGAGGTCGCCGACGTCCGCCGCGTGGCGATGGCCCCCGTGTCGCTGGAAGCGCCGGTCGGCGACGACGGCGACGCCGAGCTCGGCCACCTCCTGGCCGACGAGGGCCCCACCCCCGAGGAGTCCGCGGCGGTCTCCCGCATGCACGCCGACCTCGGCACCGTGCTGGCCGGCCTCGGCGGCCTCGAGCGCCGCGTGCTCGAGCTGCGCTTCGGCCTCGGCGCCGAGGCGCCCCACACCCCGGGCCAGGCGGCCCGCGTGCTCGGCATCACCCCCCGCCGCGTGCGCTGCGCCGAAGACCGCGCGCTGCGCCACCTGCGCGCGTCGCCGGCCACCGGCGCGCTGCGCGACGCGGCCTAGCGCCAAGACCCGAACGCGTCACCTGGGCCGGCGCGCCGCTCTGAGAGCGGCGCGTCGGCTCGACCCGTTGTGACAACGGCTGACCCACGATCGACCGCGAGGAACCAGCCGTTGGCGGGGGTGTGCTCGGCCGTTCACGCGTGGACGGCTCGCCGCCACACTCCCCGGGAGCTATCCCCGGGCACGTCGACCGGCCGGCCCGGATGATCCGCGGCATGCCCAGCACCAGCTGGTGGGCCCGCGGCGCTGGGTGTGGCTGGTGGCCGGCGCCGCCGCGCTGGTGGGCGGCGCCTGGTCACTCCTGAAGCGCCGTTAGTCCTGCGCGGCCTGGGCCCGTGCTTCGGCGGCCGCCGAGGCGTGCGCGGCCATCAGCTCACGCTGGACGTTGCGGGGCTCGCCGTCGGGCCGGCGGCGGGTCCACTCGCCGTCCGTGCCGAGCTCCCACGCGTTCGTGTTGTCGGCGAAGCAGCGGTCCAGCGTGTCCACGAGGTCGCCGCGCAGCGCGTCGTCGCGGATCGGGGTCAGCAGCTCCACACGCGTGTCGAGGTTGCGCGGCATCAGGTCCGCGGACCCGATGTAGATCGTGCAGTCGTCCCCGCGCTCGAACGCGAAGATGCGCGAGTGCTCGAGGAAGCGGCCGACCACCGAGACGACGCGGATGTTCTCGGACACGCCGGGCACGCCGGGCTTCAGGCAGCAGATCCCGCGGGTGTTGATCTCAACCTCAACTCCAGCCTGAGAGGCGCGGTACAGCGCACGGATGCACTCCTTGTCCACGAGGGAGTTCATCTTCATCCGGATCCGGGCGGGCTTGCCGTCGGCGTGCGCCGCGATCGTGCGCTCGATCTCCTCGATCACGCCCTGCCGCAGGTGGGCGGGGGCGACGAGCACCTTGCGGTAGCCACGCGGCCGGGCGAACCCGGTGAGGAAGTTGAACATGTCGGCGACGTCGTTGCCGAGCTGCTCGTCGCACGTCAGCAGGCCGAAGTCCGTGTACAGGCGCGCGGTCTTGGCGTTGTAGTTGCCGGTGCCGACGTGGAGGTAGTGGCGGACGCCGTCGCCCTCGCGGCGCACGACGAGGATGCACTTGGCGTGCGTCTTCAACGCGGGGAGCCCGTAGACGACGTGCACGCCGGCCTCTTCGAGCGCGCGCCCCCACTGGATGTTCGCGCGCTCGTCGAAGCGCGCCTTGACCTCCACGAGGCACACCGCCTGCTTGCCGCGCTCGGCGGCGCGGATCAGGGCCGGGACGAGCGGCGAGTCGTCGCTCGTGCGGTACACGGTCTGCTTGATCGCGAGCACGTCGGGGTCGCTGACGGCCTGCTCGACGAAGCGCTCGACCGAGCTCACGAACGAGTCGTACGGGTGGTGGAGCAGGATGTCGCGCTTGCGCATCGCGCCCAGCACGTCCGGCTGCTTGTCCTCGTCGGGCTGCAGCAGCGGCTGCGTGACCGGCGACCAGGGCTCGTCGCGCAGCTCCGCGTAGCCCGACAGGCCGACGATCGACCACAGGTCCTTGAGGTCCAGCAGGCCCTCGACGTTGAAGACGTCCTCGGGCTCGACCTCGAGCGCCGCCGTGATCTGCTCGCGGATCCCCGCGCTCATGCCCGTGCTGACCTCGACGCGCACGGTCTCGCCGAAGCGCCGCGCCCGCAGCTCCTCCTCGACGGCCTGCAGCAGGTCGTCGGCCTCGTCGGAGACCGTGAAGTCGGCGTCGCGGGTGACGCGGAAGACGGCGTGGTCGAGGATCTCCATGCCCGGGAAGAGCACGTCGAGGTTCTCGGCGATCAGCTCCTCGAGCGTCACGAACGTACGGCCGTCGCCGACCGGCACGAAGCGCGGCAGCATCTCCTTCGGCACCTTCACCCGGGCGAACGTCTCGACCTCGGTGATCGGGTCGCGCACCATCACGCCGAGCGACAGCGACAGGTTGGAGATGTACGGGAACGGCCGCCCGAGGCCGACCGCGAGCGGCGTCAGGACCGGGAAGATCTGGCGTCGGAAGCGCTCGTCCAGGTCGCGCTGCTGGCGCGCCTCGACCTCGTCGTAGCCCACGATGCGGATGCCGTGCTCGGCCAGCGCCGGCCGCAGGTCGCGGTTCAGGCACTTGGACTGGCGCACGCTGTGCTCGCGCACGACCTTGCGCAGCGCGTCGAGCGTCTCGCTCGGCGTTCGGCCGTCCTGCAACGGCTTCTCGATGCCCGCCTCGATCTGGTCGTGCAGACCGGCGACGCGCACCATGAAGAACTCGTCGAGGTTCGACGAGACGATCGCCAAGAACTTCAGGCGCTCCAGCAGGGGCGTCTCCGGGTCCTCGGCGAGCTGCAGGACACGGTCGTTGAACTCCATCCACGAGGTCTCGCGGTTGAAGTACAGGCTCGGATCGGTGAGATCCGGGGCGGCGGGCGAAGGCTTGGGCGGGCTGGTGACGTCGGTCACGAGAGGGATGATCGCACCGACGGTGCAGCATTCGTGAACGACTTGTTACATCCCAGCGAGATCGAGCAGCACACCTTCTCTTAGACCGCCGCGCGCGATGTGCAAGGGCTGCCCCAGCAGGCGGCCCGTGGCCTCCAGCGCGAGCAGCCCCGCGGGCATCAGCCGCACCCGCTGCTGGTCGAGCGCGAAGCGCGCCGCGACGTCGACCGCCGGCCCGCGCGTGAGCTCTCCCAACGCCCGCTCGAGGCTCTCGTGGCCGAGCACGTCGCCGACGAGCCGCCGCAGCGAGGCCGCGCTCCCGCCGACCGCCACGGCCACGTCGACCGGCGGCGGGTCGATGCCGGCGAGCATCTGCCCGGCGTGGAAGCGCACCTCGTCGAGCTGGTCGCGCGACGGTGGGTCGTCGCCGAGGTAGGCGTCCGCGAGGAAGCCGGAGCCGAACGCGAACGAGCGCCACCAATCGACGCCGCCGTCGACCGTGCCGATCGCGATCTCGGTCGAGCCGCCACCGACGTCGACCACCGCGACCCGGCCGGCGGGCGGCTGCTCGAGCGTCTTCGTCGCCCCGAGGAACGCGAGCCGCGCCTCCTCCTCGCCGTCGAGCACGCTCACCTCGACCCCGCCGTGCTCGAGCATGGCGCGGCAGAACTCCTCGCGGTTGGCGGCGACGCGAATGCACGCCGTGGCGACCGTGCGGATCGACTGCGCGCCCGCCTGCTCGGCCAGCGCCACCTGCTCGGCCACGACCCCCGCGTTCTCGGCGATCCGGGCCGCCGGGATCGCTCCGCCGGGCGTCAGCCCGCGGCCCAGCCGGGTGAATGCGCGCCGCTGCAAGACCTCGATCAGCCGCCCCTCCCGGGCGTCCGCCACGAGCACACGAGTGGTGTTCGTCCCGATGTCGATGCAGCCGCAGAGCATGTGAACGCCCGCGATGTTGCCATGATGGAGGCGATGACGAGGGGTGTCCCCGCGATCGAGGTCACGGGCCTGAGCAAGGCGTACGGCTCACTGGCCGCCCTCCGGGGGGTCGATTTCACCGTGGCGCGCGGTGAGGTCTTCGGCCTGCTGGGCCCCAACGGCGCAGGCAAGACGACGTGCGTCGAGGTGCTCGAGGGCTACCGCCAGCGGGACTCGGGGGAGGTCCGTGTGCTCGGGCTGGACCCGGGCGACCGCGAGCTGCGCTCCCGCGTCGGGATCGTCCTGCAGAGCTGTGGCACCTACCCGCACCTGACCGTCCGTGAGACGGTCGAGCACTGGGCGGCGATGTACGCCCGCCCGCGCGAGGTGGACGAGGTCCTCGCGCTCGCCGGCCTCGTCGACTGCGCGGACCGCCGCGCGCGCCGGCTCAGCGGCGGCCAGGCACGGCGGCTGGACTTCGCGCTCGCGCTCGTCGGCGATCCCGAGCTGATCTTCCTCGACGAGCCGACCACGGGCTTCGACCCGGCCGCCCGGCGCGCCGCCTGGGACGTCATCCGCGCGCTGCGCGACCTCGGCAAGACCATCCTGCTCACCACGCACTACCTGGACGAGGCGCAGGCGCTGGCCGACCGCGTCGCGATCCTCCAGGACGGCGTGATCCTCGCCGAGGGCCCGCCCGACCAGCTCGGCGCCTCCCGCTACCGGGTCGCCTGGCGCACGCCGGACGGAACGCTCGAGGAGCGCTTCACCGAGGACCCGACCGCGCTGCTGCACACGCTCACGGCCGAGGCCGTCGCGCGCGGCGAGTCGCTCGAGGACCTGAGCGTCACCCGGCCGAGCCTCGAGGACGTGTACCTGGAGCTCACGGAGGCGGTCGCGTGACCGAGGCCGTGCCCTGGTGGGGTGCGGCGTGGCGGCAGTTCCGGCTCGAGCGCCGGATGTTCTGGCGCAACCCGAGCGCCGCCTTCTTCGGCGTGCTGCTGCCGCTCGGCCTGCTGGCGATCTTCGGCGCCGTGTTCGCCGGCCGCGACGAGGACCTGGACGTGATCGTCCCGGGCATCGCCGGGATGAGCGTGATGAGCGCCACGTTCACGTCGCTCGCCTACAACCTCACCACGTTGCGCGAGCGGGGCATCCTCAAGCGCCTGCGGGGCACGCCGATGCCCGCGTCCGCCTACCTGGCGGGGCTCGCCGGGAACGCGGTCGCCAACGCCGCGCTGCAGCTCGTGATCGTGATCCTCGCCGGGCGCTTCATCCTCGGCGTCGAGTGGCCGCAGGACTGGGGCTCGATGGCGGTGTTCGCCGTCGCCGGCGTGGTCTGCTTCACGTTCCTGGGCGTGGCGCTCGCGCACGCGATCCCGAACCCCGAGTCCGCCCCGGCGTACGTCAACGCCGTGTTCCTCCCGCAGATCCTGATCGCGGGCGTCTTCTACGACGCCGACGAGGCGCCGCAGATCGTCCGCGACATCGCGCAAGCGCTTCCCCTCACCCATCTGGTCGAAGGTCTCTCCGGCGCGATGATCGACGGCGAGGGCGTCGCCTCCCACGGCGTCTCCCTGCTGATCCTGGGTTTGTGGGGCATCGCGGGCGCGATCCTCGCCGTGCGCGGCTTCTCCTGGGAAGCCCGCCGCGATCCGTGACGTTGCGCGGCGTCCGTTCGACCCGATAGGGTCACCGAACGAACAACCCCGTCCAAGGAGAGGGATGGCGGCCTTATCGGGCTGGAAGCAGTTCGTCGTCGCGCTCGCCATCGCGGGCGTGCTCGTGGTGATCATCCGCCTCGCCGGCGTGCCCGGCGCGTGGGCGCCGCTGGTGATCGGCGGAGCGCTCGGGCTCATGACCGCGTTGGTGGCCGGCGCACCAAGACGCGAGGATCACGAGGGCTGACCGGCACCCACGGCGCCACTCGTCGCGTAGCTTGCCGGTGATGCTGCGCCCGATCCTGCTCGCCGTGGCGGTCAGCCTGCTGGCCGCCGGTCCCGCCGACGCCTACAGCCTCGGCGGCAAGAAGTGGCGGTCTCGGACCATCACCTATTCCGTCAAGGCACCGCAGTACAACGAGGCGATCCAGGCCGCGGTGGCGGCGTGGAACGCGAGCGGGGTCCGCGTGCGGTTCCGGCCCGTCAAGCGCGGCCGGCGGCCGGACGTGCGGATCGTCACCGGGCGCCAGCGCAGCGGCCCGTCCGGGGACGCGCACCTCGGCTACTACCGACGGTCCCGCGTGCGGCTCAACCCGTTCGACCCGGCCGGCAAGGACCCGGCGTGGCTGGCGCAGTCGATGCGCGTCGTCGTCGCGCACGAGCTCGGGCACGTGCTCGGCCTCAAGCACACCTTCAGGCCGTGCTCGGTCATGAACTACGGCCGCGACGAGAAGTGCCCGAAGCCGCCGGCGCCGTGGCAGCTGCGATGCCGCCTGCTCGAGCCCGACGACGTCCGCGGCGCGCTCAAGCGCTACGGCGGTCGGGCGAAGCCGTTCGCGCCCGAGTTCTGCGACTTCGCGCCGCCCCCGCTGCCGCCGGAAGGGCTCACGATGACCTACGACCCGGCTGCCCAGGTGTTCAACCTGAGCTGGGTCAACAACCCCGCGCAGCCGTACCTGTTCGCCGCGCAGTGGGTCGTCTCGCGCGACGCCTGCGCGCCCGCCCCGACCGGCGCGGGGGCGCAGACGGCGGTCGGCCCGGCCACGGGCGTCAACCCGGGCGCCGGCGCACGCGGCACCTACTGCGTGGCCCTCTGGACGCAGGACCGCTTCGGCCGGCTCGCCGGACCGGCGATCGCCTGGGTCACCGTTCCCGGACCGGAGTACCTTGAGGTGAGATCGGTCACCGATCCAGCTTGGGATTGACGCAATGTCAGTAACCTGAATTGCCTAGGTACGAGGCTTCGAGGAGAACTCATGGCAGCGACGGAAGCACTGGTGTTCGACGCGGTTCGCACGCCGCGTGGAAGGGGCAAGGTCAACGGCTCGCTGCATGCGACGAAGCCCGTGGATCTCGTCGTCGGGCTGATGCACGAGACGCTCGCGCGCCACAGCGACCTTGATCCGAACCGGATCGACGACGTCGTGCTCGGGTGCGTGACCCCGATCGGCGACCAGGGCGCCGACATCGCCAAGACCGCGGCGATCAAGGCCGGCCTGCCGCAGACCGTTGCCGGCGTGCAGCTCAACCGCTTCTGCGCCTCGGGCCTGGAGGCGGTCAACATCGCCGCCCAGAAGGTCGCCTCGGGCTGGGAGGACCTCGTCCTCGCCGGCGGCGTCGAGTCGATGTCGCGCGTGCCGATGGGCTCGGACGGCGGTGCCTGGGCGATGGACCCGGAGACCAACTACGACACGTCGTTCGTCCCGCAGGGCATCGGCGCCGACCTGATCGCCACCGTCGAGGGCTTCTCGCGCGACGACGTCGACCAGTACGCCGTGCGCTCGCAGGAGCGCGCCGCCGCCGCGCAGTCCGCCGGCTACTTCGCGAACTCGGTGATCCCGGTCGTCGACATGAACGGCAACACCGTGCTCGACCACGACGAGTTCATCCGCCCCGGCACGACCGTCGAGACCCTCGCGGGCCTCAAGCCCTCGTTCGCGATGATGGGCGAGCACGGCGGCTTCGACGCCGTCGCGCTGCAGAAGTACCACTGGATCGAGTCCATCGACCACGTGCACACGCCGGGCAACTCGTCCGGGATCGTCGACGGCGCCGCGCTGCTGACGATCGGCAACGAGAAGATCGGGCAGGAGCTCGGCCTCAAGCCGCGCGCGCGGATCGTCGCCACCGCGGTGACCGGCTCGGACCCGACGATCATGCTCACCGGCCCCGCGCCCGCCACGCGCAAGGCGCTCACCAAGGCCGGCATGACGATCGACGACATCGACCTGATCGAGATGAACGAGGCCTTCGCCGCGGTCGTCCTGCGGTTCGCCAAGGACATGGAGGCGGACCTCGAGAAGATCAACGTCAACGGCGGCGCGATCGCCATGGGCCACCCGCTGGGCGCCACGGGCGGCATGATCCTCGGCACGCTGATCGACGAGCTCGAGCGCAGCCAGAAGCGCTACGGCCTGGCCACGCTGTGCATCGGCGGCGGCATGGGCATCGCCACGATCGTCGAGCGCGTCTGATGAGCGACACGATCCGCTGGGAGCAGGACGGCGACGGCGTCGTCATCCTCACGCTCGACGACCCGAGCCAGTCCGCGAACACGATGAACGAGGCCTACAAGGCCTCGATGCGCGCGACGGTGGAGCGCCTCGAGGCCGAGAAGGACTCGATCACCGGCGTCGTCATCACGTCCGCCAAGAAGACGTTCTTCGCCGGCGGCGACCTCAACGACCTCAAGCAGGCCCGCAAGGAGGACGCCGCCGAGGTCGCGCAGATGGTGCGCGAGCTCAAGGCCGACCTGCGGACGCTCGAGACGCTCGGCAAGCCGGTCGTGGCCGCCATCAACGGCGCCGCGCTGGGCGGCGGGCTGGAGATCGCGCTCGCCACGCACCACCGCGTGATCGTCGACGACCCGAAGGCCGTGCTCGGCTTCCCGGAGGTGCAGCTCGGGCTGCTGCCGGGCGCGGGTGGCGTCACGCGCTCCGTGCGCATGTTCGGCATCGCCGACGCGCTGATGAAGCTGCTGCTGCTCGGCACCCGCCACCGCCCGGCCGCCGCGAAGGAGATGGGCCTCGTGGACGAGGTCGTCGCCACGCGCGAGGAGCTCGTCCCGGCCGCGAAGGCCTGGATCGCCGCCAACCCCGAGGCCGTTCAGCCGTGGGACGTCAAGGGCCACAAGATCCCGGGCGGCACGCCGTCGAACCCCAAGTTCGCGGCCAACCTGCCCGCGTTCCCGGCCAACCTGCGCAAGCAGATCAAGGGCGCGAACTACCCGGCGCCGCACCACATCATGGCCGCGGCGGTCGAGGGCGCGCAGGTCGGCTTCGACGTGGCGCTGGAGATCGAGGGCCGCTACTTCGTGGACCTCGTCACCTCCCAGGTCGCGAAGAACATGATCCAGGCGTTCTTCTTCGACCTGCAGGCGGTGCAGGGCTCGCGCGGGCGCCCCGAGTCGCTGGAGCCGACCGCGGTCAAGAAGGTCGTGATCCTCGGCGCCGGCATGATGGGCGCCGCGATCGCCTACGTGTCCGCCAAGGCGGGCATCGAGGTCGTGCTCAAGGACGTGTCGCTGGAGGCGGCTCAGAAGGGCAAGGGCTACTCCGAGAAGCTCGTGGCCAAGGGCATCGAGCGCGGCAAGACGACGCAGGAGAAGGGCGACAAGCTGCTGTCGCTGATCACCCCGAGCGCCGACGCCGCGGACGCGGCCGGCGCGGACCTCGTGATCGAGGCCGTGTTCGAGGACCCGGGCGTCAAGAAGGAGGTCATGGCCGAGATCGAGCCGCACCTCGCCCCCGACGCGCTGCTCGGCTCGAACACCTCCACCCTGCCGATCACGCTGCTGGCCGAGAACGTCTCCCGGCCGGCCGACTTCATCGGCCTGCACTTCTTCAGCCCGGTCGACAAGATGCCGCTGCTGGAGATCATCAAGGGCGAGAAGACGAGCGACGCCGCGGTCTACCGCGCGCTGGACTTCGCCAAGCAGATCGCCAAGACGCCGATCGTCGTCAACGACTCGCGCGGCTTCTTCACCTCGCGCGTGATCGGCACGTTCATCAACGAGGGCATCTCGATGCTCGCCGAGGGCATCCCCGCGGCGTCGATCGAGCAGGCCTCGTCCCAGGCGGGCTACCCGGCGCCGGTGCTGCAGCTCTCCGACGAGCTGAACCTCAAGCTCATGCGCCGCATCCGCAAGGCCTCCGCCGACGCGGCCGGCGACGCGTGGGTCAGCCACCCCGCCGACGCCGTGATCGACCGCATGCTCGACGAGTTCGAGCGTCCGGGCAAGCTCGAGGGCGCGGGCTTCTACGAGTACGCCGACGGCCGGCGCACGCGGCTGTGGCCGGGCCTGCGGGACGCCTTCCCGCCGGTCGAGGACCCGTCCTCGATCGACCTGCGCGACCTCCAGGAGCGCCTGCTGTTCATCGAGGCGATCGAGTCGGTCAAGTGCGTGGACGAAGGCGTGATCGAGTCCGTCGCCGACGCGAACATCGGCTCGATCATGGGCATCGGCTTCCCGGGCTGGTCCGGCGGCGTCCTGCAGTACATCAACGGCTACGAAGGCGGCCTCGCCGGCTTCGTCGCCCGGGCGCGTGAGCTCGCCGAGCAGTACGGCGCGCGCTTCACGCCACCGGAGTCGCTCGTCGCCCGCGCGGAGAGCGGCGACGAGTACTTCGACAAGGCGCTGACGACGGTCTAGAGCTCCCTGCGGCGTGCTCCGATGAGCGCGACGTAGATCAGGCCCGCGGTCGTGATCACGGTCACGACCGCCGGCCTGACGTAGTCGCCGAGCTCGCGCTTGCCCGACGGCAGCTCGACGAGCGCGGTGGCGAGCGCCGACGGCAGCCACTGGCCGACCACGTCGACGGCGCCGACCACCGGCAGCACGAGCAGCGACAGCAGCGCGACCATCACGGTCGCCAGCACGCCCTTCGTCCATTGCGCGGCGGCCGCGGTCGTCGCCACGACGTAGGCGAGGAAGACGATGCCGAGCGCGATGCCGGCGATCACGTCCCCGGCCGGCAGCGCGCCGAGCAGCGCCCACGTCTCGTACCAGGCGGCGAGCGCGCCGAGCGTGAAGGCGAGGCTGACGGCGCCGAAGCTGACCACCAGGCGCGGCAGCAGCAGCCGCCACACCGAGCGGACGCGGGTGCGCAGGAACGCGCCCATCTCCGGGGTGGCGTCGAGCGCCAGCGCGCCCGCGGCGACCACGACGGTCACGACGAGGCCGACCTGCATCGCGTTGGCGGCGTACTGCGCCATGCCGTCGTGCGGAACCGGCTCGGGCAGCTCGATCGTCGCGCCCTCGAGGTCGTCGCCCGCCAGCTCCAGCAGGTCGCTGAGATAGCGCGCCGTGAGCGGGCCGAGGAAGCCGAACAGCAGGTACACCGCGAACAGCGCGAGGCCGCGGCGCGTGCGGGTCAGCCGCAGCAGCTCCAGGCGCCAGAGGCTCACTGCGTGAGGGCGAGGAACGCGCGCTCGAGCGTCAGCTCCTCGGGGCCGAGGGACACGACGAGGGCATCCGCGGCGGCGAGCGCGCGCGGCAGCTCGGCTTCCGCGTACTCCAGGGCGGTGACGCCGACCGTGAGCTGCTCCGGCCCGGTCTCGACGTGGGTCACCCACGGGTGTGCGCGGAGGGCGTGCGCCACGTGGTCGACGGGGCCGCGCAGGCGGACGACGTAGCGCGGGCCGGCGGCGCCGACGAGCAGGTCGTCGATCGGCCCCTGGAACAGCAGCCGGCCGTGGTCGAGGACGCCGACCGTGTCGCACACCTCCTGCACGTCGCCGAGGATGTGGCTGCTGAAGAGCACGGTCGCCGTGCCGCGCAGGCGCGCGATCAGGTCGAGGACCTCACGACGCCCCTGGGGGTCCAGCGCCGACGCCGGCTCGTCGAGCAGCAGCAGCCGTGGGCGGCCGACGATCGCGGCGGCGACGCCGAGCCGTTGCAGCATCCCGCGCGAGTACCCGCCGACGCGGCGGCCCTTGGCGTCGGTCAAGCCCGCCTGGTCGAGCACGCCGTCGATGTCGCCCTCGGGGTCGGTGAGCCGCTGGGCGAGCGCCACGACCTCGCGGCCGGTGAGCCATGGGTCGAACCGCGGCGCGTCGGCGAGCACGGCCACGCGCTCGGGCGGGGCGTCGATGGTGACCGTGCCGCTCGTCGCCCGGCGCAGGCCCGCGAGGATGCCGATCAGCGTCGTCTTGCCGGCCCCGTTGCGGCCGGCGAGCCCGTACACCGAGCCCTCGGGGACGTGCAGCGCCACCTCGTCGAGCGCGAGGTGCTCGCCGTAGCGCTTGCTCAGCGCGGTCGTCGCGATCATCCCTGGCGCCGGCCGAGCAGCAGGTAGACGATCCCGCCAAGGGGTACGGACAGGAGGCAGATCGCCGCCCACGCCCACTTCGGCAGATGCTGCACCTCACCGCGCACGATGTCCACGAGGCAATAGACGACGAACGCGACGCCGAGGACGATGATCGGCGCGAAGGCGGCCCACTCCATGAGCCCCGAGCCTAGCTGTCGCCGTGCCCGCACCTGGGTAGGGCGCCCGTGTGACCACGCTTGCCTCTCCCCCGGAAACGCTCGACGTGCTCGACCCGTCCACGGGCGAGCCGATCGCCACCGTCGAGATCGGCGACGCCGACGCGGCCGTGCGGGCCGCCCGCGCCGCCGCTCCCGCCTGGGCGCGGACCGCGGCCGCCGAGCGCGCGGAGCGGTTGAAGGCCGGCGCGCGCCGGCTGCGCGAGCACGTGGACCAGCTCGCCGAGCTGCAGTCGCGTGAGGGCGGCAAGCCGCTCGCCGACTCGCGCGGGGGCATCGAGGCCGGCATCGGCGCGATCGAGCAGTACGCCGAGCTCGGCCCGCTGCACCGCGGCAAGGCGCTGCAGGGCGGCTGGAACGCGACGGACGTGATGGTCCACGAGCCGCGCGGCGTGGTCGCGCTGCTCGTGCCGTGGAACGACCCGGTGGCGATCGCGTGCGGCCAGATCGCGGCCGCGCTCGTCGCCGGCAACGCGGTCGTGTTCAAGCCGTCGGAGAAGACGCCGCTGAGCGGCGCGCGGATCGTCGAGCTGCTGGACATCCCCGGCGGGGCCTTGCAGCTCCTGCAGGGCGACGCGCGCGTCGGGCGGCCGCTCGCCGCGCATCCGGACGTGGACCTGGTGATGCACACCGGGTCGGTGCAGACGGGGCGCGAGATCGCCGACGTGGTCGCGGGGCGGATGGGCAAGGCGCTGCTCGAGCTCGGCGGCAAGGACGCGCTGATCGTCGACGCGGACGTCGACCCCGCGTGGGCGGCCGAGCAGGCCGCGCTCGGCGCGTACGCGAACGCGGGGCAGATCTGCACGTCGGTCGAGCGCATCTACGTGCACGAGGCGGTCGCCGAGCCGTTCGTCGAGGCGCTCGCCCGCGCCGCCGACGGCTGGACGATCGGGCCCCTGATCGACGCCCGCCAACGCGAGGTGGTGCACGCGCACGTGACCGACGCGGTCGAGCGCGGCGCGCGACTGGTGCGCGGCGGCGCGGTGCCCGACGGGCCCGGCTTCTTCTACCCGCCGACCGTGCTGGTCGGCGGGGACCGCGACGCGCCCGTGCTGCGCGAGGAGACGTTCGGACCGGTGGCGGCCGTGCAGGTCGTGACGTCGTTCGACGAGGCACTCGCGCTGGCCGACGACACCGAGTACGGGCTGGCGGCCACCGTCCTGACCAAGAACCCGGAGCACGCGCAGCGCGCGGTCCGTGAGCTCGCCGTCGGCACCGTGAAGATCAACGCGGTCTTCGGCGGCGCGCCCGGCGGCGCCGCCGAGCCGGCACGGCTGTCCGGCAGCGGGTTCGGCTACGGGCCCGAGCTGCTCGACGAGCTCACGCGCACGAAGGTCGTGCACATGGGCATCGCGCCTTAGGGCTCGTCGAAGAAGTTCCGCCACGCCTGCTGCGGCACATCCGCGGCACCTCGCGCCACCCACTCGGCTCACGTGCTGGCGCACGCATCGCTCTCGCGTGCGGCCCGAGGCACTGGCGGCTGCACCACATCAGACGCACCGCCCATTCCTCGACGAACCCTAGGCCTTCACCTGGATCCGCCCGTCCTCCACCCGCACCGCGAGCACCGGCTGCGGGTAGGCGGACGGGCCGCGCTCCACCGAGCCGTCGTCGAGGCGGAACTCGCTGGCGTGCAGCGGGCAGACGACGCACTCGCCCTTGAGCTCGCCGTCGGCGAGGGAGCCGCCGCGGTGCGCGCAGCGGTCGGCGAGCGCGTGGACGGTGCCGTCGCGGCGGGCGAGCACGATCGGGCGGCCGTCGACCTCGACGCCACGCAGCTCGCCCTCGGGCAGGGCGGCGTCGTCGAGCACGTCGGTCCACGTCTCCGGGCCCGACTCGAACACGGTCTGGTCGACGCCGACACCCTTGGCGTAGGACAGGTGGCCGCCGAGATGCCCACCGGCGCCGACCGCGCCCATGCCGGCGAGGCCGAGCGCCACGCCCCGGCCGTGGTGGCCGCCGCGGCGGGCGGCGAGCGAGGCCGTGAAGAGCCCGAGCGCGGCGACGTTGGCCAGCGCGTGCACCGCGCCCACGCGGCGCACCTCGTCGCTCGCGGGCGTCGTGTCGGCCCAGTCGTTGAGGCCGCTGGCCGCGGTCGGCAGCGAGGAGAGCAGCCCCGCGGCGATCAGCCGGCGCGCGGCGGGGCGTGAGGCCTCGCCGCCCACGAGGTCGAGCACCGTGGCCGACATCCAGGTCCCGATCGGCATCACGATCATCAGCGGGTGCGCGGCGTGGCCGAGCGGCACGCCGCTGAGCGCGTCCTTGAACGGGCCCTTCGGGATCGCGCCGCGGGCCCACTTGGCGACGGCTTCGGCGGGTCCGTCCAGGGCGGCCGCGGCACCGATGCGCTCGGCCAGGTGATGGAGGCGGGGTCGGGACGCTTGGACGTTGCTCATGGCGAGGCACTACCCCACTCACGTCCGTAAACCAATCGGTTGACAGAGCGGGAGCAGCGGCGTACTCTCAACCGCATGGTTGAGGATTTGGACGTGGTCTTCCACGCGCTCTCCAGCGAGCCGCGCCGGGCGATGCTCGACGCGCTCACCGGGGGCGAGCGCACCGTGGGCGACCTCGCGGAGCCGTTCGCGATGTCGCTGGCGGGCGTCTCCAAGCACTTGAAGGTGCTCGAGGGCGCCGGGCTCGTGGAGCGCCGCGTGCAGGGCCGGACGACGGTCTGCGCGCTGCGCGCGGCACCGCTCGCGGACGCGGCCGCGTGGGTGCGGCACTACGAGCGCTTCTGGGAGGACGCGCTCGACCGCCTGCAGGCGCTGGTGGAGGAGGGGGAATGAGGCGGTTCGCCGTGCAGGTGTCCCGCGTCATGCGGGCGCCGCGATCACGCGTGTACCGCGCGTTCCTGGACCCCGAGCTGGTGGCGCGCTGGTGGGCGCCGATGGACTCGGTCGTGGCGACCGCGACCGTCGACGAGCGCGTCGGCGGCGTGCACCGGATCGAGATGCTCACCGCGGCCGGCGAGCCGCACCGGTTCGACGCCGTCATCCAGGAGCTCGTCCCCGACGAGCGGATCGTCCTGATCTTCAAGTTCGCCCCCGACGCCGAGGAGACGTTGCTGACCGTGACGTTCCGCGACGCACCGGGCGGCACCGAGGTGCTCCTCGACCACCAGAACGTCACGGCCGAGGGGCCGCTGAACGAGCAGTCGGTCGACGCCGGCTGGAGCTCCGTCCTCGACAAGCTGGAAGGAATCGCCCATGCCCTCTGATGCCCGCCTCAAGCTGCTCGAGCGCGAGAAGGCGCTGACGCGTCTGAGCGACGAGCTCGCCCGCGAGCGCGCCGCGCTGCCGTGGGAGGAGGTGACGGCCGAGTACGTGTTCGACACCGAGCACGGTCCGCGCACGCTCGCAGAGCTGTTCGACGGCCGCTCGCAGCTGCTCGTCTACCACTTCATGTTCGCGCCCGACGAGCAGCGCGTGTGCGCGAGCTGCACGTCGATCGCGCACCACATGGACCTGCCGCGCGTGTACCTCGAGCACCACGACGTCACGTGGACGGCGGTCTCGCGCGCCCCGCTCCAGCAGCTGCTCGCCTACCGCGAGCGGATGGGCTGGACGCTGCCGTGGGCATCCTCGTACGGCAGCGACTTCAACTTCGACTTCCACGTGTCCTCGACGGTCGAGCGGCCGATCGCCGAGTACAACTTCCGGGCCTGGCCGGCGGACGAGCCGTACGTCGGCGAGCTGCCGGGCATGAGCGCGTTCGCGTTGCGGGACGGCAAGGTCTTCCACACCTACTCGGCCTACGCGCGCGGGCTGGACGCGACCTGGGGCATCTACCAGTGGCTCGACCGCGCGCCGCTGGGCCGCAACGAGGCCGACGGCTACTGGTTCAAGCGCCCGGACGAGCTCGGCGCGGCCGTGGCATGACCTTCGCCCACCTGGCGGGCGTGCCCGTCGAGGAGCTGCTGCCGCTCGCGCTGGCGAGCGGCGGGCTGCTCGCCGGCGTGCTCCGACATCACGTCGTGCACGCGGTGCGATGGGTAGGACGCTGCCACCGCCATGTCCGCTTTCGCCCACGTCCTCGGATCGGCGCTGCGCCGGTTCTGGGAGCAGAACATGTTCCACCACGCCGCGGCGCTGACCTACCACGCGCTGCTGGCGCTGTTCCAGGTGCTGCTGCTGGGCGTCGCGCTGCTCGGCCTGCTCGGCACGGCTGAGACCGTCGACGACGCCGGGCGCTTCCTGATCGACCGCGGCGCGGACCCGCAGGTGATCGACGCCGTGACCGCGGCCGGCCGGCACGCGATCGAAGCCCGCGGGGCGTCCGCCGCCGCGCTGGCCGTCGCGGTGGTGTTCGCGCTCTTCATCGCGTCGTCGGCGTACCTGGCGGCGACGGTGGCGCTGAACGTGGTCGTCGAGGCGCGCGACGAGCGCAATCCGTTCCAGCGCCGCGCCTGGGCGCTCTTCGGGGCCTCCGTGGGCATCCTGCTGGGCGTCGGCGCGGTGGTGGCGGTGTTCCTCGGCGGCGATCTCGCCGGAGAGGCCGCCGGCGTCTTCGGCCTGGGCGACACCGCCGAGTCGGCGTGGCGCCTGCTGCGCCTCCCGCTCGCCGCGGTGCTGGCCATGACGGGGTTCGCGTGGATGTACTACTCGGCGCCGACGGTCGACGACCCACGGTGGAAGTGGATCTCCGTCGGCGCGTGCGTCGCGGTCGCCGTCTGGCTCGTGGCCTCGGTCGGGCTGTTCCGGTTCGCGGCGGCGTTCGGCACCTACAACGCCACGTACGGGACGTTCGCCAGCGCGATCATCCTCGCCGTGTGGCTCTGGCTCACCAGCGCCGCGCTCCTGCTCGGCGCGGAGATCAACGCGGCGGGCCGCTACGCGGACAACCACGCCCACCCGATCAGCCGCTCCGGGCACAGCCCCGAGCGAGCCCAGCACGAGGCCGCGCGCACGGCCGCCGACTGAGCGCGCTCACGCGAACAGCCGGCGCACGCCTTCCGCGAGGCGCTCGGGCGGCTCGGCGGCGAACGTCAGCCGGAGGAACGGCCCTGGGGGCTCGGCGGCGAAGAACGGCCGTCCGGGTTGCACCAGCACCCCGGCCGCCGCGGCGCGCTGCGCGAGGTCGACGTCATCCGTGCCCGGCGGCAACGGCACCCACAGGTTCATCCCGCCCTCGGGCACGACCACCGGCAGCGGGACCGCCGCCACGAGCGCGTCCCGGCGCTCGGCCAGGACCGTGCGCAGCTTGCGCAGGTGCGCGCGCCACGCGGGCGCGCCGACGATCTCCAGCGCCGCCTCCTGCAGCGGCCCGGTGACGAACAGGTCCTCGACGATCCGCGCCGCCCTGAGCCGAGCCGCGGCCGGCCCGCGGGCGATCACGGCCGCGATCCGCAGCCCGGGCGCCGACGCCTTCGTGAGCGACCGGATCCGCACCACGTGCCCGTCCTGGTCGTCCGCGAACAACGGCGGCGGCACGACCGCCGCGCCGCGCCGCCCGTGTGCCGGGCCCAGCGCGAGGTCGCGGAACGCGTCGTCCTCGACGATGAAGGCGCCCGCCGCGCGGACCGCCTCGAGCACCTCGGCGCGGCGCTCGGGCGCGAGCGTGGCGCCGTGCGGGTTGGCGAAGATCGGCTGCAGGTAGACGACGCGCGCCCCGGAGGCGGCGAGCGCGTCCGCGAGCAGGTCCGGACGGATGCCGTGGGCGTCGGCGGGCACCGGGACCGGGCGCAGGCCCTGCGCGCGAGCGGCGACGAGCGCGCCCAGGTACGACGGCGACTCGACGATGATCGCCGCGCCGGGCGCGGCCAGCCCGCGGAAGCAGGCGGCGAGGGCCGCCTGCCCGCCGGGCGTGACCAGCACGTCGCCGGGGCTCGCGCCGGCCTCGGCGGCGAAGTACGCACGCAGTCCGCTGATGCCCTCGAGCGGGACGCGGTCCCACGCCCCGGGCCGGCGGGCGGCGCGGGCCAGCGCACCGCCGAGCAGCGCCGTCGGCTGCAGGTCCGCGGGCAGGTACCCGGACGACAGCACGAGCGCGTCCGGCGACGGCGGCCGCAGCAGCCGCACCAGCGCGTCCGCGTCGATCGAGCGCGCCCCGAGCGGCACCGCCTGCCACGACGGATCGGGCACCCGAGGCTCGCTGCGCGCGGCCACGAACGTGCCCCGGCCGGGCCGCGCCTCGACGAGCCCACGCGCCGCCAGCTCCGCGATCGCCCGTTGCACCGTCGCCGGCCCGGCCCGGTGCCGCGCCATCAGCTCGCGCACCGACGGCAGGCGCTCCCCGGGCGCGCTCACGGCCACCTCGGCCTCCAGCGTTGCGGTTATGGCGGTCGCTGCGTTATCGTCAGGCATGAAGGATGCCAGTAACGCTATCGGCCGCACCGTGGTAACGCAAGACACCCCCGAGGGGCCGGGCGAGGACCGGCGTGCGGCGGGCGAGCCGCGCGGGGCGGGCGGGGCCGACAACGCGCGCGCGGCCGGCGAGCCGCACCCGCCGGCGGCCACGACGGCCGTCGCCGTCGCCCTCGCGCGCGCGGCCGGCGAGCCGCACCCGCCGGCGGGCGCCGTCGCCGGGCGCGGCGCCCATCCCGGGGCGTGGAAGGCCGTGGCCTGGGGCTTCCTGGGCGTGCTGGCGTTCTCGTTCACGCTGCCGCTCACGCGCCATGCGGTCGAGGAGCTCGACGCCACGTTCGTCGGGCTCGGCCGGGCGCTCGTGGCCGCCGCGCTCGCCGGGGCGCTGCTGGCGATGCGCCGGGAGCCCCTGCCGGAGCGGCGGGACCTGCCGCGGTTCGCGGCGGTCGCCCTCGGGGTCGTGATCGGCTTCCCACTGTTCAGCACGCTGGCGCTCAGGCACTTGGAGGCGGCGCACGCGAGCGTGATCGTCGGGCTCCTGCCGGCCGCCACGGCCGTGTTCGCCGTCCTCCGGGCGGGTGAGCGGCCCAGCCGCGCGTTCTGGGTCGCGGCGGCCGCCGGGCTGGTCGCCGTCCTCGTGTTCGCCGCCACGCAGGGCGTGAACGGGCTCCAGCCGGCGGACCTGCTCGTGCTCGCGGCCGTCGCGTCGGCGGGGCTCGGCTATGCGGAGGGCGGCGTGCTGGCGCGCCGGTACGGCGGCTGGCAGGTGATCTGCTGGGCGCTCGTGTTCACGGCGCCGTTCCTGGTCCTCCCCACCGCGCTCTCCGCCGACGGCCTCGGGCACGTCAGCGTGACGGTGTGGCTGTGCTTCGCCTACGTCAGCGCCGTGAGCATGTTCCTCGGCTTCTTCGCCTGGTACCACGGGCTGGCGCTCGGCGGCGTCGCCAAGATCGGCCAGACGCAGCTCGCGCAGCCGGTGCTCACGCTCGCGTGGTCCGCTCTGCTCCTCGGCGAGCACATCACGCCGGGCATGGTCGTCGCCGCGCTGGCGATCGTCGCCTGCGTGCTCGCCACGCAGCGCACGAGGGCTACAGCGGCTCCGCGACCTGGAACGCGAGCCGCGACCCGTCAGGCGCCCACGCCAGCTCACCCCGCTCCGCACCCTCCGGGAAGCGGTGGACCTCTGTGACCGTCCCGGAGTCGGCGTCGATCACCGACACGGCCCACTGGCCGTCCGCGCGGTAGCCGTAGGTCGCGATCGCGCGGCCGTCCGGCGACCACGCGACCTCCAGCGCCACGACCGGCGCCGTGCGGACCGCGCCGGACGTGAGGTCGGCCCACGCCACGACCCGGCCACTCGCGGCGGCGACGCGCTCGCCCACCGGCGACCATGAGGGCCGCTCGGCCCCTGCGGGGAGCGCCACGCGCTTGCGCCGGCCGTCGGCGACCGCCGTGATGACCAGACCGCGCTTGTCGCCGGTGACGACGCGCTTGCCGTCGGGCGAGAACGGCTGCCGCCCCAGATAGCCTGTGCCGCTCGTGATCGTCCGCAGCCGTCGCCCCGTCGCCGCGCTGAACACGACACCGCCGCGCCAGCCCTCGCTCTCGACGATCAGGCGCCGCGCGTCCGGCGACCAGAACGCGCGCGGCTCGTCGAGCGCGGAGTCCGGGATCTTGATGCGCCGCGTGCCGACGGCGAGGCGGATCCCGCGTCGCCCGGCACGGAACGACGCGACCGCGCGGTGCCCGGGACGCAACGCGGCACCGACGACCTCGCACGTCGGATCGACCGGCGGCGCGTCGATGATCGGGTCCTGCACCGGACGGACTTCGCACGGCGCGTCGCTGAGGACGGCCAGCGCCTGCCCGCCTGAGAACCCGAGGTCGAGCACGAGCTTCGGCACGGGGACGGGAACGGGCACCGGCGGCGCCGTCCGCACCGCTTCCCCGGCGCTCGAGGCGCCGCACCCGACGAGCAGGAGGCACACGGGCAGGGCGGAGCGCCGCATGCCCGCACTGTAGTCCGCGGCTCAGCCGAGCACGAAGGACGGCGGCGGGGTGCCCTCGATGCGCACCGGCACCTGCGCCAGCGGGCTGCGCTCCCACACGTCCCGCACGAGCGCGAACACGACCACGTCGTGCATCTCGTCGCCGTGCCGGTGCCACGCGCGCAACACGCCCTCGCGGCGGAAGCCGACGCGCTCCAGCGCCCGCTGCGAGCGCCCGTTGCGCGTGTTCGCCCACGCGGTGAGCCGCTCCGCGCCGAGCCGGCGGAACGCCAGCCCGGAGATGAGCGCCTTGGCCTCGGAGTTCGCCCCCGAGCCCCAATGCGGCTCGCCCATCCACGAGCCGACCGTCGCCCGCCGGTCACGCTTGGAGACCTCGGTCAGGCCGGTCACGCCGAGCACGCCGTCGGGCGAGTCGACCACGAAGTCCATGATCTCCCCCGACTCGCGCTTGGACGCCTGCGCGGCGATCCACGCCTCCGCCTGCCCGACTTCCGCGTACGGACCCCACGAGAACCAGCGCGTCACGAGCGGGTTCGAGGCGAGGTCGAACAGCCGCGGCGCGTCCTCCGCCGCCGGATACCGCAACGTCAGGCGCGGCCCGCTCACGACGAGCGGGTCACGCTCGTGCGGCGTCAGGAGTCCATGGCGTCGTAGGCCTCGCGGTCGACCGTCTGGTGGATCTCGTCGTCCGACGGGGACTCGTCGTGCTCGTCGGCGAGGTGGTCCTTGAGCTGCTTGGCCAGGCTGTCGTCGTCGGCGGCCGTGAGGGGCTCGCCACAGACGTTGCACTCGATCGTACGCACGCTTCCCAACTCCCTAGATGTCGTCCCGGAGGAACTCACGCTCGATGCCGTCGATCTTCGCCAGGCGTCGCTTGTGGCGATCCTCCCCGGTGAACTCGGCGGCCAGATACGCCTTGATGATGTCCGCGGCCAGCGACGGCCCGATCACCCGTCCGCCGAGGCAGAGGACGTTGCAGTCGTCGTGCTCGACGGACTGGTGCGCCGTGTAGGTGTCGTGGGCGACGACGGCGCGGATGTTCGGGAACTTGCACGCCGCCACGGCGACGCCCGCGCCCGACCCGCAGACCAGGATCGCGCGGTCGGCGGTGCCGCCGCGGACCGCCTCGGAGGCGAGGCGGGCGGTGTCCGGGTAGTCGACCGGGTCGGTCGACCAGGTGCCGAGGTCGTGCACCTCGTGCCCCTCGGCCTCGATCGCCGCGATCACCATCGGCTTGAGCGGGAACCCGGCGTGGTCGAACGCGCAGGCGATCTTCATGCGTGCTCCCCCGAGATCGCGCCCTGCAGGTTGCGGCCCGTGCTCTCGGCGTACTCCTGCGCCGCGATCAGCGCCGCGCCGAGCACGCCGGCGCGCGGCCCGTGGCGCGCGATCCGGATCGTCGTGTTCAGGCCCAGCCCCGGGACGACGTGGCGGAAGGCCGCGTCCTTGGCGGGCTCGAGGATGAGCGCGCCGGCACGCGAGACGCCGCCGCCGAGCACCACCTCGAGCGGGTCGAACGTGTTGATCGCGTTGGCGATGCCGATCCCGATCCGCTCGCCGAGCACGCGCAGGCACCACAGGCAGGCGTCGTCGCCCGCCTCGGCGCCGGCGACCACGTCGTGGCCGTCCACGTTGCCCTTCTTGGCGGTGACCTTGCCCAGGTGCGAGTCCGGGTACTGGATCGCGGCGTAGTCGGCCAGCCGGTCCAGCGCGCGACCACTCGCCAGCGTCTCCAGCGATCCCCGCTGCGGGAACGGGTCGCCCGGCACGTTGTTGCCGAACTGCACGTCGCGCCCGATGATCGTGTGCCCGACCTCCGCGGCCGACGTGGTCGCGCCGCGGTAGAGCTTGCCGCCCAGCACCCAGCCGCCACCGACGCCGGTGCCGATCGTCAGCATGACCAGCGAGTCGACGACGATCTTGCCGTCGTCGAACGCCTCGGCCAGCGCCGCGCAGCCCGCGTCGTTCTCGACGTAGACCGGCACGCCCATGCGCTCGGTCAGCAGCGAGCGCAGCGGGATGTCGTGCAGCGGGATGTTGACGGAGGCGAGGATCTTGCCCGTCTTGAACTCGATGATCGACGGCATGCCGATGCCGATGCCGCGGGTCTCGGGCGTGATCGCGCTCTCGATCGCGACCGCGAGCTGCTCCACGAGCGCTTCCTGCGACGCCTGGTTGGTCGGCGTGACTACAGGATCGGACAGCTCTCCACCTTCCAAGACCGACACCGCGATCTTGGTCCCCCCCACATCGACTCCGATGAACTGATCGCTCACGCGAGCTCCTTGGCCGCAGCCGGATCCAGTACGACGAGCAACTCTCCCGCACCTGGACGCACGAATGCCGCGGGCGAGTCGGCATCCGGTGTAGCAGCAAACGCGCGCGCGACGGCCTTCGCCTTGTCCGCACCGGTGACCAGGAACACCGTCAAACGCCCGCTGTTCAAGGCCGGAAGCGTCAAAGAGATGCGCGGAACCTGCGGTTCCATGCCTGCAAGTTCCACGCCGGTCACGAGCCGCGAGCGCTCCTGCACCTCCGGCTTGCCGGGGAACAGCGAGGCGCAGTGCGCGTCCGGGCCGAGGCCGAGCAGCAGCAGGTCCCAGCGCGGCTCCGAGCCGAGGCGCTCGCGCACGGACGCCTCGTAGGACGCGCTGCCGGCGTCCGGGCCGAGCTCGCCCTCCATCCGCATCACGGTCGGCCGCACGCCGCGGTCCAGGCGCCCGAGCAGCGCCTCGTTCGCCATCCGGAAGTTCGACAGGCCGCTCTCCGGCGGCACGCAGCGCTCGTCGCTGAACCAGACGGTCGCGCTGCTCCAGTCCGCCCCGGCGCGGGACGCGATCTCGTACGCCAGCTTGGGCGTGGACCCGCCCGTGAGCACGAGGTCACCCCCCGCTGACGCGGCATCCACCAGCAGCCCGGCGACCACTTCCGCCGGGTTCTCCTCCACTCGGATCTCCACTACACCACCATCGCCTCGGCTGATTTCAGCGCCGGACGATAGGTGGGATCGCGCAGCAGTGCTTGCCGGACGCCCTCGCCGAGGATGCCGCCCTCGCCGCGCGAGGCCCCCATGACGGTCCAGGCGCGCTCGGTGCCGTCGCGGTCACGGCGCATCGCGCGCAGCCCGCCGGGGGACCGGTCGAGCGCCATCGCCTGGCCGTTCGCGAGCTCGATCGTCACGCCGGCGAGGCCGGGCGAGCTCATCTCGACGGGTTCGAGCGTGAGCTTGATGTCCTGCCGGCGCGTGTGCGCGGTGCCCGTCCAACGGCCGCGGCCGGCGCTCAGCGGCCCCGGCTCCCAGCCCAGCCGGGAGGCCAGCCAGCCGCAGAACAGCACGCCGGAGGCCAGCGAGTCCTCGCGATGGCGGACGGTCACGGCGCTGATCGCCTTCAGGTCCGGCCGCCGCCGCGGGGAGTCGAACGCCGCCGCCACGCGCTCGCGCCACGGCGTCGAGCGCAGCCACGCGAGGTCGACGACGTACGTGTCGTCGGTGAGGCTGTCGGCGCGCAGCAGCGCGCGCTCGACGTCCTGCTCGTCCTGGGAGTCGATCAGCGTGATCTGCGCGAGCTTGCGCAGCTCGTCGACCGCCTCGGGGTAGCCGTGCGGTGACCACACCATCGTCGCCAGGTCGGTGACGACGAGCGGGTCGAGGATCGTGTCGAGCTTCTTGAGGTGCTTCTCCCCGACGAGCAGCGACACGCGCTCGCGCCCGACGGAGATCGAGCCCGACTTGGGCGCGTCGACCGTGCCGACGCGCACGCTCGCCGCCAGCCGTGTGCGGCCGGGGTCGACGAGCACGAGCAGCAGCCGCGACGGGTGGAACCGGCCCACGCGCTGCAGCCGGTTCTCGACCTCGCCGCGGAACTCGCGGTCGGCGATCACGACCATGTTCATCACGCGCGCCGGAACGTACGCGCGCTCCTCCTTGTGCCGCGCGATGAACATGTTGCGCAGCGCGGCCTCGATCCGGCCGGGCGTCGTGTCGTCCTCGCGCCAGAGGTCTTCCACTACAGGCCTCGCCACTTGTGCGGAGCGATCAGCTCGTCGGCCGCCGTCGGCCCGGCGCTGCCCGACTCGTAGGTGTGCAGCTTGCCCTTGTCCGCGTCCCAGGCCTTCAGGATCGGGTCGATGATCGCCCACTGGGCGAGCACCTCGTCGTTGCGGGTGAAGAGCGTCGCCTCGCCGCGCATCGCGTCCATGATCAGCCGCTCGTAGGCCTCCGGCGACTGCGACATGAACGCCGAGCCGTAGAGGAACTCCATGTTCACCGGCCGGATGCGCATGCTCGAGCCGGGGATCTTCGCCCCCAGCGACAGCGACACGCCCTCGTTGGGCTGCATGGTGAGCACGAGCTGGTTGGGCTGCACACCGACCGACCCCTGCGACTGGAACGCCAGGTGCGGCACCGGCTTGAGCTGCACCGCGATCTCGGTCACCTTGCGCGTGAGCCGCTTGCCCGTGCGCAGGTAGATCGGCACGCCCGCCCAACGCCAGTTGTGGACCTCGAGCTTGATCGCCGCGTACGTCTCGGTGCGCGAGTCGTCCGGCACGCCCTCCTCTTCGAGGTAGCCGCCGACGTCCTCGCCGCCCTCGTCACCGGCGGTGTACTGCGCCCGCACCGTGCACTGGCGCACCTCCTCCGGGGTCGGCGGGGTGATCGCGTGCAGGACCTTGACCTTCTCGTCGCGGACCTTGTCGGCCTCGAACGAGGCCGGCGGCTCCATGCACACGAGCGTGAGCAGCTGGAGCATGTGGTTCTGGACGAGGTCGCGCAGCGCGCCGGCCTGGTCGTAGTAGCCGGCGCGCGTCCCGATGCCGATGTCCTCGGCCGCGGTGATCTGGATGTTCTCGATGTAGTTGCGGTTCCAGACCGGCTCGAACATGAAGTTCGCGAACCGGAACGCCATCACGTTCTGGACGGTCTCCTTGCCCAGGTAGTGATCGATGCGGTAGACCTGCGACTCGCGGAAGACGTGCTCGACCACCGACTGCAGCTCGCGCGCCGACTCGAGGTCGACGCCGAACGGCTTCTCGATGATGCAGCGGACGTCGACGTCGGGGTCGTAGTTGAGGTCCGCGTCCTTGAGCGCCTTGACGATCACCGGGAAGAACTCGGGCGCCGTCGACAGGTAGAAGTCGCGGTTGAGCTTGCCGCCGCCGTCCTCGTCGAGCTCCTCGATCAGCGTCTTGAGCTTCTTGTAGCTCTCGACGTCCGCGAAGTCGAAGCCGACGTAGCGGACGCGGCTGAGCAGCCCCTCGAGCACGGTCGCGTCGGGCTCACGGCGCGAGTACTGCTTGATCGCGTTGCGGGCGACCTCGCGGAACTCGTCGTCCGGCATCTCCCGGCGCGAGATGCCGATCAGGTTGAAGCGCTCCGGCAGCGCGCCCTCGTGGGCGAGGTTGTAGAGCGCGGGCAGCAGCTTGCGGTGGGCGAGGTCACCCGTGGCGCCGAAGATCGTCAGCGTGGTCGCCGGGACCGGCAGCCGCTCGAGCCCTTCGATGAGGGGGTTCTCGCCGAGCGTCGCCGGGTCGGGCTTGACGTCCACCGCCATCTCAGGTCTCCTCGACCTTCTTCACCGCGTGGCCACCGAACTGGTTGCGCAGCGCGGCCAGCACGCGGGCGGCGTAGTCGCCTTCCTTGCGCGAGTAGAAGCGCGCGTACAGGGACGCGGCCAGCGCGGGCGTCGGGACCGCCATCTCGATGCCGTCGTTCATCATCCAGCGGCCCTCGCCGGAGTCGTCGACGTAGCCCACGAGGCGGCCGAGGTCGTTGCCCTCTTCCTCGAACGCCTTCTCGGCGAGCTCGCACAGCCAGGAGCGCACGACCGAGCCGCGGTTCCAGAGGCCGGCGACCTCCTTGAGCTCGATCGGGAACGGCGACTGGTGCATGAGGTCGAAGCCCTCGGCGTACGCCTGCATCATCCCGTACTCGACGCCGTTGTGGACCATCTTCACGAAGTGCCCGGCACCCGCGGGGCCGAAGTGGCGCCAGCCGTCCGGCGGGGCGAGCACGTCGAGGATCGGGCTCAGCTGCTGGATCGACTCGTCGGGGCCGCCGGCCATCATGCAGTAGCCCACGTCGAGGCCCCAGACGCCGCCGGACGTGCCGACGTCCGCGTAGTTGATCCCCTTGGCCTCGAGCTCGGTCGAGCGGCGCTGGTCGTCGTGCCAGTTGGTGTTGCCGCCGTCGACGATCGTGTCGCCCTCCTCCAGCAGCTCCGTGAGCTGCGTGATGGTGTCCTCGGTGATCTTGCCGGAGGGCACCATCAGCCACACCAGGCGTGGCTTCTCGAGCTTGGAGACGAGCTCCTCGAGCGAGTGGGCGCCGACCGCCCCGTGGCCCTCGGCGGCGGCGACGGCGTCCGCGTTCGGGTCGAAGGCGACGACCTCATGGTCTGAGTCGCGCTCGATCCGATGGACCATGTTGCCGCCCATCTTGCCGAGGCCGACGAATCCGATCTGCATGTCTAGAGCTGCTCCTTGATGGCGTCGATGTCGCCGACCGTGATGCGCACCGCGGGGAGGCCGTGGCTGCGCAGGGTCTCGAGGTCGCCGTCCGCCTGAGCGCGGATCAGCGTCTTGAAGGTGAAGGTCTCGCCGGGCACTTCGAGGTCGCCCGTGGGCTCGTCGACGAGTTGCAGGAAGCGGCCCGTCTTGGGTCCGCCCTTGTGCAGCTGCCCGGTCGAGTGCAGGAAGCGCGGGCCGTAGCCCCAGGTCGTCGCGACCTTGTACTTGGCCACGATCGCCTCACGCAGGCTCGCCACGGCGGCCTCGGTCTCGGACGAGTACGGCAGGTAGCCCATGATCGCGAAGTACGCCGGCGGCTCGAGGCCCTCGGTCAGCTCGCCTAGGCTGCCCGCTTCGAGGCCACTGGAACCGTCGCGCAGGACGCGGTTCGTGTTGTCCTTGGCCTCTTGCACGTTCGGCTGGTCGAACGGGTTGATCTCCAGCACCCAGCCGGCGACGGCGACCGCGAACTCGCTCAGGTAGAAGATCCGGCCCAGGTCGGTCGGGCCCAGGGCGCGGATCGTGATCACCGGGTGGCCGGCGTCCTTGAGCTTGGCCAGCTTGCCGGCGTTGGTGGAGTGCTCGGTGGCCACGTGGAGGAACACGCGGTCGTCGCCGTAGGCCTCCGGGCCGAGCAGCGGCTCGTCGGCGATCGGCAGGATGCCGCGGCCGTGCTTGCCGGTGGACTCGGCCACGAGCTGCTCGGCCCAGACGCCGTACGAGCTCAGCGGGTCGTCGGCGACGAACGTCAGCTTGTCGCGACCGGCGCGGGCCAGCTCGCCCAGCGCCACGCCCAGCCACAGGCCGGGGTTGCCCTGCTCGCCCTGGCACTCCTCCTGGGCGCCGATCGCCGACTCCAGAACCGCGGCCACGTCGTAGCCCGCGACCACCGCGGGGACGAGCCCGAACGCGCTCAGCGCGCTGTAGCGGCCGCCGATGTTCGGATCGCCGTAGAAGACGCGGCGGAAGCCCTGCGCGTTCGCGAGCTCCTCCAGGCCCGAGCCCGGATCGGTGACGGCGGCGAAGTGCGGGCCGTTGATGCGTTCGGCGAACGCCTTGTACATCGACAGCGGCTCGATCGTCCCGCCGGACTTGGAGGAGACGATCGCGAGCGTCGTCTCCAGCGGCAGCGTGTCGAGGTACTTGCCCACCTCGTCCGGATGCGTGGAGTCCAGGACGTGCAGCGTGAGCCCGTTCTCCGCGGTCCCGAACGACTGCCGGAAGACCTCGGGCGCCAGGCTCGAGCCACCCATGCCGAGCACGACGGCGTCCGTATAGCCCTCGCGCAACAGCTCGTCGCGGAAGCCCTCGAGATCGGCGAGCTGCTCGCGCGAGCGCTCGGCGATGTCCAGCCAGCCCAGGCGATTGGTGACCTCCGGGGTGCCTTCAGGCGCCCACAGCGTCCCGTCCTTGCGCCAGATGCGGCCCACGATGTCCTCGTCCGCGGCGCGGCGAAGGCGCGTCTGCACGCCATCGGCATATCGCTCGGGGACGTCGGCCTCGATCGTCGTGACGTCACTCATAGCTCTATTCCTTCCCGTGGCGGCTCCAGGACTTGCGCGACGGACGCTAGCGAACTGCGCGTGCACGGAGCACGCGCAGTTCACGCGAAGGGTTCAGCCCTTCAACACGCCCCGCGCGACGTCCGCGACGTTCTCGCCCGTGAAGCCGAAGTGCTTGTAGAGCGCGCCGGCCGGGGCGGAAGCGCCGAACGTCGTCATGGCCACGACCGCGCCACGGTCGCCCACCCACCGGTGCCAGCCGAGCGGCGCCGCCGCTTCGACCGCCACACGCGCCGTCACGGACGGCGGCAGGACCTCGTCGCGGTAGGCCTGGTCCTGGGCCTCGAAGCGGTCCAGGCACGGCGCGGAGACGAGGCGTACCTTCACGCCGTCCTCCTCCAGGAGCTTGCGCGCGTCGTTGGCGACGTGCACCTCGGTGCCGGAGGCGATCAGGATCACGTCCGGCTCGCCGTCTGAGTCAGCGAGGACGTACGCGCCCCGCTCGATCGCGTCGCTCGGCACGCCGGCCGGGTCCCACACGGGAACGCCCTGGCGGGAGAGCGCCAGCGCCGTCGGGGTGTCCGTGGCCGAGAGCGCGAAGCGCCAGGCCAGCGCGGTCTCGTTGAAGCCCGCCGGGCGGACCACGTTGATGTTCGGCGTCGCGCGCAGCGTCGCGAGCTGCTCGATCGGCTGGTGGGTCGGGCCGTCCTCGCCGACGCCGATCGAGTCGTGCGTGAACACGAACGTCGACGGGATGTGCATCAGCGCGGCGAGGCGGATCGACGCCTTCATGTAGTCGCTGAAGATGAAGAAGCCGGCGCCGAACGCGCGGAAGCCGGACAGCGTCAGGCCGTTGACGATCGCGCCCATGCCGTGCTCGCGGATGCCGAAGTGGAAGTTGCGGCCGCCGTAGGAGGCCGTGTTCACGGACCCGCCGTCCTTGATCAACGTCAGCGTCGACGGCGCGAGGTCGGCGGAGCCGCCGACCATCTCCGGCACCTGCGCGGCCGCCCACTGGATGACGTCCTGGGACGCCTTGCGGGTGGCGATCATGCCGGAGTCCGGGCCCTTGGTCGGGACCTCGGCGTCCCAGCCCTCGGGGAGCTCGCGGGAGAGCTGGCGCTCGAACTGGTCGGCCAGCTCCGGGAAGGCCTCGCGGTACGCGGCGAAGCGCTCGTTCCAGGCCGACTCGAGCTCCTCGCCCTTGCCCTCGAGCGAGCGGAAGTGCGCGAGCGCCTCCTCCGGCACGAAGAACGGCTCCTCCGACGGCCAGTTGTAGGCCTGCTTGGTGAGCTTGATCTCCTCGTCGCCGAGCGGCGAGCCGTGCGCCTCGTGCGTGTCCTGCTTGTTCGGCGAGCCCGGGGCGATGTGCGTGCGGACGACGATCAGCGACGGGCGGTCGGTGACGTCCTTCGCGTTCGCGAGCGCCTCCTCGATCCGGTCCAGCCCGATGTCCTCACCCAAGTTCTGGACGTGCCAGCCGTAGGCCTCGTAGCGCGCGGCGACGTCCTCGGTGAAGGAGATCGCGGTGTCGCCCTCGATCGAGATGTGGTTGTCGTCCCAGAAGGCGATCAGGCGGCCGAGGCCCAGGTGACCGGCGAGCGAGGACGCCTCGTGCGAGATGCCCTCCTGCAGGTCGCCGTCGGACGCGATCACGTACGTGTAGTGATCGACGATCTCGTGGCCGTCGCGGTTGTAGCGCTCGGCCAGCATGCGCTCGCCGAGGGCCATGCCGACCGCGGTCGAGATGCCCTGGCCGAGCGGGCCGGTGGTGGTCTCGATGCCGGCGGCGTGGCCGTACTCGGGGTGGCCGGCGGTCGGCGAGCCGAGCTGGCGGAAGTTCTTGAGGTCGTCGAGCGTGAGGCCGTAGCCGGTCAGGTACAGCATCGAGTACAGGAGCATCGACGCGTGGCCGCACGACAGCACGAAGCGGTCACGATCCGCCCACTTGGCGTTCTTGGGGTTGTGCTCCATCACCCGCGTGTAGAGCACGTACGCGAGCGGCGCGAGCGCCATCGGCGTACCGGGATGGCCGGAGTTGGCCTTCTGGACCGCATCCATCGAGAGGGTGCGGATCGTGTTCACGCAGAGCTCGTCGAGGGTGGACCGATCTTCTGCGACGGACAACGCAAGCCTCCAAGGGGTCGAATTCGCGACCCGAGAAGCTAGCGTGCCGGTTGATCGAGCGACTGCGCGACGACTAAGGCACCGCGCTCAGCGACGTAAGGGGTGCGTCGCCGGAGCCCGCTGCGAACGCCCGATGTGTGACGGTCGTCTCAGGCGCAGGATGAGGCTCATGCATCCCCAACTGATGACGATGTTCGCCGACGCGCAGTCGCAGGCGCTGCGCGATGCCGCCACCGCCCGTCGTCGCGGGCGCGTCGCACGGCCCGCCACGGGCTGGTCGCTGCACTTCCGACTCCCCAGGAGGACGCGCGTCGCGGTGTAGAATCTCAGTCATGGCGACTGAGATTGAGAAGACTGACGCGCAGTGGCGTGAGGAGCTCACGCCGGAGCAGTACGCGGTGCTGCGGCAGGCGGGTACGGAGCGTGCGTTCACCGGGAAGTACTGGGACGCGCACGAGGACGGGATGTACCGCTGTGCCGGCTGCGGCGCGGAGCTGTTCTCCAGCGACACCAAGTTCGAGTCCGGCTCGGGCTGGCCGTCGTTCACGGAGCCCGCGTTCGCCGCGAACGTGGAGACCAAGCAGGACGTCTCGCACGGCATGATCCGCACCGAGGTGCTGTGCAAGCGCTGCGGCGGCCACCTCGGGCACGTGTTCCCGGACGGCCCGCGCGAGGCCGGCGGCCTGCGCTACTGCATCAACAGCGCGGCGCTGGACCTCGAGACCAAGTAACGCGTCCGCGCCCGGTCGCGCGCCCCTGAGCGGGGCTTTAGAGAGCGGTCTACGGTGGGTGGATGCCCGCCGTGATCGCCGCGACCGGCGTCGTGAAGTCGTTCGGGGAAGGCCGCGCCGCGCGGCGGGTGCTCGACGGCGCGTCGCTGCACGTGCACCCCGGCGAGGTCGTCGCGATCCTCGGCCGCTCGGGCACCGGCAAGTCGACGATGCTGCACCTGGTCGGCGGGCTGGACCGCCCGGACGCCGGCTCGATCGCGATCGCCGGCGAGTCCGTGACGGGCGTGAGCGAACGTGCGCTGTCGCGGCTGCGTAGAACCCGCATCGGGTTCGTCTTCCAGTTCTTCCACCTGCTGCCTGAGCTCAGCGGCGAGGCCAACGTGCTGCTCGCGGGGCGTGTGCGCGGCGCTTCGCCGGACGCGGCCGCCCGCGGCCAGGCGCTGATCGACCAGCTCGGCCTGCGCGAGGTGGCCGGCTCGCTGCCCCATCAGCTCAGCGGCGGCGAGCAGCAGCGCTTCGCGATCGCCCGCGCTCTGGTGAACGACCCGCCCGTCCTGCTCGCCGACGAGCCGACCGGCAACCTCGACACCCGCGCCGGCGCGGAGGTGCTGCGGCTGCTGCGCGCCGGGGCCGAGGAAGGTCGCGCGGTCGTCATGGTCACGCACGAGTCGGCCGCCGCGGACATCGCCGACCGCGTGCTGACCCTGCGCGACGGACGGCTGGTGCCGTGACGGGCCCGCGCGCGTGATCCGCGACGCGCTGGCGGCGCTGCGCGCGCGCCGCGGCCGCACCGTGCTCGCTGCGCTCGGCGTGCTGGCCGCGTCGCTCGTGGTCGGCACGAGCGTGACCGTCGGCTACTCCCTCGCGACCGGCTTCCAGCGCTCCGCCGAGCAGGCGCAGCTGCCGGACGTTATCGCGCGCTTCCCGGAGCGCCGGCTGAGCGAGATCGACGCCCGCGTCTCGGCGCTACCCAACCTCGCGACGCGCTCGTACCGGTTCGAGCGGCTCAACCAGGAGCTCGCCGCCGACGGCCACTTCACCCGCAAGGGCGCGGTCACGACCGTGTTCGAGGGCCGCCGCGGCTACAAGGTCGTCGACGGCCGCGACGTGCGTGACGGCTCCACCGGTGACGTCGTCATCGAGCGCGGCCTCGCCCGCGAGTGGGACCTTCACGTGGGCGACGAGCTGTCGGTGCAGCGCCGTGGCCTCCTGCGCGTGAGCGGCATCGCGGTCTCGCCCGACAACGTCGCCTATCCGCTCGCGAGCGCCGCCCGCGTCTACATCGCGGAGGCCGAGCACCGCCGCTCGCCACCGCCGAACGTCGCGCTCCTGTGGCTGGCCGACCCCGACAAGGCCGACGTCACGCTCGCGCAGGCTCGCGCCGTCACCTTCGGCCTCGGCAAGCTCCAGTTCATCACGCGCACGGGCGTCGAGATCCTGCTCTCGCAGGCGGCGGGCATCGTGATCTCCCTGCTCGTGGCGTTCTCGCTCGTCGCGCTCGTCGCCGCCGGGACGATGCTCGCCGCGAGCGCCCACGCCGACGTCCAGCGCCGCCTCACCGGCCTCGGCGTCCAACGCGCGCTCGGGTTCGGCCCTGGCCGGATCGCCGCCCAGCAGGCCGTCGAGGCCGTGCTGCTCGCGGTCCCCGCCGCCGTGGTCGGCATCGCGCTCGGCGCCCTCGTCGTCGCCGGCCCCTCCGCGCAGCTGATCGCCGCGCTCAACGAGCTCGGCCCGGGCGTCGCGCTGCTCGGCCCGCTCGCGCTGTCGGCCGCCGCGGTGGTGGCGATCGTGGTCGCCGCCGCGACCTGGCCGGCCTGGCGCGCCGCCCGCCGGCCACCCGTGGAGATCCTCCGCGGCGGCGACCTCGCACGCACGCCGCAGCGCGCGGCGCGTCTCCCCCACGGCTTGCTGGCGCTCGGCGTGCGCTTCGCCACCGCGGCCCGCGCGCGCTGGCTGGCGGCGGTCGCGACCATCGCGGTGTGCGCGGGCGTCGTCACGCTCATGCTCGCGCTCGCCAGCCTGCTCGAGCGCCTGCGGGAGGACCCGGGCACGGTCGGCAAGCGCTACCAGCTCGCGGTCCAGCTGGCCCCCGAGCGCATCCCCGAGGCACGGCGGCTCGACGGCGTGGCCGACGTCGGCGAGCGCTACTCGATCGACGCCGCCGACTCGTTCCGGCTCGGCGAGCCGATCCGGCTCGTCGCCTACCCCGGCGACCACACGCGCTTCGAGAACCCGCCGCTCGCCGAGGGACGCCGCATCCGCGGGCCGGACGAAGTCGAGGTCGGCGTCGGCATGGCCGACGCGCTGGGCCTGCGGCCCGGCAGCACGCTCGCCGCGCAGGTGCCCGACGGCGGCGAGATCCGCTTCCGCGTCGCAGGCGTGGTCCGGGCGCTCGAGAACGACGGTCGGATCGCGTGGATCCGACCGGACAAGCTGCTCGAGACGCGCCCGGACCTCAGCCCGCAGGTCGTCGTCCGGCTCGACTCGAACGCCGACCCGGCCCAGGTCACGCGCGCGCTCGTGGGCCTCGGGGCGCAGCTGCAGCCCGTGGGCGCCGCGCAGACCGACAACGCCGCGTTCCTCGCCGTGCTGGCGGCGGTGCTCCGCGGCGTCGGCCTCGCGGTCGGGCTCGTGTGCCTGTACGCGCTGATCCAGGCGCTGACGGTCACGGCCCGCGAGCGGCGAGGGGCGGTCGCGCTGCTCAGGGCCACCGGGGCCGACGCGCCCACGATCTCCCTCGTGCTCGCGGGGGCGGCGATCGCGGTCGCCGTCCCCGCCGCGATCGCCGGCGTGGCGCTCGAGCTGCTCGTGTTCGGCCCGGCCGTGTCGCGGCTCGCGGCGAGCTTCGCGTCGCTGCCGCTCGGCGCGTCCAACGGCCAGATCGCGCTCGTGTTCGCCGGCCTGCTGGCGCTGTCCGCCCTCGCCACCGTGCTCGTCGCCCGGCGGGTCATGCGCGAGCCGATCATCGCGGGGCTGCGCGAGGAATGAGCGTGCCGCGCACCCGCTCGCTTCCCGCCGCGCGCGCGGCCGTCGCCGGCGCGCTCGCGGCCGCGGCGCTCGCCGTGGCCACGTGCGGCGACGACCCCAAGCCGGCCGTGTCCGGCGGATCCACGCTCACCTCGACGCTGGTCGACTCCGACGGCGACGGCTTCCTCGAGGCCGGCCCCGGCGAGCCGCTCCGCGACCGTGGCGACGCGGCCCGCCTCGGCCGCACGCTCGTCACGTTCGGCCAGCTCACGGACACGCACGTCCGCGACGAGGAGTCCCCGGCGCGCGTGCCGTTCCTGGACCGCGTCGGCGGGCCGTTCACGTCCACGTTCCGCCCGCAGGAGGCGTTCAGCGCGCAGACCCTCGACGCCGCCGTCCGCGCGCTCAACCGCCAGAAGCCGGACGCCGTCTTCGTCACCGGCGACATCACCGACAACGCGCAACGCAACGAGCTGGACCTCGCGCTGGCCGTGCTCGGGGGTGGCAGAGTCACCCCGGACAGCGGCGCACCCGGGTACCGCGGCGTCCAGCAGGCCGACTCCGCCGACCCGTTCTACTACCGCCCCGACTTCGACGCCCCGGCGCACCCGGGCACGCTCGCCCAGGCCCAGCGCCCGTTCACGGCCGCCGGCCTGGACGCGCCGTTCTACCCGCTCGTCGGCAACCACGACGTGCTCGCCCAGGGCGAGGTCCCGCCGAGCGACGCGATCAACGCCCAGGCGACCGGCGACCGGATGGTCCAGGCGCTGGACCCCGAGCTCCTGGACCGCCTGCCGACGGAGGAGATCGACGCGCGCCGGGCCACGGACGCCCTGCTGGCGTACGCCTTCCAGCTGCCGAGCGTGAGGGTCCCGGCCGACCGGGCGCGGCACCTGAACGAGCCGGGCGAAGCCGAGCGCAAGCTCGGCCACGCGCAGATGGACTACACGGTCGACCTGACCGACCGGGTGCGCGCCGTCACCGTCGACACCGTCAACCGCGACGGCACCTCCCGCGCCCGCATCAACCCGCAGCAGCTGCAGCGGCTGGACGCGCAGCTCGACACCGACCGCTTCGTCGTCGTCTTCTCCCACAACCCGCTCACGCCCGAGGCGCTCGCCGTGCTCGACCGCCACCCGAACGTCGTCGCGAGCATCGCGGGCAACAGCCACCGCAACCGCGTCACGCCGCGCGGCCGCTACTGGCAGATCAGCACGAGCTCCCTCGCCGACTTCCCCCAGCAGGCGCGCATGTTCCGGCTGCGCGAGACGACGGACGGCGTCGCGCTGGAGACCTGGATGGTCGACCACGACGGGCGGGGTCTCGCGGGCACGAGCCGCGAGCTCGCCTACCTCGACGCGCAGGGCGGACGCCCGCAGCGATTCGCGGGTGCCGAGAAAGACCGCAACGTCCGCCTGTTCGTCACCGTTCCATAACCCGCAACCATTTCCCCTCTCCGCCGTTTCACCGGCAGAGCATCTCAGCGAGAGGAGAAGTACGTGATTTCCAGGGCTTTTCTGGGCACTTGTGCTGCCCTGAGCCTGGCTGTGGCGTGCCCGCAAGTGGGCACCGCGGCCGTGCAGGTCAGCCAGTCGGGCTGGCAGTGGGGCAACCCGACGCCGCAGGGCAACACGGTGCGGGCGATCGACTTCGTCCAGGGCCGCGGGTACGCGATCGGCGACGACGGCACGGCCCTGCGCACCGACGACGGCGGCGCCACCTGGTCGGGCCTGCCGACCGGCACGTCGCTGGACCTCAACCGCGTCCAGGCCGTCACGCCGGACGTCGTGACGATCCTCGGCGGCGACGGGTGCGTGCTGCGTCGCTCCGACGACGGCGGCCGGACCTTCCGCAAGTTCTACGTGCTGACCGAGATCAACTGCCCCGAGCCGGTCGCCGCGACGTACTTCATCACGCCGCAGATCGGCTACCTGCTGCTGCGCAACGGCAACGTGCTGCGCACGACGGACGCGGGCGAGAGCTTCAGCCGCGTGACCGCGATCCCCGGCACCTCCGGCAGCGCGGGCGGCGGCAACGCGACCCCCGCGGACGCGATCTTCACCTCGCCCGACGCCGGCATCGTCTTCCTGGCGGGCTCCAACACCGCCTTCCGCACGACCGACGCGGGCGCCTCCTGGACGCCGGAGCCCGACGTCGCGCCCGGCAACGTGCAGCGCGTCAAGGCGATCGACGGGAACACGTTCTACGCGTTCGGCCCGAACACGCTGCTGCGCTCCGCGGACGCCGGCCAGACGTGGCAGGCCAAGCCGATCGCGGCGACGGTCACCGGCGTCAGCTGCGCGACCCTCGACCTCTGCCTGCTCACCACCGACCGCGGCGACCGCCTGCTGCGGACCGAGAACGGCGGTGACACGTTCGAGTCGATCACCGCCTCCACCGCGCCGCTCTACGCCGCCGGGTTCGCGAACCCGAGCCGCGCCGTCGCGGCCGGCAACGGCGGCGCCACGGCCGTCTCCGACGACGGCGGGCGCAACTACACGGCGGTCGGCGGGGACATCGCCGGCTCGTTCCAGTTCGGCCTGCGGCTCGGCCCCGCGCCGAACATCGCGCTCGCGCTCGGCGCGCGCGGCCAGCTCGCCCGCACGACCGACAACGGCGTCACCTGGAAGGCGATCAACGTCGCGACCTCCTCCGACATGCGCGACACGTCGTTCAGCAGCGAGAGCGAGGGCTACGCGCTCGACGTGCGCGGCGGCCTGTTCCGCACCAACAACGGCGGCTCGAGCTGGCAGCCGATCGACCCCGGCACGACCAGCGCACCGCAGGCCGTGATCACCAGCGGCACGACCGTCCTGCTGGCCGGCCCGCGCGGTGTGCGCCGCGCCTCCGGCGGCGGGCAGTTCAGCCTCGCCGAGAGCCGTGCGCGCGTGGACGCGTTCGACCGCGCCGGCAGCGCGATCTTCGCCTACGGCACGAACGCGATCATCCGCACCACCAACGGCGGCCGCGCGTGGAAGACGATCAAGCGGCCGGGCCGGCTCGCGGACCTGGAGATGACGTCCGCGAACGGCGGCTACGCGCTGACCACGAACGGCCGCGTGTGGCGCACCACCAACGGCGGCAAGCGCTGGAGCGAGCTGCCCGCGGTCGGCACCGGGCGGGGCCTCGCGCTCGCGTTCGGCTCCGCCACCGACGGCTACCTGACGCTCGAGGGCTACCCCGCCGACAACAACGTCGCCTACGTGCAGCGCACCACCGACGGCGGCAAGCACTGGCGTCCGCAGCGGATCGCGAGCGGCCGCTTCCCCGGCACGGAGGGCGTGATCAGCCCGAGCGCCGCCCGCTCGTACGCGCTGACCTCGACGCCCGCGGCGGGCGGGAACGTCTTCCGCAGCCTGTTCACCACCAGCTCCGGCGGCGACTTCGGCTCGCGCTCGACGATCTCGCTCTCCCGCGCGCGCCGTTCCGGCCGTACCGTCACCGTCAGCGGTCAGCTCAAGGGCGCGCAGGGCGGCGAGGCGATCGTCGTCTCGGCCCGCACCGGCTCCCGCTGGAGCGAGCAGGTGGTGACCGCGGGCGCCAACGGCGGCCGCTTCACCGCGAGCTTCCGCGTCTCCGGACGCGTGCAGTTCGTCGCCCGCTGGGCCGGCGACTCCGGTCGCCAGGGCGCGGGCTCGTCCGTCCTCACACTGAAGAAGAAGTAGGGCAACTACCCTCGTAGTCCATGTCACTCGCCCGCGCCGTGGTCGGCGTCTCGTTCATCGCCACCGGGGTCTTGCACTTCGTGCGCCCGAAGCTGTACGAAGCGATCATGCCGCGCTACCTCCCGGCCCACCGTGAGCTCGTGCTCGCGAGCGGGGTGGCGGAGATCGCCGGCGGCGCGGGCGTGCTGCATCCTTCCACGCGCCGCGCCGCGGGCTGGTGGCTGGTGGCCACGCTCGTGGGCGTCTTCCCGGCCAACGTCGAGATGGCGTTGCATCCCGAGCGCTTCCGGAAGATCCCCAAGTCGTTGCTGTACGCACGCCTGCCCCTGCAGGGTGCGATGATCGCCTCGGTGTGGAAGACCGCGCTGCGCTAGAAGCGGCAGTCGCAGTCGCCCGGGCGAACGGGCTGCGCGTCGACGACGCCGTCATCCTCCGCGACCGGCTGAACGTGCTCGTGCACCTGCGGCCGGCGCCGGTCGTCGCCCGCGTGGCGGGCACGATCACGCGTGCACGCCAGGGGACGGCGTGGCAGGAGCGCGAGCTGAGCGTCGCCGGCCACCTTGCGCGCGCGGGCGCGCCCGTGGTCGCCCCGAGCGCCGAGCTGCCGCCCGGCCCGCACGTGCACGCGGGCCGCGTGCTCTCGTTCTGGGACTACGTGCCGCCCGCCGACCCGGTGGACGCGGCCGCGGCGGGCGAAGCGCTCGCGCACTGCCACGAGGCGCTGCGCACCTACGAGGGCTCGCTCCCGCTGCTCGGCACGCTCACCGAGGCCGAGGCGCTGCTCGCCCGCCTGGCCGCCGAGGAGACGATCGACCCGGACACGGCGACGGACCTGCTGCTGCGCATCCACGAGCTCACGCCGATGCTCACCGAGCTGCGGTCCCCGGTCCAGCCACTCCACGGCGACGCCCACCTGGGCAACGTGCTCGGTGGACCGCTGTGGAACGACTGGGAGGACACGTGCCTCGGCCCGGTCGGGTGGGACGCCGCCTGCCTGCTCGCGGGGCGCCACGGCCGCGGGCGCCAGGAGGCGGCCTACGCCGCCTCCCGCATGGGCGTCGATCCGGGGGAGCTGGAGCTGTGGATCGACGCGCGCTCGCTGCAGGTCACGATCTGGCGCTACGTCAGCGCCGGCACCACGTCACCCTCGGGGTCGACCGGCGTGCGCGGCGACACGAGGATGTAGGCCAGCAGCGCGCCGACGACGGCCATGCCGGCGCCGACCGTGATGGCCACCTGGAAGCCCTCGGTCATCGCGTTCGGCAGCGCGCTGCCCGCCTCCAGCGCGGAGTCGCGACGCGAGTTGGCGATCGAGGCCAGCACGGCGAGGCCGAGCGCGCCACCGATCTGCTGGCTCGTGTTGATCAGGCCGGAGGCCAGGCCGGCCTCGTGCGGCTCGACGCCGGCGACCGCCGCGATCGTCATCGGCACGAACGCGAAGCCCAGGCCGAAGGCGCTGATGATCGACGGGAACAGGATGTCGCTGACGTAGCTGCCGCCGACCGAGATCTGCGAGAACCACAGCAGGCCGATGGCGGTCAGCAGCATGCCGGCGACCAGCACGGGGCGCACGCCGACGCGGGTGACGAGCGTCGAGGCGACGCCCGCGGAGACGATGATGCCGCCCGCGAGCGGGAGGTAGCCGAGGCCGGTCTCGAGCGCGTCGAAGCCGAGCACCTGCTGCAGGTAGAGCGAGATGAAGAAGAACATCGAGAACAGCGAGGCCGCGACCAGCAGGCCCGTGATGTTCACGCCGCGCACGGTGCGCAGCCGGAAGATGCCCGGGAACGGGACGAGCGGAGCCTTGTTGCGGCGCTCGATCACGTAGAACGCGCCGAGGATGACGACCGCGATGCCGACGAGCAGGAGCGTCTCGGCGGACGTCCAGCCGGCGTCGTTGGCGTTCACCAGCGAGTAGACGAGCAGCGAGAGGCCGGCGGTGACCGTGACCGCGCCCGCGATGTCGAAGTGGCGGTGACCGTCCTGGCGCGACTCGGGCAGCAGGCGCGGGGCGATCGCCGCGGCGGCGAGGCCGATCGGCACGTTCACGAACAGCACCCACTCCCAGCCGGCCCACTCGGTGAGCATGCCGCCGAGGAGCACGCCGGCGGCACCACCGGAGCCGGCGACCGCACCCCAGACGCCCATGGCCTTGTTGCGCTCGGCGCCCTCCTTGAACAGCTCGGTGACGAGCGAGAGCGCGGCGGGCGAGAGCAGGGCGGCGCCGAGACCCTGGACGGCGCGCGCGGCGATCAGCCAGATGTCGCTCTGGGCCAGGCCACCCGCGAGGGAGGCGCCGGCGAACAGCACGAGGCCGAGGATGAAGAGCCGTCGCCGGCCGAGCAGGTCGGCGAGACGACCGCCGAGCAGCAGGAAGCCGCCGAAGGTGAGCGTGTACGCGTTGACGACCCACGAGAGGTCGTCCGGGCTGAAGTCGAGCGCCGTCCCGATCGAGGGCAGCGCGACGTTCACGATCGACGCGTCGAGCACGACGACGAATTGCGCCAGTGCGAGAAGTGCCAGCGCCAACCAGCGCCGGTCTGTGGTGGAAGACATGGAGAGACCCCTGGGGAGGAAGTGGAAGTGGAGTTCCGTTTCAACTTAGACGATACGGAGTTGCCATTCCGTTTGTCAAGCCCTACAGTCGACGTATGACCCAAGCCGCCCAGCGCCCGCTCAGAGCCGATGCGCGTCGCAACCGCGAGCGGGTCCTGGAGGGCGCCCGGGAGGTGTTCGCCGAGCACGGGCGCGACGCCCAGATGGACGACGTCGCCAAGCGCGCGGGCGTCGGCGTCGGCACCGTGTACCGGCACTTCCCGACGAAGGAGGCGCTGGTCGCGGCGCTCGCGGTCTCACTGTTCGAGAAGGTCCTGCAGGCCGGGCGCGACGCGCTCGAGCACGAGGACCCCTGGGAGGCGCTCACGAACGCGCTGTGGACCGGCGGCGAGACGCTCTCGTCCGACCGTGCGTTCACCGAGATCGTCGGCCAGGCCGAGGTCCCGTTCTCCCCGGAGCTCCAGACGGAGATGTACGAGGTCTACTCGACCCTGCTCGACCGGGCCAAGGCCTCCGGCGACCTGCGCCCGGACATCGTCATGGACGACATCCCGATGTTCATGTGCGGCATCGGCATGGCGACGGTCAAGCCGCACTGCTGCCCGAACGCCTGGCGCCGGCATTTGACGGTGCTGATCGACGGCCTGCGCGCCGACAACGCCTCGGGTCCGCTGCCGTCGTAGCATCGGAGGGATGAGCTCCCCCGATACCGTGAGCGACCCCGAGCTGCAGGAGGTCGCGTGGGACCTCACCGATCTGCTGAACGGCGCGGGTGACCAGGATCCGCAGGCCGGCGTCGACGCACTGCTGGCCGACGCGCAGGCGCGAGCCGACCGGTTCGCCGACACCTACGCCGGCAAGCTGGCCGAGATCGACGGCGCCGGGCTCGTCGGCGCGATGCGCGAGCTGGCCGAGATCGAGGAGATCGCGGCCCGCGCGGGCACGTACGCCCACCTGGCGTTCAGCGTCGACACCCAGTCGCCGGCCAACGGCGCGCTGCTTCAGCGCGTCGAGGAGAAGGGCACGGCGATCGAGACCAAGCTGCTGTTCTTCCACCTCGAGTGGGCGGCGCTCGACGACGCCAAGGCCGACGAGCTGCTGGCGACGGACGGCCTGGACTTCGCGCGCCACCACCTGGCGACCGCGCGCCGCTACCGCCCGCACCTGCTGAGCGAGCCCGAGGAGCGCATCCTCACCGAGAAGCAGCTGTCGGGCCGCAGCGCCTGGACGCGGCTGTTCGAGGAGCAGACCGCGTCGATCACGGTCGACCTGCCCGACGCCGGCGAGGTGCCGCTGGACGCCGCGCTCTCGCAGCTGTTCCACCCGGACCGCAGCGTGCGCCAGGACGTCGCCGCGCGCGTCACGACGGCGCTGCAGCCGGGCCTGCGCACGCGGGCCTACGCGTTCAACACGCTGCTCGCCGACAAGATGACCGACGACCGGCTGCGCAACTACCCGCACTGGCTGGCGGCGCGCAACCTGTCCAACGAGGCGTCGGACGAGTCCGTGCAGGCGCTGGTCGACGCGGTCCGCGGGCGCTACGAGCTCGCGCGGCGCTGGTACCGGCTGAAGGCGAAGCTGCTGGGCGTCGACAAGCTCGCCGACTACGACCGGATGGCCGCGGTCACGCAGGACAACGAGAAGATCGCCTGGCCCGAGGCCAAGCGGATCGTGCGCGAGTCCTACGCGAACTTCTCCGGCGAGCTGGGCGGCATCATCGACCAGTTCCTCGAGAACCCGTGGATCGACGGCCCGGTGCGGCCGGGCAAGCGCGGCGGCGCGTTCTGCTCGTACGGCGTGCCGAGCGAGCACCCGTACGTGCTCCTGAACTACACGCACCTGCGCCGGGACGTCCTCACGCTCGCGCACGAGCTGGGCCACGGCGTGCACGCGGTGCTCGGCGGGTCGCAGGGCGTCTTCCACATGGCGACGCCGCTGACGCTGGCCGAGACCGCGTCGGTGTTCGGCGAGACGCTCGTGTTCGGCGAGCTGCTCGAGGCCTCTCCCACGCCCGAGTCGCGCCTGTCGCTGCTCGCGGAGTCGATCGAGGGCTCGATCGCGACGGTGTTCCGCCAGATCGCGATGAACCGCTTCGAGCACCTCGTGCACACCGCGCGGCGCGAGGAGGGCGAGATCTCCGTCGAGCAGTTCGGCGAGCTGTGGGCCACCTCGCAGGAGGAGATGCTGGGTGACTCCGTCGAGATCACCGAGGGCTACAAGTCCTGGTGGTCCTACGTCCCCCACTTCGTCGCCTCGCCGGGCTACGTGTACGCGTACGCCTACGGGCAGCTGCTCGCGCTCGCCGTCTACGGCCGCTTCGAGGAAGAGGGCCCGGGCTTCGAGGCCGACTACGTGAACCTGCTCCGCGCGGGCGGCTCCAAGTCGCCGGAGGAGCTGGGCAAGATCGTCGGCGTCGACCTCGCCGACCCGGGCTTCTGGGACAAGGGCCTGGACCTCGTCGAGCGCAAGCTCGACGCCGCCGAGCAGGCCGCGAAGGACGCCGGCCGGATTTGAAGCAGGGACATCCCCTCCGCCCCACCCCGATCATCCGTCCTCAAAACTGAGCACGAGCGATCGCCCGGATCATCGTCCGGGCGATCGTCACCAGCTCGTCCGTCGAGACGTGCTCGTCCACGGCGTGGGCGAGCTCGATGCCGCGCGTGCCGACCATCACGGCCGGGATGCCGCGCGCGGTGAACAGGCGCATGTCGGCGCCCCACGGGACCCCCGCGAGCGGCGCGCTGCCGGTCTCGGCCGCGAGCGCGCCCTGCACGGTCTTCACCCACGGGTGCTCGGGGTCGGTCGTGCCGGGTGCGAACGCACCGCCTTCCCAGGTGAGCACGCAGCGCGGGAGGCCGTCGTCGAGGGCACGGTCGACGACCGCCTGCAGGTCGGCGCGCGCCTGGTCGAGGTCGGCGCCGACGGGCACGCCGAGCCGCCCCTCGAAGTGCAGCTGGTCCGGGACCATGCTCGACCACTCGCCCGCCCGGACCTGGCCGACGAGCAGCGGGTAGGGCAGCTCGAGATCGCGCATGAGGACGTTCTCGACGTTCGTGTTGACGGCGCGCTCGTGCTCGGCGAACGCAGCGTGGACCTTCACGTAGCGGTCGATCGCCGAGTGACCGGCGAGCCGCTCGGCCGCGTGCGCGGCGACGCCGCGGATCTCGCCCTTGAACGTGAGCGCGCCCGCCTGCGCGCAGACGACGCGCAGGCCGGTTGGCTCGGGGAGCAGCGCGGCGTCGAAGCGGTCGTCGCGCTCGAGCTCCGCGAACGTGCCGAGCCCGCCGTCCTCCTCGGACGGGACGGCCATCAGCACGACCTCGGGGTGGTCGGTCTCGCGCAGCGCGAGCATGGCGTGCAAGGCGGCGATCACCGCGCCTTTCATGTCCACGCTGCCACGGCCGTGCAGCCGGCCGTCCTCGACGGCGCCCGACCACGGACCCAGCCGCCACGGCTCCGTGCCGGGCGAGACGACGTCCACGTGGCCGTTGAGCGCGATCCGGCCGGGCCGGGTGCCGGGGAGGCGGATCGTCAGGCCCCATAGCTCGTCGCGCGGCGCCTCCTCGCCCGGATGCTGCGGGTGCGTACGCAGCGCGGCCAGGTCGTGCTGGTGGAGGTCGGCTTCCAGACCGAGCGCGGCCGCCCGGTCGGCGAGCCACTCGAGCGCTTCCCGCTCGTCGCCCGTGACGCTCGGCACGCGCAAGAATCGCGCGGCGTCGCCGATCAGAGTGGATGTATCAAGCGCAGCAACGACCGACTCCTCCATGTGGCGAGCCTAGTACGTCCGTGGAGACCTGAACGATCGAGGAGGACATGGCGGCACCCACGAAGCAGATGATCGTCGCGATGGACCCGCCTCTCGTCACGGCCTCCGCGCTCGGCCTGTGCTTCGGTCGGCGCGCGGTGCTCTCGGGGATCGACCTCGCGGTCGCACCCGGCGAGGTGCACGGGGTGCTCGGGCCACGCGGGTGTGGGAAGAGCGTGCTGCTGGGGGTCTTCGCCGGCGCCCTGCAGCCGTCGACGGGCTCGGCCCGCGCGGACCGCGCGGTCCTGGTCGCCGAGGGCGGCGGCGCCTCCTTGGCGGTCGCCCGCGCGCTCGCGGGCGCGCCGCTCGTGCTGCTGATCGACGAGCCCGCCGACGGGTTCGACGCGGTCACGCGCACGGCCGTGCGCGAGCTCGTGGCGCGGCACGCCCGGCGCGGCGGCGCGGCGCTGTGGGCGACACGCCGCCTGGACTCGCTGCAGGGCGTGGCCAGAACCCTGACGTTGATGACCGACGGCCGCCCCCGCTACACCGGCTCCGTGGAGGCGCTGGCGCTGCGCGCGCTGGCGGAATCCGCCGCGGACGTCGCCGACCGGCTCCGGCACGCCGCGTAGCTCTGATCAAAAGCCCAGGTTGTGGCGTGGTGACAGTTTTCGTCGTCTCAGGCGTTAGTCTGAAAGACGGTGCTTAGTGACGCTGCTTCCACCAACGGTTTTGAGACGGACCTCGGCGCCCGCGTTCGGTCGCTGCGCCGGGAACGCGGGCTGACGCTCAAGGGCCTCGGCCGCCTGGCCGGGCTCTCGCATCCCTTCCTCTCGCAGGTCGAGCGTGGGCTCGCCCAGCCGAGCGTCGGCTCGATCGAGCGGATCGCCGCCGCGCTGGACGTGTCGGTCGCGCACCTGTGGGCCCCGCCGCGGCGCGGTGACGCGGTGCGCATCGTCCGCCACGACGAAGGCACGGTCGACGAGCGCGCCGACGGCGTGTTCCGCGAGGTTCCGGGCGAGCCGGGCGAGCCGTCGCTGCGCGAGTGGACCGCCCGCGGCCGGCGCTGGCCCGCGGAGCCGTCGGTCACGCGCGGCGAGGTGGCGATCTACGTCGCCCGCGGCGCGGTCGAGGTCGACCTCGACGGCACGGTCCAGAAGCTCGAAGAGGGCGACACGCTGCGCTTCGACGGCACGATCCCGCACCGCCTGCGCCGCGCGGGCGGCACCAACACCCGCGCGCTGCTCGTCACCAGTTAAACGTCCTGGACGTTTATTGCTTGGTCAACTACGGACGGTTGGCCAGGTCCGCGGGCGGGTCGCCGCCGCCGAGCAGGGTCTTGGCCGTGCGGCCGAGGGCGGCCATCGCCGAGCCCAGCGGGCCGGGGCCGTAGCTCACGCGCGGGATGCCGAGGCGGGCCAGCTCGTCGAGCGTCGGGCCGTTGGCGCTGCCGAAGACCGAGATCGGGCCGCGGATCTTGATCACGAGCTGCTCGAGCGTGGCGACGTCGCTCACGCCCGGGACGAAGATCACGTCCGCGCCGGCGGCGAGGTACGCGCGGGCGCGCGTCACGGCGTCCTCGAACTCGCCGCCGGTGAGGAAGACGTCGGTGCGCGCGTTGATCACGACCGGGACGCCCGCCGCCTCTCCGGCCGCGCGGGCGGCTCGGACGTTGGCGGCGTGCTCCTCGACCGGCTTGAGGGCGCCGGTGCCGTCGGAGTCCTCGAGGTTGCAGCCGACCGCGCCCGCGTCGATCGCGCGGGCGACCGTGGCGCCCGCATCCCCGAAGCCACGCTCGAGGTCGGCGGTCACGGGCAGCTCGACGGCGCGGGCGACGATCCCGACCGCGTCGATCATCTGGTCGAGCGGGATCTGCTCGCCGTCGCCGTATCCACGGGAGGCGGCGATCGACCAACTGGCGGTGGCGATCGCCTTCGCGCCGGCGTCGGCGACCACGCGGGCGCTCACGGCGTCCCAGGCGTTGACCAGCACCAGCGGCTCGGGCGCCGCGTGCAGGCGGCGCAGCTCTTCGGCTTTCTCTCGCTGCGTCATGTCCGGGAGCCTCGCAGACGCATCCGGTGGATCGCGCCCTGGGGGATCTCCTTCGCCGGCCGGGTCTCGATCGCGAACGTCTCGGCCGCGTGCTCGAGGAACGGCCCGGCAGCCTTGCGGCCCGGGTCGGCGAGCCAGATCTCGCCGCGCTCGTCGATCAGCCGCGGGAGCAGCGGCAGCAGCGCGACGCCGTTGCGCGGCTCGTAGAGCACGTCGCTCGCGAGCACGAGGTCCCACGGCGCGCGGGCGACGATGGCCTCGGGCGCACCCCAGTCGACGCACAGCGCCTCGAGCGTGAGCGCGTTGCGCTGCGCGTTGCGCTCGAGCAGGGTGATCGAGTCCGGCGCCCAGTCGGTCGCGGTGACGCGTCCCCCAGCGGCGGCCGCGGCGAGGCTCACGAGGCCGAGCCCGCACCCGAGCTCCAGCGTCCGCGCGCCCCGCAGGGCACGGGCGGCGACCACGCGCGAGAGCGCCAGCGCGCTCGGCCACAGGTCCGCCCAGTACGGCAGGAACTCGTCGTGCGCGAAGGCCTCCTCGCTGATCAGCGCCTCCGCGTCGCGGGGACGCAACAGCGCCAGGTCGCGACCCGCGACGCCCACCACTTCCTCCACCAAGTCGTCCACCTCCCTAGCATTGCGGAGATCACCGCTCCGCCACGTGTCACCAGCGTCGACGTCGCGCGCCGCGCCGGCGTCTCGCAGTCGACGGTCTCGCTCGTGCTCTCGGGCAAGGCCCGGGGCCGCATCTCCGCCCGGACCGAGGAGGCCGTGCGCGCCGCGGCCGCCGAGCTCGGCTACCGCCCGAACGTCGCCGCCCGCGCGCTGCGCACCGGTGTCGCCCGCAGCGTGGCGCTCGTCGTCCCGGACATCACGAACCCGTTCTTCGGCCGCGTGCTGCGCGGCGCCCAGCGCGCCGCCCAGGAGGCGAGCTACACCGTCGTGCTGGTCGACATCGGCAACAACCGCGCCTGGGAGGCCGCCTCGGTCGAGGCCCTGCTCGCGGGCCCCGCCGACGGCCTGCTGCTGTTCGAGGCCGACCTCCCGCCCGGCACGAGCGAGCACGCCATCCAGATCGAGATGGCGCCCGGCGGCGAGTTCCCGGTCGTCCGGCTGGACGTCGAGGCCGGCGTCGACCACGCGCTGGACCACCTGCTCGAGCTGGGCCACACGAAGATCGGCCACGTCGCCTCGAACTTCGACGCCCCCACCTTCGACCTGCGCGCGGCCCGCATCGCCGCCCGCCTCGGCCCCGTCCCGACCGTGATGGCGCCGTTCACCTTCGAAGGCGCGAAGGTCGCCGCCGCCGCCATGCTCGACGAGGACGTCACGGCCGTCTTCTGCGACGACGACATCCTCGCCGGCGGGCTCTACCTGGCCGCGCGCGAGCGCGGCGTCTCGATCCCCGGCGACCTCTCCGTCGTGGGCTTCGACGACCTCGACTTCGCGCGCGTGCTCGCCCCGCCGCTGACGACGGTCGCCGTGGACGCCGAGGGCCTGGGCGCGCTCGCGTTCTCGGCGCTGGCCGCCGACCTGGCGGGCGAGTCCGTCCCGCCCGAGCAGGTCATGCCGGTCTCGTTGACCGTGCGCGAGTCGACGGCACCGCCCGCCTGAGGAGCACCCGACGGTCCGCCAGCGGCTCAAGTCTTAACGTTGTCCGCCGAAGTCATACGTATTATGCTCATTCGTATGACGAAGATCCAGATGAAGCTCGCCGCCGTGGCGGGCGTGCTCGCGGTGTTCGCGGGCTCTGCGATCGCGAGCCCCGAGCCCGGCAGCACCAAGTCGGCGATCGTGGTGGCCGGCAGCGCCGCCACGGACAGGGACGCACTCGCGAACGCGCACGAGGTCGCCGAGGCGACCGGTTCCGACCTGAAGGTCGTGAGGAGCAGCGCCGAGCAGCTCGGCGTGGTCCACATGCTGGCCGCGCGGGGGTACGACAAGGTCGTGACCGTCGGTGTGGACCGGCGCACGGCGATCGCGCCGGTCGCGGGGAAGTACCCGCGCGTCCGCTTCGTCGCGGCCGAGGCCAATGGCCTCAGCGCGGCGATCAGCGGCGCGGTGTAGCGCCTACGGCCTACTTGTAGCGGTAGACGATGCGCCCGCGGTTGAGGTCGTACGGGGAGACCTCGACCCGGACCTTGTCGCCCGGAAGGACGCGGATGCGGAACCGGCGCATCTTGCCGGCCAGGTGCGCGAGCAGCTCGTGGTCGTTCTCGAGCTTGACGCGGAACAGCAGGTTCGGGAGGGCTTCAGTGACCTCGCCGTCGATCTCCAGCTTTTGCTCTACTGCCATAAACGCCTTTCGTGCGTGGTGAGGTGATGCGGGCGCGCGAAAGCGCGACTGCCGCGGGACACAGTCCATTCTACCCCTCACATCCAGGCGTCAATGCGCGTTTCACCGGTCATGCACGTCGCACTGCTCCCCAGCCCCGTCGGCCCGCTCCACGTGGGCGTCGAAGACGGGCACCTGACCGCCCTCTACACGGCCGAGCACCGGCTCTACGCCGCCGATGAGGCGCCACGGGACGAGACCTTCGGCGCGATCCGGCAGCAGCTCGACGAGTACTTCGCCGGCACGCGGCGGACGTTCGACCTGCCGCTGCACGAGCGCGGCACGCCCTTCGAGCGCGCGGTCTGGGCACGCTTGCGGGTCATCCCGTTCGGCGAGACCGTCACGTACGGCGAGATCGCGCGCGAGCTGGGCAGTGCGCCGCGAGCCGTGGGCCGCGCGAACGGCCGCAACGCCATCTCGATCATCGTCCCCTGCCACCGGGTGGTAGGCGCGAACGGCAGCCTGACCGGCTACGCGGGAGGTCTCCCGACGAAGCGGCAGCTGCTCGTTCACGAGAGCTTGTTCGCCGGGCGGCTATCCGAGCCGCCCGGCGTCGCGTTCTAACGAGGCGTGGCGTCGAGGGCGCCGCCGCAGTGGGGGCAACCTGCCCGCTCCGCAACGCGCGCCTCCGGCCACAGCCGAAGACAGCGAAGGCAAAGGATCCTCATTGATCCTCCTTTCATCGAAGCTGAGTGCGCTCCATGGCGCTCGATCAGCACCTCCAAGCATATCGGCAGGCATATAGGGAACCTGAAGACCTATGCTGGCCCACGTGCAAGCAGGCAGCCGCGACCTCGAGCGAGCGGCCCAGGCCCTCGCGACTCGTCTTCCAGACAGCCTGGGCGTCTTCGCCCGTCTCGCCTACAACTACCGCTGGGCTTGGGACCCGGACGGCCCCGACGTCTTCCGCGACATCGATCCCGAACGCTGGGAGAAGGTCGCCGAGAACCCCGTCAAGCAGCTGCAGGAGGCTGCGACTGACCGGTTGACCGCGGCGGCGGCGAACACGGAGCTGCTCGCGCGGGCGGCCGCCGTGGAGGAGCGCGTGAGCGCCGACCTCAACCGCCCGGCCCACGACGGCCCCGCGTCCCCCGAGCGCCCGATCGCGTACTTCTCCGCCGAGTACGGCTTCCACGGCTCGTTCCCGATCTACTCGGGTGGCCTCGGCGCTCTCGCCGGCGACATCCTCAAGGAGGCCTCCGACCGCGCCTGGCCGCTGGTCGCGATCGGCCTCCTGTACCGCAACGGCTACTTCCGGCAGCGGATCGACAACCGCGGCTGGCAGCACGAGTACTGGGTCGACACCGATCCGGACCGACTGCCCGCCGCGCTCGTCACCGACGACGCGGGCGAGCCGATCACGGTCTGCGTGACCGTCGGCACCGAGGAGGTCGTCGCCCAGATCTGGCGGACCAACGTCGGCCGCATCCCGCTCTACCTCCTGGACGCCGACCGCCCGGAGAACTCCGAGTCCGCGCGCTGGATCACCTCGCGCCTGTACATCGGCGACGAGGACACGCGCCTCGCCCAGTACCTGCTGCTGGGCATCGGCGGCGTGCGCGCGCTCGAGGCGATGGACATCGACCCGAGCATCGTGCACCTCAACGAGGGCCACGCGGCGTTCGCGTCGCTCGAGCTCGCCAAGCGCGAGTACAGCGGCAACGGGTCGCTGTCCGCCGCGCTCGAGATCGCCAAGCAGCGGACGATCTTCACGACGCACACGCCGGTCCCGGCCGGCAACGACACGTACCCGGCCTCGCAGGTCGAGAACGTGCTCGAGCACATGGCCGGCACGCTGGGCGTCGACGCCGCGGAGATCATCAGCCTCGGCCGCACGAACCCGGCGGAGGCGGCCGAGCCGTTCGGCGTGACCCAGTTCGCGCTGCGCACGAGCCGGGCGGCCAACGGCGTCGCCAAGCGCCACGGCGAGGTCGCGCGCGAGATGTGGCAGGCGATGTGGCCCGACAAGGCCGTCGACGACGTGCCGATCACCCACGTCACCAACGGCGTCCACATCCCGACGTGGCTCGGCAAGCCGGTCTGGAACCTGCTCAACCAGCACCTCGGCGAGGACTGGCTGGACCGCGCGACCGACCCCGCGACCTGGGCGCCGGTCGACGACATCCCAGCCAAGGAGCTGTGGGAGGTCCGCCGCCAGCAGCGCGCCGAGCTGATCGAGTACGTCCGCCATCGCGCCGTGGTCGACCGCCTGGCACGCGACGAACCGCGCCCGTACGCGGAGGCCGCCGCGAGCTTCGACCCGGACGTGCTGACCGTCGGCTTCGCCCGCCGTCTCGCCACGTACAAGCGCCTGAACCTGCTCCTGCAGGACGTCGAGCGCGCGATCCGCGTGGTCGGCGGTGACCGCCCGATCCAGGTGCTGCTGGCCGGCAAGGCGCACCCCCGCGACGACGCCGGCAAGTCGCTGGTGCAGGGCCTGTTCAGCATGAAGCACGCGCCGGGCTTCGCCGGCCGCGTCGCCTACCTCGACGACTACGACCTGCGGATGGCCGCCCACCTCGTGCGCGGCTGCGACGTGTGGATCAACCTCCCGCGTCCCCCGCTCGAGGCCTCCGGCACGTCCGGCATGAAGAACGCCGTCAACGGCGGCCTGCAACTGTCGGTGCTCGACGGCTGGTGGGCGGAGGGCTACGACGGCCACAACGGCTGGGCGCTCTCCGGCGACGTGGATCACGACCACGGCGCGCAGGACGCCCGCCACGCGCACGAGCTCTTCCGGCTGCTCGAGGAAGAGGTCGCGCCGGAGTTCTACAAGGCCAGCGGCGACGGCATCCCGCGCGACTGGGTCGCCCGCATCCGCCGCTCGCTGCGCACGCTCGGGCCCGAGTTCGGCGCCGGGCGCATGCTCGAGGACTACGAGCGCAAGGTCTACACCTAGCGGTGTCTCCCGGGGCGCGCCGGCCGCGAGGGCGGCGCGCTACGGGTTGATGATCTCCGGCTCGGGCGACGGCGTCGGCGTGCTGTCCGCGCCCGGGTCCGGGGTCGTCTCACCCTCGACCGTCGGCGTCTCGGTCGGTGCGGCGGTGACGGTGGGCGCCGGCGTCGGCGTGGGCAGCGGCGTCGCGGTCGGAGCGGGCACGGTGCCCGTGCCGGTCTGCGGCAACGCCTGCAGCTGGCGCTGGACGTCCGTGCGGATGCGGTCGAAGTTCGCGTCCACGCGCGTGTTGACCTCGTCCACGCGGTCGTTGACCTCTTGGACGGTCAGGTAGAACATCGCGGCGAACGCGAGCAGCACGACCACCACGGCGGCCACCAGCATCCACGGGGTCACGCCCTGACCGCTGCGGAAGCTCGCCGTGCAGTACGGGCACTGCGGACCGGTCGCCCACGAGATCCGAGCGCACTTGGGACACACGCGCTGCGGCGGCGCGGCGACTGAACCCTCCATGCCCCTAGCGTAGAAGCGATTCGCCCCCGCCCGCGGTGTGGCAGGGGCGAACCTTTATCTAGCTCAGGGGCGCGACCAGCTCAGCGTGAACGCGCCGCTGCCGCTCCACGACGTGACGCGCCAGTAGTAGTAGCCCGCCGTACCGGCGTAGCTGATCTGCTCCGTGGACGTCGATCCCTCGGAGTTGGCGACGCGCGTCCACGACGCGCCGTTGTACTTGTAGAGCGCGAGGTCGAAGTCGGCGTTCGCCGGGCCGGTGAGCGACGCGCGGTGCGTGCCGCTCGTGGTCGACTGGTAGTAGGTGCCGTCCGGCTGGACCGATGACGCGCCCGTGCCGGAGAGCGTGCCCGTGCGCGTCTCGGTGCCCGGTGTGGGCGTCGTGGTCGGCGTCGGCGTCACGGTCGGAGTCGGCGTGGGCGTCGGGTTGGGGTTGGTGCCGCCGGTGGGCGGCTGGATGTAGAGCAGCCGGTTCGGCGAGCCGGTGCCGGGGCTCGTGACCTTGCCCGTGGTGGCGTTGCCGATCAGCGCGGTCGCGACGGTCGCGGGGCTCGCGGTCGGGTTGGCCTGCAGGTACACGGCCGCCGCGCCCGCGACGTGCGGCGAGGCCATCGACGTGCCGCTGATCGTGTTCGTCGCGGTGTTGCTCGTGTACCAGGCCGACGTGATGCCGTTACCCGGTGCGAAGAGATCCACGCACGTGCCGTAGTTGGAGAACGAGGCGCGAGCGTCCGTGCGGGTCGTCGCGCCGACCGTGATCGCCTCGGCCGTGCGCGCCGGCGAGGAGTTGCACGCGTTGGCGCTCTCGTTGCCGGCCGCGAGCGCGTAGGTCACGCCGTCGGCGACCGAGTTGCGCACGGCGGTGTCCAGCGCGCTCGAGACGCCGCCGCCGAGGCTCATGTTCGCCACCGCCGCCTGCCCCGCCTGGTGGTTCGTCGTCACCCAGTTCACGCCGCCGATGACGCCCGACGTGGAGCCTTCGCCGTTGCAGTCGAGCACGCGCACGGCGACGAGCGAGACGCCCTTGGCGACGCCGTACGTCGACCCGCCGACCGTGCCGGCGACGTGCGTGCCGTGGCCGTTGCAGTCGTCGGCCGAGCCGCCGTCGATCGCGTCGTAGCCGCTGCTCGCCCGCCCGCCGAAGTCGTTGTGCGTGAACCGGATGCCGGTGTCGATGATGTAGGCCTTGACGCCCGCGCCCGTCTTGTCGTAGCTGTAGGTGGTGCTGAGCGGCAGGTCCCGCTGGTCGAGCCGGTCGAGGCCCCAGGTGGCGTTCGCCTGCGTGGCGCTGAGCCGGACCACCCGGTCCTGCTCGACGAAGTCCACGGCGGAGTCGGCCTTCACGGCCGCCAGCGCCTTGCTGTCGAGCTTGGCGCTGAACCCGTTGAGCACGCGGCCGAAGCTCTCACGCTGGATCCGCCCGCCGCGATCCCGCGCCTTGGTCTTCGCCCGATCCGCCGACGCCGTGCTCGCGTTGTCCTTGAGCACGACGATGTACTGCCCGTCGATCGCTTCCTGCGCCTGCGCGCTCGACGGAACGACCACGAGCGCTGCCGCGAGCAGCGCAAGGGTGAATGACTTCACAGTGGCCTCCCTTTGACCCCTGCCTGAATTGTTCGAGGCGCTTGCACGCCCCGCTCCCGCGCCGCAGAGTAGGGACCCGCCGGGCGTCCTGCTGACACGGTGTCCGTGCGCGGACCCTGGAGCACCCCGGGGAATACCGGCGCGCCCGCTGCGGCACATCCGCGGCACCTCGCGCCACCCACTCGGCTCACGTGCCAGAGGCACGCCACGCTCGAGCGTGCGGCCCGAGGCACTGGCGGCTGCACCACATCGGGCGCACCGAACATTCCCCGGGGCACTCCTACGATCTTCACGTGCCCACCCTGACCCTCCTCCACAACCCTCACTGCCCCACGTCCGTGCACGCGCTCGACGCGCTCACGGAGGCCGGCCACGAGGTCCAGATCCGCAAGTACCTGCTCGTCGCCGAGCGCCTCGACGAGGCCGAGCTGCGGTCGCTCGCCGAGCGCCTCCAGGGCGATCCCGTGGACGCGCTCATCCGGCGCGACAAGAAGTACAAGGACCTCGGGCTCGAGGCGGACGGCTGGGATGTCGACCAGGTCGTCGCCACGCTGCTGGAGCACCCGTCGCTGCTGCAGCGCCCGATCCTCGACGACGGGACGGCGGCCATGATCGGCCGCCCGCGCACCCGCCCCGCGGAGTGGGCGAAGGCCGGGCGCGTGGTCTAGGCGGCGGCCGCCGCGGCCGCCGCTTCGATCTCGGCCTGCTCGCGCGGGACGGCGCGCCCGCCGCGCCACAGCGCGAGTGCCGCGCCGAGCAGCGCCCAGCCGACGAGCACCGCGATCGGGCCGAGGATGCGGGCGCCGTCGAAGTAGAGGATCGAGCGCACGAGGTCGACGCCCGCGCCGGGCGGCAGCAGCCCGCCGACCGTGCCCCAGAAGCCGGGCAGCAACGGCCGGGCGTACGCGCCGCCCGCGGCCGGGTTGCCCAGGATCACGAACAGCAGGATCACGAGCCCCGTGCCCGCCATGCCGGCCAGCGCCTGCAGGCCGCTCGACGCCACCGCGGTCGCGAACACGATCAGCGCGCCCGCCGCCCAGACGGCGAAGAAGGAGCCCGTGAGCACGTCGAAGCCGAGACGGACGACGAGCAGCGTCAGCAGGCTGCCGAGCACGGCGAACGCGGCCAGCGCGCCGACGCGCAGGCCCGCGAGGTTGCGCGAGGAGCTGCGGTTGCCTGCGACCATCCCGAGCAGCACCGCCGCGAAGTAGCCGCCGAACACCCATGCGATCACCACGTAGAAGAGCGACGTGCCGTTCGGATCGCTCGCGCTGAGCGGCTTGACGTCCTGCACCTGCGCCGCCGGGCGGTCCTGCGACGCTTGCACGCGGTTGATGGTCAGCTCGAGCGCGGTCGCCGCGGCGCGGTTGGACGCTGAGGCGGTGTAGAGCGTGTTGGCGCTCGGGTCGTAGACGCCGTAGACCTCGCGGTCGTCGAGCTGCTGCAGGGCCGCGGCGCGGTCGCCCACCGCGCGCACTTCGAGCGGTTGACCGTCCAGTGCGTTGAGCTGCGCCGCCTGCTCGGCGGTGCCGACCACTGCGACCGGCATCTTGCGCGGCGTCGGGTCGTGGAACGCGCCGACGTAGGACGTGGCGAAGGCGACCATCAGGATCAGGGCGCCGACCAGCAGCAGGGCGGCGGCTTTGCGGGGGTTCTCAGGCATGGAAGACCAGTCGTTCGAGGAAGTCGGTGGCGACGGGCGCGAGCGCGCGGATGTCGTCCGGTGAGCCGGCGCGCAGGGCGAGCTCGTTGATCGCGGCCACGGCGGCCAGGGCCAGCGGCGGCGACAGCGGGCGCAGCTCGTCGAACGCGGCGGCCAGGTCGGCGCTGATGTCGACGACAACGGACGCGAAACGATCCTGCCCGATGACGCGCGACGCACGCCCGGCAGGTCCGATCGATGCCACCTCGAGCAGCGAGGCGCGTTCGCCGTCCGACGCCGAGGCCATCGCGTCGACGTACGCCCCGACCATCGCGGCCAGCCGATCCCGCCAGCCGCCGGTGGCCGCGCGGTGTGCGGCCAGCACGGCTTCGACCACGCGCGCCCCGAGCTCCTGGTGCAGCGCGATCAGCGCGCTGTCCTTGTCGGGGAACTGCGCGTAGACCGTCGTGCGCGAGGCGCGCGCGGCCTTGGCGATGTCGGCGATCGTCGTCGCCGAGTAGCCCTTGGCGGCGATCGCGTCGGCGACGCCGCGGAGCACCTGTTGCCGTTGCTCACTCACAGTACGGAATCGTACTCACGAGTACGAATCCGTACTGCGACGCTGCGCACACAGCGCTCGTCGGGACGCTCCGAGACCGGTGGTCAGCCCGCCCAGGCGGGGTTGACGCCGTTCGGCAGGCGGCCGACGCGCGGCCGCTCACGGGTGACGTCGAGCAGCGTGATCGTGCCGTCGGCGGAGGAGCGCTCGCCGCCCCGGAGGGCGACGTGGCGGCCGCTCGCGGCGAGCTCGTGGCCGGTCAACGACGGGAAGTCCTTGAGCGGCGCGAACGTGCCGTCGGGGCGGCGCGTGAGCAGCCGCAGATGCGCCGGTGCGGCCGCGTGGTCGGCGACGAGCACGGCGAGGCGCTGGTTGCCGACCCAGGCCGCCGAGCGGATCGAGCCGGCCCGGTAGGCGGTCTTCGGCGCCTTCCAGGTGGACGCGTCGCCGCCTGTGGCCGCGTAGCTGACCAGCCGCGTGTACGTGCCGGCCCCGCCGGTCGCGAGGGCGAGTACCGAGCGGCCGTCCGGCGCCCACGTGGGCCGGCCGAGGCGCAGGCCGCGCGCCTTCGCGCACGTCGGCGCGACCGGGTCCTGCGGGTCGAGCACGCACACGCGGCCGGCGTCCGCCGGGCCCTTGCCCGTGCGATCGATGAACGCGAGCAGCCCACGGTCCTTGGAGAACACGGGGCGGTGATAGTCGCCGTCAGCCAGCGGCTCGACGGTCGTGCCGTCGGCGGAGATGCGCACCAGGTGCCGCGCCTTGCCGGTGACGTGCACGGCCGCGTACCCGTTGTCGGTGCGGGTGGGTGTCTCGAGCCGGTACTTGGCCGCGGTGAGCCGAGCGGCCTGCTTGTCCGCGCTCGTCCACTGGTAGAGCTGGCCGCTGGTGGCGCCGGCGAACACGAGGTGCGAGGGCAGCTTCGCCGCCTTCGCCGCGGTCGCGGTCGGCTTCTTCGCCACGGGAGCCTTCTTCGGGGCGGCGGCGGACTTCGCGGAGGCGGCCTTGGCGGCGGCCACCGTCGGGGTCGGTGAGGGCGAAGGCGTGGGCGTCTGGCTCGGCGTCGCCGCGTCGGCGGGCGTCGGGTCCTCGACGGCGAGGATCACCGGGCTGCCGAGCGCGCGCTTGGTGCCCGGTGCCGGGTCCTGGCGGATCACGACCCAGTCGTTGCCCGCGCTCGACGGCTGCGGGCTGTACCCGAACTTCGCGCCGGTCAAGGCGTCGGCGGCCTGCGCGAGCGTCATCCCGTTCACGGGCGGGACGACGCCCGTCTTGGCGGGCGCCGCGAGCGTGATGTTCACGCGCTCGCCCTTCTCCATGCCGTCGCCGCCGGCGGGGCTCTGGGCGATGACCGTGCCGAGCGCCGCGCCCTTCGGGGCGGTCGCGTAGGTGGTGCGGCCGAGCTGGAGGCCGTGCTTCTCGAGGATCACGAGCGCTTCGGGGACGGTCGAGCCCTTGAGCTTCGGCACCTCCGTGTCGCGCTTGAGCAGCGCCACCACGATGGCGACGGTGGCGAACGCGAGGACCGTCGCGGGCAGCCACCAGGGGAGCCACGGCTTCTGGCGGAACACGACGCGGCGCGGCACCGGCTCGGACTCGACGCCGCTGACGCGGTGCGTGACGTCGACCTGGTGGTCGGCCGGACGGCCGACGAGGATCGGGCGTGCCACGCCGACGCGGACGACGGCGACGCCGGTTCCGCCGACGGGCACGAGCGTCCGCTCCGGGTACACCGCGACCGGGCAGCTCGCCTCGGTGTCGGTGGCGCCGACGACGATCTCCATCGGGCAGTTGCCCTGGTTGGTGACCGCGACCTCGAACTGCGCGTGCCGGCGTCCGCGCCGGCGCTCGGGCGCGACGTGCATGACCGTGTTCTGGAACGGCTGGACGGTCAGCGTCGCGGGCACCCAGGCCACGTCGACGCCGCGTGTGCGCGAGCGCGCGACGACCATCAGCGGCCATGCGCGCGCCTCCGACGCGGGCGTGCGCGGCGGGTGCAGTCGCACGAGCACGTCCTGCTGGTAGTCGCCGGCCGTGCCCCACGGGTTCAGGAAGACGGTCGGGGTCGAGATCGTCCACCACGACTCGGGCAGGCCGTCGACACGCAGGTCGTACGTGTCCACGATCTCGCCCTGGTTGCGCAGCGTGGCGAGCACGGCGACCTCGATGCCCGGCACCACGGAGACGGCGACGGCCGCGCTCGGGTCGTCCACGCGCGCGGGGTCGCGCAACGTCAGCAGGGTGGCGGGGCGCGCCTCAGCCGGCTCGGGCGGACGGTACCCCGGCGGCTGCGCGGCGGGCGCGGGCGCGTCCTCGTCAGTGGCCAGCACGAGCTCCCACCCCAGGTACTCACCACAGGCGCAGAAGTCCCGGTTGAGCGCGACCGTGCCGCACTTCGGGCATTCGAGCTCGCGGGCCGCCGGCGAGATCATCTGGGGTTCGGGCATGGCCTTCCGGGGATCGGCCCCCGAAGCCCGGACCTTGAGCGCGCTCCGTCAGGCGAACGACGGCCGGTTCGCGCGGTCGGAGGACGACGCCCGCCGGTCCAGCCACCACGCCGCGACGACACCACCGACGGCGCCGAAGGCATGCCCCTGCCACGAGACGCCCGGCGTCGGCACGAGCCCGAACGCGAGCGTGCCGCCGTAGATGAAGAGCACGAGCACCCCCGCCACCAGGTGCAGCGCACGGCGGCTGAACGCCCCGCGCGCGATCAGGTACGCGGCGAAGCCGAACACGAGCCCGCTGGCGCCGATGTGCACCGTGTTCGCCGGCGCGACGAGCCACGTCCCGAGCCCGCCGACGACCGCGACGATGGCGGTGACCGCCGCGACCCGTGCGAGCCCGGACAGCGCGATCACGCCGCCGAGCACGAGGAACGGGATCGTGTTCCCGATCAGGTGCCCGAAGCCGCCGTGGAGCACCGGGGCGAGGGCGACCCCGACGAGGCCTTCCGGGTCGCGCGGCCGGATCCCGGCGGAGTCCAGGTCGCCCGCGAACACGTCGACGATCTCGACCGCCCACATCACGGCGACCATCGCCGCGACGAGCAGGAACCCGCGCACGCGGGGGTCGGCCTTCACCTCGGGGGTCGTGCTCACCATGCGCGTCACGGTAGGGCAGCTCGTTTACGGACAGCTCAAGTCAGGCCGCCTGGCGCAGCGCGCCCGCCAGCTCGCGCCGGCTCTTGAGGTCGAGCTTGCGGAACGCCGCGCGCAGGTGCGTCTCGACCGTCTTGGGCGTCACGAACAGCGCCTGGGCGATCTCGCGGTTGGTGAGCCCGTCGGCGGCCAGGCGGGCGGTGCGCAGCTCGCTCGGCGTGAGCTGGCCGCGCGTGCCGTCCCGCGCACCGCTCGCGGGCTGGACGCCGCACGCCTCGAGCTCCTCCTGCACGGTCGCGCGCAGGCCGAGCGCTCCGCACTCCAACGCGATCTCCAGCGCGCGCAGCAGCGGCTCGCGGGCCTCGCCGGGACGGCCGCTGCGGCGCAGATGGCCGCCCAGGGCGAGACGGGCGCGCGCGTCGACGAGCGGCACGCCCGCCGTCCCGGCGAGCTCGACCGCCTCGCGCAGGCGGCCTTCGCGCTCGTCGGCCGCGGCCGTCTCGCCCAGCACGACCAGCGCGTCGGCGACGGCGGCGGGCGCGCCGAAGGCCACGCACAGCTCGTGGTGCGCGACGGCGAGCTCGAGCGCGGCGGGATCGCCTTCGAGGCGCAGGGCGATCGCGAGCTCGCGCCGCCACGGCAGGTGCACGGGCTGCTCGATGAAGGCGCCGTCCATCGCGTCCCGCAGCGCCTCGGCCTCCGCGCGTGCGGTGCGGGCGTCGCCGAGTGCGTTGGCCACCCGCGCGCGTGCGGCGCGCGCCATCAGGCCTTGGATGACCGGCGGGATCGCGAGCGGCCCTTCGCCGAGCCGCTCGAGCGCCTCGGCGGCCGCGTGCGCGCCGCGCCGCTCCACGAGGATCAGGGCGAGGATGGCCACGGCGGCAGCCCGCCCGACCGGCAGGTCGTCGCCGAACCCGTCGGCGGCGGCGAGCGCCTCGGCTTCGGCCTCGGCCAGCCGGCCCGCCTGCAACCCGGCGAACGCGCGCCAGGTCGTGACCGCCAGCGTCTGCCACAACGAGCCGGTCTCCCGGGCGGTCCGCGCGGGATCGACCGCGTCCAGGACCTCCTCGTGCAGGCCGAGCGTGGCGGCGACCGGCAGCAGCCCGAGCGAGGCCGGTCGCTCCACCAGCTCCCGCGGCACGAGCTCGCCGAGGGCGCGTCGCGCGTACGGCGCGACCTGCGTCACCGTGGCTCCCGGCCGGTAGCCGCGCACCGTCGCCTGCACGGCGTCGACGAGCCGGGCGATCGGCGTTCCCGGTGCCAGGTCCGCCCAGCGCGCGTCCAGGTCGGTCAGGACGGCATCGCCGACCGGCACCAGCCCGATCAGGCGGCTCGCCGCGGCGTTGGCCGCCAGCACCGCCCGCGCCTCCCGGTCCGCGCCGTCGCTGTCCAGCCGCGCGAGCCCGGCCTCCAGCCACTCGATGGCCTCGGCCATCCGGCCTTCCAGCTCGGCGACCGCCGCCAGCTCGAACAGCAGGTTGACCTGGGCCTCGGGCTCGGTCGTCAGCGCGCGAGCGGCCTCGAGGTGCTCGCGGGCTCCGGGCCGCATCAGGTGCCGCTCGGCGATCCCGAGCCGGGTGAGCACCTCGACCCGCCGCCGGTCGCCGGGCGGTTCCGCCAGCGCGCGCTCGAGCAGCGCGACCTGCGTCTCGCGGTCGCCCGGTCCCCGTGCCGCGGCGGCGCCGGCCAGGAGCGCCTCCACCACGTCCGGGTCGCCGAGCGGGTCGGTGGCGAGCAGGTGCTGGGCGGCCCGCGCGGGCGGCGCGCCCGCCGCGCGCAGCACCTCCGCCGCGCGCCGGTGGGACGCGGCCCGCTGGCCGGCGGGCAGGTCGGCGAGCAGCGCAGCGCCGACGATCGCGTGTGCGAGCTCCAGCGGTCGCCCCGGACCGAGCACGTGCGCGGCGGTGAGCGCATCCGCGGCCGTCGTGACCGCGTCCGCCGACAACCCGGTGTGGGCGGCGACGTGGCGGACCTCGGCGTCCGCGCCGAGCACGGCGACCGAGCGCGCCACGGCGACGGCGTCCTCGCCCGCGGCGGTCACGCGGTCGAGCACGAGGCGGACGACGCCGTCAGGGGCGAGCGTCGCCACGGCCTCCGGCGCGACCGACGGCACGGCGGCGAGCTCGTCGGCCAGCGCCACGAGGTAGTAGGGATGGCCGCCCGTGGCGGCGAGCGCCGCGTCGACCTGCGCGTCGGTGGCCTGCGGGGCGAGCTGCGCGACGAGCCGCCGGCCCTCCGCAGGCCCGAGCGGAGCGAGCGCGAGCCGCTCGGTGCGCGCATCGTCGGCGAGCGCGCCGAGCACGGGCGCGCCGCCTGGGCGCAGGCCGAGCGCGACGGCCACGGGCAGGCCGTCGAGCCGCTCCCGCACGAACGCGAGCGCGCGCAGAGACGCGTCGTCGGCCCAGTGCGCGTCGTCGACGACGAGCAGCAGCGGGCCGCGGTCGGCGAGCGCCAGGCAGACCCAGAAGACCGCGTTCAAGGTCGCGAACGGGTCGTCGTCGGGCACCGTCCCCCCGCGGGGGTCCAGCAGGCGCCGGGCCGCTTCCGGCGCTTCTTCGAGCACGCCGGCGTCGCGGGCCGCGCGAGCGAGCAGCCGGACGATCACGCCGAACGCGAGCTGGCCTTCCAGCCGTGCGCCACGCGCCGACAGCACGGTCCAGCCGCGCTCGCGGGCCTCGCCGACGACCGCCTCGAGCAGCGCCGTCTTGCCGATCCCCGCCTCGGCGACCACCGCCAGCACCGCGCCGTCGCCTCGCGCGGCCGCGGCGAGCCGCTCACGCGCGCGCCGGAGCTCCGCCGAGCGACCGAAGATGCGGGAGGACGGGTCCATTTGCCGCCCGCGATCCTACGCGGACGCGCCGCGCGGCTACGCGTCGAGTACGCGGCGCAGCCCGTCGGCGAGCTCGGGGACGAGGCCGTCCGGGTCGGCGACGAGCTGCACCACGCCGGAAGCGACGTCCTGCGCCGCCTCACGCGCCGGGCCCGCGAGCGCGTCTCCGGCGATCCCGCCCGCGCTGGCGAGGGCGGCGAGCACCCCGAGGCGCAAGGGAAGCGCGGACGGAAGCTCGAGGCCGGCGTCGAGCGCGGCGACGAGCTCCGCGCGGGCCTCACCCGCGTCGGACACGCCGGGCGCGCCGCGCGTCATGGCGACGCGCTCGCGGATCGCGTGGCACGGGTCGGGCGGGAGGGCGCCGCCGGCCAGCAGGACCTCCCCTACGTCGCCCGCCGCGAGCAGCACGTCGAGGCCCGGCGCACGCGGGGCGAGCAGCGCGAGGTCCTCGGCGAGCGTCACGGCACCGTGACCGTGGTGGCCAGGTAGCGCGCGCGGTCCAGCGCGCCCGCGACCGAGCCGAGGCGCGTGAGCGACCACACGACGGCCACGCCGTCCTGGATGAACACGCGCGCGCCGGGCATCTCGACGCCGTCCGGCGGCGTCGGCGCGCAGTCCGAGGCGAAGACCAGCACGGGCCGGACGGTCGTCGCGTCCTCGGACGCGCACAGCAGCACCCGCGTGTCACCGCGCCGCAGCACGAGCGCCGTGGGTTCGGGCACGGGCAGCGCGCCGAAGTGCGCGCGCCACGCGTCCGGCGATTCGAGCCGCATCCCACTGCGCGCGGCCGTCACCAGCGCGTCGGCCGCCCAGGCGGCGTGCGGCGCGACGTCCTCGGTCGGCAGCACCGCACTCAGTGGACGGCGCTGGCGCGTGCGATCGAGGGCGAAGCGAGGGCGGGGAGTGGCCTGGAGCATGGTCGGTAGCGTCGTGCACCCCGAGGCTCCCGCCCTCAGGCATGCACCCTGGTCTTCGCACCCTGAGACGGTCTCAAGGTGCACCGGTAGTCGCGCGGAGCAACTGGGGATTGGAAAACAACTGTGCGGTTGTACAGTTGTTGTTATGACCGAGGCCGTTCCCATCCCTCACCCGCTTCCGGAAGCGCTCGTGGAGCTGATCGCGCAGCGCTTCCGCGTGATCGGAGAGCCCATGCGCATCCGCCTCCTCGATGCGCTGCGCGACGGGCCGATGACCATCGCCGAGCTCACCGACGTGCTCGGCGCGTCCCAGCAGAACGTCTCCAAGCACGTCGGCGTGCTGGCGCAGGCGGGCATCCTCGCCCGCACCAAGGACGGCAATCGCGTCCGTTGCTCGATCGCCGACGACTCGATCTTCGAGCTCTGCGAGCTGGTGTGCGGTGGTCTGCGTCAGCAGGTCGCCGGTCTTGACCGGCTGCTGGCCGGCGACGCGACATGACGAGCGTCTGCACAACCCCTCCCACCCCCTCCTCCCCACGTTGATGCCTCTTTCTCCCACGTATGGTCCCGTCGGCCGGCTCGGCCGCTGGACCGCCACACACTTCAAGTTCGTCGTCCTCACCTGGGCGATCATCACCGTCGGCCTCGGCGTCTTCGCACCGAAGGTCGAGCACGCCCTGTCCGGCGCCGGCTGGGAAGCCACCGGCTCCGAGTCGGTGCAGGTACGCCAGACCGTCGACCGCGAGTTCGCCGGCCTGTCGTCCTCCGCGCTGATGGTCGTCGTGCACTCGACCGACAAGACGGCGACCGACCCGGCGTTCAAGTCGGTCGTCGCCGGTGCGCAACGCGTCCTGAGCGGCGACGCGCGGGTGACGGAGGTCGTCGCCCCGCAGGCCGGTCAGTCGATCTCGCGCGACGGGCACACGGCGATCATCCGGGCCGGCGCCGCCGCTGACGCGAACGAGATGGTCCGCGCCGCCGACGACCTCAAGACCGAGCTCGCCAAGCTGCCCGCGAACGGCGTGCAGGTGTCGCTGACCGGCGCGTCCGGCATGTGGTCGGATTTCAACGAGGCCAACAAGACGGCGATGATGAAGTCCGAGCTGATCTCCTGGCCGGTGACCCTCGGGATCCTGCTGCTCGCGTTCGGCTCGCTTGTCGCCGCCGGGCTGCCGCTGATGCTGACCATCCTCGGCCTCGCCGCCTCGGCCGGCTCGCTGTACCTCGGCACGCAGGTGCTCGACATCTCGATTTGGGCGATGAACTTCGCGCTGATGTTCGCGCTCGCGCTCGGCATCGACTACGCCCTGTTCGTCGTCATGCGGTTCCGCGGCGCGTTCTTCGGCTCCAAGCGCTCGGCCGCGGACGCCGTCGCCGAGACGATGGACACGGCCGGCAAGGCCGTGCTGTTCTCGGGCCTGACGGTCCTGATCTCGCTCAGCGCGGTGCTGCTCGTCCCGTCGCCGGCGTTCCGCTCGATGGCGCTCGGGATCATGCTCTCGGTCCTCTTCATCCTCGCCGCCACGCTCACGCTCCTGCCCGCCGTCCTCGCCAAGCTCGGCCCGCGCGTCGACAAGCTCGCGCTGCCCTGGGCGCACTCCGGCGAGCACCGCTCGCGGCGCTTCGCCGCCTGGGCCGAGCGACTGTGGCGCCGCCCGCTCGCGTACGGCGCGGTCGCCGTCACTGCCCTGGTCCCGCTGGCCATCCCGGTGTTCGGCCTGCAGACCGGCATGCCCTCGATCAAGGTCGTCCCCGAGCAGGACGGCTCACGCGTCGCCTACGACCAGGTCCAGGACGCGTTCGGCCCGGGCGCGCCCGGCGCATTGCAGATCGTCGCGCCTTCGCAGGACGCCTCGCGCGTGACCGCGATCGCCAAGGCCGACCCGGGCATCGCCCAGGTCATGCCCGCCATGCCGGGTCGTGCTCAGAACGTGATGGTGCAGGTCGTGCCCGCGCAGGACCCGTCGGACAAGGCGGTCGGCGCCACGATCGACCGCCTGCGCGGAGACCTTCCCGCCGGCGCGCTGGTCGGCGGCTCGGTCGCCGAGAACCACGACCTCGAGCAGGCGCTGTCGGCCAAGACCCCGCTGGTGATCGGGGTGGTCCTGACGCTCGGCTTCCTGCTGCTGCTGGTCGCGCTGCAGGCCCCGATCCTCGCCGCCGTGGGTGTGCTCACCAACCTGCTCGCCGTCGGCGCGGCGTTCGGCGTGGCCCGCCTGATCTTCCAGGAAGGCCACCTCGCCGGCCTGCTCGCCCTCGAGCCCCAGGGCTTCCTCAACGCCTGGGCGCCCGTGTTCTTCTTCGCGATGGTCTTCGCCATCTCGATGGACTACACGGTCTTCCTGCTCTCCTCCGCCAAGGAGCACTGGGACCGCAGTCACAACCCGCGCGAAGCGATGGTCGGCGGAGTCGCGCACTCCGGACGAGTCGTCTTCGCCGCCGCGGCCGTGATGGTCGCCGTGTTCTTCACCTTCGCCCTCTCCGGCCCGCTCCCGCCCAAGGAGATGGGCGTGATCCTCGGCATCGCCGTCCTGCTCGACGCCGCCCTCGTGCGCCTGCTGCTGGTCCCGGTCGCCCTGAGGCTGCTCGGCAAGTGGGCCTGGTGGTTGCCCAAGCCCCTGGACCGCATCCTCCCCGACGTCCGTTTCGGACACGCCTGATCCAATGAGCCGCGGCGTCAATCGGCGCCGACGAAGATCGTCGCCCAGTCCCGCTGCATGCTGACCACGGTCCATCCCAGGCGATCGGCGACGTCGGTGATGACCTCGGCGTCCGTGAAGGTCGCGGCCTCGCTCGTGTAGGCGAACTCACGGTCCGCGTCGTCGTGCACGATCAGGACGGCGAGGCCGCCGTGGGGGCTCGTCTGCGCCCACTCGAGCAGCTCGCGGTCGCCGCCGGAGTTGCCGATCGCGAGGACCGGCGCGCGGCCGACCTGAGCCTGGATGTGCTCGAGCTTCGCCCCGCCCTCGTTGGCCGTTCCGCTCTGCGCGATCGTCCGCCGCACGAGCGGCCGGCCGCGGTCGTCGCGGTCGAACCGGTAGCCGATCAGGGTCCCGACGACCATGCCGGGCTCGACGCCGTAGAAGCGCTTGCTGACCCGGCGCACGAACTCGGTCCCGCCACCCGTCACGATGCCCACGCTGAACTCGAGCGCGCGGAGCTCGGCGAGCAGCTCGAGCATCGGCCGGTAGATCACGCGGTCGACCGGGACCTCGAGCGTCCGGTGGCGGTGGCGGCCGAGGAAGTCGTCCACCGCGCCGGCGTACTGCTCCGGGGTCTGCCCGTCGAAGAGCGCGGCGAGGGCGCCGGCGACCTCCGCGAGGCCGATCGCCCCGATCGCCGCCATGTCGCCGCTCAGGACCGCGGCGAACGCGGGATGCTCGGCGAGCGACGGATCGTCGGCCACGCGCCGTTGGAGCGCGTCGACGAAGAAGTCCTGCTGGACGTAGGTCGGCTTCTCGCACCACAACGTGCCGTCGTTGTCGACGTAGGCCACGCGCTCGTCGACGGGGATGTCCTGGCTGCGATCCAGGAAGGCGAGGACCGCGTCGCGGGTGGGACCAGGACGCCACGCCGGCAGTCGTTCGCTCATGTCCGCTCCGGTGCCGGGACGGGCCACACGCAGCGGAAGCCGACGTGGCTCATCCCGGTGTCGATCATCTGCGCCCGGCGGGCGGCGGGCCGGTAGCGCAGGCAATAGGTGTCCGCGCACAGGTGCGAGCCGCCCTTGATCACCTTGCGCGGGATCCGGAACTGCGGTTGCGCGGGGTCCAGGCTGGCCTCGCGCGGGTCGATCGGCACGCAGCAGCCGTCCGTCGCGTGCCGGGACGTCCACCAGTCGCCAGTCCACTCCCAGACGTTGCCCGCCATGTCGTGCAGGCCGAAGCCGTTCGCCGGGAACGACCCGACGGGCGCGGTCCGCTCGAACCCCGACTCGCCGGTGGACCGCCAGGGGAAGTCGGGCCCGTCCCACGTGTTGGCCATCAGGCGGCCCTCGGGCCGCGGCTGGTCTCCCCAGGTGAACGCCGCGCCTTCAAGCCCGCCGCGGGCCGCGAACTCCCACTCCGCCTCGGTGGGCAGCCGCGCTCCCGCCCACGTGGCGTAGGCGGCGGCGTCGTCGTACGCGACGTGCACGACCGGGTGCTCCCAGCGGTCCTCGACCGACGAGCCGGGTCCCTCGGGCGCTCGCCAGGAGGCGCCCCGCATCCAGGTCCACCACTGGCTCAGGTGGCGCAGGTCGACCGGGCCGGGCGGAGGCGTGAACACCATCGAGCCGGGCACCAGGTTCTCGGCCGGCGCGCCGGGGAAGTCGGCCGGGTCGAGTGGACGCTCGGCGACGGTCACGTGCCCGGTCGCGGCGACGAACTCGGCGAAGCGGGCGTTCGTCACCTCATAGGCGTCGATGGCGAACGCGTTCACCTGGACGCGGTGGACCGGCGCTTCCTCGGAGTAGTGCGCCTCGGACCCCATCGCGAACGTGCCGCCCGGCAGCTCGACCCGGCGGCGGCTCGCCGGGTGATGCATCGGAGCTCTCAACTGCTTCCCGCCGCGCCGGTCTTGAGCTTCTCCAGCACCTGGTCGACGCTGAACGACGCCGGCTCCTGCCGCGGCGGGAACTCGGCGAGCGTCTGCAGCATCTGCGCCACGTACTGCTGAGCCGGGATCAGCAGCCACGCGTGGTTGATCATCCAGTCGTAGTACGTGTTCGACGTGATGTTCGCGCGCTCGTACGGATCGGTGCGCAGGTTGAAGACCAGTGGCACGCGCAGCTCCACGTACGGCTCCGACCAGACGCGCAGCGTCCCGACCGCCCGTTGCTCGAGAAACACGAACTTCCAGTTGTCGAACCGCAGCGCCGTCAGGTCGCCGTCGTCGGACACGTAGAAGAAGTGCGTGCGCGGACTTTCTCCGCTCGCACCGGTGAAGTACTCGAGCTGGTTGAACCCGTCAAGGTGCACCTTGTACGTCGTGCCGGCCAGCTCCGCACCGGACCGGAGCTGCTCGGCGATGTCGGGGTTCCCGGCCGCGGCCAGCAGCGTCACGAACCAGTCGTTGTGGCTGACGATCCCGTTGAGCACCCGGCCCGCCGGGACCCGAGCCGGCCAGCGGAGCAGCGCGGGCACCCGGTACGCGCCCTCCCAGTTGGAGTTCTTCTCGTTGCGGAACGGCGTCATCCCGGCGTCCGGCCACGAGTTCATGTGCGGGCCGTTGTCGGTCGAGTACATGACGATCGTGTTGTCCGCGATGCCGAGCGACTCGAGCTCGTCGAGCACCTGACCGACGATCTCGTCGTGGTAGAGCATCGTGTCGTGGTAGGGCGACTGCCACCGCCCGGCCCGGCCCAGATCCTCGTCGCGGGTGTGGGTCCGGAAGTGCATGTGGGTGGTGTTGAACCAGACGAAGAACGGCGTGCCGGCGTCGTGCTGGCGGCGCATGAAGTCGACCGCGGCGTCCCGGAACTCCTCGTCGCAGGTCTTCATCCGCTCCCTGGTCAGCGCCCCGGTGTCCTCGATGCGCTGGGTCCCGTCACCGTTGGCCCACGTGTGCAGCACGCCCCGCGGTCCGAACCGCCGGCGGAAGTCGGGGAACTCGTCGTCGGTCGGGTAGTCAGGGTGCTCGGGCTCCTCCTCCGCGTTGAGGTGGTAGAGGTTGCCGAAGAACTCGTCGAAGCCGTGCATCGTCGGCAGGAACTCGTCGCGGTCGCCGAAGTGGTTCTTGCCGAACTGCCCGGTCGCGTAGCCCTCGTGCCTGAGCGCCGTCGCGATCGTCGGATCCTCCGCCCGCAGGCCGATGTCGGCCCCGGGGAAGCCGACCTTGGTCAACCCGGAGCGCAACGGGTTCTGACCGGTGATGAACGCGGCACGCCCGGCTGTGCAGCTCTGCTCACCGTATGCGTCGGTGAACCGGACCCCCTCCTCGGCGAGCCGATCGATGTTCGGGGTCCGGTAGCCCATCAGCCCGTGCGTGTAACAGCTCAGGTTGGAGATCCCGATGTCGTCGCCCCAGATGATCAGGATGTTCGGCTTGTCCGCCACGTCGCCCCCTCTCGGCTCAGGAGCAGGGACCGTCCCAAGACGGCGGGTGACGTCACCTCGTCCGACGTGGGTGAGCCGGGTCCCGCCGGGCCAACAAAAAAGCCGCCGCACAGGTGTCCTGTGCGGCGGCTGAAGTGGAGACGGCGGGAATTGAACCCGCGTCCGCAGTCGCGTCAAGCCGACGTCTACGAGCGTATCCGGTGATCTAGATCTCGCCCATCCCTAACTACACCGGCAAGGTTGGTCAGGGCCAGCCTGATCAAAAGTCCCCTTCATCGGCTCAGGCAAGCGTCTGAAGGGCAAGCCTACTTATTACTCGGCGTGATCCCGTCGTAGGCCTCGGGCGCCAAGGCTCAATCTAGTTTCAGCTAGACGAGAGCGTACTCGTGGGCCTCATCGGCCACGAGAGCGGGATTAGAGTCCGCATTTGTGTTTGTGCTGGTTTTTAACGGGGCCTCCAGCACCCCGGCTCGCAACCGACCCCACGAACCGACCACGTCGAAGCCTGTCGTCCCCTGGATGTCGCACAGCCCATTCTAGACGCTCGGCGCGGGCCAGTCGAGTCCACGGAGGAGCTCGACGGCGGCGCCCAGGTGCGCGTGGGGCGGGACCTCCGGCTGGAGCAGCACCAGACGGCGCGCGGCCTGCATCGTCCCCATGAAGGTGCCCGCCAGCAGCTCGGCGCGTTGCGGGTCCGCACCGCGGCCGATCAGGAAGTCGACGACCGCCGCGTGGTGGTCGGCGACCAGCGCGGCGTCGCGACGCTGCAGCTCGGGCTCGCGGTCGAGCACGCGCAGCATCGTCCCGTCCGATGCGGGGTCGTCCAGGCGCAGCATCGCCAGCAACGCGCCGACGAGCGCGTCGAGCGCGCCCTGGTCCGCGGGCTGCGCGTCCAGCAGCTGCGCGAACCGACCGACCTGCTCGGCGTGACGGTGGAAGACGATGTCCTCCTTGCGCGGGAAGTGCCGGAAGACGGTCCGCGGCGCGACGCCGGCCGCCTCGGCGATCTGCTCGACCGAGGTGGCGGCGAACCCCTGGGCGAGGAAGAGCCGCTGCGCCGCCGCGACGATCTCCGCTCGCGCACGGGCGCGGTTGCGTTCACGGAGCGACGGATGCGGGTCTGGCACAGCGAAAATCCTAACCGCCTAAGCTGACAGTCACTGCCACTTAGACAGTTGGAGTCAGTTCTCACGATGCAACGCCTTCTTCTCCTGCCCACGGGCCGCCGATCGCGGTACGTGGTCGCCGTGCTCGCCGTGCTGATCGCGGGCGGGTTGTCCTCGCAGGCGGGCAAGCTCGAGTCGGTCCAGAAGCGCGACCTGGCGGCGTTCCTGCCCGGTGACGCCGAGTCCGTCGCGGCGCTGAAGGCGACGCGCGGGTTCCCGTCCGGCGACGTGAGCCCCGCCGTGGTCGTCGTCGCGCGCGAGGCCGGGCTGACCGAGCAGGACCGACAGGCGCTGAACGCGCTGCGCGAGCTCGACCTGCCGCTCGCGTCTCCCCGCGCACCGGAGCCGACGTTCACCGAGGACGGGCAGGCCGGCCTGCTGGCGCTGCCGCTGAAGGGCGAGAACTCCGACACCGTGTCCGAGGCGGTCGAGCGGCTGCGCGACCAGTCGTTCCCCGACGGGCTCCAGCACGCCGTCACGGGGCCCGCGGGCTTCTCCACCGACCTCAAGAACGTCTTCGCCGGCGCGGACACGCGGCTGCTCGCGGTCACCGGCGGCCTCGTCCTGCTCCTGCTGATCCTGATCTACCGCTCGCCGATCTTCTGGCTGATCCCGTTCTTCACGGTGATCCTCACCGAGGGCGCGACCCGTGGCCTCGCGGCGCTGCTGGGCGAGGCCGGCCTGGTCATCAACGGCCAGAACGCCGGCATCCTCTCCGTGCTCGTCTTCGGCGCCGCGACGGACTACGCGCTGCTGCTGGTCGCGCGCTACCGGGAGGAGCTCACGCGTCACGAGACCTCCGGCGCCGCGATGGCGCAGGCGCTCAAGGGCGCCGCCCCCGCGATCCTCGCGTCGGGCGCGACCGTCATCGCCGGCCTGCTGACGCTCGTGTTCGCCGCGGTCGACTCGTCCGCGTCGATCGGCCCGCTCGGCGCCGCGGGCGTCGCCGTCGCGCTCGCCTTGAGCGTCACCCTCCTCCCCGCCACGCTCGTGATCGCCGGACGGCGGGCGTTCTGGCCGCGGATCCCGCACCATGGCGACGACGTGAGCGACGACCACCGCGTCTGGCACCGCCTCGGCGGCGCGATCGCCAAGCGCCCACGCCCGTTGTGGGTCGGCTCGACCGTCGTGCTGGTGATCCTCGCGCTCGGCCTGACCGGCCTGGACACGTCGCTCACGCAGGAGCAGCAGCTGCGCGGGAACCCGGAGGCGGTCGCCGGCCAGGAGCTGCTGGGCGAGCACTTCCCGGCCGGGCTGTCGGCGCCGGCGAGCGTGATCGTCCCGCGCGGCGGTGACGTGCAGGCCGTCAAGAACGCGATCGACAACGACATCCAGCGCGAGGAGGAGGGCGAGCCGGGCACGCAGCTCAGCGTCGTCCTCGCCGACGACCCGTTTAGCGAGGACGCCGTGCAGGCGATCCCGCGGCTGCGCGCCGCGGTCCACGCGGCCGAGCCGAAGGCGCTCGTCGGCGGCCAGACCGCGCAGTCCTACGACCTGCGTGACGCGGCCGAGCGCGACAACCTCGTGATCCCGCCGCTGACGCTCGGCGTCGTCCTGCTCGTGCTGATCCTGCTGCTGCGCGCCCTGGTCGCGCCGCTGCTCCTGCTGGTCGCGACCGCGCTGTCGGCCGCCGCCGCGCTCGGTGCCGGCGTCGTGATCTTCGACGTCATCCTCGACCTGCCCGCGGTCGACCCCGCGCTGCCGCTGCTGGCGTTCGTGTTCCTCGTCGCCCTCGGGATCGACTACACGATCTTCCTGATGGCCCGCGCGCGCGAGGAGACCGAGCAGGTCGGCACCCGCCGGGGCGTGCTGGCCGCGCTGGCGGTCACCGGCGGGGTGATCACGTCGGCGGGCATCGTGCTCGCGGGGACGTTCTCCGCGCTCGCCGTGCTCCCGCTGGTCGTGCTGACGCAGCTGGGCACGGTGGTCGCGTTCGGCGTCCTGCTGGACACGCTGCTCGTGCGCAGCGTGCTCGTCCCGGCGCTCGTGCATGACGTCGGCGCCAAGGTCTGGCTGCCGTCGAGGCTCGCCCGCCGCGACGAGTAGGGTCAAGCGCCATGCGGACCTTCGATGTGGTGGTGATCGGGGCAGGACCGGCCGGCGAGGTGGCCGCGGGGCGCCTCGCGGAGCACGGCCTCGACGTGGCGATCGTCGAGGATCGGCTCGTCGGCGGCGAGTGCTCGTTCTGGGCGTGCATGCCGTCGAAGGCGCTGCTGCGCCCGTACGAGGCGCTGGCCGAGGCCAAGCGGATCCCCGGCGCGGCCGAGGCGGTGACCGGGGCGCTCGACGTGGCGGCGGTGCTCGCCCGCCGCGACGAGATCATCCACGACCTCGACGACAGCGCGCAGCTGCCGTGGCTGGAGGACCGCAAGGTCACGCTGATCCGCGGTCACGGCCGGCTGAGCGGCGAGCGGCGCGTCCGGGTCGGTGACGAGGAAGTCGAGGCGCGCAAGGCCGTCTTCCTCGCCCCCGGCTCGTTGCCGCTGATGCCGCCGATCGAGGGCCTGGACGCGATCGACGACGCGTGGACGAACCGCGACGCGACGACCACCAAGGAGATCCCCGAGAGCATGGTCGTGATGGGCGGCGGCGTCGTCGGCGTCGAGATGTCCCAGGCGTTCCAGACGCTCGGCTGCCAGGTCACGCTGATCGAGGGCGCGCGCCGGCTGCTTCCCAACGAGGAGGAGTTCGCCTGCATCCAGCTCACGGAGGCGCTCGAGGCGCTCGGCGTGAACATCCGCACGGGGCGCAAGGCGACCAAGGTCGAGCAGGAAGCCGACGGCATGGTCACCGTGCACATGGACGACGGCACCACGGCCACCGGCGAGAAGCTGCTGGTCGCGCTCGGGCGTGATCCGTCGACGAAGGACCTCGGGCTCGAGGTCGTCGGGCTCGAGCCGGGCAAGACGATCGACGTCGACGAGCAGCACCGCGTGCCCGGCCACGACTGGCTGTACGCGCTCGGCGACGTCAACGGCATCGCGCTGTTCACGCACATGGGCAAGTACCAGGCCCGACTGGCCGCCGACCACGTGCTCGGCCAGGACCACTCGCTCACGCACGGCGCGAACGGGAAGCTGTCCCCCCGCGTGGTCTTCACCGAGCCGCAGGTCGCGGCGGTCGGGCACACGTCGGAGACCGCGACGGAGGCCGGCATCGACTTCGAGGTCGTCGAGACGTCGACGTCGGGCAACGCGGGCGGGTCGTTCTACGGCCGCAACGCCGAGGGCACGACGCGCTGGCTCGTCGACAAGCAGCGCGGCGTGGTGATCGGCTGCACGATCACGGGCGCCGAAGTCGCCGACTTCCTGCACGCGGCGACGATCGCGATCGTCGGCGAGGTGCCGGTGGCGCGGCTCGCGCACGCGGTGCCGTCCTTCCCCACCCGCAGCGAGATCTGGCTGAAGCTGGCGGGTTAAAGCAAAGGGACGCGGAGGGAGCCGGTCGAGGTCCCTCCGCAGAACGCAGCGCAAGCGCCGGCATTCACGTCGGGCGGCGGGCCTTTCGCCTCATGGCCTCGCTCTTTCCGTCTCAACCTCCGCGTCTGGGTGAACCCTATTTCGGGCTGAGCGCGCGGCGCAAGGGTCGCTTGTGCGGTTTATCACGCAATCTGCGTAATTTCGAAGCTCGTCGAACTTCTGGTACGATCGCCATCGAACTATCAGAAGGAAGGTCAGCTCATGCCTCAGACCGCCACTCCCACTCCTGTCGCCACCACGACCGCCAAGCCGCCGTTCCGGCGGCTGGTGGTGTTCACCGGCAAGCCCTGACGGGCATCTCCACCCTGTGACCTCCGGAGCCTTCGTCCGCCAGAAGAGCCAGTTCCGCGATCGCCCCGAGGGCGGTCCGGACCGTCATCACCTGTACGTCGCCCTGGCCTGCCCGTGGTCCCAGCGGGCGGCGATCGTCCGGGCGGTCACAGGGTTGGAGATCGGCATCTCGTACGCCCATCCGTACCGCGACGAGCGCGGGTGGGCCTTCACCGGTGACCGGTTCACCGACGACGTCAACGGCTTCGCGTTCCTCCAGCAGGCCTATGACAGCAGCGACCCGAGCTTCGAAGGCCGCGTCTCCGTCCCCGTGCTGTGGGACAAGGAGGCCGGCCGGATCGTCAACAACGAGTCGGCCGACATCGTCGTGATCTTCGACGAGTGGACCGGCGGCACGCTCTACCCGGCCGACAAGCGGGCGGAGATCGACGAGGTCGGGGCCTGGATCTACGAGGCGTTCCAGAACGGCGTCTACCGCGCCGGGTTCAGCCGCTCACAGCGCGCGTACGACGAGGCGTTCGCCGGCGTCTTCAGCGCGCTGGACCGGATGGAGGCCCTGCTCGCCGACCGCCGGTACCTGACCGGCGACGCGATCACGCTCGCCGACTGGCGCCTGCTGCCGACGCTCCTGCGGTTCGACGCCGTCTACCACACGCACTTCCGCTGCAACGGCAGGCGGCTGATCGAGTACCCGAACCTGCTCCGCTACACCCGCGACCTCTACGCCCAGCCGGGCGTCGCCGACACGTTCGCGCTCGACGAGGTCAAGGAGCACTACTACACGACGCACGACGAGCTGAACCCGAAGCGGATCATCCCCGCCGGGCCGCTCGACCTCGGGTTCACCTAGCGGCGGAAGCTCCGCTCGATCTCGCGCTTCATCTCGCGCTCCTTGATCGAGTGGCGCTTGTCCTTGGCGTCCTTGCCGCGCCCGAGCGCGATCTCGACCTTGGCGTGGCGGCCCTTGAAGTAGAGCCGCGTCGGGACGAGCGTCAGGCCCTTCTCCTTGGTCTTGCCGATCAGCTTCTCGATCTCACGCCGGTGCATGAGCAGCTTGCGCGGCCGCTCGGGCTCGTGGTTCTCGCGCGTGGCCTGCGGATACGGCGCGATGTGGACGTTGTGCAGCCACACCTCGCCGTTGTAGACGGTCGCGTACCCGTCCTTGATGACCGCCTTCTTGTCGCGCAGGGACTTGACCTCGGTGCCGGTGAGCACCATGCCGCACTCCCACTTGTCCAGCAGGTTGTACTTGTACGACGCCTGGCGGTTGTTGGCGATGTCGGCCACACCCCCATTTTGACAGGAGCTACCGCACGTTCAGGACCGTGCGCATCCCCAGCCGTTTGTGGCCCTCGATCGAGCAGTAGAGCTCCCACTTGCCCTTCGTCAGCTTGCCCCGCCACTCGGCGACGGCGCCGGGCAGCGTCTCCGGCACGGAGGCGATCCGCGCGCGGACCTTGCCGAGCGGGCGCAGCTTGAGGTCGTGCGGGTCCTCTCCGCGGATCGCGAGCTGGACGATCGCCGGCCCCGGCCTGACCGTCGTGCGCGAGAGCGTGAAGCGGAACTCGGTCGCCTCGACGAGCACGCGCGACGGCGCCGCGGCCTGCGCGGGGGCAACGAGCGCGAGGAACAGACTCGAACCCACGATCCAGCGCCTCATTTGAGGATCACCGGGCGGCCGATGTTGCGCGCGTCCGGCAGGACGGCCAGCGGGTCGACGCCGAACCAGTCCCCGCAGAGCGCGCCGTAGAGGCCGCGGAAGTCCGACGTGGCGCGCAGGTTGCCCTGGGCGTCGAGCTTGTCCACGCCCGGGAACTCGCCGATCATCCGGCCCGCGGCGCGCGTCCCGATCAGGAAGCCGACGCCGGCCGCGCCGTGGTCGGTGCCCGACCCGTTCTCAGCCGCGCGGCGCCCGAACTCCGACCACACGAGGGTGAGCACGCGGTCGGCGAGCCCGCGCGCCTCGAGATCGCGCTGGAAGGCGAGCAGCGAGTCGAACGTGAGCTGGAGGTTCTTGGGCAACGTCTCCTCCTGGTTGGCGTGGGTGTCCCACGTGCCGGGAGCGCGGACGGAGGCGGCCCGCACCGGCAGCCCGGCGGCGAGCATCGCGGCGAAGCCGGCGAGGCGCTTCGGGAAGGCGTCGCTGGACTGCGGGTAGGCGGCAGCCGACGCGTAGGCGGGCTTGCCGTCGTTGCCGAGCGGGGCGAGCGCGTCGCGCACGGTCCCGGCGAACGCGGCCGCCTGCGCGGCCTGAGCGATCGCGGGGTCGTCCGCGCCGAGCAGCGAGCGGCCGATGTTCGTGAACGCGGGCACGGCGAGGTCCCCCGCCGGCCCCCAGGCGCCGGGTGCCCAGAAGCCGAAGTCCTCGGGCTTGTCGAGCGCCGCGACCGGGTTGCGCGCCGTGGCCAGCGACGGCGCCAGCTGGCCGTCGAGGGAGACGCCCTGCAGTGGGTTGTCGGCGGCGCCGATGCGGTCGAGCACGCGGCCGAGCCAGCCCGTGCGCAGGTTGGCGTCCAGCGCGCCGACCTCCCAGAAGTGCCGCGAGGTGAAGTGCGACTGGTCCGCGCCGGTGTAGCCGACCGCGGGGAGCACGGACACCTTGCCCTCCGCGTGCAGGTCGGCGAGCGCGTTCACCGACGGGTGCCAACGCAGCCGCGGGTCCTCGGCGAACGGGCGGCCGTCTTTCAGCGCCAGCTGCGGGCGCAGGCGCCGGTAGGTCGCGTCCTCCACCGGGGCGAGCACGGACAGCGAGTCCACGCCGCCGTCGAGGAAGACGTTGAGCAGCACGGTGCCCGGTCCGCCCGCCTGCGCGTGCGCGACGCCGGCCTCGAACACGGGCAGCTTCGCCAGCTTGCCCGCGCCGTACACCGCCAGGCCGAGGCCGGCGGAGCGCAGCAGCAACGACCGGCGGGACAGCCCGGTGCCGGCCGGCGCGGGCATGCCGGGCTCGATCGCGGGAAGGCCCGCGGACGCGCGGGCGTGCTCGGTGCAGCAGGTGTTCATGAGGTCAGGTAGTCGGGAGAGGTGGCGACGAGCATCCGCAGGGCGTTGACCGCCAGCACGGGGTAGGTCTTCTTCTTCCAGGGCTCGTCGGCGGTCGCGAGCGTGTCGGCGGCGTAGCGCTCGAGGCCCGCGCGGACGGGGCCGGACAGCGTCGGGTCGCCCCAGAACGTCACGGCCTGGCGGACGAGCTCGCCGGCGTCGAGCGGCGCGGTCGCGCCCTTGTCGGGCTCGAGCCGGGCGGGTTCGCAGATGTGCTGGGCCATCATCCAGCGGGCGCGGAACGTGGCCGTGTCCAGCCAGCGCGAGTCGTCCCAGCCGGAGACGTTCGGCGGCAGGAACAGGTACTGGCCGGCGATCTCGCACAGCCACGCCCAGGCGCCGGAGTCGATGCCACGCCCGACCGCGCGCAGCATGCCCGCCGCCTGGACGACGGGCGGCTTGACCATCCGCCGGCGCGGGTCGTAGAGGTCCGGGTGCGCGAGGATCGCCTCGACCAGCGGGCGCACGTCGCGATCGTGCTTGACGTACAGCTTGATGAGGCCCTTGACGGTCGCCGCCGACGGCTTGGTCGGGATGAACGCGCCCCACAGCTTCGTGACCAGGAACTCGGGGTGCCGACGGTGCCGCGTGACGAGCTTCACGCCCTCCTGCCAGGTGAACTTCCCGCGCTTGCCGTAGATCTTCTTCGGCTTGGCGTCGTGGAGCTTCTTGACGTACCGGAAGCGGGTCGGGCCGGAGTCGGTCCAGTCGTTGGCGAAGCCGGTCAGCGCCCGCGCGAGCTCCCGCACGTCCTGCTCGGTGTAGCCGCGGCCCGCACCGAGGCAGAACAGCTCCTGCAGCTCGCGCGCGTAGTTCTCGTTCGCGCTGTAGACGTGGTTGTCGGTCCCGTTGAGCCACAGCAGCATCGCCGGGTCCTTCGTGATGTCCAGCGTGAGCCGCTCGAAGTTGCCGAGCGCGTGCCGGCGCAGCAGCGCGTTCTGGCGCAGCATCAGCTTCTGCGGCACGCCCGACTTGGACGTCGCGAACCAGTCGTGCCAGATCAGCGTCATCCGCTCGACGAGCGGCGCCTCGGTGCGCACCATCCGGTCCAGCCACCACAGGTGGTCGTGGCCCCACGCGTCGCGCGGCGCGAGCGGCGCGCCGTCGACGGCCGGGTTCGGCCCGAGCAGCCGCGTGGACTTCGGCCGGGTCAGCGAACGGATCGCGCCCTGCAGGCCGAGCTCGGCCAACTCCGTCGCCTGCCCCGGCTTCGGGCCGAAGCCCGCCCGCCACAGCAACCGCGTCGCCTGCTCTTCACCGAATGCCCCTTTGTACGACGGAACCCCCACGACGTAAAGCATCGGACCGCGTACGTCCAACCTGAAGGGGCCCATCCCCCATCGGCGGGTACAGCAGACACATGCCTGACAATCGAGGGGTTGCCTACATGGGCCCCGGGGAGGTCGAGGTTCAGACCATCGACTTCCCGAGCTTCACCGTCCAGGATGGCCCCGGTGTACCGCAGGAGAACGTCGGCCGAGAGTGCCACCACGGCGTCATCCTGAAGATCGTCTCGACCAACATCTGCGGCTCCGACCAGCACATGGTCCGTGGCCGCACGACCGCGCCCGAAGGGCTGATCCTCGGGCACGAGATCACCGGCGAGGTGGTCGAGAAGGGGCGGGACGTCGAGTTCCTCGACGAAGGGGACCTCGTCTCCGTGCCCTTCAACATCGCGTGCGGCCGCTGCCGCAACTGCAAGCAGCAGGACACCGGCATCTGTTTGACCGTGAACCCGGAGCGTCCCGGCGCGGCCTACGGCTACGTCGACATGGGTGGCTGGGTCGGCGGCCAGGCCGAGTACGTGATGGTCCCCTACGCCGACTTCAACTGCCTGAAGTTCCCCGACAAGGCGCAGGCGATGGAGAAGATCCTCGACCTGACGATGTTGTCGGACATCTTCCCGACCGGCTTCCACGGCTGCGTGACCGCGGGCGTGCGTCCCGGGAGCACCGTCTACGTCGCCGGAGCCGGACCGGTGGGCCTGGCGGCGGCGCACAGCGCGCAGCTGCTCGGCGCGGCGGTCGTGATCGTCGGCGACCTGAACGAGGCGCGGCTCAAGCAGGCCGCGTCGTTCGGCTGTGAGACCGTCGACGTCTCCAAGGGCGACCCGAAGGACCAGATCGAGCAGATCCTGGGCGTGCCGGAGGTGGACGCCGGCGTCGACGCGGTCGGCTTCGAGGCGCGCGGCCACGGTGAGCACGCGGCCGAGGAAGCACCCGCGACCGTGCTCAACAGCCTGATGGACCTGACCCGCGCGGGCGGCGCGCTCGGCATCCCCGGGCTCTACGTGACCGGCGACCCGGGCGCGTCCGACGACGCCGCCAAGGAGGGCTCGCTGTCGATCCGGATCGGGCTCGGCTGGGCCAAGTCGCACAGCTTCGCCACCGGCCAGTGCCCGGTCATGAAGTACCACCGCGACCTGATGCAGGCCATCCTCAACGACCGCGCGCAGATCGCCAAGGCCGTCAACGCGCAGGTGATCTCACTCGACGACGCGCCGCAGGGCTACAAGGACTTCGACAAGGGCGAGTCCGTGAAGTTCGTGATCAACCCGAACGGGCTGGTCCGAACCTAGATTTCGACCGGCAGGAGGTCGACGCGTCCACGCGGCGCGTCGATCTTCTCCACCTGGACCGTGACCTCGTCCCCGAGGCGGATGCGCATGCCGCTCTTGGTGGCGATCAGCATCGTCTCCTCCTCGTTGAGCTCCCACCAGTCGTCGCGGAGCTTGCGAACGGGCAGCAGGCCCTCGTACCCGTCGAAGGCGACGAACGCGCCCGCGCCGATCAGCCCCCGCACCTGGCCGCGGAACTCGCGCTGCCAGCCGCCGGTCCGGAACAGCTCGCTCTCGAGCAGGAAGGCGCGGGCGACGTTGTCGGCGGCGCGCTCGATCGTCATCGCGTCGCGCTCACGCTGCGAGCAGTGCTCGGCGGCCGGCTCGAGGTCGGAGACGCGCACGGTCGGCTCCGGGAACCCGATCGCCGACAGCAGCGCGCGGTGGCAGATCAGGTCCGGGTAGCGGCGGATCGGCGAGGTGAAGTGGCAGTAGCGCTCCGACCGCAGCCCGAAGTGGCCGAGGTTCTTGTCGCTGTAGCGCGCCTGCTTGAGCGATCGCAGGATCAGCGATGTGTACGCGGGCCCGCGGACCCTGCGCGCGGCCTCCTCGACGAGCTCGCCGGCCTGGTTGGCGGTCATGTGCTCGGGCGCGGGTGGCGTCGGCAGGTCCAGCGACGCGAGCTGGTCCAGCAGGCGCGCCACGCGCGCCGGGTCCGGCGGCTCGTGCACGCGGAACATGCCCGGCAGCTTGCGCTTCTCCAGCAGGTCGGCGACCGCCTCGTTGGCCGCGATCATCAGGAACTCGATCAGCTCGTGCGCCTCGGTCGTCTCGCTCGCCTCGACGCTCTTGACGTGGCCGTCAGGGGTGAACTCGAACTCGGGCTCGGTCGACTCCACGGTCAGCGCACCGCGCGCCGCCCGCTTCTCCGCCAGGGTCCGGGCCACGCGCCGCGCCTCCGCCAGCCCCGCCGGCCCGGCCTCGCCACGCGCGAACAGGTCGTCCACCTCGGGGTAGGAGAGCCGCGCATCGGAGCGGATGATCGACCGGTGGAACGCGGTGCGGCGCACCGTGGCGCCGTCGAGCTCGAGCTCGACCGTCACCGCCAGCCGGTCCTGGTGCGGGACGAGCGAGCAGGCCCCGTTCGAGAGCGCCTCGGGCAGCATCGGCTCGACGAGCCCGGGCACGTACACGGACGTGCCGCGCCGGAACGCCTCACGGTCGAGCGCCGACCCGGGCTTCACGTAGGCGGACACGTCCGCGATGTGCACCCACACGCGGACGGCGCCGTCGGGGAGCGCCTCGGCGGAGATCGCGTCGTCGAAGTCGCGGGCGGACGGCGGGTCGATCGTGAACGTCGGCAGGTCGCGCAGGTCGCGGCGTCCTTCGTGGGACGGCTCCGCCGAGCGCGCCTCGCGCTCCACCAGGGGGTCGAAGCGCCGCCGCAGCCCGCGGTGCAGCATCAGCCCTTCCAGCACGTCGCGGGCGACGTCGGGGCGCCCCAGCCGCCGGACGAGCCGGAATCGCCGGCCCTTCGCGGGCGCCGCCAGCACCAGGTCCCCGATCCGCTCGCGCCGCGGCTTGTCGACCTCGACGCGCTGCCCGGGCTCGAAGAACGGCGTGACCGCGTAGTGCTTGCCGTGCTTCTCGAGGACCCCGACCAGCGTCAACCCGCGGCCACCGTCTCCAGGGCCTTGTCGAGCGCCTCGTCGCGCTCGGTCTTCGGGTCGTCGGACGCCTGGATGTCCGGGGTTATACCCGCGCCCTTGCGCACCCCACCACCGCCGAGGTTGCGGCCGGACGGGGTGAAGTACTCGCCCACCGTGATGTCGAGCGCGCCGCCGTTGTCGAGCTGCTCGATCTCCTGGAAGACGCCCTTGCCGAACGTGCGCGTGCCGACGACCTTGGCACGCTTGCGGTCCTGCAGCGCGCCGGTGACGATCTCCGACGCCGACGCGGAGCCCTCGTCGACGAGCACGACCACCGGGATCTTGTCGTCGATCGCGCCGCCGGTCGCGTTGTAGACGCGCTCCGGCCGCGCACGGCCCTTGGTCGACACGACGCGTCCCTCCGGAAGGAACACGGACGCGACCTCGACCGCCTCGTTGAGCAGCCCGCCGCCGTTGTGGCGCAGGTCGAAGACGATGCCGGTCGCGCCCTTCTTGAGCTCGTCCTTGACCGCCTTCTCGACGTCGTCGCCCGAGCCGGACGTGAAGCCCGCCAGCGAGACCCAGCCGATCTTCTTGCCGTCCTGCGTCTCCTGCCGGTGCTGGACGATCGGGATGTCCACCTTGGCGCGCTTGAGCTTGAAGACGCGACCGGTCTTGAGCTTGAGCGTGACCTCGCTGCCCGCCGGCCCCTTGATCAGGGCGGTCGACTGGTCGGAGTTCTTCCCCTCCAGCGACTTCCCGTCGGCCTCGACGATCACGTCGCCTTCCTTGAGCCCGCCCTCCTTGGCCGGCGAGCCGTCGTAGACCTGCGTCACGCGCAGGCCCTCGGGCACCTCGGCGACGCTCATGCCGACGCCCTCGAACGCACCCTCGGTGTCGAGCTGGAACGAGTGGTACTCGCTCGGCGAGAAGTAGTGCGAGAACTGGTCGTCAAGGCTCTCGACCGCGGACTCGAGCGACTTGTTCAGCAGCTTCTCGCGATCGACCTTGCGGTAGTAGTCGGCCTCGATCTTGTCGATCGCCTGCTCGTACTGGCGACCGTCGGAGTCGGCGACGAGCGTGTCGCGCGCGAAGCCCGGCAGCCAGTCAGGATGCCCGCCGAGCAGGATCCCGATGACGAGCGCGAGCGGGATGAGAAGGGCGAGAAGAGCGGTGCGCAGCCGTCGCATGGCGATCGCTCACGGTACCGCGCGTTCTGTCAGGCCACGCTAAGGACGGTCCAGCTCGAACCAGACGACCGTGGGGTTCTCCTCGATCCCCCAGCGGTTCGCGACCAGGCCCGTGAAGTGCAGACCCCAGCCGCGCTCGTCGCGCGCGTTGCCGGCGCGCGGCACGTAGGTGAAGCCCGGACCGTCGTTGGTCACCTCGATGCGCAGCCGCCCGTCGGCCAGATCCACGCGGACCTCGACCGCACCGTCCCCCGGCACGTGCTCCACCGCGTTGGCGACCAGCTCGGACACCAGCAGACGGGCGTCGTCGAGCGTCGATTCCGGCAACTCGGCGTCCAACCGCTCCATCAGCTGGCGGGCACCGGCAGAAGCCGCGGGTGATTTTGGGAAGCTTTGCGAGTAGAACATGGGCCGAACGCCGGGTACACCCGTACCCGCAAGGAACTCAATGCTCCCATTTACCGTCGAGAGACAGCAGACAAACGGGAAGGTCCGCGTCATTGTGCGCGGCGAGCTCGACATGGAAACCGGCCCTCGCGCGGAAGAGGAGCTGCGACGCGCCGAGAACGACAAGCCGCCCGTGCTGGTGCTCGACCTGCAGGGGGTGACGTTCTTCGACTCCACGGGGCTGCAGCTCGTGCTGGACGCCGACGTCCGGGCCCGCGAGGAGGGCCGCACGTTCATCGTGTCGCCCGGCGACGGTGAGCCGCGCCGCGTCCTCGAGCTGGCCGAAGTGATCGATCGGCTGAACCTGGAGTCGTAGGTCGTGGCGGGGCTGGACCTCTCCGACACCGGCTTCCTGCTCACCGATCCGCGGCGCGACGATCACCCGATCGTCTACGTCAACGACCCGTTCCTGGAGATGACGGGCTACGCGGCCGACGAGGTGCTCGGCCGCAACTGCCGCTTCCTGCAGGGCGAGGGGACCGACCCCGCCGCGATCGACGAGCTGCGCCGCGCGATCGCGGACGAGCGCCCGACGACGGTCGAGGTCCTCAACTACCGCAAGGACGGCTCGCCGTTCTGGAACCAGGTGTACATCACGCCGGTGCGCGACGGCGACGGCCACGTGGTGCACTTCATCGGCCTGCAGATCGACGTCACGGCCCGGCGGGCCGCCGTCCTGCAGCAGCGCCGCTCCTCGTTCCTGGCCGACGCGGGCCCGTTGCTGGACGCCTCGCTGGACCCCGACTCCACGCTGGACTCGCTGACGAGGATGTCCGTGCCCTTCCTCGGCGACGTGTGCATCGTCGAGGAGATCCGGCACGACGAGGTGCGCCGGCTCGCGGCCACGGGGACGGACCGCAGCGCGATGCGAGAGGCGCGCCCGGACGACCCGGTCGTCCGCGCCGTGCGCAGCGGCCGTGCGGAGATCGTCCGGACCGACCGCCTGCTCGGCCGCCCCGCGACGGCGATCATCGCGCCGCTGAAGGCGCGCGGGACGATCCGCGGCGCGGTCGTCTTCGCGTCGTTCTCCCCCGGCCGCGAATACGGCGCGCAGGACCTCGTCCTGGCAGAGGACCTCGCGCTGCGCGCCGCGCTGGCGATCGACAACGCGCGCCTGTACGAGAACCTCGGTGCGGTCGCCCACTCGCTCCAGCAGGGGCTGCTTCCGGAGCGCCTGCCGACGCTCGCGGGCATGGACCTCGCGGCGCGCTACCGCCCGGCCGGCGACGGCAGCCTGATCGGCGGCGACTTCTACGACGTGCTCCCCCGTCGTGACGGGCTGGACCTCGTGATCGGCGACGTCACCGGCAAGGGCGCGCGCGCCGCCGCGTTGACGGCGCAGGTCCGCCACACGCTGCGCACGGCCGCGCAGTACGAGGACAGCCCGAGCCGCATCCTCGACGTCGTCAACCGCACGCTGCTCGCCGAGCGCGGCGAAGGCGGCGGGCGCTACTGCACGGTCGCGATGGCGCGGATCGAGCTCAACGGCAGCGCGCACGCGACGATCTGCTGCGCCGGGCACCCGATGCCGTTCGTCGTCCGCTCGGGCGGCGACGTGGAGCCGGTCGGCAAGCCGGGATCGGTGCTCGGCTGGGTGCCGGACCCGAAGCTGCTCGACGTCACGTTCGAGCTCGGCCGCCAGGAGTCGCTCGTGCTGTTCACCGACGGTGTGACCGAGGCCCGCACGACGGGCGACCAGTACGGGCTCGCCGGCCTCCAGGAGCTGCTGCGCGCGGCGGCGCGCGAGGACGCGTCGGGCATCGCGACCCGGGTCGACCGGGCCGCGGCGCACGCGGGCGCGCGCCGCGACGACGTGGCCGTGCTCGTCGCACGGCACGTCGGCAACGGCTAGACCCGGAGGAACTTCCGCAGGCTGAGGCCGGAGCCCAGCGCGGAGACCGCGACCGCGGCCACCAGCAGGAGGCCGATCAGCAGCGGGAAGTCGATCGTGTCCGGCGCCGCGATCAGCGCGAAGTCGGCGGCCAGCGGGTCGACGACCGCGATCTTGACGACCGCGAGCAGGATGATCGCGAGCAGGCCGCCGAACAGGCCGACGATCACGCCCTCGAGCACGAACGGCCAGCGGATGAACCAGTCGGTCGCGCCCACGAGCTTCATGACCTCGACCTCGCGCCGGCGGGCGTAGAGGGAGAGGCGGATCGTGTTCGCGATCAGCAGCATCGAGGCGATGCCCAGCAGGCCCGCGAGCAGCGCCATCGTGATCTTCACGACGCCCGTGACGGCGAGGATCTTGTTGGTGTCCTCCTCGCGGTTGCGGACCTCGTCGATCGCCGGGTCGACGACCGTGCGGCCACCGCCGGCGGCCTCGGGCGCCAGGGCGTCCTTGATCTTGGAGATGTCGTCCGGGTTGCGCGGCGTGATCCGGAACGTGTCCGGCAGCGGGTTGGACCCGAGCAGCTCGTACGCCTTCGGGTTGCGCTTGCGCTCGGTCTGGTACGCCTGGTCGCTCGAGATGAACTCGACCTTGCTGATCATCGGCTCGGCCTTCAGCAGCCGGTCGACGCGGGCGACGTCCGCCTGCTTGGCGTCCGTCTTGAGGTAGACGTCGGCGATGACCTTGCCGCGGACCTCGTTCGCGGCGCCGGTCGTGGCCTGCACGACCGGGATGAAGACGCCGAGCACGAGCACCGTGACGAGCACGGTGGCCATGGCGGCGAAGCTGGGGATCGCGTTGCGCTTGAGCGCGCGGAGCGCCTCGCGCAGGAAGAAGACGGGACGCATCTAGCCGAGGGCTCCCCGCATGCGGATGGCGAACTCGCGCGTGTTCTCGTTCGCGGCGTACGCGCCGGCCTGCTCGTCGCGGACGATCTTGCCGTCGGCGAGCTCGATCACGCGGCGGCGCATCTTGTCCACCATCGCCACGTCGTGGGTGGCGACGAGCACGGTCGTGCCGGTCTGGTTGATGCGGTAGAGCAGCTGCATGATCCCGATCGACGTCTCGGGATCGAGGTTGCCGGTCGGCTCGTCCGCGATCAGCAGCGGCGGGTGGTTGACGAACGCGCGCGCGATCGCCACGCGCTGCTGCTCGCCGCCGGAGAGCTGGTCGGGGTAGTTGTGCAGCTTCGTGCTCAGGCCGGTGAGGCGCAGGATGTCCGGCACCTTGTCGCGGATCTCGCGGCGGCCGCCGCCCGTGACCTGCAGCGCGTACGCGACGTTCTCGTACACGGTGCGGTTCGGGAGCAGCTTGTAGTCCTGGAAGATCACGCCGAGGTTGCGCCGGTAGTACGGCACGCGGGGGCGCGGGATCTTCTGCAGGTCGCGACCCGCCACGCGGATCTCGCCGGCGGTCGGCTCGAGCTCCTTGATGAGGAGCTTCATCGCCGTCGACTTGCCGGAGCCGGAATGGCCCACGAGGAAGACGAACTCTCCCGGGAAGATGTCGAAGGAGATCCCGTCCAGAGCGGAGTCGGTCGCGCTGTAGCGCTTCTCCACGCCGCTGAAGGAGATCACCGCGCCGGTGGCGGGCGAGTGCGGAGCAGCAGTTCTATGAGCGCCTTCGCGTGCGCGGCGTCGGCGTAGATGTCGTTCTGTTGCAGCCATGGGGCGTCCTCAGTCGAGGGTACGGCGGGGTGTTCGCGGAGAACGCAAGGTTCCCTGCAACGCCTCTTGAGTAGGCTGATCTGCCATGGCGCGCATCGAGTCCTCCTCCCTGCCGAACGGCCTGCCGCTGCACCGGGTGGAGCTCCCCACACGGTCGACGACGATCCTCGTCGCCTTTGACGCGGGCGCGCGCACGGAGCGCCCCGAGGAGAACGGCATGGCCCACTTCTTGGAGCATCTGGTCTTCAAGGGCGGGCAGAAGTACGACGACTACCGCAAGGTCAACCAGACCGCGGAGACGATGGGCGCCGTGCTGAACGCGTACACGTCGCACGACCTCGTGGCCTTCCACATCACGTGCCGCGCGGAGGTCGCCGCCGAGGCGATCGACCTGCTGACGGACTTCGTGGGCCGCCCGAAGATCGACGCCGAGGAGCTCGACCGCGAGCGCGGCGTCGTCATCCAGGAGATCGCGCGCTCCAACGACCAGCCGTCGGTCATCGCCGAGCACCTGATCGACCGCGCGGCGTTCGGCGACCACCCGCTCGGCCGCCCGGTGCTGGGGCCGGAGGAGCACCTGCGCGACACGTTCACGCGTGACGGCATCCTCGCCTTCCGCCGCCGCCAGTGGGTGGGCTCGCGCGGTGGCGCCTTCATCGTCGGCAACGTCGACCACCTGCCCGAGGACAACGAGCTGGCCGAGCTGTTCGGCCGCTTCCCGTCGATCTCGGCCAACGGCGGCTCCGAGCCGGCGCCGCCGTTCGCGCCGACGACGCTGGTCGAGCAGCGCGAGTCCGCCCAGTCGCACCTGCGGATGTCCTACCGGCCGTCGATCGACCCGCGCGCGCCCGCCGAACGCGCCGCGCTGGCCGTGTACTCGACGCTCCTGGGCGGCTCGATGGGCTCGCGCCTGTTCGACGAGATCCGCGAGCAGCGCGGGCTCGCCTACTCCGTGTACGCGCTGGACCACTCGTTCGCGGACGTGCCGATCCTGCAGCTGTCCGCCGGCCTCGAGTCGGGCAAGTGCGTCGAGGCCTTTACGCGCATGCGCGAGATCGTCGACGAGCTGCGCACCGAAGGGCCGTCGGAGGAAGAGGTCGAGCGGGCGCGGGCGTACGCCGCCGGCCGGCGCGTGCTGGCCTTCGAGAACACGAACGCGGTCGCGCGCCACGCGGCGCAGCAGACGGTCGTCTTCGGCCAGGACATCGATCCCGACAAGGCGATCGAGGCCCTGGACGCGGTCACCTACGAGCAGGTCGTCGAGGTCGGTCGCGGCATCTCCGAGCAGCTCTCGGTCGCCTGCGTCGGCCCTCACGATCAGGCCGAGTTCTCATAGAGACCCTTGCCGTTGGTGGTTGCGTCGTCCACAATGGGTTGTGGGTGACCAGCTTCGACGAGCTCAACCACCGCGAGCTCGAGCGCTACGTGCGCCGGGTCTCGGACCGGTGGCCCCTTGACCGCGCGCTGCTCGGCGGCGCGCGGGTCGCGGACATGCGCGGAGCCGGCCCGCAGCGCGAGCGCGGTCCCGAGTACGTGATCGTGCTCGTGTCCGAGCACTTCGACGGCGTCCCGTGGCTGGAGCGCGTGTACGTGACCGGCACGCTCTGGGACGCCTACGAGATGGGCGCGCCCGCCGACGTGCACGCCTACACGCCGGTCGAGTTCGAGCGCCGCCGCGAGAACCTCCCGGCCGTGCACGACGCGGCCGAGTGGGGCCTCGAGCTGCTCCCCGAGCACGCCTGACACCGAAGCAAGCAGCCCCTCCGCCCCACCCCGATCATCCGACCTCGGTCGAACCGATGATGCGTGCGCTGCGTACAGCGGCGTGGGGTGGTCCTCCTTCGCACGCAGTCCGATGAGCGTCTGGTCGCGCTGGCGCGCGCCGGGAACGAGGCCGCGTTCGAGGCGATCGTCCGCCGCTACCGGCCACTGCTCGTCCGCGCGGCCCGTCGCTACCTGAGCGACGCCCGTGCCGAGGACGCCGTCCAGCAGGCCTTCCTCGCCGCCTGGAGCGCCCTGCAGCGCGGCGACCAGGTCCGCGACCTCCGCCCCTGGCTCTACCGCATCGTCCACAACACGGCGCTGAACGCCCTCCGCGCCGCCGGCCCAGACTGGGCCGAGCTCCCGGACACGGTGCCCAGCGGCGAATCCGAGCTGGACCGCCGGATGGACCTCCACGAGGCCCTGACGGGCCTGGCCGCGCTTCCCGAGCGCCAGCGTGAGGCGTTGCTGCGCGTCGCCGTCGAAGGCCGCCCCCAGACCGAGGTCGCCGCCGAGCTGGGCGTGAGCGAAGGCGCGGTCCGCCAGCTCGTCCACCGAGCCCGGCTGACGCTCCGCGCCGCGGCGACGGCGATCACGCCGCTGCCGCTGATCACGTGGGCCGCAGGCGCGGGCGGCGCGGGCGGCGCGAGCGCGGGCGACGCGGGCGGCGCAGCCGCTGGTGGCGCGGCCTCGGTCGGTGCGAGTGCCGGTGCGGGCGCCGCGGGAGCGGGGTCGGCCGGGGCGGGCGGGTTCGTGGCCAAGGTCGGTGTCGGTGCCGTGCTCGCCAGTGCGGCCGTCGCCGTGCCGGTGGTCGTGGTGCGTGAGGAGCCGCGTGCGCCCGCCACCGCGGAGGCGGCGACGCCGGCGCCCACGCGCACGGCTGCGCCGACGTCGACGCCGCGCGTCTCGTCGCCCGTCGTGACGCGCACGCCGACCGCGTCCCCGCGCGCTCGGCGGCGTCCCCGGGCCGCGTCGACGCCGCGGGCCACCGCCACGCCGCGGGCCGCGTCCACGCCGCGCGCCGTCGCGCCGCGCGCCGAGCCGACGGCACGTCCGCCGCACCGGCCGACCGCCACCGCCACCGCCACCGCGACGCCGCGGCGCGAGCCCGCTCCGACATCGACACCGCGGCCCGAGCCGACGGTCGCCGCCACCCCCACGGAAGCGCCGCGCGCGGACGATCCACCGCGCGCGGACAACTCCGGGCCGGGGTCGGCGAACTCGGGCCCCGGCAGCAGCTCGTCCGGCTCGGGCTCGGACCACTCCGGGCCCGGCAGCGACTCGTCCGGCGGCGGCTCGTCCGGGTCCGGTTCAGACCACTCCGGCCCCGGCGGCGGCTCGTCCGGCTCGGGCTCGTCGGGCTCCAGCGGCCACGACGACGACTCGCACTGAAGTTCTCGGGCTGTCCGGTCGATGACGAGAGCATGCGCAAGCTCGGCCCTCTCGCCCTCGTGGCCACTCTCCTGCTCGTCCCCGTCGACTCCGCGTCTGCGAAGACCAAGGTCGATGCGTTCGCCGCCAAGTACCACCTCAAGGGCACCTGGAAGGCCAAGGACGCCGACAAGGACGGGCTGAAGAACCTCAAGGAGTTCAAGCTCGGCACCGACCCGCGCAAGGCCGACAGCGACAAGGACGGGCTCAAGGACGGCGACGAGGTCACGTCCGGCAACAACCCGCGCAAGGCCGACACCGACGGCGACCGGGTCAAGGACGGCGCCGAGCACGCCGGCGTGGTGACGGCCTTCGACGGCACGTCGATCACGATCCGCGAGTTCGCGACCGGCAAGAAGCTCAAGGCCACGCTCGACACGGACTGCACGCCCGCGCTCGCCGAGGACGAGACCGCTGACGACTCCGGCTTCGACGACGACGACTCGGTCGACGTGACCGAGGACGACGAGCTCGGCGGGTTCTTCCAGGGCGAGGAGGAAGAGGAGGAGGACGTCGACCCCAACGCCGACGCCTCCACCTGCACCGACGACGAGCTCGAGAAGGGCGTCGTCCTCCAGAGCGCCGAGCTCGAGGACGACTACCTCGTCGACTACACGTTGGCCTGACGCACCCGAAGGCCGGATGATCGGGGTGGGGCGGAGGGGCTGCTTGCCTTCGTCATCCGATCGCCACCATGCGCTCGATCGGGAGCCGGGCGCGCTCGGCGATCGCCTCGGGCACCTTCACGACTCCGCTCCCGTCACGCAGCGTGTCGCGCAGCTTCGGCAGCGTGATCATCTTCATGAAGCGGCACGCCGCCTCCTCGTTGGCGGCGACGAAGTCGATGTCGGGCCGCGCCATCTGCAGCGGGTGCAGCATCCCGGTCTCCGTGGCCATGATCGCCGTGGCGCCCGCGGGCGCCTGAGCGGCCCACGTCATCATCCCGCCGGTCGAGAGCATGTGGACGCCCTCGGCGTCCACGTCGCCGGCCGCGACGTACTCCATGACGCTCGTCGAGCACCCGCACTCGGGGTGGACGAGGAAGTCCGCGCCCGGGTGCGACTCGCGCATCGCCGAGATGTCCGACGGGCGGATGCCCGCGTGCACGTGGCACTCGCCGTCCCAGACATGCATCTTGCGGCCGACCTGCTTCTCCACATACGCGCCGAGGAACATGTCCGGGCCGAACAGGATCTCGGTGTCCGGGCCGTGCTCGCGGTAGATGTGCTCGACCACCTGGACGGCGTTGGAGGACGTGACGCAGTAGTCAGTCTCAGCCTTTACCTCAGCCGTAGTGTTGACGTACATCACGACGAGCGCGCCCGGGTGCTTGGCCTTCCACGCCCGCAGCTGGGCCGCCGTGATCGAGTCGGCGAGCGAGCAGCCCGCATCCATGTCCGGCAGCAGCACGGTCTTGTGCGGCGACAGCACGGACGCCGTCTCGGCCATGAAGTGCACGCCGCAGAAGGCGATCACGTCCGCGTCGGTCTTCGCGGCCTGCTGCGAGAGCGCGAGCGAATCACCCACGAAGTCCGCGACGTCCTGGACCTCGGGGAGCTGGTAGTTGTGCGCGAGGATCACGGCACCGCGCTCTTCGGCGAGCGCCCGAACCTCGGCCTGCAGGGCCGGCACGGATTCAAGGGTGAGCAGGTTCACTGGACGGTCTCCAAGATCAGCGACAGATCGAGGACCGGCGCGGAGTGGGTCAAAGCACCGATCGAGACGTAGTCTACACCACTAATAGTCGCGTAGACCAAAACTGTGTCGGAGTCCACACCGCCGGACACCTCGAGCTCCGCGCGCCCGCCCACCTGGGCGACCGCCGCGCGCACCTCGTCAGGGCTCATGTTGTCCAGCAGCAGCCGCGGCGCGCCCGCCTCCAGCGCCTCGGCGATCTCCGCCGCGTCACGCACCTCGACCGCCAGCGGCAGGTCCGGCCGCGCGGCCCGCGCACGCCGCACCGCCTCCCCCACGCCGCCCGCCGACGCGGAGTGGTTCTCCTTGATGAGGATGAAGTCGAACAGCCCGACGCGGTGGTTAACGCCGCCGCCGTCCACGACCGCCTGCTTCTCGAGCAGCCGCATCCCGGGCGTCGTCTTGCGCGTGTCGAGGATCTTCGCCGCGTCCGGCGGCAGCGAGCGCACCACGCGTGCCGCCGCGGTGGCCACACCCGACAGCCGGCCGAGGAAGTTCAGCGCCGTGCGCTCCGCGGTCAGCAGCGCCCGCGCGGAGCCGGTCACGCGCAGCACCGGACCGTGCTCGCGCCATTCGCCTTCCGGCCCGAGCCGCTCGACGACGGCGTCCGGGTCGAGCCGCAGGAACACGGCCTCGGCGACCGCGAGCCCGGAGATCACCCCGGGCGCCTTCTGCGTGATCGTCGCCTGCGCCCGCGCGCCCTCGTCGACGGTGGCCAGGGTCGTCACGTCGCCGCCGCCGACGTCCTCGGCCAGCGCGCGCTCGATCAGGTCTTCAGTCACGCCGACCATAATAGTCGGCGTGACCTAAAGCTGGCTACGCACGGGATTTGGCGTTCGACTCGAGCCAGCTGCGCACGAAGCCGTCGAGATCGCCGTCCAGCACCCCGCCGGCGTTGCCGACCTCGAAGTCCGTCCGGTGGTCCTTGACCATCGTGTACGGGTGCAGGACGTACGAGCGGATCTGCGAGCCGAAGTTCACGTCGAGCGTCTCGCCACGCGCCTTGGCGATCTCCGCCTGGCGCTCGGCCTCCTGGCGCTCGATCAGCTTCGAGCGCAGCATCGCCATCGCGGTCGCGCGGTTCGCCGACTGCGAGCGCTCGTTCTGGCACTGCACGACGATGCCGGACGGCCGGTGCGTGATGCGCACGGCGGAGTCGGTCTTGTTGACGTGCTGGCCACCGGCGCCGGACGCGCGGTAGGTGTCCACCTGCAGGTCGTCGTCGTCGATCTGGATGTCGCCCGCCTCCTCGACCACCGGCGCGACCTCGACGCCCGCGAAGGACGTCTGGCGGCGGTTCGCCGAGTCGAACGGGGACAGCCGGACGAGCCGGTGCACGCCCTTCTCGGCCGAGTACAGCCCGTACGCGTTGTCGCCGCTGACGCGGAAGGTCGCGGACTTGATGCCGGCCTCTTCCCCGGGGCTCGCCTCGAGCAGCTCGGTCTTGAACCCGCGCGAGTCGGCCCAGCGCATCTCCATGCGCAGCACCATCTCGGCCCAGTCCTGGGCGTCGGTGCCGCCGGCACCGGCGTTGACGGTCACGAGCGCGTCGCCGGCGTCGTAGTCGCCGGTGAACAGGCGCGCTTCCTCGGCTTCGCCCAGGCGCGCCTCGACCGACGCGATCGCGCCCTCGAGCTCCGCCGCGATCTCCGCGTCCTCTTCCGCGAGCTCGGCGAGGCCTTCGAGGTCCTCGGCGTCGGCCTGGAGCTTGGTGAACGCTTCCAGGCGGCGCTGCGTGCGCGTGTGCTCCGCGCTGACCTTCGCGGCGTGATCCGGGGCGTCCCAGAAGCCGGTGGCGCCCATCTCGTCCTCGAGCGTGCTCAGGCGCTCCTGCATGCCGGCCGGGTCCACGAAGTCCGCCAGCAGCGTCATCTGCTCACGGATGGCGGCCAACCGCTGGTTGGTGGACTGATCGGAGGCCATGGCGGATGACAGTAGCGGGTACGCAGTCAGGCATGAGGGCACTCGATCGGGTCGACGCCGCCATCGGAGGCGGGATCGAGCACGCGATGATCCACCACCACATGCGGCGGATGCGGCGCCACGGTCAGCTGGACGCGCTCGCACCGGCCACGGACGGTCTGTGGGCGACGCAGCACGCCGCTCCGCCACGCCCCGGCAACGCGATGGAGGTGCTGATCGACGGCGCCAACGCGCTCCCGCGCATGGCCGAGGCGATCCGCGGCGCGCGCCGCCACGTGCACGTGTGCTCGTGGCACCTGGAGCCCGACTTCGACCCAGGCCCGCGCAAGTCCACGCCGGTGAGGGACCTGCTGGCCGACGTCGCCGAGCGCGTGCCCGTGCGCGTCATCGTGTGGGCGGGCGCGCCGGTGCCGGTCTTCCAGCCCCGCCGCGCGGCGGTGCGCGCCGCGCGTGAGCGGCTCGTGCGCGGCACGAAGATCCAGTGCCAGCTCGACGCGTGCACGCGGCTGATGCACTGCCACCACGAGAAGCTCGTGATCGTCGACGACGAGCTCGCGTTCGTCGGCGGCATCGACCTCACCACGCTCGCCGGCGACCGCTACGACTCCAACGACCATCCGCACAAGCACGAGCAGATCGGCTGGCACGACGCGACCGCGCTGCTCCGCGGCCCGATCGTGCGCGACGTCGCCGCGCACTTCGCGATGCGCTGGGAGGCGACCGCGGACGAGGCGCTCGCGTTGCCCGAGGACGTGCCGCCCGCCGGCGACACCACCGTCCAGTTCACCCGCACCGTGCCCGAGGGCGCCTACAAGGTCCTGCCGCGCGGCGAGTTCTCCGTGCTCGAGACGTACGTGCGCGCGTTGCGCAGCGCGCAGCGGCTGATCTACCTCGAGAACCAGTTCCTGTGGTCCCCCGAGATCGTCCACATCCTCGAGGCCAAGCTCCGCCGGCCGCCGTCTCCGGACTTCCGCGTCGTCGTGCTGCTGCCGCACAAGGCCAACAACGGCCAGGACGACACGCGCGGCATGCTCGGCCGGCTCGTGGAGGCCGACGGCGGGCGCAACCAGTTCCTGGCGGCGACGATCATGTCGCGCTCGGGCGAGCGGTCGGGTCCGCTCTACGTGCACGCGAAGATCGGCATCGTCGACGACGAGTGGCTCGCGATCGGCTCGGCCAACCTCAACGAGCACTCGCTGTTCAACGACACCGAGGTCGACGTCGTCACGTGCGACCCCGACCTCGCCCGCGCCACCCGGCACACGCTGTGGGCCGAGCACCTCGAGCGCGACGACGCCTCCGGCGACGCCACGACCCTCGTCGACGAGGCGTGGCGCCCGATCGCGAACGAGCAGCTCGAGCGCCAGCGCGCGGGCGCGCCGCTCACCCACCACCTCGTCGAGCTGCCGGGCGTCTCGCGCCGCTCCCGGCGCCTGCTCGGCCCGCTCGACGCGCTGGTGGTCGACGGCTGAGCTGACTAGAAGACGACGGTGCGGTTGCCGTAGACGAGCACTCGGTCGTCCAGGTGGGCCTTGACGGCGCGGGCGAGCACGGTGCGCTCGATGTCACGGCCGAGGGCGACCATCGTCTCCGCGGGCTCGCGGTGCGTGACGCGGGCGACGTCCTGCTCGATGATCGGGCCGGCGTCGAGCTCCTCGGTCACGTAGTGGGCGGTGGCGCCGATGATCTTCACGCCGCGCTCGTAGGCGCGCTGGTACGGGTTCGCGCCCGCGAAGGCCGGCAGGAAGGAGTGGTGGATGTTGATGATCGGCACCCCGACCTGCGCGAGGAAGTCCCCGGAGAGGATGCGCATGTAGCGGGCGAGCACGACGAGGTCGCAGCTCCCGCGCAGCAGCTCGATCAGCTCCGGCTCGTTCGGGAACGGCACGTGGTGGTAGGCGATGCCGAAGCCGGCGACGTCGTTGGCCCAGTCCGGGTGGTTGGACGCGACGAGCGGGATCGTGGCGTTCAGGTCCCCGCGCCGGTGGCGCCACAGCAGGTCGACCAGGCAGTGGTCCTCCTTGGAGACGAGCACGGCCATGCGCTTCGGGGCGGTGCCGTCCGTCAGGCGCCAGCGCATGTCGAAGCGCTCCGCCACCTCCTGCGAGAACGCGCGGCCCAGCGACTCGAGGTCGCCGGACTCGAAGTTGAACTCCATGCGCATGAAGAACTCGCCGCCCTCGGGGTCGGTCGAGTGCTGGTCGGAGCTGATGATGTTCGCCCCGGACGCCGCGAGGAAGCCCGCGACGGCGGCGACGATGCCGTGCCGGTCGTGGCAGTGGATGAGCAGCCGGCCGTTCACACGGCCAGCGTACTCACCGCTCCACTAGGCGCCGTGGCACTTCTTGTACTTCTTGCCCGACCCGCACCAGCACGGGTCGTTGCGGCCGATCGTCTCGTGCTCGTCCACGCGGCGCTGGGCGACGACCGGCGGCGCCTCCTCGGCGGGCGGCTCGCCCGGCTGGCCGTAGGCGGTCGGCTGATCGGCGGCGGTGCCGCCCGAGTAGGCGAGCGCGCCCATGCCGCTCGTCATCTGCGGCGGCGGGGCGAACTCCTGCGCCGGAGCGGCCGGGTCCGGGATCGGGGCGCCGTCGCCGTTCGTGCCCTGCACCTCGACCTGGACGTTGTAGATCATCCGCGCGAAGTCGGACCAGATCGAGTTCATCAGGTCCTCGAACAGGACGAAGGCCTCGTTCTTGTAGGCCACCAGCGGCTCGATCTGCGCGAACCCGCGGAGGTGGATGCCCTCGCGCAGGTAGTCCATGTCGTACAGGTGCTCGCGCCAGCGCTGGTCGATGATCTGCAGCACGAGGTAGCGCTCGAGCGCGCGCATGAGCTCGTCGCCGAGCTCCTCCTCGCGCTCGTCGTAGAGGCTCATCGCGTCGTCCACGAGCAGGCGCTTGAGCTGGTCGCGATCGGTCTGCGAGCGGTCGATCTCCTCGGCCGCGAAGTCCACGTGGTAGATCTGCTCGAGCTGGACCCAGAGCTCGTCCAGGTCCCAGTCGTCCACGAAGTCGCCGGGCGTGTACTCGTCGACCAGGCGGCCGATGACGGCCTCGATCTGCTCGCGCGCGACCTCCGACATGTCGCGGCCTTCGAGCACCTCGTCGCGGTACTTGTACACGACCTCGCGCTGCTGGTTCATGACGTCGTCGTACTCGAGGACGCGCTTGCGGATGAGGTAGTTCTGCTCCTCGACCTTGCGCTGGGCGCCCTCGATCTGCTTCGTGAGCATCTTCGCCTCGATCGGCTCTTCCTCGCCGTCGTCGCCCTTCGGGCCGAGGCGGTCCAGGATCTTGTAGATCCGGTCGCCGGCGAACAGGCGGACCAGGTCGTCCTGGGCGGACAGGAAGAAGCGCGACTCGCCAGGGTCGCCCTGGCGGCCGGCGCGGCCACGGAGCTGGTTGTCGATCCGGCGGGACTCGTGACGCTCGGTGCCGAGGATGTAGAGGCCGCCGGCCTCCTCGACCGCGGCCTTGTCGGCCTCGACGCGCTCCTCCATCTTCGGGAGGATGTCGTTGAAGCGGTCCTGGTAGTCGGGGTCGCCGGGCTTGAGGCCGAGCTTGTTGAGCTCGATCTGCGTCAGGTGCTCGGGGTTGCCGCCGAGCTTGATGTCCACGCCGCGGCCGGCCATGTTGGTGGCGATCGTGACGGCGCCGGGGCGGCCGGCCTCCGCGATCGTCTCACCCTCGCGCTGGGCGAACTCGGGCTTGGCGTTGAGCACCGTGTGCGGCACGCCGACCTTGCGCAGGCGGGCGGACAGCAGCTCGGAGACCTCGACCGAGATCGTGCCCACGAGGACGGGCTGGCCGGCGTCGTGGCGGGCCTGGATCTCGCGCGTGACCGCGCGCCACTTGCCCTCTTGGGTCTTGTAGATCTGGTCGTTCTGATCCTTGCGGATCATCGGGCGGTTCGTGGGGATCTCCACGACGCCGACCTTGTAGATCTTGTTCAGCTCGGTGGCCTCGGTCAGGGCCGTGCCCGACATGCCCGCGAGCTTGTTGTACATGCGGAAGTAGTTCTGGAGCGTGACCGTCGCGAGCGTCTGGTTCTCCTCGCGGACGCGGACGCCCTCCTTGGCCTCGACGGCCTGGTGCAGGCCCTCCGACCAGCGGCGGCCGTCCAGGATCCGGCCGGTGAACTCGTCGATGATCTTGACCTCGCCGTCCACGACGGCGTAGTCGACGTCCTTCTTGTAGAGCGACTCGGCCTTCAGCGCCTGGTGCAGGTGGTTGACCAGCGTGCCGTTCTCGGCGCGGTACAGGTGGTCGATGCCGAGGAACCGCTCGGCCTTCTCGACGCCGCGCTCGGTGACCGAGACCGTCTTGTGCTTCTCGTCGAACTCGTAGTCGTAGTCCGCCGTGAACTCCTTCTTCGCGCGCGGGTCCATGCCCTCGGGCTTCTTGCCCGGCTCCATCATCGGCGCGAGCTTGGAGAAGCGCTCGTAGAGATCGGCGGCCTGCTCGGGCGCGCCGGAGATGATCAGCGGCGTGCGCGCCTCGTCGATGAGGATGTTGTCGACCTCGTCGACGATCGCGAAGTTGTGCATCGCGACGGGCTTGCCGTCCTCGCTGATGCGGCCGCCGTGCTGGACCTTCTCCTCCAGCGTGGTGGCCATGTTGTCGCGCAGGTAGTCGAAGCCGAACTCGGAGTTCGTGCCGTACGTGATGTCGGCGGCGTAGGCCGCGCGCTTCTCCTCGTAGGGCTGGTTGTTCTGGAGGATGCCGATGGTCAGGCCGAGGCCTTCGTAGATCGGCCGCATCCAGTTGGCGTCACGGCTGGCGAGGTAGTCGTTGACCGTGACGACGTGCACGCCCTTGCCGCTGAGCGCGTTGAGCGTGACGGCGAGCGTGCCCGTGAGGGTCTTGCCCTCGCCGGTGCGCATCTCGGCGATCGAGCCGTCGTGCAGCACCATGCCGCCGATCAGCTGGACGTCGAAGTGCCGCATGTTCATGCGGCGCTTGCCCACTTCACGCGTGAGCGCGAACGCCTCGGGGAGCGCCTCGTCGAGCGAGAGGCCTTCCTCCTGGACGCGCTCGCGGAGCTCGGCGAACTGCTCCTTGATCTCGTCGTCCTCGAGGAGCTCGATCTCGGCTTCCCACTCGTTGATGCGCTCGACGCGCTTCTGGTAGGCCTTGAACTGCTTCGCTTCGCCCAGCCGGAGGGCGCGCTCGAGGATGGACATAGCTACCTAGCGTAGCGGTAGCGCGCCCCCGGCCGGGTGTGCGGTTTACAGGCTGCCGGGCGCTTCTTCGAACGTCGCCGGGGTGGTGCGCGCGACGTCCGCCGCGGCCCTCGACTCGCGCCGGCCACGCCGTTTGTCACGGTGGCGCTTGACCTGGCGCTCCAAGTTGTCCGCGACGAGGTTGATCGCGTGCTTCGGGTCCTTCGAGACCTCTTTCGCCCGCAGCTCCGTGCCCTTGAGCCTGAGCACGACCTCCGCCGCTATCGGGTCGCCCGGGACGTTCTCGTCGGCCACCTCGAGATCCAACTCGGCCAGTTCGGACACCTGCTTGGCGGTCTTCGCGAACCGCTGCTCGGCGTACTCCCTGATCTCGTCGGTGACCTGAAGGTTGCGTCCCTTAACCTCGATTTGCATGGGACTCCTCTGTCGGGGTCAACTATTTGTGAACCATACCCCCTCAAGGCGCAGGCTCACGCGGCCGACATGTAGGTTGTGGCCATCTCCGTGCCAGCCGATCCCGCTTCTGGCCGGTCAGGCCCCCAGGAAGTAGCGGTCGTCCGTCATCCGATCGCCGATGCCCGCAACATCGTCGTCGGCTACGAGCTGCGCTTCGGCGGGTCGATCGACCTCGGCGACCCGGCGATGGACGCGAAGGCCACCTCCGCCCTGCTGGTCGAGGCGTTCGGGGACATCGGGCTCGAGACGCTCGCCGGCCGCCACCCCGCCTGGGTGACGATCGCGCGCAACTTCCTCGTGGAGATCGGCCCGCCGCCGGTCCGCCCCGACCGCGCGGTCCTGCAGATCAAGGCCTACCACGCCCGCGAGGACCTGCTCCAGATCCTGCAGCGGCTGTCGCGCTCGGGGTACACGATCGCCCTGGACGAGTGGGAGGGCGACCTCGGCGCCAACGTCGAAGAGCTGATGTCGCTGTGCTCGATCGTGCGCGTCGACGTGTCGCGGATCCCGGCCGCCGAGCTGCCGCGCGTGCTGCGCGTGCCGAAGATGCAGGGCGCGCTGCTCGTGGCCACCGAGGTCGGCGACCACGCCGCCTTCCTGCGCTGCCAGGAGCTCGGCTTCACCTACTTCCAGGGCGAGTACTTCGCCCAGCCCCGCACCTTCAAGCACCGCGGCGTCGCCACCGCCGGCCTCGGCTCCCTGCGCCGCCTGAACAAGCTCACCAGCGGCGACATCTCCTTCGAGGACCTCGAGCGGATCATCTCCTCCGACGTCGGCCTGTCCCTGAAGCTGCTCCGCTACGTCAACAGCGCCTTCTTCTCGCTGCCCCGCAACGTGTCGTCGGTGCACGAGGCGCTGTCGCTCCTCGGCGTGCGCACCGTCCGCCGCTGGGCGACCGTCATGGTCCTCGCCTCGATCCCCGACGTGCCCGACGAGCTCGTCTCCCTCGGCCTCCGCCGCGCCCACATGTGCGAGATCCTCGTCGGCCACACCACCACCGAGGAGCGCGAGATGATGTTCACCATCGGCCTCTTCTCGGTGGCCGACGCGCTGCTCGACATGCCGATGGCCGACGTCCTCGAGTCCCTCCCCTTCACCGAAGAGCTCCAGGCCGCCCTCCTCCGCCGCGAAGGCCCGAAGGGCGAGCTCCTCGCCGCCGTCACCGCCTACGAGCGCGGTGAGTTCCCGACGCTGCCGACCAGCGACACCCGGCCCACGCTAGCCGGTGCCTACCGCGCGGCGCTCGAGTGGGCGGACGAGACGGGGCGCGCGATCGCGTAGTCCTTGAGCGCGACGGCTCTCGCGTGGCGCTCAGCTCGACTGGCGCACGCCGGGCCTTCGTCGCGTCGGGAAGCACACCGTCGGGCGTCGCGCTCTTGTGCGGGTGAGCCGCTCCGCCGGGTCCCACCCGGGCGCGGACCGGGCCCCCAACACGCCACTGGTCACTTTGCTGGGCAGAGCCCAGCAAACCCACCACTCGCACCGCGGACGATCGCGCGGCCCGCGCCCGGGCGCACGCAGCCCGGCGCGCGCCACCCGGGCTGAACGCCGCTCACAACGTCCGCGCGTACGACACCACCGCCAGCACGCCCCCGCCCGCCTCGGTGAGCGCCCGCGCGCACGCGTCCAGCGTCGCGCCCGTCGTGTGGACGTCGTCGACGAGGATCGCGATCGGCGGCGGATCGCCGCGCACGCGCACGGAGATCCGGCCGGCCGCGCGACGGGACGCGCGGCCGGTGCCGACCTGGCGGCCCGCGCGGTCCTCGCGCACGAGGCAGCGGACGACGGGGCGTTCGACGCGACGGCCGAGCGCGTCGGTCAGCACGCTCGCGGGGTCGAAGCCGCGCGCCCGGCGACGGGCGCGCTGGGCGGGGACGGGGACCAGCACCGCGGCGGGATCACGGAGCGCCGCCGGCAGGTTCGCGGCCAGGTGCGCCGCCATGAGGTCCGCCACCGGCAGCGCGGCATGGAACTTCAACGCCGCGACGAGCCGGCGCGTGACGCCCTGGTACGCGAGCGGCGCCCACGCACGCGGGAACGCGGCCGTCGCGGCCGGGCAGCCGGCGCCACGGTGACGCGGCAGGCCACAGCGCTCGCAGCCGGGCCGCAACCACGGCAACGCGACCGTGCACGCACGGCACAGCCGGTCGTCCGCCCGCGCGAGCGGCCGACGGCACGCCACGCACGCGGGCGGCGCGATCGCCGCGACCAGCTCAGCGAGAACGCGCACGGGCCGGAAGAGCCGACGACGGCGCGATGCGGAGCGCGCGCGGCGCGGGCGCGGGAGCGCGCAGCGCGGGCCGGAGAACGCGCAGGGCGGGCGGGAGAACGCGCAGGGCGGCAACGAAAGCGCGCGGCGCGGGCGCGAGAGCGCGCGGCGCGGGCGGTAGAGCGCGCGGCGCGGCAGCGAAAGCGTGCGGCGCGGGAGCGCGCGGCGCGGCCCGGCGAGCCGGCAGCGCGGCCGACCAGGCGGGCGGCGTGGCGGGCGGGAGGGCGGGCATGTCCACATTGTCCGGATCGGCGCGTGGCGTGTCTGTGGCGACGCGTCACAATCCTGTGCGGTGTTTGTGCCGACTTTGCTGGGCGCTGCGGAGCCCGTCGACGCGGGGTGGAACTTCGCGCCGATCATCCTCGTGGCGCTGATCGCGTACGTGTGGGTCTATGTGGCCCGTTGGCGGACGTCGCGCAGGGAAGGCGGGGCGCGCGCGGCGGGCTACGGGCGGCTGGCGTTGTGGCTGCTCGGGATCGCGCTGCTCGCGGTCGCGCTGCTGTCGCCGGTGGACCGGCTGGGCGAGCAGTTCGCGACGTTCCACATGGTCCAGCACCTGATCCTCGCGGACCTGGTGCCGATCTGCCTGACGGTGGCGCTGACCAAGCACATCCTGCGGCCGGTGACGCGCCGGATCCACTGGCTGGAGCGGAAGGCCGGGCCGTTCGGGCATCCGGCGTTCGGCGTGGTCGCGTACGCGGCGTCGATGTGGATCTGGCACATCCCGGTGATGTACGAGGCGGCGCTCGAGCACAGCTTCATCCACACGCTCGAGCACCTGAGCTTCGCCGCGGCGGGCGCGCTGTACTGGTGGCACCTGCTGTCGCCGATCCGCAGCCGCATGCGGCTCGGCGGGCTCGGTCCCGTGCTGTACATGGCCAGCACGAAGATCGCGGTCGGCTTCCTCGGGATCATGCTCGGCTTCGCGCCGAACGTCCTCTACGACTACTACGCCAACGAGGGCACGCGGTGGGGCCTGAGCGCCATCGACGACCAGCACATCGCGGGCGTCCTGATGGCGCTGGAGCAGTCGCTGGTGATGGGCGTCGCGCTCGCCTACCTGTTCATCCGCATGCTCTCGGAGGCGGACGAGGCCGACGAGCGCGAGGAGCGCTACGGCGCCGCGCCCCGGTAGGGCTCGCGCGCCGCGAGCACCCGCAGGTTCGAGCACGCCCGCGCGAGCAGCGCGAGCAGCATCACGGCCGCACCGCCCAGCGCGACGAGGTCGAGCAGCGTGAGCCCGAGCCACGACACCTCGACGCCGAGCGCCACCACCGAGAGCAGCGCGATCAGCGCGATCCGCGCCTCGGTCGGCCCGAGCCGGCCGTACCCGAGCGAGAAGCGTCCGAACGCGTGCGTCTCCAGGTACGAGTTGATCGACAGCGCCAGGTAGGCGACCACGAGCACGAGCCCGGCCGTCAGGTGCATCGACGCCGACAGCCCGAGGCCGAGGCCGACGAGCGCGGTCGCCGCGGCGTCCGCCAGGTGGTCGACGTAGTAGCCGTAGCGCGGCCGCTCCGCCTTCCGGACCCGCGCGAGCGTCCCGTCCAACGAGTCGCCGAACCAGTGCACGACCAGCAGCGCCGCTGCCGTCCAGAAGTGCCCGGTCGCCGCCGCCACCGCGAACGCGACCGCCGCGGCCAGCGCCAGCACCGTCAGGTGGTCCGGCCGCACGCAGCCGGGCAGCCGCTTCGCGATCGCCCGCAGCAGCCACCGCTCCGGCCGGGCCAGGAGGAATGTCGTCTCGCGCTCTTCCATCGCCGCTCTCCTTGTTGACCGTCGTTCAACAAGACATAACCGAATGCCGCAACGGGGTTACACGTTCCGTGATGACGAGCTAGCCACACCGCCCGCGCACCGGCCCGCTGCGACGATCGGGCCCATGACCGCGATCTTGAGCTACGCCGCTTTCACCGAGACCCCCGACGGCGGGAACCCCGCCGGCGTCGTCCTGGACGCGACCGGCCTGCAGGCCGACGACATGCTCCGGATCGCGGCCGACCTCGGGTACAGCGAGACCGCGTTCGTGACCGCCCGCGAGGACGCCCCGAACGAGTACGACGTGCGCTACTTCGCGCCGGAGGCCGAGGTGCCGTTCTGCGGGCACGCGACGATCGCCACCGGCGTCGCGCTCGCCGAGCGCGACGGCACCGGCACGCTGGTCTTCCACACCAAGGCGGGCACCGTGCCCGTCCACACCGAGGGCTCCAGCGGCAACGTCACTGCGACGCTGACCAGCGTCGTGCCGCACGTCGAGGACCTCCCGAGCGAGACGCTGCACGGCGCGCTCAACGCGCTGCGCTGGATCGTCGAGGACCTCGACGCCGACCTGCCGCCGAAGATCGCCTACGCCGGCGCCCGCCACCTGATCCTCGCCGCCGCGACGCGTGAGCGCCTCGCGCACCTCGACTACGACTTCGACGCGCTCAAGGCGCTGATGCTCGAGCACGAGCTCATCACGGTCGACCTCGTCTACCGCGAGGACGCGACCACGTTCCACGCGCGCAACCCGTTCCCGGTCGGCGGCGTCGTCGAGGACCCGGCGACCGGCGCCGCGGCGGCCGCGTTCGGCAACTACCTGCGCGAGACCGGCGCGGTCACTCCGCCGACGACGATCACGATCCACCAGGGCGTCGACATGGGCCGCCCGTCGCTGCTGACCGTGACGATCGACGAGGCGAGCCGCCCCGAGATCCGCGTCAGCGGCCGGGCGGTGGCGATGTGAGCGAGCGGTAGGCGGCCTGCTCGGGCGTCAGCTCGTCGATCTCGACGCCCAGCGCCGCCAGCTTCAGCGCGGCGACCTCACGCTCGATCCCGTCGGGCACGGGATGCACGCCCGGGGTGAACGACCCCGTGGCCAGCGCTTCCGCCGCCAGCGCCTGCAGCGCGAACGACACGTCCATCACCGCCGCCGGATGCCCTTCGGCGGCGGCGAGGTTCACGACCCGCCCGCCGGCGAGCAGGTTCAGCCGCCGGCCGCCGAGGTCGTACTGGCGCACGAGCGGCAGCACGTCACGCACCGACTGCGCCGCGGAGCGCAGATCGGGCAGCGAGATCTCGACGTCGAAGTGCCCCGCGTTGGCCAGCACCGCGCCGTCCTTCATCACCGCGAAGTGCTCGGCGCGCAGCACGTCCTGCCCGCCGGTGACGGTGATGAACACGTCGCCGCGCGCGGCCGCGTCCAGCGACCGCGTGACGGAGAAGCCCTCCATCCGCGCCTCGAGCGCGCGGAGCGGGTCGACCTCGCAGACGATCACGGACGCCCCCAGGCCCTGGGCCGCGAGCGCGACCCCGCGCCCGGTCCAGCCGTAGCCGAGAACGACGACGGTCTGCCCGGCGAGCAGCACGTTCGTCGCGCGGAGGATGCCGTCCATCACGGACTGCCCGGTGCCGAACCGGTCGTTGAGCGCCTTCTCGGCGCGCGCCTCGTTGACCGCCAGCACCGGGACGGCGAGGTCCATCGCGCGTAGCCGCGCGAGCCCCGTCGTCGTCTCCTCGGTGCCGCCGAGCATGCCCTCGAGCAGCTGCGGCACGCTGTGGAGCGCGGTCAGGAGGTCGGCTCCGTCGTCGAGCACGATCCGCGGTGCGCGGGCCGCGACGGCGGCCACGCTGTCGGCCCAGTCGTCGGGCGCGCCGACGTGGACCTCCGCGATGTCGCCCAACGCGGCGGCGACGTCCGCCTGCGTGGCGTACGGGTTCGAGGCGCACAGCACCACGTCCGCGCCGCCGGCGGACAACGCCCGCACGAGCACCCCTGTCTCGGAGGTGATGTGCAGGCACAACCCCACGACCAGCCCGTCAAGGGGCCGGTCGCGGGAGAACCGCTCGCGGATCGACCGGAGGACGGGCATCTGCCCGTCCGCCCAGTCAATGCGCAATAAGCCGGATGACGGCTTAGTAGCGATAGTGATCCGGCTTGTACGGGCCCTCGACCGGCACGCCGATGTAGGCGGCCTGCGTCGGGGTCAGCTCGGTCAGGCGCACGCCGAGCGCGTCGAGGTGCAGGCGGGCGACCTTCTCGTCGAGGTGCTTCGGGAGCACGTAGACGTTCTTCTCGTAGTCGTCGGTCTTCGTGAACAGCTCGATCTGGGCGATCGTCTGGTTCGTGAAGGAGTTCGACATCACGAACGACGGGTGGCCGGTCGCGTTGCCGAGGTTGAGCAGGCGGCCCTCGGACAGGACGATGATCGTCGAGCCGTCGGCGAAGCGCCACTCGTGGACCTGCGGCTTGATCTCGACGCGCTCGATGCCGTCGATCTTGGCCAGGCCGGCCATGTCGATCTCGTTGTCGAAGTGGCCGATGTTGCCGACGATCGCCTGGTGCTTCATCCGCTGCATCTGCGCGGCGGAGATGACGTCCTTGTTGCCGGTCGTCGTGATGAAGATGTCGGCGGTCTCGACGACGTCCTCGAGCGTGGCGACCTGGTAGCCCTCCATCGCGGCCTGCAGCGCGCAGATCGGGTCGATCTCGGTGACGATGACGCGGCCGCCCTGGCCACGCAGCGCCTCGGCGCAGCCCTTGCCGACGTCGCCGTAGCCGAGCACGACGCACACCTTGCCGGCGATCATCACGTCGGTCGCGCGGTTGATGCCGTCGACCAGCGAGTGGCGGCAGCCGTAGAGGTTGTCGAACTTGGACTTGGTGACCGCGTCGTTGACGTTGATCGCCGGGAAGAGCAGCTTGCCCTCCTTGGCGAACTCGTACAGGCGGTGCACGCCCGTCGTCGTCTCCTCGGTCACGCCCTTGATCGTGGCCGCGGCGCGCGTCCACTTCTGACCATCCTCGGCCAGGTTGCGCGTGAGCGTCTCGAGGATGATGCGGTGCTCGTCGTTGTCGGCCGTGTCGGGCGACGGGACGGCGCCGGCGGCCTCGTACTCGACGCCCAGGTGGACGAGCAGCGTCGCGTCGCCACCGTCGTCGAGGATCATGTTCGGGCCCTCGCCGTCAGGCCACGTCAGCGCCTGCTCGGTGCACCACCAGTACTCCTCGAGCGTCTCGCCCTTCCAGGCGAAGACCGGGATGCCGGCCTCGGCGATGGCCGCCGCGGCGTGATCCTGCGTCGAGAAGATGTTGCAGGACGCCCAACGGACCTCAGCACCGAGCGCGACGAGCGTCTCGATCAGGACGGCCGTCTGGATCGTCATGTGCAGCGAGCCGGTGATGCGCGCGCCCTTGAGCGGCTGCGCGTCGGCGTACTCGGCACGCGTCTGCATCAGGCCGGGCATCTCGTGCTCGGCGAGCTGGATCTCCTTGCGGCCGAAAGCGGCAAGGCCGATGTCTGCGACCTTGTAGTCGGGCGTCGTGATGGCGGTCATACGGTCTCCGGGGTGGGGGTGGGGATGCGGCGCGCCAGCGCGGCGAGGAGGCGCTCGTGCTTCGTCTGCTCGAAGCGCAGCCAGTCGGACGACGACACGTCCTCCGGGCGCTGCGCCTCGGCCTCGAACCAGGCGTCCGTGGCCTGGCGGAGCTCACCGTCACGGCGCAGCCGCAGGGCGAACGCGAGATCGGACAGGCCGATGTCGTGCTCGTCCAGCAGCTCGCGCAAGGTGCGCAGGCGCTGCAGCTCGGCCGGGCCGTACAGCCGGTAGCCGGCGGCCGAGCGCTTGGGCTCGAGGAGCCCGACGCGTTCGACGTAACGGAGCATCCGCGGGCTCCAGCCCGTGGTCTCAGCCGCTTCGTTGATCGTGAGCGCGTCCACTGGGGGCCAGTGTAGCGAGACCTTGACAGAGTTGTGTCAAGGTTTGCCTTTGTGAGCGCTTGAGGGTCTGTGGGCAGGATGACCGCCATGCCCCTGATGAAGACCCTGATGAAGTTCGCCCGGACCCCACAGGGCCGCAAGCTCACCAACCAGGCGATGACCTACGCGCGCAGCCCGCAGGGCCGCAAGACGCTCGCCCAGGTGCAGCGCCAGCTCAGCCAGCGACGTAAGCCGCGCTGACGTCGGCGGCGGGATCGGCCAGGCCGAGCCGCCGTCCGAACTCGCCCGCCAGCGCCGCGGCGCGTGCCTCGTCCTCGCCGCGCTCATCCAGCAGCGCCACGAGGACGGCGCGCGCCTGCTCGGCCTGTCCGGCGCGCCGGTGGCGCTTGCGCGCGTACATGCGCTCGTCGGCGAGGCGCAGCGCGTCCTCGACCCTGCCCGCCTCCTCCGGGATCAGCACGAGGCCGTGCGAGGCCGTGATCTGGAAGCCCTCGCCGCGCTCACCGAGCGCGGCCACCGCGCGCGCCACGCGGGGCGCGTCGTCGCCGAGCGCGTGCGGCAGCAACAAGCAGAACTCGTCCCCGCCCAGGCGGAACGCGCGCCCGCCGACCATGGCCAGGCGCGGGGCGAGGCGCTGCAGCAGCGCGTCGCCCGCGGCGTGCCCGAAGTCGTCGTTGTAGGCCTTGAACCCGTCGAGGTCGAAGAAGGCGAGCGTGTGCGGACGTTGCCCGGCGATGGCACGATCGAGCTGGAGCAGCAGCGCCCGCCGATTCGGGAGACCGGTCAGCTTGTCGGTGAGCGCCTCGCGCCGCGCGGAATGCAGCAACCCGAGGTTCTCGCGCAGCATCAGCACCGCGCGGGCCAGCGCGGCCAGCAGCGCGCCGGCGGCCATGAAGGCCGCGACCGGCTCGCCGGACGCGATGCCGCAGTAGAGCGCGACCGCGATGGCAACCGCCCCGGCGCCAAGCGGCAGCGCGGCCGTCGACCACCCGACCCGCGTAGCCGTCGGCGTCGGCGTCGGCTGCCAGGACGCGAGCGCGATGAAGATGAGCGCGGTCGCCCACAGCACCTGGACGAGCGGGCCCGTCGTCTCGCCGAACACCACCAGCATGTCCCCCGTGGAGGTCACGACGAGCCCGATGCCGGCGAACAGCCAGGCGCGTCCCGGGCGCCAGCTCGTCGCCGCGAAGCCGACCAGGACGAGCGCCAGCAGCACGAGGTCGCAGACGATGTTGGCCAGCAGCCCGGCGACGATGTGCGGCTCGCTGTGGGTCGCGCCGCGCAGCGGCCCGTAGGCGAGTGCTCCCAGCGCGGCGAGCGTGAACGCCGCCAGCACGCCGTCCACGGCGAGCCAGACGGGGAACGGGCGGATGCGGCCGTGCAGGAAGAGGCTCAACCCGAGGAACTCGCAGGCGAACATGCCGGCGAACAGGACGCCCGCGACCGCATCCCAGCCGAGGTCCAGCGCGATGCCGCCGGCGACCCACTGCCCGATGCCGACCGCCGCGAGCGCCCACACGCGACGGTTGCGCGGGACGGTGACCGCCCGGACGCCGATCAGCGCGGCGGCCGCGGCCTCGGCCGCCACGAACAGCGCGTGCCAGCCGGTCACAGCCAGGACCGCGACGGCGCCGATCAAGAGGGCGAAGGCCAAGCGGATTCCCATCCCTCCTGGATTCGGCCGCCGGGCCGAGATCTGAAGTCAGCCGGTGGGGACCGCCGCGACCATGCGCGGGTCGTCCGCGGCCGCGCCGGTCAGGCCCAGTCGTCGCCCGAACTCGCCCGCGAGCACCGCGGCGTCGTCCTCGTCCTCGCCGCGCTCGAGCAGCAGCTGCACCAGCACGGCCCGCGCCTGGCTCGCCTGGCCGGCGCGACGGCGCCGCTTGCGCGCGTACATCCGCTCGTCGGCGCGCCGCAGCGCCTCGCCCGGGTTGTCGACCTCGTCCGGGATCAGCACGAGCCCGTGCGAGGCGCTGATCTCGAAGCCGTCCCCCTGCTCGCGCAGCGCGAGGACCGCCGCGACGAGCTCGGGCGAGGCGTCGTCGAGCCGCGCGGGCACGAGCAGGCAGAACTCGTCGCCGCCGAGGCGGTAGGAGCGGCCCGCGCACGCGTCCAGCTGCGGGGCGAGCCGCTGCAGCAGCGCGTCGCCGGCCGCGTGGCCGAACGCGTCGTTGTACTCCTTGAAGCCGTCGAGGTCGAAGAACACCAGCGTGTGCGGCGTCCGGGCGGCGAGCGCGGCGTCGAGGCCGTCGAGGAGCGCACGGCGGTTGGGGAGCCCGGTGAGCTTGTCGGTGACCGCTTCGGCGCGGGCGACCCGCACGAGCTGCTGGTTCTCGGCGAGCAGGAGCGCCGCCCGGATCAGGCCGACGAGCAGCGCGCCGCCGGCGAGCACGACCGTGACCGGGTTGCCGCCGGTCAGCGCGGCGTGCATCAGGAGGCCGACGCTGAGCGCGCCGCCGGTGATCGGGACGGCCGCGGCGACGACGCCGCCGACGCGGCGCTCACGCGGCGCGGACGGGTGGAAGGCGGCGTACGAGGTGAGGATCAGCGCCGCGCACCAGGCGGCCAGCGCGGTCCGCGGCGGGTCGAGCGGGTTCGTGAGCGTGAGGTCGTTGGCGACGAGGAACGCCTCGCCGGCCGCGATCACCCACCAGGCACGGGCGGGCCGCCAGCCGTTGACGGCGAAGGCCAGCACGATCGTCGTCACCAGCATCGCGTCGCCGGCGAGCGCCGTGGCGGGCACGCGCAGGCCGAGCCCGACGAGCGAGTCGCTGACGAAGGCGGTCAGGATCGCGCCCGCCGTGAGGCCGACGATGATCCCGTCGAACGCGAGCCAGCGGCTGCGCAGCTGCGTCGCGGCGAGCGACACGAGGCCCGCCTGGGCGAAGGCGAAGGAGACCAGGAAGAGGGCGTTGAGCCGCTGGGGGTCGAGGTCGCCGATCGCCCACGCGACGTTGGCGACGGTCAGCAGCGCGAACGCGAGCCGCGCCTGCGGGCGGCGCACCGTCTGGATCGCGAGCAGCGTGACCGCGATCAGCTGCGCGCCGAGGCGCAGGACGTCGAGGCCCGTCAGCAGGTAGGCGGCGCAGGCAGCGAGCAGGACGCCGAACACGGCGTGAGGGAAACGGGCCACTGGCGTCGCGATCGGTAGATCCCGCGGGAACTTGAGGGCCGTGGGTCGGATAGCGTCAGGAGCATGTCCAGTGGAGCCGAAGTTGTCGTCGCGGCGCTCGAGCGGGCAGGGGTCGAAGTGGCGTTCGGGCTGCCGGGCGTGCACAACCTCGCGCTCTGGTCCGCGCTGCGGGAGTCGTCCATCCGTCTGGTCGGCGTGCGCCACGAGCAGGCCGCGGCCTACGCCGCCGACGGCTACGCGCGGGCGACCGGCAAGCTCGGCGTCGCGATCGTCACCACGGGCCCGGGTGCGGCGAACACGCTCGGCGCCGTCGGCGAGGCGTGGGCGTCGCGCTCGCCGATCCTGGTGATCGCGACCGACATCCCGTCGGTGCTGCGGCGCCCCGACGACTACCGCGGCGTCCTGCACGAGACCGACGGCCAGCCGGCGATGTTCGCCCCGGTCACCAAGGCGGTCCATGTCGCGCACGCGGCGGGCGTGGTCGAGCAGGCCGCGGAGGCTGCGATCCACGCCGCGCTGACCGCCCCGACACGGCCCGTGTACCTCGAGATCGCGACGGACCTGCTGGCGACGCAGGTCCCGAGCGTCGACGACCTCCCGGGCGGTCTCGACCGTCCGGCCACGATGCCCGTGGACGCGCCGGACCTCTCCCCCGCGCTGCGCGCGCTGGACGGCGCCCGGCGCCCGTTGATCTGGGCCGGTGGCGGCGCCCGCGACGCGGCCGGAGCCGTCCACGCGCTGGCCGAGGCGCTCGCCGCGCCGGTGCTCACCACGTACGGCGCCGCCGGCCTCCTCGGCCCCGGCCACCCGCTGGCGGTCGGCCTACCGCCGCACGTGGAGGCCGCCGGCCGGCTGTGGGACGAGGCGGACGTCGTGGTCGCGGTCGGCTCGGACCTGGACGGCGTCCAGACCCAGAACTTCGCCCAGCCGCAGCCCGAGACGCTGATCGCCATCGGGCTCGAGGCGCCGACGAACTACCACGTCGACGTCTTCCTGGCCGGCGACGCGGCCGTCGCCGGCGAGCTGGCGGCGGCGCTGCCCCCGCGCACCGGGGCGGCGCGCGACCTGGCGGCGGTCCGCGCCGACGCCTGCGCCGCGCTGGACGCGACCGCGCTGCGCTTCCTGGACGCGATCCGCTTCGCGCTCCCGGCCGACGGCAACCTCGTCGTCGACATGTGCATCCCCGGCTACTGGCTGGCCGGCTTCCACACGCCGGCCACACCGCGGCGGCTGCAGGTGCCGCTCGGCTGGGGGACGCTCGGCTACGCGTTCCCGGCCGCGCTCGGCACCGCCCTGGCCGGCACGGGCCCGACGGTCTCGATCTCCGGCGACGGCGGCTTCCTGTTCGCCGCGGGCGAGCTCGCGACGATGGCGCAGGAGCAGCTCCCGCTGACCGCCGTGATCGTCGACGACGGCGGCTACGGCATGCTCCGCTACGACCAGGTCCGCGCTGGCGTCGAGACCTACGGCGTGGACCTGCACACCCCGGACTTCGAAGCGCTCGCGGCGTCCTTCGGCGTCTGGTCGGAGACGGTGTTCGGCCTCGACGACGACTTCGGCGAGGCGCTCGCCCGCCACATCGAGTCCGGCCAGCCGTCCGTGCTCGTGGCCAAGACGCCCGAGCCGCTCGTGCCGCCGCCCAACACGTCGCCGAACTGGTACCGCAAGCGCTAGCTACAAGCGGAAGTCCTGGTCCGAGGGCAGCTCGACGTTGTCCATCTGGGCCTTCTGCAGCTTGCCGGCGTAGTCCCAGTTCATCGACTGCCAGCGCGTGAACTGGTCGAGCACCCAGATGCCGGACTGGCGGGAGCCGTTGCCGGACTTGCCGTTGCCGCCGAACGGCAGGTGCGCCTCGGCCCCGCTCGTCGAGTTGTTGACGGAGACCATGCCGGCGGTGATGCGCTCGCGGAAGCGGAACGCGTTCTCGCCCGAGCGCGTGTAGATCGCGCTCGAGAGGCCGTAGCCGTGGCCGTTGGCGAGCTCCATCGCCTCGTCGAAGTCGCTGAACTTGGCGACGCCGACGATCGGGCCGAACGTCTCGGTCGAGTAGATCTCGTCGTCGGCGGTCACGCCGACGACGAGCGTCGGGTGGTAGAAGATCCCGCCGTCGGGGTCGCCGACGAAGCCGTCGCGCGGGTTGTCGGCCGTGATCCGGCCGCGCGGGCCGACGACGTCGTGGTGGTCGCGGATCAGGCCGAGCCAGTCCTCGAAGCGCTCGGCGAAGCGCTCGTGGATCATCGGGCCGTAGAGCACGCCGTCCGCGGTCGGGTCGCCCACCGGGGAGGCGCTCAGGCGCTCGCGCAGCTTGGCGACGAACTCGTCGTGGACCGACTCGTGGACGATCGCGGTGCCGAGCGACGTGCAGCGCTGGCCGGCGGTGCCGTAGCCGCCGAAGAGGGCGCCTTCGACGGCGAGGTCGACGTCGGCGTCGTCCATCACGACCATCGGGTTCTTGCCGCCGAGCTCCAGGCACGGCGACTGCAGGTGACGCCCGCAGAGCGCGCCGATCTCCGCGCCGACCGCGCTCGAGCCGGTGAAGCCCACCTTGTCGACCAGGCCGGCTTCCAAGGACGCCTTCAGGCCCTCGAAGGTGTCCGTCCCGCTCGCCTGCACCAGGTGCAGGACGCCCGCGGGCACGCCGCCGGCGTGGAAGATCCGGACCATCGCGTCGCCGAGCGCGGCGCTGTACTCCGCCGGCTTCCAGACGACCGCGTTGCCGCACAGGATCGCGGGCACGAGGTACCAGGCGGGCACCGCGACCGGGAAGTTGCCGGCCGTGATGATCGCGGCCACGCCGACCGGCACGCGGAACGTGAACAGCTGCTTGTCCGGCATCTCCGACGGCACCGTCTGGCCGTACAGCCGCCGCCCTTCGCCGAGGAAGAAGTCGCACGTGTCGACGATCTCCTGGACCTCGCCGAGCGCCTCCGGGTACGGCTTGCCGATCTCGCGCGTGACGAGCGCGGCGAGCGCCTCCTTGTTGGCCTCGAACAGCCGTCCCACCTGCGCGATCACGCGCCCGCGCGCAGGCGCGGGGACCTTCGCCCAGTCCTTCTGCGCGGCGCGCGCGGCCGCCGCGGCGTCGACGAAGGTCTGCGCGTCGCCGAGCAGGATCTCGGCGACCGCGTCGTCGAGCTTGGCGGGGTTGGTGGACGTCAGGCGGCCGCCGGGAGCGTCCTGGCGCGCCTCGCCGTCGACGATCGAGGCGACGGTGGTCGCGGCAACGGTGGAGGACATGACCACAGACGGTACTCGCGCACCGGTGGTTGGGTAGCGCCTGCGGAAGTGAAGCTCGCCCGGGACGCGTTCCTCGTCCTCGCCGCGCTCGCGCTGTGCCCCGTGGTGGCGCTGCTCGCGCCGGACGAGGCACCTCTCGATCGGACCCGCGCGCTCGCTGACGCCGAGCGCGCGCTGGGCCTGTTTTTCGAGCCGGCCGTGCACGAGTGGGTCGCGGCGCGGCCGGCGCTCCTCACCGCCGCCGGGCTGTTCTACGTGTGGGTGCACGTGCCGGCGACGATCGGCGCGCTGATCTGGGCCCGGCTCGAGCGGCCCCGCGCGTTCCCGTTCGCGCGCGACGTGTTCCTGGTGACCCAGGCGATCACCGTCGCCGGGTACCTGGCGTTCCCGGTCGCGCCGCCGCGGATGGCGCCGGAGCTCGGCTTCACGGACACGCTGAGCGCCGTGTACGGGACGGGCGGCGAGGCGCTCGCGCACTCGGTCCAGAGCCCCTACGCGGCGATGCCGAGCGGGCACGTGGCGTTCGCGCTGATCGCGGCGGGAACGGTGTTCGCGCTCGTGCGCTCCCGGGTGCTGCGGGTCGGCGCCGTGCTCTACGTCGGGCTCGTGGTGGCGATCATCATCGGCACCGCCAACCACTTCTGGGTCGACGCCGCGGGTGGGGCGCTCGCCGCGGCGCTCGGGTTGCTGACAATTTCGATCCAACGGCGCGTCGGCGCCCGTATGAGGGGTGATGACGGTGACGGCGCTCAGGAAGCGCTCACGCGCGGTGGTGATCGGCGCGGGCCTGGGCGGCCTGGCGCTGGCGCTGCGGCTGCAGGGGCAGGGCTACGAGGTGACGGTGCTCGAGCAGCGCTCCGCGCCCGGCGGCCGGGCCGCTCAGCTGCGCGATAGCGGCTTCACGTGGGACAAGGGCCCATCCCTGATCACGATGCCGTGGGTGCTCGAGGACGCGTTCGCCGCGGGCGGGCTCGACCTGCATTCCGAGGTGACGCTGCACCGGCTGGACCCGATGTACCGGATCCGCTGGGCCGGCGAGGAGCGGACGTTCGACTTCGGCGACTCCGTCGACGCCCTGCGCGAGGAGATCGCGCGCTTCGACGCCCGCGACGCCGCCGCCCTCGACGGCTTCCTGGCCGCCTTGAAGCCGATCTACGACGAAGGGCTCGTCGGCGCCGGCTCGCGGCCGTTCACCGACCTGCAGTCGTTCCTGGCCCTGGTGCCGTCGATGGCGCGGCTGCGCGCGGTGCTGCCGCTGCACCGGTTCGTCGCCCGCCACTTCCGCAACGAGCGGGTGCGCGAGGCGTTCTCGTTCCACTCGCTGTTCATCGGTGGCGACCCGTACCGCGTGCCCGCGATCTACGCCGCGCTCGTGTACCTGCAGATCCAGGACGGCGGCTGGTACACGGACGGCGGCGTGTACTCGCTCGTGGAGGCGATGGCGCGGCCGCTGGACGTGCGCTGCGACGCCCGCGTGGAGTCGGTCGAGACGGGCGCCGACGGCGTGCGCGCGGTGTGGCTGGAGGGCGGCGAGCGGATCGCGGCCGACGTCGTGGTCTCCAACGCGGACGTGCTGCGCACGCACGAGCTGCTCGGCCGGCGCGCGCCCGTGCGGCGGCTGCGCCCGACGATGTCGTGCTTCCTGCTGTACCTGGGGTGCGACCGCCGGTTCGACGAGCTGCTGCACCACACGCTGCTGGTCGGCCACGGCTACCGCGACTTCATCGCGGACGTGACGCGACGCGGGCGGCTGGCGAAGACGTTCTCGACGTACGTGCACGCGCCGGCGCGGACCGAGGCCGCGATGGCCACGCCCGGCGGGGACTCGCTCGCCGTGCTCCTGCCGGTGCCCAACCTGCGCGGCGACGTCGACTGGGACCGCGCCGCCGACGGCCTCCGGGACGCGCTCGTGCGCGACATGGAGCAGACGTTCGGGCTGACCGGGCTGGACGCGTCCGTATGCGTGGAGCACCGGATGGCGCCGCCGGACTTCGCGCGCGACCTTGGGGCCGTGGACGGCAACGCGTTCGCCGTGGAGCCCACGCTGCACCAGTCGGCGTACTTCCGCGCGCCCAACCGCGTGGCGGGCGTGCCGGGCTTCTACCACGTCGGCGGCGGGACCCACCCGGGCGCCGGCATCCCCGGCGTGCTGATGGGCGCGGCGGTCACGGCGGGGCTGATCGAGGCGGATGCGGGGGTGCGGGTGTGAGCGCGGTCCTCAACGAGGCGCGGACGACGACCAAGCAGGTCGCGCGGACCTTCGCGCTGGCCTGCCGGCTGCTGCCGCGCGACGTGCGCGACGACGTCTACCTGCTGTACCTCGTCTTCCGGACCCTCGACGACCTCGTCGACGACGGCCGCCCCGAGGCCGCCGAGCGGGTCGACGCCGTGGCCGCGTGGGCGGAGGGCCTCGAGGGCACCGAGACGCCCGAGATCGCCATCCTCGCCGACCTCGACTCCCGCTACGACCTCCCGCGCGACGCGCTGATCGACTTCTGCGCCGGCATGCACGACGACCTCGACGGCGCGATCTACGAGACCGAGGCCGACGTGGACCGCTACTGCTACCGCGTTGCCGGTACCGTCGGCGTCGTGATGGCCGCGCTCCTCGGCACCGACGATCCCGTCCGCGCCCGCCCCGCGGCCGCCGCGCTCGGCATGGCGATGCAGCGCACGAACATCCTCCGGGACATCGACGAGGACCTGGCGAACGGGCGCGTGTACTTCGCCAGCGAGACGCTGGCCGTCCACGGCAGCCTCGAGCCGGGCCGCCGCGAGGCGATCCTGCGCGACCAGATCGCCCGCGCCGACGCCCTCTACGAGCAGGGCATCGCCGGCATCTCCGAGCTGCGCCGCGGGCGCCGCGCGATCGCCGCCGCCGCGAGCATGTACCGCGAGCTGCTCCGGCGCCTCGAGGCCGAAGGCTACGGCGCGCGGCCCGGCCGCGCGGTCGTGCCGCGCTCGCGCAAGCTCACGATCGCGGCCCGCGCCGCGTGGCGCGCGTGAGCCGCGCCGGCGCGGCGGGTCGAGCCACGCGTTTGGGGGGAGCGCCGACCGCGCGCGGGGCCGCCACGGCACGCCTCGCGCGCGGCGGCGGAGGACCGGCGGCGCGAGTCGGCGCGGCCGTGCGCGCGGCGGGCCGCGGCGGGGCGCCCGCCGGGCGCGTCGGCGCGGCGCTCGCCGGCGCCGGGCTCGCGCCGCGGCGCAACGCTCCGGCCGGCCGTGTCGGCGCTGCGCTGGCCGGCGCGGGGCTCGCGCCGCGGCGCAACGCTCCGGCCGGCCGTGTCGGCGCCGCGCTGGCCGGCGCCGGGCTCGTCGGACGCGGGCGCGCGTTCCCCATCCTGTTCGGTGCCCTCGCGGCCTCGCAGGTCGTGTACGGGCGGACGTCGCGGCCGCCCGCCGCGACGCGCGGGATCGTCGGGCTGATGCTCGCCACGTCGCTCGTCGAGGCGCGGCGGCCTGCGCCGGTCGTGGCGGCCGGCGCGGTCGGATTCGGCGCGGAGCTCGTCGGCGTGGCGACCGGCAAGCCGTTCGGGCACTACTCGTACTCCGAGCGGCTGGGACCGCGGGTGCGCGGCGTGCCACTGCTCGCCGCCGCGGCGTGGGCGATGATGGCGCGGCCGTCGTGGGCCATCGCCGGGCGGATCGCGCGGCGGCCGGCCGCGCGGGTGCCGCTCGCCGCCGCCGCGCTCACCGCCTGGGACGTGTACCTGGACCCGCGCATGGTCCGCGAGGGCTACTGGTCGTGGCCCGGCGGCGGGCGCTACGAGGGCATCCCGGCCTCGAACTTCGCGGGCTGGTTCGCCACCGGGCTGCTCGTGTTCGCCGCCTACGCCGCGCTCGACCGCGAGCCGGACGACGACGGCGCCGTCGCGCTGTACGTGTGGACGTGGCTGGGCGAGGCGATCGCCAACGCGTTCATCTGGCGGCACCCGCGCGTCGCCCTCGCCGGCGGCGCGGCGATGGGCGCGTTCGCCGTTCCCGCCCTCCTGCGCCGCGCATGAAGGTCGCGATCGTCGGAGCGGGCGTCGGCGGGTTGGCCGGTGCGGTCGAGCTCGCGCAGGGCGGGCACGAGGTCACGGTCTTCGAGCGCGCCGCCGCGCCCGGCGGCAAGTGCGCGCGGGTCACGGCCGGCGGGTTCGAGTGGGACGCCGGGCCTTCGCTGCTGACGATGCCGTGGGTGTTCAAAGACCTCGACGTGGAGCTCGAGCGCGTCGAGCCCGTCACCCGGTACGAGTTCGCGGACGGCTCCGTGCTCGAGCTCTCGGCGGACCTGCCGCGCGCGCTGGCCGCGCTCGAGGACTGGTCGCCGGGTGCGGGCGCGGACTGGATGCGCTTCCTGTCGGTGTGCTCGTCGATGTGGCGCGCGTCGGAGCGGTTCCTCACGGGTCCGCCTCCGTTCCCGCCCCGACGCCCCGAGCCGGGTGAGCCGCCCCCGGACCCGCGCGACGCGCTGGCCGTCAAGCCGTGGTGGACGCTGCGGGACCTCGCCCGCGCGACGGTTCGTGACCCGCGCCTGCAGATGGTCGTCGAGCGCTTCGCCACGTACGCCGGCGCCGACCCGCGCCGCGCCCCGGCCGCGCTCGCGGTGGCGGGGTACGTCGAGCACGCGTTCGGCGCGTGGCATCCGCGCGGCGGCATGTACGAGCTCGTCCGCGCGCTGGTCCGCGCGCTGGAGAGGCTGGGCGGCGAGCTGCGGCTGGGCTGCGAGGTGCAGCGCATCGGCGTCTCGCACGGCCGCGTCTGGGGCGTCGAGACGGCGGCCGGCGCGTTCGTCGCCGACGCCGTGATCACCGACGTCGACGAGCGCGTCGTGCGCACCCGGCTGCTCGGCCGGCGCGCCCGCCGGCGCACGCCATCGCTGTCCGGCCTGGCGCTGCTGCTCGGCGTCGACGACCCCGCACCCGCGCATCACCGGATCCTGTTCCCACATGACTACGACGCCGAGTTCGACGACGTCTTCACGCACCGCCGGATGCCCCGCGACCCCACGCTGTACGTGTGCGCACCGCCCGGCCAGGGCTGGTTCGTGCTCGTCAACGCTCCCGCCTCGCCCGCCGACTGGGACACGACGCAGCACGCGGTGATCGAGCGGCTGGGCGTCACGCCGAGCGTCGTCGAGCGCGTCACGCCCGCGGACCTCGGCGGCCCGATCTACGGTGCCGCCCCGCACGGCCGGCTCGGCGCGATGCGGCGTCCCGGCAACCGCATCCGCGGCATCGACGGCCTCTGGCTCACCGGCGGCACCGTCCACCCGGGCGGCGGGCTGCCGCTCGTGACGCTCGGCGGCCGCAGCGTCGCCCGTCAGCTCAGCGGGTCGCGTCCGTCCCAGGTGCCTTCGGCGCCGTAGGGCACGAACCGCGCGAACAGCTCCTCCGAGTACCACCGCTCCGCCCGCGTGCGCCGCACCACCTCGGCGTGCGCCGCGTTGCGGTAGGCGTAGCCCTTGACCGCGTCGAGGTCGCGCCAGAGGGAGAACGTGGCCTGCCGGACGACCGGCACCTCGCCGATCGCGACCGACGCGAGCAGACCCGGCGACCCCTGGAGCGCCCGCGCGGGCCGGGGGACGGCACGGTGGAACGCGAGCAGCTGCCGGGGCCGGATGGCCGCGCGCGTGAGGACCGCGACGGCGCCTTCGCCGGCAGCGCTCGTCGCTCCCGCGAGCGGGTCCCGCCCACCCCAGGCGCCGTGCCAGCGGACCGGCGCCAGGCGCACCGTGTAGCACTCGACCGTGCGCCAGCGCGCGGCGATCTCCGAGCCCGCCAGAAAAGCGTCGAGCGCGGCGTCGTCGTCCCACACGGCGAACAGCGCCCAGCGACGCAGGTCGGCGGACAGCGTCATGGTGTCGCCGGCGCCGGTGCCGAGCAGGCGGAAGAAGCGCAGGCCGGCCGTGCCCTTCAGGATGGGACGGTCCCAGGCCATGTACGGAACGCCTTCGCGGATTCCTGGGTAGCGAACGAGGTGGAACGAGGCGACGGGCACGGATGGAGTACGGACTAGCAGCAGTGGTGGGCTACTTGTGCGGCGCGATCCCGGTCGCGTGGCTGGTCGCGCGGCGGTACGGCGTGGACCTGCTGACGACGGGCGACGGCAACCCGGGCGCCTGGAACGCGCTCGACCAGCTCGGTGCACGGCGCGCGCTGCCGGCGTTCCTGGGCGACGGTGCGAAGGCGTTCATCCCCGCGGCGGTGTTCCATCTGGCCTTCGGCTTCTGGCCCGCGTACGTCGCCGTCGCCGCCGCGATGGCCGGCCACGCGTTCCCACTCCCGCACCCGAGCCGCGGGGGCAAGTCGATCATGTGCTTCGTCGGCGGTGCGTTCGCGCTCTCGCCGCTCCCGGCGCTCATCTGCGGCGTGCTCGCGATCGCCATCACGCTCGCGACCTCCTTCAAGTACGGCGCACGCGTCGCCATCTTCGCGTTCCCGCTGGTCCAGCTCGCCACCGACCCCGTGGAGCACGTGATGGCGACCGGCGGGCTGATGACGTTCATCGGCGTCCTGTTCGTCACGCGTCGTCGTACGAGCGTCCCCGCCAGCGCCGGGCCGGACGCACCGCCGACCAGGTGAGCCGCACGGCCGCGGGCACGTCGGCCAGGGGCGAGAGCCAGTAGGGCAGGCCGCGCCGCGCGTACGACGGCGCGAACGCCACGGTCATCAGCAGCCGCAGCCCGAGCAGCGCCACGTCCAGCCGACCGGCCCGGCGACCGGCCAGCCGCAGCCACGGCAGCCCGAGCGTCAGCCACACCACGCCCACGTCCGCCGCCCGCCACGCCGGCGACGTCACGTCCGGCAGCGCGATCGAGCGGCCCCACTCGCGCCACGTCTCCTCCACGGACTCGTGCATGTCGACGTCGATCAGGCCGCCGCCGTCGTGGAACACCACGCGCCAGCCGCGCCGGGCGAGCCCGCGCGCGAACGCCGCGTCGTCGGTCATGTGCCCCGAGGCCTCCGCGTACCCGCCCGCGTCCAGCAGGGCGCGCCGCCGCACCGCCGTGCACTGCCCGTTGATCATCAGCCGCGAGACGGCCACCGACGCGTCCGCGTCCGGCGGCCCGTACCGGTACACGAGCGTCGCGAGCAGCGCCGGGTGCAGGAACCGCTCGCCCGCGCTGGTGCAGACGAAGCGCGTGCCGACGCTGACGAGCACGGGGCCGGCGCCACGCACCGCGGCCACGCCCGTGGGCGAGGCAGCGCCGGCCGCGGCGTCGCCCGAGGCGCCGTCGGCCTCCGCTGCGACCAGCGCGGCGGCCGCGGCGGCCCCCAGCCCCGCGCGCGGGCGCGTGTCCGCGTCGACGGACACGACGATGTCGCCGCGTGCCTCCTCCAGCCCGCGCTGGAGCGCCCACGGCTTGCCGACCCAACCCGCCGGCGGCTCGCCGGCCGTGACCACCCGTGCGCCACGTGCGGCCGCGATCTCGGCGGTGCCGTCGGTCGAGCCGTCGTCGACCACGACCACCTCGAGCACGGCCGGATCGGCCAGCAGCCCGTCCAGGCACGGCCCGATCCGCTCTGCCTCGTCGCGCGCCGGGATCACGACCGACACGGTCCCGTCGACCGTCGCGCCGGCCGCCAGCGGTGCCCGCCGGACCCGCCCACGCCCCAGCCGGGCGAGGACCACGCCGGCGGCGACCCCTTGAATCAGCGCGAGGACAGCGACGCCTTCAGCGAGTCGATCGCCGGGATGTCGACCGGATCGGCGCCACGCAGCACGGCGGCGTAGATCGAGACGAGGTCCCCGAGCAGCACGAGCGACACCAGCCGCTCCACGCGCGTCTCGCCGCGGGCCTTCACGCGCAGGACAGGTGTCGCGCCCGCCTCGGCGATCTCCGCCACGAGCTCGGACCGGAGCAGGTTGCGCTCGTGCGCGCCCGGGTCTTCCAGCGACACGTACGAGAAGCGCCCGAGCTCGCGCGCGGACTCCCAGCCCACGACCTCGTTGTGGTTCATCTCCGGCACGGTCGACGCGAACGCCGGCAGCTGCGCGTTCTCGTTGAACTGGCACTTCCAGCGGTACGCCGCCGCGGCCGCGAGCTCGGCGCCCGCGATCACCGGCACGGTGCCGTGCAGCGCCCGCGCGATCGCCTTCGCCTCGGAGTCCGCGCCGGACCCCGGGCCCCACTCGACCGCGAGCGTCTCCGCCAGGTCCGCCGCCGCTTCGATCTCGTCGCGCAGCGACGGAGCCGCACCGCCCAGCGCCGCCGCCTCCAGCGCGGACACGAGCGCGTAGCCGATCGCCGCCCGCGGCTGGAAGCCGCCCGGGATCGGGATCACCGGGACGTTGTCGCGCCGCGCGCGCTCCACCAGCTCGCCGCCCGTGGACGCGACGAGCCGCGGCGCGCCGCGCTCGCTCGCGTCGTCATACGCCGAGAGCGTCTCCTCCGTGGTGCCGGAGTAGCTCGAGTGCAGGACGAGCGTCGACGGGCCCGCCCAGCCGGGCAACGCGTAGCCGTCGGCGACCACCAGCGGGCGCTGCATGCGGGGCCCGATCGCGCCCTGCGCCAGCCGGCCGCCGGACGCCGAGCCGCCCATGCCCGAGATGATCACGCCGCCCGTCGCGTCGACCGGCCGCGCCTGCGAGGAGTCGACCCGCCACAGCGCGTCGCGTAGGTGCTCGGACAGGCCGAGCACCTCGTCGAGCTGCCCCGTGGTGTCGAGGCCGAAGTCGAAGTCGAGGGCGGTGGTCAAAACAGAAGGGCCCTTTCGGGAAGCGAGATGCCCGGGAACAGCCGAGCACCCCTCGAAACGGTGTTTCCGTCTCCAAGGCTAACGTCGGCGCCGACGACCGCCAGGTCGTCGATCACGCAATGGTCGCCGATCTTCACGCCGGGGCCGACGACGCAGCCGTTGAGATGGCAGTGCGCGCCGATCTGCGCACCGGCCATCACGACCGCCTGCTCGATGATCGTGCCTTCGCCGACGACGACGTCCCGCTCGAGCACCGCGCGCCCGCCGATCCGCGCGCCCTTGCCGATCCGGCACCCCGCCTCGACCAGCGCGGCGGGCACGATCCGGCCCTCGTTGAAGACCTCGTCCTCGACGCACACGTACGAGGTGCCCAGGCGGTCGGCGACCTCGGTGCGGACGTTGCCCTCGAGGATGTCGAACGTCGCTTCGAGGTACCGCTGCGGCGTGCCGATGTCCATCCAGTAGCCGTCCAGCACGTGACCGTAGAGCCCGTCGCCGACGAGGCGCGGGAACACGTCCCGCTCGATCGACGCCTTCTCCCCGTGCACGAGCAGGTCCAGCACCGACTTGTCGAGCACGTAGGCGCCGGCGTTGACGTTGTTCGTGTCGATCTGGTCGGGCGCCGGCTTCTCGAGGAACTCACGCACGGCGTCGTCGGCTTCGAGTCGCACCAGGCCGTACGCGCTCGGGTCCTCGACCGGGTAGAGCGCGAGCGTCGCCCGCGCGCCGGTCTGCTCGTGCGCGGCGATCTGCGCCGTCAGATCGATGTCCGTGAGGACGTCGCCGTTGAGCATCAGGAAGCGGTCGTCCAGCCACTCCTCCGCGAACTTGAGCGCCCCGCCCGTGCCGAGCGGCTTGGGCTCCTCGACGTAGCGCAGGCGCACGCCGACGCCGGACCCGTCGCCCAGCACGTTCCGCACGCCGTCGGCCAGGTGCCCGCACGACATGATCACGTCGTCCACGCCGTGGCTACGCAGCCAGTCGATCATGAAGACGATGAACGGCCGGTCGACCAGCGGGACGACCGGCTTGGGCACCGACGAGGTCAACGGCCGCAGCCGCGTGCCCTCGCCTCCGGCGAGGATGAGGGCCTGCACGCTGCTCAGACCTCCTGATGCGCGGCGCTCGAAGCCCGCCCGACCCCTTCGTAGAGCAGACCGGCGTCGCGGACCTGACCCGGGTCGAACAGGTTGCGCCCGTCGACCAGCAGGTCCCCGGCCATCGCGTTCTTGACCTCGACGAGGTCCAGCTCGGCGAACTCGGGCCACTCGGTCACGAGCACGACGGCGTCGGCGCCCTCGATCGCGTCGAGCGCGGTCGACTTGAAGGACACGCCGCGGATGAGCTTGCGCGCCTCCTCCTCGGCCACGGGGTCGTAGGCGCGCACGTGCGCGCCCGCGGCTTGCAGGCGGGAGGACAGGACGAGCGAGGACGCCTCGCGCATGTCGTCCGTGTTCGGCTTGAAGGCCAGGCCGAGCAGCGCGATCTTCTTGTCCACGAGCTTGCCGAGGTGCTTCTCGAGCTTCGCGATCACGCGCCGCTTCTGCAGCTCGTTGACCTCGATCACCGAGTTCAGCAGCTGGAAGTGGTAGCCCGAGTTGCCGGCGAGCTGCTTGAGCGCCGTGACGTCCTTCGGGAAGCAGGAGCCGCCGAAGCCGATGCCGGCCTGCAGGAACTTCGGGCCGATGCGGTTGTCCAGGCCCATGCCCTTGGCGACCTCGACGACGTCGGCGCCGGTCTCCTCGCACACGTTGGCGATCTCGTTGATGAAGGATATCTTGGTCGCCAGGAAGGCGTTGGAGGCGAGCTTGACCATCTCGGCGCTCTTGATGTCCGTGCGGACGAGCTCGGCGCCGAGCGGGGCGTAGAGCTCCACCACCGCGTCACCGGCCCAGTCGCCGTCGTCGCCGACGACGACGCGGTCGGGCTCCAGGAAGTCCTTGATCGCCGAGCCCTCCTTGAGGAACTCGGGGCACGACACGTACCGGAAGCCGGCCTTGCCCTGCTCGCGGAAGACGCGCTTGATCGTCTCGCCCGTGCCGACCGGCACGGTGGACTTCATCACCAGCGCGTGCTGGTCGGAGGGCGGCATCGCGTCGACCACGGCGTTGACCGCGGACAGGTCGGCATCACCGGAGTACGTCGGCGGCGTGCCGACGGCGACGAACAGCAGCCGCGCGTGCTCCAGGGCGTCGCTGAGGTTGGTGGAGAAGTGCAGGCGATCGCGGTGCTTGGCGATCAGCTCCTCCAGGCCCGGCTCCCAGATGGGAATCTGACCGTTCTTCAGGCCTTCGATCTTCTCGCTGTCGATGTCGACGCAGTAGACCTCGTTGCCGAGCTCCGCGAATCCCGCGGCGGTGACCAGCCCGACATAGCCCGTGCCGATCACGCCGATCGGTTCTCGATTGGTGCTCATAAGGGCGCTTCAGCTTAGAAGGCAGGGGTCGATAAGAGGAGCATGTCCTTCCGGCTCCCCGCTCTCCTCGCCACGACGCTCGTCGCCGCGCTGGCCCCGGCCGCGATCGCCGACGCGAAGTCCATCACCGGGTCGAACGCCGCCGAGGCGCTCACCGGCACCGAGGGCCCGGACACCATCAACGGCAACGGCGGCGCGGACCGGATCCGCGGCCAGGGCGGCAACGATCGCCTGTACGGCAACACCGGGCCGGACGACATCGCGGGCGGTCCCGGCGACGACATCCTCGACGGCAGCTCCGGGGACGAGATCCTCAGCGGCGACGAAGGCAACGACGTCCTCCTCGGCGGCTTCGGCCACGACACGCTCTACGGCGGCGCCGGCGACGACAACCTCGACGGCGGCGCGGCCCCGGACCGCGTCGAGGGCGGCGAGGGCAACGACACGATCCACGGCGGCTCCGGCGGCGACGAGCTCTTCGGCGGCCCCGGGAACGACACCATCTACTTCGACAGCGGTCCCGACCACATCTTCGGCGAGGACGGCGACGACGTCATCTACATCAACGGCGACAGCCTGGTGGACGACGTCGACTGCGGCAACGGCAACGACACGCTCTACGTCCCGCCGCGCGGCACCCAGTGGGGGCGCGCCGTCGCCGCCCGCATCCGCGACGGCAAGATCGTCAACTGCGAGACCGTGATCGAGCAGGCCGCGGCGGTCGACCCGACCAAGGGCATCAGCGCGACCACCGGCAACAAGGGCGGCAGCCGCTCCGGCACCGAGCTCAACGACAACCTGCGCGGCGGTGCCGGCTCGGACAAGATCCAGGGCCTCGGCGGCGACGACGTGCTCTGGGGCGACCAGAACCACACCGCGCTCGCCGGTGCCAAGGACGCGAACGACACTCTCGACGGCGGCGCCGGCAACGACACCATCTACGGCGGCCGCGGCACCAACACGATCTTCGGCCAGGACGGCGACGACTTCCTGCAGGGCGGCGGCCTGCGCTCGCTGATCTACGGCGGCGCCGGCAACGACACGATCAAGGTCACCTCGGGCGCGAAGACCACCGTCGACGCCGGTGACGGCGACGACACGGTCACGGCGATCATCGCCCGCGGCCGCGCGACCATCAAGTGCGGCCCCGGCAACGACACGGTCATCGAGTCCGAGTGGCCCGGCAACCGCAAGCTCGTGAAGATCGACGCCGACTGCGAGAAGCGCACCCGCCACCAGACTTCCAAGTAGTCGCGAAGTTAAACGTCCTGGACGTTCATGTTCCGCGCAACTACTTCAGGCGCTTGAGCGAGCCCGCGATCGCGATCAGGCGCGAGTTCGGGATCGACAGGGTCAGCGTGTTCGTGACCCAGTAGGCGGCCTTCGAGGTGCGCCAGGCGACGAGCCGCAGGTGCGAGCCGTCGTAGAAGAGCTCCAGCTTGCGCCCGTCGACCTCGCGGACCCGGTCGGGATCGTCGAGGATCGGCGGGCTGCGCCACGTCGTGCCCTGGATGCCGTAGTACTCGCTCCAGCTGCCCGCGTTGAGCGTGAGCCGGTAGGCGCGGTGCAGCTTGCCCTCGCCGTCGCGGAGCGAGTAGACGCGCGGCTCCGGGTCCGCGTAGCGCGAGCCGGTCTTGCGCAGCGTCGGGAAGTAGAACGGGAACTTGAGCTTGCCCTCGCTCGCGACGACGACGGCCATGTTCTCGCCCTCGGTGCGCGTCTGCTCGAGGCCCTCGACCGAGGACTTCTTGTTCTTCTTCTTGACGCGCGCCGGGGTGGCCGTGGCCTTGGGGCGGGTCGTCTCGTCGAGGCGGCGCGGGTTCGAGGAGCCCTCGCCGGTCATGAACTCGTCGAACGTCTTCTTGAGGTCGGAGTCCTTGACGTACAGGTACGAGTCGACCGCGGGGTTCTTGGCCTCGGTGGCCGGGAAGCGCACCTCGTTGACCGGCGCCTTCTCCTGCGCCATGTAGAGGCCGAGCTGGCCGAGCGCGATCAGGTTGCCCGAGTCGGTGAAGCTGTCGTCGACCTCGAAGTAGCGGCCGAAGATCCGCGCGAGCTCGTGCCGCTTGCTGACGTCCAGCAGCTGGCGGATCGCGTCCTGGTGCGTGAGCTGGCGCAGGAAGTCCTGCTGGCGCGAGGCGCGGAAGAAGTCGTTGTCGCCGTGGCGGTAGCGGACGTAGTCGAGCGCGTCCTGGCCCTTGAGCTTCTGGTAGCCCGGCTGGACGTCGATCGTCGCGTAGTTCTCGCCCGGGCCGGCGGTCGAGTTGTCGTTGTAGTAGCGGCGGTCGATGTCGACGTAGACGCCGCCGACGTAGTCGACGGCGCGCCGGAAGCCGCCGAAGGACACCGCGATCACGTTCGTGATCGGGAACGGCTCGCCGGTCGCGTCCCGGAACAGCTTCTTGATCGTCGACACCGTCTTGCCGGGGCCGCCGATCTCGTAGGCGACGTTGATCTTGTTCGTGCCCGACCCGGGGATCTTGACCTTGAGGTCACGTGGGAGCGACATCAGCGCGATGCGCCGGCTCTTCGGGTCGACGCGGGCGAGCAGGATCGTGTCCGACCGCGGCTTGACGCCCGCCTTCTTGTCGGCGTAGCGCTCGTCGGTGCCGAGGATGAGGAACGTGCGCGCGCCGCCGGCGTCCTCGATGTCGAGCTCCGGGATCTTGACGGTCGTCCGTCCGTCCTGGGTGAAGTCCTTGACGAGGCTGTCGACCTCGTTGAGCACGGCGTAGGCCACCGCGGTCGCCGACAGGCAGACCGTGAGGATCGCCGCCAGCAGCGCGCGGAAGAGCACGCCGCGGCCCGGCCGCGGTACGCGGTTCGGGTCGCTCACGCCGCAACCCTCCGCAAGCGCGAGTCCGAGCCCCCTGGGCGAGCGCTCGCAGCGACGCGAGCCGTCAGGCGAGCGTCGCCGTTCATGCCAGGCCGCCCTCCACGGCGCGCAGCCCGTCGCCGTCGGCGTCCACGGGGAAGCGCACGGGCACGTCCCGCGCGAAGTCCACGAGCGCCCGGCGATAGCGCGCGAGCGAGTCGATCGACACCCACTCGTCGGGGCCGTGGTGACCGCCGCCGGAGGGGCCGAACTCGACCGCCGGCACGCCCGCCTTCTGGAAGGCCACGGCGTCCGAGGCGCCGTCGCGCCCGACGCTCATCGACTCGCCGTCCGTGAGCCGCGACGCGGCCGTGCAGAGCGCGAGCACGTACGGGTTGCGCGGCGACACGCGGGCGGGCGGCCAGATGAACGACCGGGCCACGTGGACGTCCGGGAGCGCGCGGATCTGCGCGAGGAGCTCACCGGGGTCCTGCTCGGGCAAATAGCGGATGTCCACGTCCATGGCGCATTCCTCGGGCACCTTGTTGGGCGCGTCACCGCCGACGATCCGCCCCAGGTTCACCGAGGGACGGTCGAACAGCTCCGAGGATTCAAGGGTGAACGGCATCGACTCGATTCGCCGGAAGACGTCGATCGCCTTCAACACCGCGTTGTCGCCGAGCCACGGCGTGGAGCCGTGGGCGGACGTGCCGAAGACCATGATCCGCAGGGCGAGCACGCCCTTGGCCTGGACCCCGACGTGCAGGTTCGTCGGCTCGCCGGTGATCGCGAAGTCGCCCACGTAGCCCGCCTTGACCAGCAGGTCCGACGTGCGCTGGTCGATCTCCTCGGACTCCTCGTCGGGCACGGCCACGAAGCGGATGCGGACGTCCTGCTGGTCGCGCAGGTCGTGCATCGCGCACATCATCGCCGCGAGCCCGCCCTTCATGTCGTACGAGCCGCGGCCCTCGAGCCGGTCGCCCTGTACGCGCGGCGTGAACTGCTCCGGCCGCGCGGGGACGACGTCGTAGTGCCCGTGGAAGACCAGCGTCGGGCCGTCCTTGGGACCCACCTCCGCGGTCAGCGCGAAGAGGTCGCCGTACTGGTGGTCCTCGACCGCGATCTCACGCGCCTCGAGCCACCCCTTGATGAACCCGGCGCAGGCCCGGAGGCCTTCGGCGTTCGACGTGTCGTACGAGATCAACCGCTCGGTGAGGAGCCGTTCGTCCATCCGCCGGAGGGTAGCGGCGGGCCGGTCGGGCGATACGCCCGACCGGCCCAAACGGGGGCTACGGCTGAGTGGTGCTCAGCGTGAACGTCAGCGTCTTGCTGTACGTCCCGGTGCGCAGCGGGTCGGTGGACTTGATCAACTGGTTGAAGCCGATGTCGACCTTGTCGTTGGCGACCGGCGCCGTCCACGTCGTCTTCGACAGCGAGACGCGCAGCGGCTCCGGCAGCGTGAACGCGCCGTTGGTCAGGTGGCCGGGGTCGGAGACCGAGAGCGTCGCGTCACCCGCGGTCGAGATGACGTTGGCCTTGGTCTGCGTGGCGTAGTCCTTCTCCACGCCCGGAACGAACGGGCCGAACGAGGGCGTGCCGTCCAGGGTCAGCGCGAGCGTGGCCGGCACGGTGCCGCCGACGTCGCCCGGCGTCGTGGTGAACGCCTTGGTCTGCACCGCGGACACGTTGCCCTTGAAGTCGACCGCGATCCACTTCAGCGCCGCGCCCACGGGCACGACGACGGGGTCGGGCTTCTCACGCGGGCGGTTCGGCTTCCACTCGGTCGAGGCCGTGGTGGGCGTCGAGCCGTCCAGCGTGTAGTAGATCGACGCGGCCTCGTCGCTCTTGAACGTCACCGCACGGTCGGAGCCGGTGACGGCGTCCACCTTGGGCGCCGCGGTGTCGTTCTCGTACGCCAGCGCCTCGGCGAGCAGCGCGTAGTTGCCGTTGGCGAACTCCATGCCCTCGTCGTGACCCTCGTTGACGAGGTTGGCGTTGCACGTGCCGGTGCCGCCGCCGGTGCCGACCGCGCCGTAGCACGGCTGGAAGCCGGTGCTCTGGCTCTGGCCGTTCGGCAGGACCTTCGAGGCGCCGATCTCGAAGTCGTAGCCGACGATGCCGTGGCTGTAGTAGGCCTCGTCCGCCGAGTTGCCCGCGGCCGAGTACAGGACGTCCACGACCGGACCCGTCTGGGACGGGAGCACCGCGGTGTGGCGGTAGTTGTAGATGCGGTCGAGCACCGCCGCCGCCGTCTGGTCGAAGTAGTTCAGCGTGCCGTAGGGCGGGTACGGGAGCGTCTCGCGCGTGGTCGGCTTGTACGCGCCCGGGGGCCACATGAAGTAGCCGCCGCTCGAGTGCACGTTCATCGCGAACTTGATGTTCGGGTACGTGGTCTGCACGTACGCCTCGTTGCGCGTCTCGGGCTCGGAGAGCTCGGACGGGCCGGCGAACGTGTCACCGGTGCAGACGTTGCCCGCGCCCTGGAAGCCGTCGAAGAACGAGCCGACCGTGAAGTTGCGGTTGAGGTCGACGCCCCAGCTGTTGCGGGCGAACGGGTCGTTGTTGCCCGTCGGGTTCGACGCGCAGTAGTTGACCATGTTGCGGCGCTGCGTGTTGTTGTCGTACATCGAGTACGCGGCGCCGTCGGCGTTGATCGTCGGGACGATGAAGATGTCGAGGTTGTCGATCAGCTGCGTCGTCTCGGGGTCAGTGCCGTAGTTGCGCACGAGCCGCTCCGCGGTCTCGAGGCAGACGAGCGGCGTGCCCCACTCGCGGGCGTGCTCCTGGCAGTAGATGAAGACGCCGGTCTTGGTGCCGTCCTGGTGCTTGCCGATCCGCAGCATCTTCACCGTCTGCGGGCCGCGCGGGTAGGAGGCCGGGGCCTTCAGCCAGTCGCTCAGCAGCGACGTCGCGGTGCCGGGCGTGACGACGCCGGTGCCGGTGGAGGTCCGGTAGAGGCTCGCCGTGACGAGCTCCGCCGCCTGCGCGTTGCCGTTGATCGCGTCCACCACGTCCTTCGCGGTGGTCGTGATCGCGCCCGCGGAGTCGGTGGCCAGGTTGACGCGGATCATCCGGTTGTTGGAGACGCCGACGACGAGCGGCTCGTCGGCCGCGCCCGGGTTGACGAGGCGGATGCCGATGCCGTTGCCGCCCTCATGGCCCCAGGCCTTGGAGGTGACCACGACCGCCTTGGCCTGGTCGGCCGCCGCCGGCAGCGGCGTGAGCTGCCCCGTGTACGCGGTGGACATGCCGACGATCGTCTGCGCCTTGCGCTGGTAGCCCGCCGTCTTGTTCGGCAGCGCCTGGACCGTGGCGATGTTCGGGAACTCGTCCGCGAGCGCCGTGATCCGCGCGTAGCCCTCCTGCGGGTCCACGTAGTGCGTGTTGAAGTCCTGCTTGAAGCCCTGCGCGTACTCAGGGGCACCGTTGCCGACCCACTTGCTGACGGCCATCGTGGCCACGTCGCCCGTGGCGGACGCGATCTTGACCGTCGTGGGCATCGGGGTGCCGATCGTGCTGGCGTCACCGAGACGGAACTTGCCCGTGTGGTACAGGTAGGGCGCGACCGGCGTGACGTCGGTGTCCAGGTAGGCCTGGAGGGTGCCCGTGCCGACCTGCTGGCCGTCGGCGCCGTACCAGGACGCGACGAGCGCAGGGCCGGTGTAGGCGCACTGGGCGCGGTTGTTGACGACCGGGCACGGGTTGGTGACCGAGGCCTCGGTGGTCGTGCCCTCGATCGAGATCCAACGCCCGCCGGCGTCCTCCCAGTAGTCGGCGTGCTGCGCGCGCACGGTGCCGACCGCGGCCTTGCGCGTCTTGGCGCCCGCGGCGCCGTCGAGCGCCGCCTTGGCGGCCGCCTCGGCGTCGATCGTGGCCTGGCGCTCGGCGCGCAGGGCGTCCACGTCCGCCGGCGTCTGGATCGTCGCGACGGCCGGGTAGCCCATCGCCTCCAGCTGCGCCTTCTCCTCAGGCGTGACGACGATCGTCGCCTTCACCTGGCCGGGCTGGGACTGGTCGAGGCCGTCCCCCAGGTCGTAGCCGAGCTTGATCAGCTGCTCGGCCGTCGCCTTGCTCGGCAGCTTGAACTCCAGGACGGACTCGCCGTCCTCCGCCAGCGCGGTCGCCGGCAGGAAGGCGATCGCGGCCGTGGCCACGAGCGCTCCCATGATTGGCCGCATCGGCCAGACCCCCTCGTTGTAGACCCGTACTGCGAACTGCGTGTTACTGGCAGCCCGGGTTTGTACGACAGGGCCGTTAGCACCGGAAGAGGTTCTAGACGGACGTACGAGTCCGCTTGTGAAGCGGACATGAAAAAAGGGCCGGGTTCCCTCATAAAGAGAGAACCCGGCCCCGGTGGAGCTACGTGACTACGGCTGCGTCGTCGACAGCGTGAAGGTCACCGTGCCGGTGTAGGAACCGGTGCGGAGGGCCTCGTTCTTGCCGATCGACTGCTTGAACGTGGCGACGACCTTCTCGTTGGAGACGGGAGCCGTCCACGCCGTCTTGGCCAGCTGAACCGTGAACGGCTGGGCCAGCGAGAACGCGCCGTTCGTCAGCTTGCCGGGCGTCGAGACGCTGAGCGTCGCTTCGCCCGCCGTGCTGATGACGTTGAGGTCCGACGTCGCCGTGTAGTCGCGGTCGACGCCCGGCGTGAACGCGCCGAAGCTGGCCGGAGCGGACACGGTGAGCGCCAGCGTGGCCGGCACGGAGCCGCCGACGCCGCCGGGCACGTCAACGGTGCCGAGGACCTTCGACGAGACCGCGGACATGTTGCCCTTGAAGTCCGTCGCGATCCACTTGAGCGTCTGACCGGCCGCGACGTTCACGGGCAGCGGCAGCGCGCGGGCGCGCGGCGGCTTCCACTCGGTCGAGGCGGTCGTCGGCGTGGAGCCGTCGAGCGTGTAGTAGATCGACGACGCCTCGTTGGACACGAAGCGCACCTGGTACTTGCCGTCGGCCAGGTCGGGCGCCTGGGTGATGGTGACCACCGGCGGCGTCACGTCCTTCGAGTAGTCGTAGGCCGACTGCAGGAGGCCGTAGTTGCCGTCGGAGAACTCCTGGGCCTCCTCGAAGCCCTCGTTCTCCAGGCACGGGTTGGAGGACGCGCCGAACGGCGGCTGCTGACCCGGGTTGCAGGTCGTCTCCTCACCCGTGGTCGGGTTCTTATAGTACGCGGTGTCACCGATCTCGAAGTCGTAGCCGATGATGCCGCGCGTGTAGTACGCCTCGTCCGCGGAGTTGCCGGCGGCCGAGTAGAGCACGTCGATGACCGGGCCGGTGCGCTGCGGGCGGATGGCCGTGCCGCGGTACTTCTTGATGCCGTCCAGGACGTGGCGGGCGGCCTCGTCGAAGAAGTTCAGCGTGCCGTACGGCGGGTACGGGAGCGACTCGCGGTTGGGCTTGTACGCGCCGGGCGGCCACATGAAGTAACCACCGGACGAGTGGATGTTGTTCGAGAACTTGATGTTCTTGTACTTGTTCTGAACGTAGATCTCGTTGCGGGTCTCCGGCTCGGAGAGCTCGAACGGGCCGGCCGTGTTGCCGCCGGAGCAGCTCGAGTTCGCGCCGACGTAGCCGTCGAAGAACGAGCCGATCGAGAAGTTGCGGTTGATGTTGACGCCGTACGCGTTGCGGTTCGCCGGATCACCGAGGTTCTCGGTGTTGGACGGGTCGTAGCAGTACGGAGCCATGTTGGTGCGGCGCGGGGAGTCGTAGATCGAGTGGATCACGCCGTCGCCGTTGATCTGCGGGACGAGGAAGATCTCGAGGTTGTCCACGAGCGCGGTCGTCTGCGGATCGGTGCCGTAGTTGCGCACGAGGCGCTCCGCGGTCTCCAGGCAGACGCCGGAAGTGGCGATCTCGCCCGCGTGCTCCTGGCAGTACAGGTACACGCCGACCTTGGACCCGTCACGCACCTTGCCGATGCGCAGCAGCGGCTGCGAGAGCGGACCGCGCGGGACGAACGCCGGCGCGCGCAGCAGGTCGCTGAGCGGGGACGTGACGCCCGGCTGGACGATGCCCTCGCCCGTCGAGTTGCGGTACTTCGTCGCGCGGACGACGCGGTTGGCGTCCGGGTGCGCGTTGATGGCCGCGACCACCTGGTTGGCGGTGCTGGTGACCGCGCCGGCGGCGTTCGAGGCGAGGTTCACGCGCAGCGCGTTGCCGGTGAAGGTGACGCTGAGCGGCTGGTTCGGACCGGTCGGGGCGAGCAGGCGGGCGGTGAGCGAGTTGCCGCCCAGGTGGCCCATGACCTTGGACGTGATGACGACGACGCTCGGCGCCGAGGCCGCGGACGGCGTGTCGCCGGCGACCGGGAGGCCGTTGTCGTCGATGATCACGTACGGCGCCGTCGCGTTCGGGCGCGGGTTGGGCTGCTGCGTGGTCGGCGCGTTCTGGTAGCCGAGCATCGTCGCGGCCGGACGCTGGTAGCCCCAGGTCTTCTCGGGCAGGTCCTCGACGGACGCGATGTTCGGGAACTCGGCCGCGAGCGACCGGACCTTCGCGTACGCGTCGGGCGAGTCGTAATAGCGGGTGACGAAGCCCGACTTGAAGCCGGCGGAGTTCGGCGGCGGGTTCTTGGAGATCCACTCCTTCGCGGCGCCCGTGTCGACGTCGCCGTTCGAAGAAGCGATCTTCACCGAGGCGGGATCGGCCTTGCCGTCGCCCTTGTTCCCGATCCGGAAGATCTGGTAGTGGTACTGGTAGTAGTCACCGACGACATCGGGGTCGGTGTACGGCACCAGCGCGCCGCCACCGATGCGGTTGCCGGCGGCGTCGTAGACGTCGGCCATGAGCGTCGGGCCGACGTACAGGCAGGACTCCTGCCCGTTCGCGTTGGTCGTGCAGTTGTACGAGACCAGGGACGGGTCGACGTTCGCCTCGACCGAGACGAAGCGCCCCACGTTGTTCTCGTAGAAGTCGCCGCGCTGGAAGTGCACGGTGCCGGGCGCCGCGCTGGCGCCCTTCTTGCCCGCCGCGTTGGCCTCGAGCGCCTTCTTGGCGTCCATCTCGGCGAGCTTGTTCGTGAGGCTCTCCGCGCGGATCGCCGCGAAGTTCTCCTTGGTGTGGACGACGCCCACGTCCTCGAACCCGTGCGCACGCGCGAGCGCCAGCTGCGCGTCGTCGACCCAGGCGCTGACGATGATGTCGTCGCCCTCGCCGTTCTCGACGGCGTGGTCCATGTCGAACCCGAGGTTCTCGAAGTCGTCGTACAGGCTGCTGTTGTCCAGCTTGAACTTCAGCAGCGCCGGATCATCCGGACCTGCGAGCGCCGCGCTCGGCGCGACCAACATCGTTGCGGCAGCCGCAACGATCCCGACCCATGGCTTCACGAGCCAACCCCTCCTGTGGTGGAACCCTCCGAACTTCTGATTCTGAGCCAAACGTGAGCTTGTGCGCAACCGAACGAGCGTTGAGAGACCTCCACACACCGCAACTAGCACTTCCGTCCGGTTTTTGTGCCATCGGTTGACACTGGGAAGGCGCCACGACAAAGTAAGCGCGGGTCCCGGGGGGAGTCTTCAATTGCAGAGGGTGTTCATGATCAGGCCATGGAAGGTGTTTGTCTCGGCGGCGGTGGGTGCGGCGATCTTGCCGTGCACCGCGTTCGCTGCACCGACGATCACGATCACGACCCCTGAGAACGGCAAGGCCTACGCGAAGGGCTCCACGCTCACGCTCGCGTACACGTGCAGCGCCGACGCGGTGTCGTGCATGGCCACGCGGGGCAGCGACCCGGCGGTGCTCGCCAGCGGCGCGGCCCTGGACACCTCCACGGTCGGCTCGAGCTACATCACCGTCACCGCGCGTGACGCCGGCGGCAGCACCGCCGTCTCGCAGTCGGCCTACAGCGTCACCGAGAGCGGCACCGACCCGGGCAACGTCCCCGCGACGCTGAACCTGAACCTCGGCACGCCGACCGCGTTCTCGCCGTTCCTCCCCGGTCTGACCAAGGACTACTTCGCGACGCTCAACGCGCAGATCGTCTCGACGGCCGGCGACCTCACGCTGACGGTCAACGACGCGGCCACCACCAACGTCGGCAAGCTCGTCAACGGGCCCCACGCGCTCCCGCAGGCCGTCCAGGCCGGCGCGGTCAAGGTCCCGGCCACGGGCACGCCGCCCGCGCCGTCGTCCTACGCCCCGCTCGGCGGCGCCTCGAACCCGACCACGCTCCTGACGTACGACGGCCCGGTCTCCGGCAGCGCCGCGATCACGTTCAAGCAGCCGGTCGCCGAGACCGACGCGCTGCGCACGGGCTCCTACACCAAGACGCTGACCTTCACGATCTCGACGACGACGCCGTAGTCGAGTCGCACACCGCGCTTCAGAAGAGCCCGCCTCCACGGCGGGCTTTTTTTGTGCCCGCGCAGCCCGGCCCGGCGGCCGCGGGCAAAAAGAAAGCCCGCCGAAGGGCGGGCTTTCTCGGCGTTCGTATGCGGGACGCGCTACTTGCTCTCGGCCAGCTTGAGGAAGGCCTCGTAGCGGCGCTTGTCGCGCTCGGCGGCGCGGCGCTCCTCCGTGCCCTCCTCGGCGCTCGCCAGCTCGTCCTCGGCCCGCCGGAGGCGGTCCTGGAGGTCGGAGGCGTTGAGCTTGTCCACGCTGAAGACCTCGTCGACGAGGACCAGGGCGCGGTCGCCGGTCATCTGGAGGAAGCCCTCGCCCTGCGCGAAGCGGATGACCTCGGACTCCGACTTGTAGAGCCGCAGCTCGGTCGGGTTGAGCATCGCCAGCAGCGGCTGGTGGTTGGCGAGGATGCCGATGGACCCCACGCTGGTGCGCGTGGAGACCATCTCGACCTCGTCGTTGAAGACCTCACCCTCCGGGGTGAGGACCTCGACCTTGAAGGGCGTGCGCGCCATTGCTTAGCGCTTCGCCGCCTCGACGACGTCCTCGATCGTGCCCTTGAGCAGGAACGCGGACTCCGGCAGGTCGTCGTGCTGGCCCTCGAGGATCTCGCGGAAGGAGCGGACGGTGTCGGCGATCGACACGTACGCGCCCGGCGTGCCCGTGAACTGCTCGGCGACGTGGAACGGCTGGGACAGGAAGCGCTCGATCTTGCGGGCGCGCTGCACCAGGACGCGGTCCTCGTCCGAGAGCTCGTCGATGCCGAGGATGGCGATGATGTCCTGCAGCTCGCGGTAGCGCTGCAGCACGTTCTTGACCTCGTTGGCGACCGTGTAGTGCTCCTCGCCGACGATGTCGGGCTTGAGGATGGTCGACGTCGAGTCCAGCGGGTCCACGGCCGGGTAGATGCCCTTCTCGGCGATGCCGCGCGAGAGCACGGTGGTCGCGTTGAGGTGGGCGAACACCGAGGCGGGCGCCGGGTCGGTGAGGTCGTCCGCGGGCACGTAGATGGCCTGCACGGACGTGACCGAGCCCTTGCGGGTCGACGTGATCCGCTCCTGCAGCTGGCCCATCTCCGACTCGAGCGTCGGCTGGTAGCCCACCTGCGACGGCATGCGGCCGAGCAGCGCGGACACCTCGGAGCCGGCCTGCACGAAGCGGAAGATGTTGTCGATGAACAGGAGCACGTCCTGGCCGCGCTCGTCGCGGAAGTACTCGGCCATGGTGAGGCCGGTCAGCGCGACGCGCATGCGGGCCCCGGGGGGCTCGTTCATCTGGCCGAAGACGAGCATCGTCTTGTCGATGACGCCCGACTCGGTCATCTCGAGCCAGAGGTCGTTGCCCTCGCGGGAGCGCTCGCCCACGCCGCAGAACGCGGACAGGCCGCCGTGCTCCTTGGCCAGGTTGTGGATGAGCTCCTGGATGAGCACGGTCTTGCCCACGCCGGCGCCGCCGAACAGGCCGACCTTGCCGCCCTGCGCGTACGGGGCGAGCAGGTCCACGACCTTGATGCCCGTCTCGAACATCTCGGTCGTCGGGGTGAGCTCCTCGACGGTCGGGGCCGGCCGGTGGATCGGCCAGCGCTCCTTGACCTCGATGTCGGCGCCCTCGTCGATCGGATCGCCCAGCAGGTTGAAGATGCGGCCGAGCGTCACGTCGCCGACCGGCACCGTGATCGGGCCGCCGGTGTCGACGACCTCCATGCCGCGCGCCAGGCCGTCGGTGGAGTCCATGGCCACCGCGCGGACGCGGTCGTCGCCGAGGTGCTGCTGCACCTCGAGGACCAGCGTCTCGCCGCCCTTGGTGGCGACGGTGATGGCGGAGTAGATCTCGGGCAGCTCGTCCGGGAAGACGGCCTCGATCACGACGCCCTGGATCTCCTCGATCCGACCCGTGTTGGTCTTCTGCGTATCAGCGGTCGCAGCCATAAATGAGTCTCCTTAGACCAGCGACTCGGCGCCGGCGACAACTTCCATGATTTCCTGCGTGATCGCGGCCTGGCGCTCGCGATTGAACTCCAGCGTGAGGTCCTTGATGATGTCGCCCGCGTTCTCGGAGGCGTTGCGCATGGCGGTCATGCGCGCGCCGTGCTCGGACGCGGTCGACTCCAGCAGCGCGCGGAAGATCGAGATCTCCACGTAGGCCGGGATCAGACGCTCGAGGATGACCTCGGGGTCGGGCTCGTACTCCACCAGCGCGTGGTGGTCGTGATCCTGGTCGAGCTTGCCGTCCTCTTTGACGGCGGCGCGCTCGCCGAGCGAGTCGACGGCGCCGTCGTCGCCCATGATCGTCGCCTGCTGCAGCGGCAGCAGCGTCTCACGCGTGACCTCCTGCGTGAGGGCCGAGACGTAGCGGTTGTAGACGATCTCGACGCGGTCGACCTCGCCGTCCACGTAGGCGGCGACGAGCTCGGACGCGATCTCGCGCGCGTTGGCGTACGACGGGCGGTCGGTGAAGCCGGTGTACGCGCCCTTGGCCTCACGGCCGCGGAACGCCAGCGACGACACGCCGCGACGGCCCGAGGCGAACCACACCGTGGTCTTGCCCTGGGACTCGTACTCGTTGCCGGCCCGCAGGCCCGCGCGCACGATCTGCGAGTTGAACGCGCCGGCCAGGCCACGGTCGCCCGTGACCAGCAGGATGCCGACCTTGTCCTCGGAGTCGTGCTCGTTGAGGATCGGGAAGTTCGGCACGTTCCCGGCCGCTTCCGCCGCCTGGCGGGTCATGCGCCGCACCGCGCCCGCGTACGGGCGCAGTGCTTCGATGCGCTGCTCGGCCCGACGCAGACGCGCCGCCGCGACCATCTCCATCGCGCGCGTGATCTTCTGGATGTTCTTGACCGACGCGATGCGGCTCTTGACGTCCTTGAGGGCCATGGCGCCTGCTTAGCTCGCGGCCACCGCGGCCGGCTCGTTGGACTGGCGACCCTCTTCGGCGCGCAGCTGGTCGTCCTCGGAGAGCGGCTGGCCCTCCTCGTCGAGGTCGTAGCCGAAGTCGCCCACGAACGTCTCGATCGAGGCCCGCAGCGCCTGCTGCGTCTCGTCCGACCAGTTGCCCTCGCGGATCGCCTTCAGCGTGTCGGCGGCGTCGGCGTGCAGGCGCTCGACCAGGCCCTCGTGGAACTCGGACACGCGGTCGGCGTTGATGCGGTCGACGAAGCCGTTGGTGGCGGCGTAGATGACCGCGACCTGGTCCTCGACGGCCAGCGGGCTGCGCTCGTCCTGGTTGAGCGTCTTGACCAGGCGCTCGCCGCGGGCCAGCGTGCGCTGCGTGTCCGGGTCCAGGTCGGAGCCGAACTGCGCGAACGCCTCGAGGTCGCGGAACTGCGAGAGCTCGATCTTCAGGCGGCCGGCGACCTTCTTCATCGGGCTGATCTGCGCGTTGCCGCCCACGCGGGACACCGAGATGCCCACGTTGATGGCCGGGCGCACGCCCGAGTTGAAGAGGTTCGGCTCCAGGAAGATCTGGCCGTCGGTGATCGAGATGACGTTGGTCGGGATGTAGGCCGACACGTCGCCGGCCTGCGTCTCGATGATCGGCAGCGCCGTCATCGACCCGCCGCCCAGCGCGTCGTTGAGCTTGACCGCGCGCTCGAGCAGGCGGCTGTGCAGGTAGAACACGTCGCCCGGGTAGGCCTCGCGCCCCGGCGGGCGGCGGAGCAGCAGCGACATCTGACGGTAGGCGTAGGCGTGCTTGGTGAGGTCGTCGTAGACCACCAGCGAGTGCTTGCCGTTGTAGAGGAAGTACTCGGCCATCGCGGCGCCGGCGTACGGCGCCATGAACTTGATCGGCGCGGCCTCGTCGGCCGGGGCGGCGACGATGATCGTGTTCTCGAGCGCGCCGGCGTCCTCGAGGGTCTTCGCGAGACCCACGATCGTCGACATGCGCTGGCCGATGGCCACGTACACCGACACGACGCCGGTGTCCTTGTTGTTGATGATCGTGTCGACCGCGATCGCCGTCTTGCCCGTCTGGCGGTCGCCGATGATCAGCTCGCGCTGGCCACGGCCGATCGGGATCATGCCGTCGACGGCCTTGATGCCCGTCTGCATCGGCTCGGTGACCGGCTGGCGCTGGACGACGCCCGGCGCCTTGAACTCCGCGGGGCGGAACTCGGTCGTGTTGAGCGCGCCCTTGCCGTCGAGCGGCTGGCCGAGCGGGGACACGATGCGGCCGAGCATCTGCTCGCCGACCGGGATCTCGAGGAGGCGGCCGGTGCGCTTGACCGTGTCGCCCTCGACGATCTTCTCCCACGGGCCGAAGAGCACGGCGCCGACGTTGTCGGACTCGAGGTTGAGCGCGAGGCCGACCACGTCGTGCGGCAGCTCGAGCATCTCGAACGACATGCAGTTCTCGAGCCCGTGGATGCGGGCGATGCCGTCACCGATGGTGAGGACGGTGCCGACCTCGGTCAGGTCGGCCTGGCCAGCCTCGAGCCCCTCGATGCGGGACTTGAGGATGGAAGTGATCTCATCGGGCTTGATTTGCACGCTTTAGCTCCTTAGCGCCGGGTCAGGCCCGTGCGACCTGCTTGCGAAGTTGTTCGAGGCGGTTCCGGATCGAGGCGTCGAGGATCGAGTTCCCGACGCGGACGACGATGCCGCCGAGGATCTCCGGCTCGACCGAGGCGGAGAGATCGATCTTGCGGCCGGTCTGCTGGGCGATCCGGTCGCCGATCTGGTCCACAGTGGCCTGATCGAGCGCGACCGCGGAGGTGACCTGGACCGGCAGGAGCTTGTTCTCCTCCTGCCAGAGGCGGTCGAACTCGCGCCGGACGCGGAACACGGCCGGCGTGCGGTGGTTCTCGATCAGCAGCTTGAGGAAGTTGACGACGATCGGATCGGCGTCGGTGACCGCGCGGTCCAGCCCGTCCGCCTTCTCGACCGTGGAGAAATACGGCGAGAAGAAGAACGTCTGCAGCTCGCGGGATGAGTCGAGGGCGTCGGCGAACGCGCCGAGCTGGTCACGCACGGAGTCGAGCTTGGACTGCTCCTGCGCGACCTCGAACAGCGAGCGGGCGTAGACCGCGGCGATCTCTTCCATCGCTTAGCGGCGCTCCTCGTTGGCGAGGGCGGCGAAGTCCAGCTCGGCGAGCGCCTCGTCGACCAGACGCTTCTGGTCGGAGGCGTCCAGCGTCTTGCGCGTGACCTTCTCGGTCGCGAGCACGGTGAGGTCGGCGACCTCGCTGCGGATCTGCTGGATGGCACGGCGCGTCTCGGCCTCGATGTCGCGACGCGTCTGGTCCATCATCTCCTCGCGCTTGGTGCGCGCGTCGGCCTGGCTCTCCTGCTCGTGCGCCTCCGCGGTGCGGCGGGCACGGGCAACGATCTCGTCGGCCTGTCCACGGGCGTCCGACAGACGCTCGCGGTACTCGCGCAGAAGCTCGTCGGCTTCGCGCTTGGTCTTCTCCGCCGTGTCGATCGAGTCCTCGATCATCCGCTGGCGCTTGTCGAGCGCCTCGGCGATCCGCGGGAACGCGACCTTCCAGAGGACGAAGAGCGTGATGCCGAAGACGATCAGCGTCCAGAGCATCACCCCGATGACCGGGGAGACGAGGCCGGAGCCGCCCTCCTCGGTCGTCTCGGCTGCGAGCAGGAAGTTCATCGCGCTCCTACAGGAAGAAGGCGATCAGGCCCGCCACGAGGCCGTAGAAGAAGCACGCCTCGGTAAGGGCGAAGCCGAGCCACTGGATGGACGTGATCTCGTCGCGCATCTCGGGCTGGCGAGTAACGGACTCGATGACCTTGCCGAAGATGATGCCGATGCCGACGCCGGCGCCCACGGCGCCGAGGCCGCCGCCAACGCCGAGGGCGATCGCCTTACCGGCGTCGGCGCCGTCTTCAGCAGCGGCGAAGATGAACGCCAGGATCGTGCTCAGGGTGGTCACGGAAAGAGCTCCTTAGTGGGACTCGGCGACGGCGCCGCCGATGTAGATCGCGGACAGGGTGGCGAAGATGAAGGCCTGCAGGGTGGCCACCAGGCCGACCTCGAACAGGTAGAGCGCGATGCCGATCGGCAGCAGGAAGACGCCGATGCCCGCAATGCCGAGCAGGATCGCCAGACCGCCGGCCATGAAGAGGATGATCAGGTGGCCCGCGAGCATGTTGGCGAACAGACGCACGGAGAGCGAGACGATCCGCATGATGTTCGAGAGCAGCTCGAGGACGAAGATGAAGCCCGCCATGGCGCCGGTGACGCCCGCCGGGATCAGGCTCTTGAGGTAGCCGCCGACACCCTTGGCGCGGATGCCTTCAGCCGTGTAGGAGAAGAACACGAGCAGCGACAGGACGAGCGGGACCGAGACGTTGGCCGTCGCGGCGTAGATGCCGAACGTCGGGATGCTGAGGCCGAACAGGTCGAAGTGGTGGTGACCGGTCGGCAGCGGGATGAAGCCGATCAGGTTGTTGAACCAGATGAACAGGAAGAGCGCCCCGATGAACGGGAACCACTTCGCGGCCATCTTGTCGTCCATGTTCCCGCGGGTGATGTTGTCCCGCATGACGCCGTACAGGACCTCGACGGCGGTCTGGACGCGGTTCGGCTTCGCCTCCATCTTGCGGGCGATCCAGACCATGGTGAAGCAGGTCAGGATTCCGGCCACGATCAGGTAGAAGACGGCCTTGTTGATGGTGAAGACGCCGAGACTGATCCAGTCCGGCAGCTCGAACTCCTCCTGCGGCACGAAGTCCTGGCGACCCGCGTTGCCGAACAGGATGAAGGCGAGGATCACCAGCACCAGGTAGGCACCACCGGCTCCCAGGAGGATCTTCCGGGACTGGCTCATGAGCTTGGCTTGTTCCTCTCCGTCGGGCGAATGATCAGCGTGGTGGCCAGGTAGACCGAGAACACCACGAGCGCGAGCAGCGCCGCCATCAGACCGTCTTCCCGATCTCCGGCGAGGCCGACCACAAGGATGGCGATGCCCATGATCCAGGCGCGTCCCATGAACACGCCGAAGTTGATCCCGACCTGGGCCTTCGGCGACTTCGAGCGACGCGCGGAGCGCTCGATCGCCGCCGCGGTGAAGCGGGTGACGATCCAGACGCCGCCCGCGACCGCGAACCCGAGGACCGGCCCGCCCATCAGCAGCACGAACGGCGCCGCGAGGACGATCAACGCTACGTCGAGGTAGCGGACGAAGACCAGGGGGTCAGAATGGGACATTGTCGTAGAGCTCATGGCAGGCTGACGCGCCGTACCAGGCCATCCCCGCGCGGGCTCGCGCGGCGGGAGTGTTGACAGACTCCCCGGCCGGTTCGGCGGGGGCCAATATAGCGGCTTCTCCGAGTTTGTAACAACTTTGTGACACCCGCCTCTAGCAGCAAAGCTTGAGGGGTGGGTGAACGCCGCGGCCGCGCTCCTCTGCGCGACACCGCCGGAAGGCTAGCCGTACAGTGCCGATCACGTAGTCCGACCCCCCTTCAGGAGGAATGCATGCCGACACGTAGCGCGAAGGCTGACTGGCAAGGCGAGTTCAAGCGGGGCGGTGGTTCCGTTTCGACGGAGACCGGCGTGCTCGACGCGCAGTACAACTTCTCCGGTCGCTTCGAGAGCGGCTCGGGCACCAATCCCGAGGAGCTGCTGGCGGCCTCGCACGCGTCCTGCTTCACGATGGCGCTGAGCGTCGGGCTGACGCAGGCGGGCAACCCGCCGGAGTCCCTGGCGACCGAGGCGAAGGTCACCGTCGACCAGGTCGACGGCGGCTTCGGAATCACGAAGATCCACCTGAGCGTCACCGGCAAGGTGCCGGGCCTGGACGCCGCCGGCTTCGAGGAGGCCGCTCAGGGGGCGAAGGCCAACTGCCCGCTCTCCAAGGCGCTTGCGAGCGTCCCGGAGATCACGCTCGAGACCTCGTTCGAGGCCTAGTTACAGGTAGGCGTCGATGACGCGGGTGCGGTCGTTGCCGGCCGCGCCCGCGGTCTTGATCGCGGCGAGCACGGCGGCCATCGCCTTGTAGCCGTTCTCGGCGCTGCGGTCCGGCGCGCGGTCGAACTCGCGCTCGTAGCGGGCCGCGAAGTCCCCCGGCAGCGTGCCCTCGAGCCGGCCGACCGTGGACGTTCCGGACGGCAGCTCGTTCGGGTTGCTGATCAGCTTCGGGTCGCCGCTGGGGGCGACCTGCAGGATGCCCGCGGCGTTGAACAGCGGCACCGTCACGCGCGTCGCGTCGGCGATCGTGGCGATGATCTGCGGGTCATTGATCGCACGGCGAGACGTCTCGGCCTGCGCGTCCTCGTCCGTTCCGAGGTCGAGCGACGTGAAGTTGACGGCGAACTCGCCCGCCTTGCCGCCCGCGTCGGACAGCGCGAGCTTCTCGCCGTCGACGAAGGAGCGGCTCACGGCGCCGGGGTCGTTCGTCAGGGAATAGACCGTGACGGTGCGGCCGATGACCTTGCCGCCGCCGGCGATCCCCTCGTCCTTGCTCTGGCCGCAGCCCGCGAGCAGGAGCGTCGCGGCGAGCAGCGCGGCCCGCTTCACTCCCCGCCCTCGAGCAGGACGGTGTCCTCGTGCGAGTACGCGGGCGAGCAGCAGCAGAGCAGGACGAGCGGCTCCGCGCCGGGATTCCAGAGCTTGTGCTTGACGCCGGGCGGGATGACGACGGTGTCGCCGGCGCGGACGTCGGCTTCCTCGTCACCGAGGCGCATGCGACCCGCGCCAGAAGTGAAGGAGTAGATCTCCTCGGAGACCCGGTGGAAGTGCTCGAACGTCTCGCCGCTGGGCGGGACGGTGGCCTCGGCCAGCGATTGGTTGACCGCGTTGCCGGACGGGATGCCGGCGAGCTCGCGGATGGACGAGCCGTCGGCGGTGATGAACGACTCGCGATGTTCGAGGCGGGTGATCTCCACGGGGCACCGAGGGTACTCGGCGCCCCGCAGATCTCATGTCCTAGATGACTGCGCGGCGGGCCATCTCACGGTCCAGGCGGCGCGCCAGGCGGCCCGTGGCGAAGGCCGCCCGGGCGCGCAAGGGCGCACTGGGCGGTCGCTCGGGTCGCTGCGGCTTGACCGCACGGATCCGGGCGCGGTCGGCGCGCTCTGCGGCGACGACGTGACCCAGGACGGCCTGATTGAGCGTATGCATTTCGGTTGGCTCCAGTTGGTGTGAACGGAGCCGCCCGCACGCGGGGGCGCTGAAAGACCTCGGGCTATTGAGAGGAGGTCGCGGGCGGCAGGGTTAACTGCCCGCGACCGAGGTCAATCCTGGTGCGCGAGCAGGCCGGAGACGAGAGGGCACGCGTCTCCGAAGCCGGGCATGTAGGCCGGCTGCCTGAGGGAAATCGCGTACGTCGTCTTCACGGTCCTGCTCACCTCCTCACGGACGTAGGTCCGGGGGTTGATCTCGTCTCGAAGTAGGAAACCAGTCAGCGCGAGATCGCGCAAGTGCGGTTAGCCGCACAGTTCAGGTTCAAACCCTGCCGAACTCTCCGGTCTCGAACTCGTGGTCGACGGCTTCGTCGATGTCGTGCTCGGACGTGTCGGGGTCGGCGCGACGCAGCTGCCACTCGCGCAGGCGGCGCAGCTTGATGATCTCCAGCACCCAGATCAGGTAGAGGCTGACCGCCAGGCACAGCAGCAGGAGCGCGGCCATCAGCAGCGCCCAGCCGGGGATGAGCGTGCCGTCGCGCTCGGAGTACGGGATGAAGCGCAGCGCGACCGCGGTGCCGGCCATCAGCGCCGTCCACGCGTACAGCCACAGGATCGAGCGCCGGGTCGACCACTTCATCCGGTAGAAGCGGTGGTGGAAGTGGTTGGAGTCGCCGCGGTAGATCGGGCGCCGGTACTTCAAGCGCTTGAGCACGACGAAGCCGGTGTCCAGCAGCGGCACGGCCAGCACCACGAGCGGGCCGACGAGCGCGATCAACGCGTTCGTCTTGAGCGTGCCCTCGACGATCACCGCGCCGAGCAGCAGGCCGAGCAGGTTCGACCCGCAGTCGCCCATGAAGACCTTCGCGGGCGGGAAGTTCCACAGCAGGAAGCCGAGCGCGGCCCCGGCGGTGATCGCGGCGAGCGTTCCGGCCGTGCGGCGCTCGAGGTCGAAGGCGATGACGGCGAACGCGAGCGCGGCGATCGCGCACACGCCCGCGGCGAGCCCGTCCGCGCCGTCGCTGAAGTTGACGATGTTCATCAGCAGGACGAGCGCGAACACCGTCAGCGGCCCGCCGAAGCCGCCGAGCTCCACGCGGTGCAGGAACGGGAACGTGAACGCGTCCACGACCACGCCCGAAGCCACGAGCACGACCGCCGCGGCGATCTGCCCGCCGAACTTCACGAACGGCGGTAGGTCGAACCGGTCGTCCAGCGCGCCGACGATGGTGATCAGCGCGGCGGCCGCAAGAATCCCTTCAGTCCGGTCGTTGTCGGGCAGGAACAGGACGCCCGCGACGAGCGCGCCGGCGAAGATCGCCAGGCCGCCGAGCAGCGGCGTCGCGTCCTTGGCCAGCCCGATGTCCTTCTGCTGGTCGACCGCGCCGATACGCCGCGCGAAGCGCGCTGCGAGGGGTGTGAGGGCGGCCGCCACGGCGAAGGCGACCAGCGCGGCGAGGACGGCCTTGGTGACCATGGTTGCGGCCACAGGATCGCAGGGCGGGCCGACAAACCCACGTCAAGAGGTGTTGACGTTCCGTAAAGCGGGATTGTGGAGCGGCATCCATGGGCATGTTCCGCTCCGACGCCGCACGCCCCTCCGGCCGTCACCCGATCCCGCATGCCCCCACCGCTCGCCCACGCCTTCCTGGCCCTGGCCGACGACCCCGAGCCGGTCGACCAGCGCACGGTCCCCCGCGTCTTCGCGGCCGCCGTCGCCACCGTCGTCCTCGCGGTCGGCGCCCCGCTCGGCTTCCTCGTCGTGAACCCGGCCGACCACACGATCGGCCCGCTCGCCGGGTCGAAGTTCTCCCTCGCGCTGGACGACTCGGACTGATGGACTCCACGGTCGCGTACACGCCGCCGTTCGTGCATGAGCAGCCGCGTGAGCGACCCACCTGGGGCTTCGCCGAGGGCGACGAGCTCGCTCCGGGCCGCACCGTGCTGCGCCGGATCGGCGGCGGACGCCGCTACGAGGCGCTGCTGGTGTGGGACGAGCACCGGCTCGCCGTGCTCGTGGCCAAGGTGCTGCGTCCCGACCACGCGCAGGACCCGATCGCGTTGCACGACCTGCGCCGCGAGGCGACGCTGCTCGAGCGGCTCGCGCACCCGGTCGTCGTGCGTGGCTTCGGCGCCCACCTCGAGGAGGCAGGCGCGGGACGTTCTCGCCCCCTGGGCGATGACTCCCCGCCGAACGAGCCCGCAGGGCGAGGCTCGGCCCGCTTCCCCCACCTCGTGCTCGAGCACCTGGACGGCCCGACGCTCGACGAGCTGCTCGCCCAGGGCGGTCCGCTCGCGATCGAGCAGTTGCTGCCGCTCGGCCTGCACGTCGCGAGCGCGCTCCACTACCTCGCGGGCGAGGGCATCGTGCACCTCGACGTCAAGCCGAGCAACATCGTCATGGGCGGCCCGCCGCGGCTGATCGACCTCAGCGTCGCGCGCACGCTCCACCACGCCGCGGCGCTGCGCTCGCCGATCGGCACGGACGCGTTCATGGCTCCCGAGCAGTGCGAGCCCGACGGCCGCCTCGGCCCGCCGGCCGACGTCTTCGGCCTCGCGGCGACGCTCTACACGGCCCTGACCGGTGCGCGGCCGTTCCCGCCCTGCGAGGACCGCTGGCCACAGCTCACGGCCCTGCCGGCGCCGCTGCCCCGCCGCACGCCGAAGGCGCTGGCCGCGATCCTCACGCGCGGCATGGCACAGGACCCCGCCTCGCGCCCGACCGCGCGGGACTTCGCGGTGGCGCTCGAGCCGCTCGTCGCCGCGCTGCCGCGCCGGATGACGCTCGGCCGCCGCGGCTAGTACCGGTGAAGGCCGGTACGCGCGATCGCTGGGGGTCGCCGGCGCCGGCTGGGACCGCCTGGTGACCGGAAGTGTGCCGGGGCACATGACCGGTCGCCGGGTGGGTCCAGGCGGTGATCGGCGGCCGCCAGAATCGTGCGGACCGGCGTGAGCCGGTACTAGCCTCTCCCGCATCCTCCGCCTCGCACCACGAACCGCGCTCGCCGCCGGCACGCTCCTCGGCGCCATCACCCTGGTCCTGCTCCACGAGTGGCGCGGCCTCGAGTACTGGAACTACAGCGAGGGCGTGTACGCGCTGACGTCCCGCCTGTGGCTCGACGGCGGCGACCTGTACGGGCACATCGTCGTCGCCCAGCCGCCGTGGCAGTTCTTCTACGGCGCCGGCGCGCTGGCGATCCACGACTCGATGACGTGGCTGCGGTTCACCGTCGGCCTCGCGCAGCTCGGCGCGGGCGTCCTGGCCGCGGTCGCGGTCCGGCGGCTCACGGACAACCCGCTCGCGATCCTCGCCGCGCCCGCGCTCACGCTGCTCACCCCGTGGGCGGTGCGCGAGCACGGCGCGCTGACGCCCGAGCTGCTGGCGCCGCCGGTGCTGCTCGGCGCGGCGCTGCTCGCGTCGAAGCCGAAGACCGCGCTGGCGGCGGGAGCGCTCGCGTCGACGGCGGTGTTCCTGAAGTGGCCTTACGCGCTGCCGGTCGCGGCGCTGGTCTTCTTCAGCGCCGCGCCCAAGAAGGCGATCGTGGGGGCGGCGGTCGCCGGCGTCGTCCAGGCCGCGGTCTTCACCGCGATCTTCGGCTGGGGCCTGTGGGACGACAGCGTGATCGCCCAGATGGCCTCCGAGCGGCGCGGGTTCGACATCCTGCGCGGGGTCTGGGGCCAGGCGTTCTGGAGCCTGGTCGGCCTGGTCGCGCTCGCCGCCCTCGCCTGGCTCCACCGTGAGCGGGCGAAGGACCAGGCGCTGCTGAAGGTCCTCGCCGCGCTGGCCGTGGGCATGCTGTTGACGCTCGCGTCGAACACCAAGGACGGCACCGGGCTGAACGTGATCGTCCCGATCGAGGCCGCGCTCGTGCCACTCGCGCTCGCGGGCGCCGCGCTGCACGGGCGCCGCCTCGTCCCCGCGCTGCTGCTGGCGTTCACGCTCGTGCAGTCGCTGTCGCTGATCACCACGCCGCGCACGGCGACGCCGTTCCTCTACCCCACGTCCGAGCGCGGCGCCTGGGGCATCGCGGGCGACGAGCGGGCGGTCGACCAAGGCCTCGCCCAGGCTGCGGCCTGCCCGGCGGATGTGGCCTACTCGGGCCCGCCGTACCTGGCGTTCCTCGCCGACCGCCCGATGCCGGACGGCCAGCCCGACCAGTTCCTCCCGCTGCACTCGAAGCACCTCGCCGACGTCGGCGACGCGATCAACCGCGTCACCGCGCGCTGCCCGTAGCTCAGGCGTCGAGCACTTCGCGGACCTTCGCCGTCAGCGCCCGCTCGGTGAACGGCTTCTCGATGAACGCGGCCCGCTCGGAGAGGATCCCGTGGCGATGCACGGCCTCGTCCGAGTAGCCGGACATGAACAGGATCCGCACGTCCGGGGCGACCTGGCCGATCCGCTCCGCCAGCGCCTGGCCGCTCACCTCGGGCATCACCACGTCGGTCAGCAGCAGGTCCACGCCGAGCTCCGTGCACGCCCGCTCGGCCTCGTGGGCGTCCCGCACGGTCAGCACCGTGTAGCCGTTGTGCTCGAGCAGGAGGCGGACGAGGTCGCGCACGTTCGGGTCGTCCTCGACCACGAGCACGGTCTCGGTGCCGCGGACGGGCTCCGGCTCGACCGCCGTCTCCGGCCTGCGACCCTCGGGGCACGACGCGGCCGGAAGGTAGATCTTGAACGTCGTGCCGCTGCCGCGCTCGCTGTAGACGTAGATCCCGCCGCCGCTCTGCTTGACGACGCCGAACACGGTCGCCAGGCCCAGCCCGGTGCCCTCGCCGCCCTGCTTGGTGGTGAAGAACGGCTCGAACAGGTGCGCGCGGACCTCCGCGTCCATGCCCACCCCGGTGTCGGAGACGGCGAGCAGCACGTGCGGCCCGTCGAGCGCGTCCTCGCCGTGCTGGGCGAGCTCGACGTTGCGCGTCTCGATCGTGAGCGCGCCGCCGCCCGGCATCGCGTCGCGGGCGTTGGCGGCGAGGTTGAGGATCACGCGCTCGAGCTGCGCCTGATCGGCCATGACCGGCGCGAGGTCGCCGGCCAGGCGCGTGCCGACGCTGACGTCGTCGCCGATGATCCGGTGCAGGATCGCCTCCATGCCGGCGACGATCTCGTTGAGGTCGAGCACCGTCGGGCGCAGGACCTGACGACGGCTGAACGCGAGCAGCTGGCGCGTGAGGCCCGCCGCCTGCCGGGCGGCGCGGGCGATCTCCTCGATCTCCTCTCCCCCGTCGCGGTCGCGCAGGATCTCGGCGTAGCCGGAGATGACCATCAGCAGGTTGTTGAAGTCGTGCGCGACGCCGCCGGCGAGCCGGCCGATCGCCTCCATCTTCTCCGCGTCCGCGAGCCGCCGCTCGAGGCGCTTGCGCTCGCTGACGTCGTGCGCGACGACCAGCACGGCGTGGCGGCCGGCGTAGTCGATCCGACCGGTCGTGACCTCGACGTCGAACACGGTGCCGTCGCGCCGGCAGTGGCGCCACTCCATCGGCCGGAGCTCACCCGCGCCCTGGCGCTCGGCGAGGACGGCCAGCAGCCGCGGGATCTCCTCCGGCGGGCGGATGTCCTTGATCGTCATCGCGAGCAGCTCGTCGCGGCTCCACCCGTAGCGCTCGACCGTGGCGTCGTTGACCTCGAGGAAGGCGAGCGTCTCGTGGTCGTGGACCCACATCGGCGTCGGGGACGCCTCGAACAGCATCTGCGTGCGCTCGCGGCTGCGGTCGGCCTCGATCGCGACCGCGGTGCGGCGTCCGATCTCGACCATCAGCTCGAGGTCGGCGCCGCCGTAGTGGCGGTGCGTGGCCAGCAGCGAGAGCGTCCCCAGCACGCGCGTCCCCGCGCTCAGCGGCACGCACATCGCCGACTTCAGGCCGAGCTCGCGCATCACCGCGAGCGCCGCCCAGTTGCCGCGCGCCGCGGCGAACAGCGCGTCCTCGGTGACCTCGCGCACCAGCTCGGGCTCGCCCGTGCGCATCACGATCGCGGGGCCGTGCGGCGCGTCGGGCGGGAGCGGCGGGAACGCCTTCGGCAGCGCGACGCGCCGCTCGAGCTCGCCGTTCTCTCCCTCCAGGTCGATCGCGCACCAGCCCGCGAAGGTGGGCACGAGCAGGTCCGCGACGCGTTCGAGCGTCTCCTGGCGCGGGAGGCCCGACCCAAGGATCGCGCCTACCCGCGCCAGCAGCGTCAGTTGCGCCGCTGGCCCGGGCATCCGCGTAAGTGTTGCTTAGACGGCAGTGGGCGTGCCGAGCTGCGCGTAGAGCGGGAACTTGTCGGCGATCGCGGTGACGCGCTCGGTCAGCTCCGCCTTGGCGGTCTCGAAGTCCGGCTGCAGCGCGCGGGCGATCAGCTTGCCGACCTCCTCGAAGTCCTCCTGCTGCAGGCCGCGCGTGGCCAGCGCGGGCGTGCCGACGCGCAGCCCGCTCGTGACCATCGGCGGGCGCGGGTCGAACGGCACCGCGTTGCGGTTGACGGTGATGCCGATCGAGTGCAGCCGGTCCTCCGCCTGCTGGCCGTCCAGCTCGGAGTCGCGCAGGTCGACGAGCACGAGGTGCACGTCGGTGCCGCCGGTCAGCACGTTGACCCCGCTGCCGGCCTGCAGCAGCTCGGCGGCGACGGCCTGGGCGCCCGCGACCGTGCGCTGCTGGCGCTCCTTGAAGAGGTCGCTCGCGGCGATCTTGAGCGCGACGGCCTTGGCGGCGATCGCGTGCTCGAGCGGGCCGCCCTGCTGGCCCGGGAAGACCGCGGAGTTGATCTTCTTCGCGTACTCCTCGCGGCTCAGGATGAGGCCGGAGCGCGGGCCGCCGAGGGTCTTGTGCACGGTCGTGGTGACGACGTCGGCGTGCGGCACGGGGCTCGGGTGCACGCCCGCGGCGACGAGCCCGGCGAAGTGCGCCATGTCGACCATCAGCAGCGCGCCGACCTCGTCGGCGATCTCGCGGAAGCGCGCGAAGTCCAGCACGCGCGGGTAGGCCGACCAGCCCGCGACCAGCAGCTTCGGGCGGTGCTCCTTGGCGAGGCGCTCGACCTCGTCCATGTCGATCCGGTGATCCTCCGGCGAGACCTCGTACGGGACGATGTCGTACAGCCGGCCGGACACGTTGAGCTTCATGCCGTGGCTCAGGTGACCGCCGTGCGCGAGGCTCAGACCCATGATCCGGTCGCCCGGCTGCAGCAGCGCGTGGTAGACGGCCGTGTTGGCCTGCGCGCCCGCGTGCGGCTGGACGTTGGCGTGCTCGGCGCCGAACAGCGACTTCGCCCGGTCGATCGCGAGCTGCTCGATGATGTCGACGTACTCGCAGCCGCCGTAGTAGCGCTTGCCCGGGTACCCCTCGGCGTACTTGTTGGTCAGGACGGAGCCCTGACACTCGAGCACGGCCTGGGGCACGAAGTTCTCTGAAGCGATCATCTCCAGCGTGCGCTGCTGGCGCTCCAGCTCATGGCCGATGGCCTCGGCGACCTCGGGGTCGACCTCGGCGAGCGGCCGATCGAAGTAGTCGGGCTGCAGGGCGGTCATGGCAATTGACGGTAGCGCGTCACAAAGACGGTCTCCGCGTCCAGTTAAGGCGTGATGGACGACGACGAGCTCCTCGCCCGCAGCGTGCACGATCCCGCGGCCTTCGGGACGTTCTACGAGCGCCACGAGCGGCTGGTGCTCGGCTACTTCGTGGGCCGCGTGCGGGACTCCGAGCTCGCGGCGGACCTGGCCGCCGAGACGTTCGCCACGGCGCTGCTGGCCGCCCGCAAGTACCGCGGCGACGGCGCGCCCGCGTCGGCCTGGCTGCTCGGCATCGCGCGGCACGTCCTGCTCGGGTCGGTGCGCAAGGCCCGCGTGCAGGACCGCGCGCGGCGGCGCCTGGGCATGGAGCCGATCGTGCTCGACGACGCGCTGCTGGAGCGGATCGCCCGGATCGACATGGAGACGCTGCTCGCCCGGCTCGGCCCCGACCAGGCCGAGGCCGTGCGCGCCCGCGTCCTCGACGACGAGGACTACGGCGTGATCGCCGCGCGGCTGCGCTGCTCGGAGAGCGTCGTCCGCCAGCGCGTGAGCCGCGGGCTGGCCCGGCTGCGCACGATGGTCGAGGAGGAAGCCTGATGCCCGAGATCCCCGCTCTTCGTGATGCGCTCGTGCGCGCGGGCGTGCGCCGGCGCCGGCGCCGGCGTGCGGTCGGCGCGGCCGTGCCGGCGTTCGCCGCGGTCGCGGCGGCCGTCGCCTTCGCGCTGCCACGGGCGGCGGACCCCGAGCGCGACGTGCCGCCCACGAGTGCGCCGCTTGTACAGGGGTTCTCGGTCTTCGCCCGCCCGCAGACGGACAGGGACCGCGCGCTGCCCGCACGGCTCACCTGGTTCGCGGGACCTGACCTGGACCCGACGCTCACCCGGCGCGTCGGTGGCGCGTTCGTCCTGGCCACCACCACCGGCTCGGTCTGCGTCGCGCAAGGGGACGGCGACCAGGTCACGGGCAGCTGCGCCCCCGCCGAGGAGGTCCGAGCCGGCGCGCGGGTCGCGGCCCGGACGGCCGACTCGCTCACGCTGCTCGTGCCGGACGGCGCGCACGACATCCGGACCGACTACCGCGACACGGGCTGGACGTTGTCCGCGGCGGCGCAGGACAACGTCATCGGCGTCGCCGACCCCGACAGGCTGGCGGCGCTGTCCTGGACCGACGCGAGCGGCGTCCGCCGGATCGAGCGCTTCGGCGAGCAGCGCCGGTGGGCGATGGCCAGGCGCTGCGCGGGCGTGTTCCCGTTCGACCCGCTTCCCGCCGACGCGCGCGCCCTCGCCACCCGCCAGGCCCTGATCGACGCGGTGCGGGTCGAGCCCGGCGTCACCACCGCCCGGGTGCTGGGCAGCACGGCCGCGCCGAAGACGAGCTGCTCCGCCGCGGTCTCCCGCCGGCTGGTGGCGGTGCAGCTGCAGCTCGGATCAGGGCGGCGGACCGTGTTCGTCGGCTGGGTCAAGGGGGAGGCGCAGACGTTCGTGCTGCCGTCGCGCTGACCCTCAGGAGATCAGCGACCGGACGAGCCCCGCGGGCACGGCGCCCTCGCGCAGGATCACCCATTGGCCGTCGTCCTCGTACGTGCGCAGGTCGATCACCGTCGACGGCGTGCCCGGCAGCTCGCCGCCGTCGATCACGAGGTCGGCGGCGTCGCGAATGGCCTGCGGCACGTCGTCGAGCCGCCGCGCGTCGGGCCCGCCGCTGAAGTTCGCCGACGACTGCATGATCGGCCGGCCGACCGGCGCCAGGAACGGCACGCGCACGCCGAGCCCGCCGGGCAGGATGAGCGTCACGCCGCCGGGCAGCAACCGCCGCACGACCGCGTCCGTCCGCTCGCCCGCCGCGGGCACCGACTCGAGGTCGAAGTACATCGTCGCCGACGGCTTGTCCGGCGCCCGGCCCTTCAGCGCGTAGAGCTTGGCGATCGCGTCCGCGTCGTCGGGATCGCACGCGAGCCCGTACACGGTGTCGGCCGGGAAGACGGCGACGCCGCCCGCGGCGACGCACGCGCCCAGCGCGGCCGCTTCGGCGGGCGACATCACGCCGCGCCGCCCAGGTCCGCGCGCCGCGCCACCGCGACGCGCTCGATGCCCGCGAGGTCGCGCACGCGCGACACGTCGCCGAAGCCCGCCTCACGCAGCAGCGCCTCGATCGCGTCCGCCTGCCCCTGGCCGTGCTCGAGCGCCAGGAAGCCGACCGGCGCGGTGACCAGACGGCGGATCACGTCGAGGCCGTCCCCGCCACCGAACAGGGCGCCGTGCGGCTCGAACTGCGCCACGTCCGGCATCAGCCGCGCGCCCGACTCCACGTAGGGCGGGTTGGAGACGATCGCGTCGGCTTCGAGGTCGCCCCACAGGTCGGCGTGGACGAACGTCACGTCGAGCCCGAGCCGGAGCGCGCTGCCCCGTGCCACGTCGAGCGCGTCCGCGGACACGTCGGTGGCGACCACGTCCAGGTCCGGGCGCTCCTGCTTCAAGGCCAGCGCGATCGCGCCCGAGCCGGTCCCCACGTCGATCACGCGCGCGCCGGCGGGCAGGCTCAGGGCCGCCTCGACCACGAACTCGGTCTCGGGGCGCGGGATCAGCACCCGCCGGTCCACGGCCAGCTCGATCCAGCGGAAGCCCTTGCGACCGGTGATGTACGCGACCGGCTCGCGGTTGCGCCGGCGGCGCACGAAGTCCATGAACACACGCGCCTGCGCGCCGCTGATCTCGCGCCGCGAGTCGACCACCAGCTCCAGCCGGTCGATGCCCATCGCCGCCGCCAGCAGCACCTCGGCGTCCAGCCGCGGGTTCTCGCAGCCCGCCGCGGTCAGGGGGATCGTCGCGGAGTCCAGCGCGTCGCGGACCGAAGTGGCCGCGAGCGGCACTACGAGACCGCTTGCTCTTCGAGCCGGCGCCGCTTCTCGGCGTCCTGCAGCGCGGAGCTGATCTCGTCCAGCTCGCCGCCGAGCACGGCTTCGAGGTTGTGGACGGTGAGGTTGATGCGGTGGTCGGTGATCCGGCGCTGCGGATAGTTGTACGTGCGGATCTTCTCCGCGCGGTCGCCCGTGCCGACCTGCGACTTGCGCTCGGCCGACAACGCGTCCTGCTGCTTCTGCAGCTCGGCCTCGTAGAGCTTCGCGCGCAGGATCTTCATCGCCCGCTCGCGGTTCTGCAGCTGGGACTTCTCGTCCTGCATCGAGATCACGATCCCGGACGGCTTGTGCGTGATGCGCACGGCCGAGTCCGTCGTGTTCACCGACTGGCCGCCGGGCCCACTCGACCGGTACACGTCGATCTGCAGGTCGTTCTGGTTGATCTCGACCTCGACGTCCTCGACCTCGGGCAGCACCGCGACCGTCGCCGTGGACGTGTGGATGCGGCCCTGGGACTCGGTCTCGGGCACGCGCTGCACGCGGTGCGTGCCGCCCTCGTACTTGAAGATCGAGTACGCGGCGTCGCCCTTGATCTCGAACGTGTACGCGCCGTCCGACGCGTCCATCGTCTCGAACTTGTAGCCGAGCCGGTCGGCGTAGCGCTGGTACATGCGGTACAGGTCGCCCGCCCAGATGCCGGCCTCGTCGCCGCCGGCGCCGCCGCGGATCTCGACGATCACGTTCTTGTCGTCGTTGGGGTCCCGCTCGACCATCGCGAGCCGGATCTCCTCTTCCAGACGCTCGATGCGCGCCCGCGCGTCCTCGAGCTCGGCGCGCAGATCGGGGTCCTCTTCCTCCTCGAGCAGCTCCTTCGCGCCCTCGAAGTCCGACTGCGCGAGCCGCCACTCCCCCGCCAGCTTGTACGCGGGCGCGAGGCGGTTGTAGACGCGCCCGGCCTCGGCGAAGCGCTCCCGGTCCCCGATCACCTCGGGGAGGGACATCGACGCCTCAGCTTCGGTGAAGCGCGCTTCGATCTGCTCGACGAGGGACTCGATCACAACGCCTTATGTTAGGCCGCGACCTCGACCCCCACACGCGCGTCGTCGGAAGCCGCGCGCGGATCCTCGACCGCCAGCACCGCTTCCAGCGCCGTGATGGCGACGACGACCTGGTCATCCTCGGGTTCGCGCGTCGTCAGCTTCTGCAGCTGCATGCCGGGCCAGATGATCAGCTGGACCCACGCACGCCCGCGGTTGCGCCCGGCGAACTTGATCAGCTCGAACGCGATCCCGGCGACCAGCGGCACGCCGACGATCCGCGTGAGCAGCAGGATCCACCACGCCGGCAGGCCGACGGGCGCGAAGACGAAGATCGCGACGACCATCACCACGAGCAGGAACGACGTGCCGCAGCGCGGGTGCAGGCGCCCGAAGCGCTGCACGTGCTCCACCGTCAGCGGCTGCCCCGCCTCGTAGCAGGAGATCGTCTTGTGCTCGGCGCCGTGGTACTGGAAGAGCCGGAACAGGTCCTTGGCGCGCGCGAGCAGCCAGATGTAGCCGAGGAAGATGACCGTGCGGACGACGCCCTCGACGAGCCAGAACAGCCAGGCGGAGCCGAGCTGCTCCTTGATCAGGCTGGTCAGCAGCACCGGGACGGCGAAGAACAGGCCGGTGGCCAGGGCCAGCGCGGCGACGATCGTGAACGCCCACGTGCCCTTGCCGATCGGCGGGGCGTCCGGGTCCTCCTGCGCGTTGGCGCTGATCTCGAGCGCCTTGAAGCCGATCGACATCGACTGCGCGAGCGCGACCACGCCGCGGATCACCGGCCAGCGGAGGGCGCGCGAGCGCGTCACCCAGGACACGACCGGATGGGTCTCGACGGCGATCTCGCCGTCCTTGCCGCGGGTCGCCACCGACCAGGTGGAGACGCCACGCATCATCACGCCCTCGAGGACGGCCTGGCCGCCGACGGGCGCATCGCGCTGCTCCGGGCTATTGCTCACATACGTGTGATCGACAACCCGGAGCGCGCATTGAGCGCCAAGGGCGCCTGCTTACTTCTTCGCGCGGGCCGAGCCGCTCTTCGCCAGCTTGCGCTGGAAGCGCTCGACGCGCCCACCCGTGTCGACAAGCTTCTGCTTGCCGGTGTAGAACGGATGGCAGTTGGAGCAGATCTCCACGTGCATGTCGCCCTTGGTGGAACGCGTAACGAACTCGTTCCCGCAAGTGCAGCGCACGGTGGCCTCTGCGTATTCGGGGTGGATCTCGGTCTTCATGGCTCTTACCAGTGTAGGCCGGGCTTCAAGGTCAGCAGGAGGCCGTGAGCGAGTCGTTCTCCTCGCTGGACTCGTCCACTTCCGAGCGCGGATCGACGACCGCTTCGAGCGCCTCCCCGTCCCGGCACGGCGCTCCCGGCATGAAGACGTCGATCGACTCGCCGGGCGCCAACCCGGCGACCCGCGCGGAGCCCAGCGGCACGCCGCCGACGATGAAGGCGACGTCGAACGGGCCGGCCGCCGAGCGCCCGCGGTTGACGACCTCCGCGACGTAGCCGGCGGAATCGTCGGCGACGGTGCGCAGCACGAGGTCCGGCCGTGCGTCGGGGACCTTGCAGACCGGCGACGTGGCCCGCTCGCTGCGCACGGTCTTGCCCTTGGCCGTGCGCCAGCGGAAGTTCACGACGGCGCGGTAGTTCGATCCCGGCAGCAGCCCTTCGACCGTCTTGTCGTACGTGTACTTGCCGTAGCCGGCCGGGACGGTGATCCACTCGCCGAAGCCGTCCGCCGCGACCGCACGCCAGCGCGCCCGGCGGTCCGACACCTGCAGCGTGAACCGCAGCTGCATCCGGGTGTCGCGCAGCGCGGACATCCGCCCCTGGAAGACGGCTTCCCCCGCCTTGGGATCGCAGCTGCCGAGCGTGGCCTTGCCGAGCCCCGCGGCGTCCGCCGCCGGTACGACCAGGACGAGCAGGGCAGCGCAGAGCCCGATGATGCGCCTCCAGCGAATCATGCGAGCCACAAAACCCACGAACGTCGCGTAAGTTGCGCGTATGCCCTCCTACGACTGGGAACGTCCGCTCGCAGACCTCAAGGAGCTCGCGGCGTTGACCGGCGGCCCCGACGGCGCGCGCCGGCTGGCGTGGAGCGACGACTGGCGCACCGCGCGCGAGTGGCTGCTGAAGAAGCTCGACGAGACCGACGCCTCGGTCGAGCGTGACGTCGCCGGCAACCTGTGGGCGACGATCCCGGGCCAGAGCGAGCAGGTCGTCGTGGTCGGCTCGCACATCGACGCGGTGCCGCATGGCGGCTGGCTCGACGGCTGCCTGGGCGTGTGCGCCGCGCTCGAGGTGCTGCGCGCCCACAAGGGCGAGACGCCGCAGGTCACGCTCAAGCTCGTCGACTGGGCCGACGAGGAGGGCGCGCGCTTCGGCCGCAGCCTCCTCGGCTCCTCCGCCGCCGCGGGCACGCTCGTCCCCGACGACGTGCGCCACCTCAAGGACGCCGCCGGCGTCACGCTCCCGGACGCGCTCGCCGAGAACGGCATCGACCTCGACACCATGGGCCAGGCGGAGCTCCCGCCGATCGCCGCCTACCTGGAGCTGCACATCGAGCAGGGCCCGAGCCTGGAGGAGGCCGGTAAGCCCGCCGCGGCGGTGATCGGCTGCTTCGGCGTCGAGCGCCACAGCATCACCTTCAGCGGCAAGGCCAGCCACGCCGGCTCGACGCCGATGAACCTGCGCCGCGACGCGTTCCTCGCCGCGGCCCGCTTCGGCCTCGCGGCCCGGGAGTCGGCGATCGACCGCGGCGGCGTCGCCACGATCGGCACGGTCACCGCCGAGCCCGGCATCCCGACGATCATCAACCAGCGCTGCGAGGTGACGCTCGACCAGCGCGCGTTCACGCGCGAGCAGCTGCGCGACATGCTGGCCGACGTGAAGTCCGCCGCGGACCGGATCGCGGACGAGGACGGCGTGACCGTCGAGTGGAAGCGCATCTGGCAGATCGACCCGATCCCGTTCGACGAGACGCTGGTGGACCTCGCCGCGCAGGCCGTCGGCGAGGTCACGGGCGACGAGGACCCGCCGCGGCTGCCGTCGGGCGCGCTGCACGACGCCGCCGAGGTCGCCCGCCGCTACCCGACCGTGATGGTGTTCAGCTCCAGCATCGACGGCGTCAGCCACAACCCGACCGAGGACACCGCCGAGGACGACCTGCGCGTCGCGCTGCAGGCGTTCGGGCGCCTCTACGACTTGAGCGCGGGGATGATCTCCGCGCCGTAGGCCTCGAGCGTCTCGTCCTGGCCCTCGGTCATCAGGTAGACGATCCACTCGTCCACGCCGATCGCCTCCAGGCCTCTCAGGCGCTCCACGACCTGGGAGGCCGAGCCGATCACCGTGAACCGGTCGCAGATCTCGTCGGAGACGAACGAGCCGTGCGCCGCGCCCACGCGCGAGTGGTCCTTGTAGTCGTAGGCGTCGCGCTGCTTGATGTAGTCGGTCAGCTCGCGCGGGATGTCGGACGTCTCGCCGTGCACGCGGATGATGTCCGCGACGTGGTTGCCGACCATCGCGGGGAACCAGCGCACCTCGTCGCGCGCCTGCGCGAGGTCGTCGGTGACCTTCGACGGCGCGCACACGAGGCAGCGCAGCGCGGCGGGATCGCGTCCCGCCTCCTCGGCCGCCCGGCGCGCCGTGGCCATCGTCCACTCGATGATCGCCGGGTCGGCGAGCTGGATGATCACGCCGTCCGCCACGCGCCCGGCGACGCCGAGCGCGCGCGGCCCGTAGGCGGCGACGTAGAGCGGGATCTCGGGTTTGCCCTGCGCCCACTGCAGCTGGATCTCGGTGCCTTCCCAGTCCACCGCCCGCCCGTTCATGAAGTCCCGGATCATCGCGCAGCGCTGCTCGAAGATCGCGATCGGCGTGGGCTTGCGCCCCATCACGCGCACGGCGCTGTCCCCGCGGCCGATCCCCATCACCATGCGGCCGCCGGAGATGTCCTGCAGCGTGGCGTGGGCGCTCGCGGTCACCGCCGGCTCGCGCGTGACCGGGTTGGTCACGCACATGCCGATCCGCATCGTCGACGTGCGGTCGGCGAGCAGCGTGATCAGCGGGTACGGCTCCTGCCAGAGGATCGGCGAGTCGTACGTCCAGCCGCTGTCGAAGCCCAGCGACTCGGCCTTGACGACCAGGTCCACGAGCCGCTGGTACGGAGGATCGGGCAGCACCGTGACGCCGAAGTCGAGCACTAAGCGGAAGGTACTCGATCGATCAACGCGCGGATCTTCTCCTCGGGCAGCGCCACGCGCAGCGCCCACGAGTAGATGCCCGCGCTGAAGATGATCACCGCGGCCATGTCCCACCACAGCGGGAAGATCGGGTGCTCGAGCGGCCCGAAGTCGCTCAGGTAGACGATCAGCCCGAGGCCGACCAGGTAGACCGGCAACCACGGCGCCGAGCGCAGCTCGAACTCCGGTCGCACCGGGTTCAGCCGCAGCACGTGGTTGAGCGTGAGGATCACGTAGCCGAGCAGGATCGCGACGCCCAACTTCCAGTCGGTGGTCCAGCCCGACCACAGGATCAGCAGGTTGGCGACCGCGAACGCCGCCGGGCCGAGCACCCGCGCGGCGGGCAGCCGGTACGGCCGCTCGGCGTCGGGCACCTTGGCGCGGAGCACGCCGAGCGCGAGCGGCGCGCCCGCGTACATCAGCACGCTGGCGCTGGTGATCAGGCCGACGAGCGAGCGCCACGACGGGAACGGGAGGAAGCACACGCAGCCGACGACGAACGCGGTGAGCAGCCCGACCCACGGCACGCCGCGGCGGTCGGTGGTCTCGTACGCGCTCGGGATGTACCCGTTGCGGCTCAGCCCGTAGGACACGCGCGACGCGCCCGTCGTGTAGATCAGGCCGGTGCCGCCCGGGGAGACGACCGCGTCGATGTAGAGGATCGTCGCCAGCCAGCCGAGCCCGGCGAGCGTCGCCAGCTCGGCGAACGGGCCGCTGAAGGTCGTGAACGGCGAGCTCGCCCAGCTGATGCCGATCTGCGAGGCCGGCAGCGCGAGCAGGAACACGAGCTGCAGCAGGATGTAGATGACCGCGCCGATCGCGATCGCGCCGATCACGGCGCGCGGGATGTCGCGCTTGGGGTTGTGGCTCTCGCCCGCGAGCTGGTCGGCCTGCTCGAAGCCCAGCAGGGCGAACACGATGCCGCCGGTGGACACCGCGGCGAGCACGCCCGCGGCACCGCCGGGCGCGAAGCCGTCGGCCGCGTGGAAGTTGCCGAAGTGCAGCCCGGCGAACGCCAGCGCGATGATCGTCAGGACGGGCACGCCGACCTTCCACCACGTCGCCGCGCTGTTGGTGTTGGCGAGCTTGCGGACGCCGAGGAAGTTGATGGCCGTCAGCGCCGCCATCAGCAGCACGGCGACGACGATCCCGGTGGCGGTCAGCACGTTCTGCCCGTTTTTCACGTGCATCCAGTCGTGCGCGAACGAGTAGTGCTGGCTGTACTGGATGACCGCCATCACCTCGATCGGCGCGACCGTCGCGGCCTGCAACCACGAGAACCAGCCGAACGACGCGCCCACCGCGCCGCCGAACGTGTAGTGCGGGAACCGCGCCGTGCCGCCCGCCACCGGGTACATCGCGCCGAGCTCCGCGTGCACCAGCGCCAGCAGCAGGATCGCGATCGCCCCGATGCCCCAGGAGATGACCGCGGCGGGGCCGGCGATCGACAGCGCGCCCTGCGCGCCGAACAGCCACCCCGATCCGATGATCGAGCCGCCGGACGCCCACAGCAGGCCGATGAACCCGATCTCGCGTCGCAGCCCGGGACGGCCGGGCCGCTCGCGGGACGACGGGAAGGGTGCCTGGTGGGTGGTGATCGTCTCGGCCATGCAGCCAAGGCTGCGGCGACCGATGATGAGCCCGCATCCGCCGATCGGATGATCGAGCGAAGCGTTCATCTGCGCGCGGCATCTTCGAACCATGAGCTCGCTCGCCGCCTGGCTGCACGACGGACCGGTGCAGAACCTGATCGTGGCCGACCAGGAGCTGGCGGCCGGGGACGTCGAGCGGGCGCGCACGATCCTGCGCGCCACGATCGCCGACCTGCGCGGCGCGCTCGCGGACGGTCCGCGCGAGCCGGTTCCGGCCGGCGACGACGTGCTGCTCAGCGTCGCGCGCGAGCTGCTGACCAACGTCACCCGGCACGCGGAGGCGCACCGCGTGGTGCTCGAGGTCACCGACGACGGCCGCGGCTTCGCGGGGGCGCCCGCGGCCGGGCACCTCGGGCTGGCGCTGGTGGCCGAGCGCGTCCGCAGCGCGGGCGGTCAGCTGCGGATCGACTCCGCGCCGGGCGCGGGGACGCGCGTGCGGGTCGTCATTCCAACAGGCCGCGCCGCATCGCCTCCGCGACGGCCGCCGCGCGGTCGCCGACGCCCAGCTTCTCGTACAGGTGCGCGAGGTGCGTCTTGACCGTCGCCGTGCTCAAGTACAGCTCCTGGGCGATCGCGGGCGCGGTCTTGCCCGCCGCGATCCGGTCGAGGATCTCGCGCTCGCGGTCGCTGAGCAGCGGACGCTCACCGTCGAGCTCACGGCCTTGGATCTCGCCGAACAGCCCCGCCTGCAGGCTCGGGTCGAGCACGTGCTCTCCGCGCCCCACGGCGGCGATGGCGTCGCAGATCGCGTCACGCCCGGCGTCCTTGGAGAAGTAGCCGGCCGCGCCGGCCGCGACCGCCGCGTACACGAGCGCGCTGTCCGTCGCTGCCGACAGCACCAGCACCGGCACCGAGGAGCGGCCGATCACCTCGAGCCCGGAGAGCCCGGGCATCCGCAGGTCCACCACGGCGACGTCCGGCGCGTGGCGGCGGATCCCCGCGAGCGCCTCCCGCCCGTCCGCGGCCTGCCCGACCAGCTCGAAGCGCGCGTTCACCGCGCGTGCGAGCCCATCTCGGAACAGCGGATGGTCGTCCGCGATCAGCACTCGCATGCGTACGAGGCTGACCGCGGAAGATGAGGCTCAGCCCAGCGCCGGCTCGAACAGCGACCGCTTGAGGAAGCGCCCGCGGCCGGGCTCGGAGACGACCTGGCCGTCGGCGTAGACCGTGTCGCCGCGGGAGAAGACGAAGCGGGGCTTGCCCTGCACCTCCCAGCCCTCGAACGGGTCGTAGTCGACGTTCATGACGTGCGTCTCCGCGCTGATCGTGTGCTTGACCTCGGGGTCGAAGACGACGATGTCCGCGTCGAAGCCCGGGGCGATCGCGCCCTTCTTGTCGAGGCCGAAGATCCGCGCCGGGCCCCAGCTGCCGTGGCGGACGACGTCGACGATGTCCATGTGGCCCTCGCGGACGCTGCGGTCGTAGAGCAGGGTCAGCCGGTGCTCGATCGCGGGGAGCCCGTTCGGGATCTTCGTGAAGTCGCCGAGGCCGAGCTCCTTCTGCTCCTTGAAGTTGAAGGGGCAGTGGTCGGTGCTGATGCCCTGGAGCGCGCCCTGGCGCAGCGCCTGGTAGAGCACGTGCTGGTTGTAGGCCTCGCGCAGCGGCGGGGAGCAGACGTACTTGGCCCCTTCGAAGCCGGGGCGGTCCAGGTCCTCGACGGTCAGGTAGAGGTACTGGATGCAGGTCTCGCCGAAGATCGGCAGCCCGCGGTCACGCGCGGCCTGGATCTCCTTGACCGCCTCCTCGCAGGTGACGTGCACGACGAACAGCGGCCGGCCCGTCCACTCCGCCAGCCGGATCGCGCGCGACGTCGCCTCGCCCTCCACCTCGGGCGGCCGCGTGGACGCGTGGAACTTCGGGTCGGTGTCCCCGCGCTCGAGCGCTTCCTTCTGGTAGCGGACGACCGCGTCGCCGTTCTCGCAGTGCACCATCACGAGCCCGCCGGTCTTGCCCGTCTGCTCGAGCACGGCGATGAACTGCTCGTCGTCGACCATCAGCGCGCCCTTGTAGGCCATGAAGACCTTGAACGAGGTCACGCCCTCGGCGACGCACTGCTCCATCTCGGCCACGACCTCGGGCCGCGCGTCGGTGATCGCGCAGTGGAAGCCGTAGTCGATGTGCGCCGCGCCGTCGGCGCGGCCGTGCCACTCGGCCAGCGCGTCCTTCAAGGACCCACCGACGTACTGGATGCAGAAGTCGACGATCGACGTCGTGCCGCCCGCGGCGGCGGCCGCCGTGCCGGTGTCGTAGTCGTCGCAGCTCCAGGTGCCGCCGAACGGCATCGAGAGGTGCGTGTGGTTGTCCACCAGGCCCGGCAGGACCAGGCAGCCAGAGGCGTCGATCTCCTCGTCGCCGGACAGGCCGGTGCCGACCGCGACGATCGCCTCGCCGTCGATGAGCACGTCCGCGTCGAACGCGTCGGTGGCGGTGACGACCCGCCCACCCCGGATGAGCCGTGTCATCCCCGGAAGCGTACTGGTGATGTATGGAACGTGTTTGGGACTACCCGCGGCCGCCGGCGGTCGTGCCGTGCGAGCGGCGCGTCCGGGTCGAGCTGGACGGCGAGGTCGTGGCCGACTCCACCCGTGCGCTGCGCGTGCTGGAGACGAGCCACCCGCCGGTGATCTACATCCCGCCCCACGACGTCGTGGACGGGTGGCTCGTGCCGAGCCGCAAGCGCACCAGCTGGTGTGAGTTCAAGGGCCGCGCGCACTACTTCTACGCCGCGACCCGCTCGGACGAGCGCCCGGTCGCCTGGACCTACCACGACCCCTCGCCGGGCTACGAGGCCCTCAAGGGCCACATCGCCTTCTACCCGGCCCGGGTCGACGCCGCCTACCTCGACGACGAGCGCGTCGAGGCCCAGGACAGCGACTTCTACGGCGGCTGGATCACCAGCGACCTGGTGGGCCCGTTCAAGGGCCCAGCAGGCACGCTCGGCTGGTGACTAGCGCGCGAAGGTCAGCGTACCCGTGACGGGACCGAACTTCGTGACCTCGTAGCCGTCGACGTAGACGCGCGTGACGGTGGAGCCGGCGTAGAGCGCGATCGTCTTCGCCGGCACGCCGGCGGACGGCTGCTTGTACCAGTCGGTGGCCTTGCCGTCGTTCATGCGCAGCTTGACCTTCGAGCCCGCCAGGCCGCCGGAGATCTCGCCCTTGTACTGGTTCTTGCAGCCGTTCTCGTACAGGTGCAGCGTCGACGCGCCGATCTTCTTCGTCGCGACCTGCATGAAGACGGTGGTCGAGCAGGCGGCGTTGGACGCCGGAGCCGCGAGCGTCGAACCCGCGGCGACGGCCAGCACCGTCGTCGCAGCGGCCAGGGACCGCCGAAGCGTGAACTGCATGGGTGTCTCCCCTCCGAGCCGGCGCGGCCCCCTGCCGCGCCGAAGGAGGCGGCATCCTCCCAGATCCGGAGGACGAGACCGCGCCAGGCTCGCTAAGTGATCTGGTAGACCGGTCCGTCTCCGCCTTCGGGCGGGGTGAGCCGGCCGCCCTTGGCGGTGATCGCGCCGCACTGGACGCAGTTGGAGGGGTTGACGATCAGGTCGACCATCCCTTCAGCCGGCGCGTCCTCGGGCACCTCGTAGACGCCGGCCGGGCACATGTAGGTCCACGCGTCGGCGACCTCCCGCGGGACGCGCTGCTGGATCTTGATGTGCGACGGCGCGTCGTCGCGGGTCGCGTTGCCGGTCAGGAAGACGCCGCTCAGCTTGTCGAACGTGTACTTGCCGTCCGGCTTCGGATAGCGCTCCTCGCGGCCCGAGTAGCGCAGTGGCGCCTCGGCGTCGCGGTGCGTCGGCCAGTGCCCGCCCGGGAAACGGCCCTTGGTGAGGACCATCGCGTTCGTCAGCGCGCCGCCGACGACGAGGCCCTTGCCGAACGGCTGCTTCATGTTGCGCGACTCGTAGAGCTCCTGGCCCATCTTGGACTTGTAGACCGCGTCCTCGTAGCCCTTGAAGTCGGACGAGCCGGCCTTGAGCTGCTGGTAGATGGTCTCGGCGGCGAGCCGGCCCGACTCGATCGCGTAGTGGATGCCCTTGAGCTTGGGCACGTTGACCATCCCGCCCGCGTCGCCGGCGATGACCATGCCCGGCGCGTGCAGCTTGGGCATCGCCCAGTAGCCGCCCTCGGGGATCGCCTTCGCGCCCCAGGCGACGCGCTTGCCATCGCCGAGGATCTTCTTGACGAGCGGGTGCAGCTTGAACTCCTGCAGCACGTCGTGGACGGAGAAGCGCGCGTCGGTCCAGTCGAGGCCGGTGACGAAGCCGATCGAGACCTTCGGCGTCTCGCCCTCGCGGTTCATGCCGTAGATCCACGAGCCGCCGAACTCCTGCCACTTCGCACCGGCGCGCAGCGGCCAGCCGAGCGTGTGGACGACCTTGTCGAACGGCTGCTCGACCTCCCACACCTCCTTGACGCCGAGCGCCCACACCTGCGGGTCCTTCGGCGCGAGGTCGAGCGCTTTCAGGGCGGCGCCGGTGAGGTGCCCCCAGCAGCCCTCGGCGAGCACGGTGGCCTGGGCCATCACGTCGCTGCCGGGCTCGAAGTTGCCCTTCTCGCCGCCGGACTTGTCGCGACCCTTGTCGCCCGTGCGGACGCCGACGACCTTGCCCTCCTCGACCAGGAGCTTGTCGCCCGTGGTCTCGGTGAGGATGTAGGCGCCCAGCTCCTCCGCCTTCTCGCCCAGCCAGCGGTTGAGCTCGGCGACGGAGACGACGTAGTTGCCGTGGTTCCTGAAGGGCGGCGGCGTCGGCTTCAAGGGAACCGCGCGCTTGCGGTTCGGCATGAAGTACACCGTCTCGCGCTTGACCTCGCCGTAGTGCGGCCACGAGTCGTCGTCCGGGAGCAGCTCCCGGATCGCGCTCGGGTTCATGACCCCGCCCGAGAGCTGATGCGCCCCCGCGACCCGGCCCTTCTCGATCACGGCCACGGGCACCTCGCCGAGGCGCTCGGTGAGCTCCTCGTCGTCGGCCAGCAGCTGCAGCAGGCGGATGGCGCAGGCCAGCCCGGCCTGCCCGCCGCCGACGATCGCGACGCCGACCTCGATCCGCTCGTCCGGATCGTCCGTCGGCGGGCCGACGAACTCCGCCGCCGAGTCGACCGGCGGCGGGAACTCGCTGGGGGCGCGGTTCACGCTACGCGCCCTTCTTCGCCTTCACGGCCTCGGTGAGCTTGGGCACGATCTTGTTCAGGTCGCCGACGATGCCGAGGTCGGAGAACTCGAAGATCGGCGCGTTGGAGTCCTTGTTGATGGCGACGATGTTCTCGCTCGCCTGCATGCCGACCTTGTGCTGGATGGCGCCGGAGATGCCCGCCGCCAGGTAGAGCTTGGGCGACACGGTCTTCCCCGTCTGGCCGATCTGCGCCGAGTACGAGTACCAGCCCGCGTCGACCACCGCACGCGTCGCCGCGACGGCACCGCCGAGCGCGCCGGCGAGCTCCTCGAGCGCGTCGAAGCCCTCCTTCTTGCCGAGGCCGCGACCCCCGGCGACGAGGACGTCGGCGTCCTCGATGTTGACGTCCGCGCCGCGCTGCTCGCCGCGCTGGACCATCTTCGCCTTCAGGCTGTGCGCCTTGAACTCGACCGGCAGGTCCTCGACGGTGGCCGTGCCGCCGGTCTCGGCGACCTCGAACGCGTTCAGGCGGCCGATGATCACGCCGACGCCCGAGCGGTAGTGCACCGAGGAGATCTGCGAGTCCTGCAGGATCGGGCGCTCGGCGACGAGCTTGCCCTCCTCCACGCGCACGCTGGTGACCTCCATGCACACGCCGGCGTCCAGGCGCGCGGCGAGGCCGGCGCCGATCTCGAAGCCGAGCAGGCCGCCGCCGAACAGCGCGTACTCGTGGCCACCGGCGGCGATGGCCGCCTCCATGGCGTCCACGACCGGCTGCGCGAGGCCCTCGGGCCCCTCGACGCGGTAGACCTTCGAGGCGCCGTAGTTGCCCAGCTGCCCCGCGAGGTCGTCCGACACGCCCTCGCCGATGACGATCGCGTGGCACTCGGTGCCGAGCTGCTGCGCCAGGCGCGCGCCCTCGGAGACCGCGCCGAGCGAGTTCTTGTTGAACGCGCCCTCGTAGTGCAGCGCGTAGACCAGGATGCCGCTCATGCCAGGAGCTTCCTCTCGTCCAGCCACGCGACGATCTTCTCGACCGTCTCGTTCGTGTCCTCGTCCTCGATGATCTGGCCGGCGGCCTTGGCGGGCGGCGCGGCGAACTCGCTGCAGTGGGCGCGCGCGTTGTCGTAGCCGACGCGACCGGCCTCGATGCCGACGTCGCCGGCGGCCTTGGTCTCCAGCGGCTTCTTCTTGGCGCCCATGATCGCCTTCAGCGACGGGTAGCGCGGCTCGTTGATCGCGTCACCGACGGAGATCACGGCCGGCAGCTCCACCTGGACGGTGTCGTAGCCGTACTCGGCCTGGCGCTCGCAACGCAGCGCGCCGCCCTCGACGTCGATCTTGATGACCTGCGTAAGCGACGGCATCTGCAGGTGGTCGGCGACCACGGCGCCGATCGTGTAGCACTCGCCATCGTCGGACTGCTGGCCCAGCAGCACGAGATCCGGGTTCTCGGAGGCGAGCACCTGCGCGAGCGCGTAGCCCGTGCCGTTCACGTCCGAGCCCGCGAGCGCGTCGTCGCTCAGGTGCACCGAGCGGTCGGCGCCGAGCGAGACCGCCTTGGTGAGCGCGCGCTTGGCGCTCTCGGGCCCCATCGTGACGGCGACCACCTCGTCGATCGAGAGGGCGCCGCCCTCCTTGAGCTGCATGGCCGCCTCGATGGCGTGCGTGTCGAACGGGTTGAGGTTCTTCTCCCCGCCTCGGTCCAGCCGCCCCGTCGAGGGGTTGATGCGCTTCTCGACGGCGGCGTCCGGCACCTCTTTGACCAGGACGCAGATCTTCACAGGCTCAACTCCTCGGAACTCAGACTTTCTGACGCCATCGTAGCCGGTTGACTCGCGAGTCAATCGTGCGGTTCGGCCAGGTCCAACAGACGTTCGAGTACCCGCTCTCGCAGCTCACCGGTCGGCGGCCCCATGCCGAGGAGCTCAGCCAGCCAGAGCCCGTCCGCGGCGAGCCGCGCGACGGTGGCGTCGACTGGGTCGCGGCCTTCGCGCTGGACGCGATCCTGCCAGATGCCGTACTGCTCGCGCACCGCGACCAGCAGGGAGGGATCGGCGACCAGCGCGGCGAGCATCCCGAGCTCGTGCTCATCGGGCGTGCTCGCCTTGACGTAGCCGCGGACGAAGGCCGAGTCGGCCGCCTCCATCTCGGCGCCGAACTGGCTCAGCCAGCGATCGACCATCGCCTGGACGAGGTCGGCCTTGGACTTGAAGTGGTAGAGGAGGCCGCCCTTGGACACGGCCGCCTCCTTGGCGACCGCGTCGAGCGTCAGCGCCTGCGCACCGTCGCGATGGACGACGGTGCCGGCGGCGTCGAGGAGGCGGTCTCTAGTTCCGGTCGTGGGAGTCATTGACTCCCAGCAAGGCTAAGGAGCCGACGATGGAGGAGAAGGCGGCAGCAGCGATCTTGATGGTCTTCATGCCACCAACTGTACCGTCTGGACGGTACAGTTCAAGTGCGGTCGGTCACTGAGCCCTCGATGAAGTCGATGATCGCCTGCGTGGGCGCCCCGGGCGTGAAGACCTCGGCGACGCCGAGCGCCTTGAGCTCCGGGATGTCCTGGCTGGGGATCGTCCCCCCGACGGTGACCACGACGTCGCCGGCATCCTGCTCGCGCAGCAGCTCGATCACGCGCGGGACGAGCGTCATGTGCGCGCCCGAGAGGATCGAGAGCCCCACGGCGTCCGCGTCCTCCTGCAGGACCGTCTCGACGATCTGCTCAGGGGTCTGGTGGAGGCCGGTGTAGATGACCTCCATGCCGGCGTCTCGTAACGCGCGCGCGATGATCTTCGCGCCGCGATCGTGGCCGTCGAGACCGGGCTTGGCCACGACGACGCGAATCTTGCGTGCCATGGGCGCAAGCGTAATACGAGGAAGTCCTCGTATGCGTCGCGGAGCGCCGCAGTTGCCCCGGACACCGCGAATGCGACAGACTCGTCGGCGCACGTGCCCGCTCACGAGTCACTCGACGCTGCGCATTTGCTCCGCACGGGGCATGCGGTCGTGCGCGCGCTCGCGGCCGCCGACAACGAGTCCGACGCGTACCCGGCGCTGCTCGCGACGCTCGGCGAGTCGCTCGGCGCGACCGGCGGCGGGATGTGGCTGCCCGTGGCCCGGGCGACGCTCCGGCGCGCCTACGCGTGGGGCACGCCGCCCGAGACGCCCGGCGACGGCGTGAGCTTCGAGGTGCCGCGGATCGGTGTCATGAGCTTCGCCGCGGACCTGGAGCCGGACGAGTCGCTGCGGGCGACGCTGGACAGCCTCGGGCTGCTGATGTCGCACTTCGCCGAGCGCTGCCGCGCCCAGCACGCGGTGGCCGCGAACGTCGCCGAGGCCGAGGAGCGTGAGCGCGTACTGCGCCACCTGGCGACCGAGCAGGCGGCGCTCCGCCGGGTCGCGACGGCGATCGCCACCGAGAGCGACCCGCGGGACGCGTTCTCGGTCGTCACCGAGGAGGTCGGCCGGCTGCTGCGCGCGCCCAGCGCGAACATGATCCGCTTCAACGACGACGAGACCGCGACCGTGCTCGCCCGCTGGCACGACACGGACATCGCCGTGCACGAGGTGGGCGCGACCGTCTCGCTCGGGGGCGACAGCGTGTCGGCCCGCGTCTACCGCTCCGGCGCGCCCGCCCGCGTCGACAGCTACGACGACCTCGAGGGCGAGCTGGCCGCGAGCCTGCGCGCGCTCGGGCATCACTCCGCGGTCGCCGGGCCGATCTTCCTGGAGGGCCGGCTGTGGGGCGCCGTCATCGTCTCCGGCGGGGCGGGCGAGCCGTTCGCGGCCGGCGCCGAGCGGCGGATCACCAACTTCGCCGAGCTCGCCGGCCAGGCGCTCGCCAACGCGCAGGCGCGGGAGGACCTGGCGGCGTCGCGCGCCCGCATCGTCCAGGCCGGCGACGCCGAGCGCCGCCGCCTCGAGCGCAACCTGCACGACGGCGCGCAGCAGCGGCTCGTCTCGCTCGCGCTGATGCTGCGCCTGGCCGCTCGCCGGCACCCGGAGGACATCGACCTGGTCCGCGCGGGCGAGGAGCTCGGCCACGCGCTGACCGAGCTGCGCGAGCTCGCGCGCGGCATCCACCCGGCGGTCCTGAGCGAGCGCGGGCTCGAGCCGGCCGTCCGGGCCGTCGCCGACCGCGCGCCGATCCCGGTCGCGCTGAGCGTGGACCTGGAGGAGCGTCTCCCGGACCCGGTCGAGGCGGCCGCCTACTACGTCGTCGCCGAGGCGCTGACGAACGTCGCCAAGTACGCGCACGCGACCGGGGTGACGGTCGGCGTGGAGCGTGCGGACGGGCTCGCGCTGATCGTCGTGCGCGACGACGGCGTCGGCGGCGCGGCGGCCGGGCGCGGCAGCGGCCTGCGGGGGCTCGCGGACCGCGTCGAGGCGCTCGGCGGCCGGCTGGAGATCGACAGCCCGCTCGGCGCCGGGACGACGGTGCGCGCGGAGATCCCGGTTGCGGCCGGCTGAGCTGCTGCGCGCCGTCACGGCCGCGCTCGCCTCACCCGACGAGGAGACCGCGTTCGCGCGGCTGCCGGGCACGCTGCACCGCAGCCTCGACGGCCACAAGCTGCGCTGGGACGGGGCGACGCTGGCGATCCCGATCGCGGGCGTGGGCGAGCTGCTCGTGCCGACGCCACCGCCCGACGACGACCTGCTGGCGGCGGCGGAGAGCGTCGGCGTGCAGGTCGCGCAGTTCGTCGAGCGCTGCAAGGCCCAGCGAGGGATGCGCGAGTTCGAGGCGCGCCGCCAGGCGATGCTCGACGTCGCCTTCGACTCGGTGTTCACGATGGACGACGACGGCTTCGTGCTGTCGGCCAACCGCGCCGCCGAGCGCACGTTCGGCTACAAGGCGGAGGAGATCCTCGGCCAGGAGCTGGCCGCGCTGATCATCCCGGAGACGCTGCGCGACGCGCACCGCGACGGGCTCGTGCGCTACCTGAAGACCGGGCGCGGGCCGATCGTCGGCCGGCGTGTGGAGCTGACCGCGATGCGCCGCGACGGCACGGAGTTCCCCGTCGAGCTGGTGGTCACGCGGCCGGAGATCCCCGGCGAGCGCGTCTTCTACGGCTACCTGCGCGACCTCACCGCGCGCAACGTGGCCGAGGCGGCGCTGCACCGGCTCGCCGACGAGCAGGCGGCGCTGCGGCGGGTGGCCACCGCGGTGGCCGCGTTCAGCGACCCGGCGCAGCTGTTCGACCTGCTCAGCGAGGAGGTCGGCAAGCTGCTGGAAGCGGAGACCGCGCACATGTTCCGGTTCGACCCCGACGGCCGTGCCGGCGAGATCGTCGGCGGCTGGGCGCAACGGCCCGAGCACGTGCTCGGCCACGGGACGCGGATGCCGCTCGACGGCGACACGGCGGTCACGCGCGTGTGGCGCACCGGCCAGGCCGCGCGGATGGACTCCTACGCGCGCGCCGAGGGCAACCTCGCGCAGATCATGCGCGACTACGGCGTCCAGGCCGTCGTCGCCGCGCCGGTGTTCCTCGGCGGCTCGCTGTGGGGCGCGGTGATCGTCTCCGCGATGAGCGCCGGGCCGTTCCCGGAGAGCGCCGAGCAGCGGATCGCGTACTTCGCCGAGCTGGCCGCGCAGGCGCTCGCGAACGCGCAGGCGCGGGAGGACCTCGCGGCGTCGCGCGCCCGCATCGTCCAGGCCGGCGACGCCGAGCGCCGCCGCCTGGAGCGCAACCTGCACGACGGCGCGCAGCAGCGGCTCGTCTCGCTCGCGCTGATGCTGCGGATGGCCGCGCGCCGGCATCCGGACGACGACGACCTCGCCCGTGCCGGCGAGGAGTTGTCGCACGCGCTGCAGGAGCTGCGCGAGCTGGCCCGCGGCATCCACCCCGCCGTGCTCACCGAGCGCGGGCTCGAGCCGGCGGTGCGGGCCGTCGCCGACCGCGCGCCGGTGCCCGTGGAGCTCACGGTGGAGCTGGAGGAGCGGCTGCCCGGCCCGGTCGAGGCGGCGGCGTACTACGTCGTCAGCGAGGCGCTGACGAACGTCGCCAAGTACGCGCGGGCGACGCTCGTGCGCGTCAGCATCACGCGCACCGACGAGCACGCGCTGATCGAGGTCGCCGACGACGGCCTCGGCGGTGCCGACCCCGGCGGCGGAAGCGGCCTGCGCGGCCTCGCCGACCGCGTCGAGGCCTTCGGCGGCCGGCTCGACATCGACTCCCCGCCGGGGCTGGGCACCACGCTGCGCGCCGACCTGCCCCTCACCGCAAGTCTCCGGTAAACCCCCCGAACTTGAACGTCCTGGACGTTTAACTTCCACGGCATGCCGCGCTCCGTCCTCGTCGTCGACGACTCCGCCGCCTTCCGGGCGACGGCCCGGGTGCTGCTCAGCGCCCGCGGCTATGAGGTCGTCGGCGTGGCCGACAGCGTCGCCGGCGGGTTGGCCGCGGCGCGCGAGCTGCGCCCGGACTGCGTGCTGCTGGACGTCAACCTCCCCGACGGCGACGGCCTGTCGGCCGCGGGGGCGTTCGGCGACGCCGCCGTGGTCGTCGTCTCCACGCTGGACGCCGACGAGCTCGGCGACGCACTGGCGGGTTCGGGGGCGCGTGGCTTCGTCGGCAAGGCCGAGTTAGCATCGCCGCGTCTCGTCGAGCTGCTGGGGCCACCTTGAGGATCGTCATCGGAGAAGATCAGGCGCTGCTGCGCCAGGGGATCGTGAGCCTGCTGGGCACGGCGGGCTTCGAGGTCGTGGCCGAGGCCGCCGACGCGCCGGACCTGCTGCGCAAGGTGTCCGCGCACAAGCCGGACGTCGCGATCGTCGACGTGCAGATGCCGCCCGACCACACCGACGACGGCCTGCGGGCGGCGCTGGAGATCCGCGCGTCCCAGCCCGCGGTCGGCGTGCTGGTGCTCTCGCAGTACGCCGAGGAGCGCTACGCCGTCGACCTGATCGGCGACAACGCCGAGGGTGTCGGCTACCTGCTCAAGGACCGCGTCACCGACTTCGCGGGCTTCGCCGAGGCCGTCCGCCGCGTGGCCGCGGGCGGGTCCGTGCTCGACCCGACGGTCGTCGCGCACATGCTCGGCCGGCGCCGTCGCGACGACCCTGTCGACTCGCTGACGCCGCGCGAGCGCGAGGTGCTGGAGCTGATGGCGGAGGGTCGCTCGAACAAGGGCATCGCGGAGAAGCTCGTCGTCACCCCGCACGCCGTCGAGAAGCACGTCACCTCGATCTTCACCAAGCTCGGCGTGGCCTCGGGCACCGAGGACCACCGCCGCGTGCTGGCCGTGCTCGAGTTCCTTCGCCGAGCCTGAAGAAAGATAAAGGGGTCAGACCCCTTTAGGTTGCTTTAGGTGGGGATGCGGGCCCGGATGAGCGTGCCGGCGCCGGGCGGGCTGGTGATCTCCAGGGCGCCGTCGAGGGCGCCGACACGGTCGCCGAGGCCGCGCAGCCCGGAGCCGGTGGCGACATCGGCGCCGCCGACGCCGTCGTCGCGGATGTCGATCACGGCGTGGCCGTTCTCGCGCCGGACGTCGACCTGGGCGTGGGTGGCGTTCGCGTACTTGGCGACGTTGGTGAGCGCCTCCGCGACGACGAAGTAGGCGGCGGTCTCGACCGGGCTGGGCAGTCGCTCGGTGAGGGCGGAGCGCAGCTCCACCGGCACCGTCGAGCGACTGGCGAGCGACTCGAGCGCGGCGTCCAGGCCGCGCTGGCTGAGCACCGCGGGGTGGATGCCGGCCGCCAGGTCGCGCAGCTCGTGCACCGCCTCCTGCGCGTTGGCGAACGCGCTGTCGATCAGTCCCTTCGCGGTGTCGGGCTCGCGGTCGAACTGCTCGCGCGCGAGCTGCAGCTCGATCATCAGCGCGACGAGCCGCTGCTGCGCGCCGTCGTGCAGGTCCCGGCCGAGCCGCCGGCGCTCGGCGTCGCCGGCCTCGACGAGCCGGGCGCGCGACGCGCGGAGCGCCTCCAGCCGGGCGCGCAGCTCGACCTCGAGCCGCTGGTTCTCGAGCGCGAGCGCTGCCGCCGCCGCGGCTTCCCGCAGCAGGTCCGGCTCCTCGGCGAGCGCGGGGCCGTGGGTCAGCGCGCCGACGCGGCGACCTTCGTGGTCGATCTCGGTGAGCGGCTGGTCCGGGGTGGCGGGGCGGCCGTCCCGGTGGACGTAGCCGCCGTCGACCCAGTAGAGGACGTCGAGCGTCGGGTCGCCGAGCTCGGTCGCGAGCGCGTCGCGCACCCCGCGCGGGTCGAGGCTGAGGCGCTCGATCACGCGGCCGACCGCGGCCGTGCGGAAGAACCGCGTGCGGACGAGGCCGAGCAGGAACGCGGCGGGGACGAGCGCGAAGGCCGAGAAGGCGGCGATCTGCAGCGCCTGCGTCAGGTCGGACTCGAAGGTGATCGAGAACACGGTCGCGACGCCGAGCACGAGGATCACCGCGCCGAGCAGCAGCACCGGCTCCAGGCCGCGGCGCAGCAGCGGGCCCGCGGTCTGACGGCGACCGATCAGCACGAGCAGCGTCGTGACGAGCATGAACAGCAGCAGCGACACCTGCGGGACCGAGAACAGCGTCGACAGGACGTGGCTGTCGACGACGACCCACGGATTGCCGGACGGGCAGTCGTCGCACGTCGTCACGAGCAGCTGCGGGAGCTGCAGCACCGCGGCGGCGTAGGCGGCGCCGACCGCGCGGCGCGGCCACTTCCCCTCCACCCGTCCGGACGGGAACGCGATCAGCAGGTGCACCAGCGCGGAGATCGAGACCGTGTCGAACAGCGCGCCGATCGCGAACGGCAGCGGCGCGTCGAAGAACTGCAGGCCCGTCAGCGCGACGAACGTCCCGGTCATCACCATCAGCCGGCCCGTGTGGTTCTCCGGGCGGCGCGCGTGCGCGTACGCGCCGACCGCGACGAAGCCCCACGCGATCGCCACGCCGAGGTAGAGCACCGCGACACCGCCCGGCGGCAGCCGCGTCACGTCCGGCGCCTGGAACAGCAGCGCGACGCCGATCGTCGCGGCGATCAGGCAGGCGGTGACGATGGCCCAGCGCATGTGAGCGCGAGCCTATGCCTCAGCGTCGCGTCTGGGGGTAGGAGAAACCCCACAGGACGGCGTGCCGCGTCAGTCGCGCATGGCTTCGCCGAGGATGGCGCGGGCGATGACGAGCTTCTGGATCTCGCTCGTGCCCTCGTAGATCTCGGTGACCTTGGCGTCGCGGTAGTAGCGCTCGGCCGGGAACTCCTTGGTGTAGCCGTAGCCGCCGAGGATCTGGATCGCCTCGCCCGTCTGGTGGCGGGCGACGCGGGAGGCGAACAGCTTCGCTTGCGCGCCCTCGACGGTGTGCGGCTTGCCGGCCTCCTTCAGGCGCGCGGCGCGCCAGACGAGCGCGCGGGCGGCCTCGATCTCGGTCTGCATGTCCGCGAGCTTGTGCTGGATGGCCTGGAAGCGCGCGATCGGCCCGCCGAACGCGTTGCGCTCCTTGGCGTAGGCGGTGCCGGTGTCGAACGCGGCCTGGGCGATGCCGACGGCCTGCGCGGCGATCCCGATCCGGCCGCCGTCGAGCGTGCGCAGCGCGACGCGCATGCCGTTGCCGGGCTCCCCCAGGCGCTCGGCGGGCGTGTCCTCGAACGCGAGGTCCGCCGTGGAGCTCGAGTTGAGCCCCAGCTTCTCCTCCTCACGCGTGACCGCGAAGCCGTCGGCGCCGGCGCGGACGAGGAACGACGACGCGCGGTCGCCCTCCTTCGCGAACACGATGAAGGTGCTCGCGAAGCTGCCGTTGGTGATCCACTGCTTGGCGCCGGAGATCCGGTCGTCGGCGACCCGGGTGCGCATGGCGCTCGCGTCGGACCCCGAGCCGGACTCGGTGAGCGCGAACGCGGCCAGCTCCTCGCCGCTGGCGAGCGGCGGGACGAGCCGCGCGATCTGCTCCTCCGAGCCGTGGTTGAGGATCGGCAGCGTGCCCGCGCTGGTGTGCACGGCGACGGTCACGCCGACGCCGGCGTCGGCGCGCGAGAGCTCCTCGAGCACGAGCATGTAGGTGAGGAAGTCGGCGCCCGCGCCCCCGTGCTCCTCGGGCACGCACACGCCCATCAGGCCGAGCTCGCCCAGCTCGGCGAACAGCTCGCGCGGGAAGTGGTGCTCGCGATCCCACCGGGCCGCGTGCGGCGCGACCTGCTCGTCCGCGAAGCGCTTGGCCAGCTCGCGGATCTCGCGCTGGTCGTCGGTGAGCTCGTGCAGGCTCATCGGACCGCCACCCGTGCCGCCGCGGCACCGCCGGCCACCGCCGCGGCGGCGCCGAGTACTCGAAGCTTGCGGCCCAGTCGTTCGAAGCGCATGATCTCCCACTCCTCCTCGCGCGCGACCCGCGCGAGCTCCTTGTCGGGATTGACCGCCACAGGATGGCCGACGAGCCGCAGCATCGGCAGGTCGGACTCGCTGTCGCTGTACGCGTAGCTCGCGGCGAGGTCGATGGCCTCGCGCTCGGCGAGCTCCCGGAGCGCCTGCGCCTTGCCCTCACGGTAGTTGAACGGCCCGCCCTCGCGGCCCGTGTACACGCCGTCGACCACCTCGGCCACCGAGCCGACCGCGCCGTCGAACGTGAGCACGATCGCGAGCAGCTCGGCCATCTCCTGCGCCGCGGCGGTGCAGATGAAGATCGGGCGGCCCGCGTCCTGGTGCTCGTACGCCAGCTCGAGCATGCGCGGGTACAGGCGCGGGAGCACGCCGGCCAGGACCGGTCCGGAGAGCCGCTGCAGGTCGCGCACCTTCGCGCCCTCGAGCATCTTCCCGACCCGTTCGCGCACCAGGTCGGTGCTGGCGTCCGTCGAGCCCTGCAGGCGGAACTTGAGGTTCTCGTAGGCGTCGCGCGCGAGGTCCCGGCGCGAGAGCATCCCGGCCTTGTACGCGACGCGGCCGAACTGGAACGAGGACGAGCCGGCGATCAGCGTCCGGTCCAGGTCGAAGAACGCGGCGCCGCGCTCACCCTCGCGCTTGATCGCTCCCCCGCCGGGCGGCGGGGGAAGGATGTGTGGCCGCTCCGTCAAGTCAGACCTGCACGATGATGGCGTCGCCCTGGCCACCGCCGGAGCAGATCGCCGCGCAGCCGTAGCCGCCGCCACGCCGGCGCAGCTCGAGCACGAGCGCGCCGATGATCCGCGCGCCGGACGCGCCGATCGGGTGCCCGAGCGCGACCGCGCCGCCGTTGACGTTCACGCGCGCCTCGTCGATGCCGAGCATGCGGGTGCTGTTGAGGGCGACCGACGAGAACGCCTCGTTGATCTCCCACAGGTCGATGTCGCCGGGCTGCAGGCCCGCCTTGTCGAGCGCCTTGATCGCCGCGTTGGCGGGCGTGCGGGCGAGCCACGCGAACTCGTCGGCCACGGCCGCCTGGGCGATGATCGTGCCGAGGATGTCCTTGCCGTTGCGCTCGGCCCAGTCCTCCGACGCCAGCACGAGCGCGCCGGCGCCGTCGTTGACGCCCGGCGAGTTGCCGGCCGTGTGCGAGCCACCCTTGGTCAGGCCGGGAAGCTTGGCCAGCGCCTCCAGGGTCGAGCCGCGGCGCGGCGCCTCGTCGGTGTCCACCACGGTGTCGCCCTTGCGGCCGCGCACCGTGACGGCGACGATCTCGTCCGCGAGACGGCCCTCGTCGGTGGCCGCGATCGCGCGCTCGTGGCTGCGCAGCGCCCACTTGTCGAGGTCGGCGCGGGTCATCTCGAGCTCGTCGCCGATCTCGGTCGCCTCTTCGAACATCTGCTTGCCCGTGAACGGGTTGCGCAGGCCGTCCTGGACCATCGCGTCGAGCGCCTGCACGTCGCCCATGCGGAAGCCGCCGCGGGCGCCCGGCAGCAGGTACGGCGCCTGCGACATCGACTCCATGCCGCCACCGACCGCGACGTCGAGGTCACCGGCCCGCACGGCCTGGTCGATCATGCCCACGGCGCGCACGCTGCTGGCGCACACCTTGTTGATGGTCTCGGAGGTGACCTCGATCGGGATGCCGGCCTCGATCTGCGCCTGGCGACTCGGGATCTGCCCCTGGCCGGCCTGGAGCACCGTGCCCATGACCACGTGCTGCACCTGCTCGGGCGCGACGTCCGCGCGGTCCAGCGCCTCGCGGATCGCGACACCGCCGAGGTGGGTGGCGGGAAGGGTGGACAGACCGCCGCCGAGCTTGCCGATCGGCGTGCGAGCACTGCTCAGGATCACGGTTCGGGCCATGGAGCGAGTCTATTAACGTGCGCGTTCTATGCGCGTGACATCCACCACTGACGCACCCACCGCCACCGATGCCGACACGATCGTCGTCGGCGTCTTCGAGGACGAGGGGATCGCGCATGACCACGGGGGCGGCCTGCAGGCGCTCGTGGACAGCGGCGAGGCCAAGCGCGGGCTGCGCAAGCTCGCGGTGACGCACGCCGAAGGGCGGCGGTACGTGATCGTCGGCCTCGGCGGACGGTCCGACTTCGACCCGGAGCGGGCGCGCGTCGCGGCCGCGGCGGTCGTCGGGCGCGCGAAGGAGCTCGGCACCAAGACGCTCTGCTGGGAGGTTCCGCACCACGTCGGCGACGCCCACGTCGCCGGCCTCGTCGAGGGCACCCTGCTCGCGGCCTACACCTACCGCGAGTTCAAGGAGCCCGAGTCCGACGGGATCGAGGCGCTGATCCTGTCCGCGCACCATGCGCTCGACGCGACGGCCGCCGCGACCGTGGCGGGCTTCGTCAACCGCGCGCGGGACCTGCAGAACAGGCCGGCCAACGTCCTCACGCCGACGGCGCTCGCGGAGCGCGCCTCCGAGCTGGAGGGCGTGAGCGTCGAGGTGCTCGACGGGGCCGGCATCCGCGCGGCGGGGATGGGCGCCTTCGCCGCGGTCGCGCAGGGCTCCTACGAGGACGCGCGGCTGATCACCGTCCGCTACGACGGCGAGGGCGCCACGGGCCCGGTCCTCGGCTACGTCGGCAAGGCCGTGACCTTCGACTCCGGCGGGATCTCGATCAAGCCCGCGGCGAAGATGCACGAGATGAAGTTCGACATGTCCGGCGGCGCGGCCGTGCTGGAGGCGGTCGGCGCGATCGCGGCGTTGAAGCTGCCCGTGCGCGTCGCGGGCGTGATCGGCGCGACCGAGAACCTGCCGTCAGGTCGCTCGATGAAGCCCGGCGACATCGTGCGCTCCAAGTCCGGCGTGTCGATCGAGATCAACAACACGGACGCCGAGGGCCGGCTCGTCCTGGCCGACTGCCTGACGCACGCGATCGAGCTGGGCGCGGAGCGCCTGATCGACCTCGCGACGCTGACGGGCGCGATGGTCGTCGCGCTCGGCAAGACCTACGCGGGCCTGTTGGCGAGCGACGACGCCTGGGCCGCCGCGGTCGAGTCGGCGGGTCAGCGCGCCGGTGAGCTCAACTGGCGGCTGCCGCTGCACGTCGAGTACGACGAGCAGATCAAGGGCCGCTACGCGGACATCGTCAACTCGCCGGCGGACCGCGGCGCGGGCGGCATCACCGCCGCGCAGTTCCTCAAGCGCTTCGCCGGGGACACGCCGTGGGCGCACCTGGACATCGCGGGCACCGCGTACGACAACAAGAAGCCGTATACGCCCAACGGCGGCGCCGGGTTCGGCGTGCGCACGCTGGTCGAGCTCGCCCGCGGCGCCTAAAGCGAGTTAAAGGGGTCAGCCCCCTTTAGGTCGCTTTAGGTTCGGAAGGTCGCGACTAGGCCGTCCAGGCGCTGCGCGGTGACCGCCAGCTCCTGGGCGGAGGCCGCCATCTCCTGGGTGGACGCGGAGGTCTCCTGCGTGGAGGCGGAGACCTCCTCGGCGCTGGCCGAGGACTGCTCGGCGACGGCGGCGACCTCGACGACGTCGGCCTGGATGCGGCCCGTGCCGGCGGAGATCCGCTCGACCGCGGCGGCGATCTCGCTCACGCGGCGGTTGACGTCGACGACGGCGTGCTCGATCGCGGTGAAGGCCGCGCGGGAGCGCTCGACCGTGCGCGCGCCGGCCTCGGTGCGCTCGGCGCCGGCCTCGACGACGTCGACCACGCGGTCGGTCTCCGCGCGGATCTGCGAGATCAGCGTGGCGATCGAGCCGGCGGCGGTGGAGGAGCCCTCGGCGAGCTTGCGGACCTCCTCCGCGACGACCGCGAAGCCCCTGCCCTGCTCGCCCGCGCGGGCGGCCTCGATGGCGGCGTTGAGCGCGAGCAGGTTCGTCTGCTCGGCGAGCGCGGAGATCGTCCCGACGATGCCCTGGATCTCCTCGGAGCGCGCGGCGAGGTCGCGGATCGCGGCGGTCACGTCCTGGGTCGAGGACTGCACGCCGGACATGGCGTCGTAGGCGTCCTGGGCGGTGCGCGCGCCGTCACGGGCGACGTCGCGGGCCTCGTCGGCGGCGCGGGCGGCCGCGTGGGCGCGCTCGACGCTCTCGCGCGCGACGGCCGCGGCCTCCTCGGCGGTGGCGCGGACCAGCTCGACGCTGCGCGTCTGGCGCTCGGCGCCGTGGGCGACCTCGCTGACGGCGCTCGCGATCTCGCTCGCGGCGGCGCCCGTCTCCTGGGAGCTGGCGGCCATGTGGCGTGAGGTCTCGGCGACCGAGCTGGAGGAGCCGGCGACCTCGCCGATCAGCGTCGAGAGCCGGCCGCGCATGCCGTTGTAGCTGTCGACCGAGGCGTGCAGGCGGGTGCGGATGCCGTTGGTGGCGCGCGCGATGTCGCCGATCTCGTCCGTGCCCGGGTTGGCGATCGCCGGCGTGTCGGCGTGGACCGACTGCGTGAGGTCACCCGCCGCGACGGCGTCCAGCGCGCGCTGCAGCTCGGCGGCGTCCTGCGTCTCGAGGCTGGAGAGGCGGTCGAGCACGTCGGTCGCGGAGCGGCGGATGCCGCGGCTGACGACGAGCACGACGGCGCCGGCGAGCAGCGTCGCCAGCAGCGCGGCGAGGATGCCGAAGCGGCGCGCGGACGCGGACGCCGCCTTGGCCGCGGCCACGTCCTCCCTCTGGCGGTTGCTGACGTAGGCCTCGATCTTCTCCTGCGCCTGGAGCGGGATCCGCACGAAGCGGTCGGCGCGGGCGAGCGCGGCGTGCGCGGCGGCGCTGTCGCCGCGTGCCATCGCCGGGAAGAGCTCCTCGTTGACGGCGGCGTCGTGCTTGCGGTCGGCGTCGGTCGCGGTCTGCGCGATCTGGGTGACGGTCGGGTCGTTGAGCTTCTCGACCGCGGCGGCGTTGCGCTCGGCGATCTTGACGCCCTGCTCCCACTCGGCCTTGTAGCGGTCGTCGCCGGTGGCGACGTAGAGGGCCTGCGCGGCCTGCTGCTGGCGCGTGCCGGCGGCCTGGTGGGCGGCGCCGGCGATCGCTTCCTGCCAGCCGATCGCGCGCTCGTACGCGTCGTCCGCGTGCGCGGCCTTCACGAGGACCAGCGCGATCGAGCCGAGCATCACGACGAGGACGGCGGTGAACGCGAGGCCGAGCTTGAGCCCGAGCGTGCGGCGGAGGCGAAGAGTGGGCATGTGCCAACGTCATCGGGCGGGCTTAGGAATCCTTGAGGTCTTCCGCGCCGCGCCACCGCCATCATGGGTGCGTGTGAGGTTCGTAGGGTTGTGGATTCTGCTGGTCGCCGTCTACGCGGCGACCCTCGGAGTTCCGGCGCAGCCGGGGCTCGACTACGCGGGCAACGAGCCGCACCATCTGCTCGCGGCCGAGTCGCTCGTGTCCGACCGGGACGTCGACCTCACCGACGAGTACGCCGCGCGCTCCTACGCCGCCTGGTACCCGCAGAACCTGACCACCGACGGGCGGGTCGTGGGCGGGCGGCTCGTGGAGCCGCACGGCGTCGGCTTCGCAGTGCTGATCACGCCCGCGTACGCGCTCGGCGGCGCCCGCGCCGTCCAGTGGCAGATGATCGCGATGCTCGCCCTCGCCTTCGTGCTGGCCGCCGCGCTCGCGCGGCGGATGGTGCCTGAGCCGTGGGCGACCGTCGGCGTCGGCCTCGTCGCACTCTCACCCCCCGCCGTGGCCGCCTCCACGACGGTCACGCCCGGCGTCGCGGCCGCGGTCCTGCTGTCGGGGGCGGCGCTCTGCGCGCTGGCGGTGCGAGAACGGCCGCGCCGCCGCTACGTGGCGATCGGCGCGCTGCTGCTCGCCGGGCTGCCCTGGCTCGGCTGGAGCTATCTCGCGCCGGGCGTCGTGGTGGCCTGGGCGCTGGTGGTGTGGACGCTGCGCGAGCGCCGCCGCTTCGCCGCGCTCGTGGCCGGCGAGGCGCTCGCGGGCTCTCTCGTCTTCTACGCCACCGTCAACGACCGCTTCTACGGCGGCATCACCCCGCGGTCGGCGAGCACCGCCGCGCTGCCGGACACGCCGCTGGAGTACCTCGAGCGCGTCCCGCGGGTCGTCGGCGTCTGGCTCGACCGTGACGTCGGCCTGCTGCGCTGGGCGCCGCTGATCGCGCTGGCGTTCTTCGCCGCCTGGCTGCTGTACCGCTCACGACGCGACCAGCTCGCGCGCGTCGCCCCGGCGCGCCGCGAGGCCGAGGCGACCGCGGGCCTGCTGCTGGCGATGATCGGCGCGCAGCTCGTCGTGACCGCCCTGCTGGCCGCCGGTCCGCTGCGGGCCGGGAACGCGTTCGCGGGCGTGTCGATGGTCGCCGTGCTGCCGGCGTTGGCCGCGCTGTCGGCGTGGGGCGTCCGGCACGTGCCGCGCCCTGTCGCGGCCGTCCTCGCGCTGCTGACGCTCGGCGGCACCGCGTGGCTGCTCTGGCTGACCGACATCCCCGGCTGGCTGGAGGTCGACAGCGACGCACCCTGGGGCCCCGTCGTCGGGGTGTTCCCGGCGTTCGTCACCTTCAACTGGTGGGCGCTGGTGGCGTGCGCGCTGCTGGCGGTCGGCGTGGGCGTGCTGGTCTGGCGCGAGCGGCGCGCCGCGGGTGAGTGGCGCCGGGCGGCCGCGGCGTCGAGGACGTCCAAGGCGCTGCACTGACCGCCCCGGCCGTCCGTCACTTGATGTCGCTATTCGACAGCAACTGACGACTCGCTCGCGCGGGTGCGCTCCACGCCCACCGTCACACTTCTGCAACGCATGTTCGTCACACCCGACCCGAGGACCCACGCCGACCTTCGCCACGCCAGCATCGCGATGACCGAGGCGGTCATCCGCGCGCTGAGCGCCCCCGGGCCGCGCAGCCCGCTCGACCCGACAGAGCTGGCGAGCCAGGTCGCCGCGATCGACCCGCTGCCCGAGGACGGCGCCTCGCTCGACGCCGTGTTGAACGAGCTCGCGCCGATCCTGGAGGGCGGGATCCGGCTCGGGGACCCGAACTGCGTCGCCCACCTGCATCCCGCGCCGTTGATCGAGGCGGCGGTGGCGGAGCTGGCGGTCGGCGTGACGAACCAGTCGATGGACGCGTTCGACGCGTCGCCGGCGGCGACGTTCGTGGAGGACGCGCTGGTGTCGCGGCTGGCGGAGCTGCACGGCTTCCCGGGCGGGTCGGGCGTGATGACGATGGGCGGGACGGCGTCGAACCTGCTCGGGCTGCTGCTCGCGCGGGACCGGGCGGGCGACGACGTACGTACCCACGGGGTGCCGCAGAACCGGTGGCGGATCGCGGCGAGCGCGACGTCGCACGACAGCATCCGCCGCTCGGCCGCGCTGCTCGGGCTCGGCACCGACGCCGTGATCGCGGTGCCCACCGAGCCGGACGGACGGATGTCGGTCGAGGCGCTGCGGGACCTCACGGACGGCCAGGACGTGATCGCGATCGTCGGCACGGCGGGCACGACGGACCTGGGCGCGATCGACCCGCTCGACGCGCTCGCGGACCGGGCGCAGGAGCTCGGCGCGTGGCTGCACGTGGACGCGGCCGTCGGCTCCGGGCTCACGCTCAGCGACACGCATCGCGGGCGGCTGCGGGGGATCGAGCGCGCGCACTCGATCACCGCGGACCTGCACAAGCTGTGGTGGATGCCGTTCGGGGCGAGCGCGCTGCTGGTGCCGGACGTCGCCGAGCTGCGCGCCGTGCACCACGCGTCGGTCTATCTGAACCGGCCGGAGGACGAGGCCGAGGGCCAGCTGAACCTGGTCGGCCGGTCGCTCGACACGTCGCGGCGGTTCGACGCCTTCAAGGTCCTGGTGGCGCTGCGCACGCGGGGCCGCAAGCAGCTCGGCGGAATGGTGGACGCGGTGCTCGACCTCACGCAGTACGCGGGCGAGGCGATCGAGCGCCACCCGGAGCTGGAGCTGGTGGCGCCGCCGCACACCGTGATGGTCGCGTTCCGCCGCGTCGGCGACGACGCCCGCAACGTCGCCATCCACCGCGACCTGTTCGCGTCCGGCGAAGCCGTGATCGGCCGCACGACCGTCGACGGGCGGGTCGCGCTCAAGCTCACCCTGCTCAACCCGAGCACGACGCGCGCCCAGGTCGACGCGCTGCTGGACCTGATCAGCGCAGCTTGATCAGCACGGCCCGCGAACGCCCGTCCGCGCCGACCGCCTTGCCGCTCACGCGGACCCAGGCGACCTTGCGCCGCGGCGGAAGCGCGCCGCGCCGCAGCTTGAGCTTGACGGCGCCGCCCGCGGCGGCCTGGGCGCGCACGCGCCGCCCGGAGATCACGCGCCCGCTCGTGAGCTTCACCCGCACGCGCAGCGACACGATGCACGCACGGTCGCACGTGCCGCGCACGGTCACCCGCCCGCGCTTGTCGAGCCTGAGCTTCCCGCCCGTCAAGGTCAGCCGCGGTGCCGCGGGGCGCGGCGCGCGTGCGACGACGTCCACGGTCACGCGCACCGGCGCGGACACGCCGCCGCTGCGCGACACGGCCCGGAACGTGAAGGTGTCCGGGCCGACGTACCCGGCGGCGGACCGGTAGGTCAGCGCCCGGCGACCGCCCGCCCCGATCGTCACGGCGCCGTGCGCCGGCGCCTCGACGAGCTCCATGCGCGCCACCCCGGCCGAGCACGAGTACGCGACCGACGACGCGCGGTCGGTCGTGACCGTCAGCGGCGTGGCCGCCGGCAGCAGGCGGCACTCCGGCCCGGGGCGCGCCGGCACCGGCGTCGTCGAATGGCAGGACGCCTGTGTGAGGAGCTCCACGCAGGGCTGCCAGTCCGGCTCGGTCTGGCCGCCGCCGAACGTCGACAGATCCTTGCCGGTCGCCCCGAGCAGCCCGAGCTGCGTCTGGCCGCCGACCGTCCGCGTGAAGATGATCCGCCCGGTCGGCGAGATGTCGGGATCGGTGTCGGCCGCGCCCGGCTCGTCGGTCACGCGCGCGTCCTCGGAGTCCTCGTCGTCCGCCATGCGGAACAGCGACGTGCTCGTGCCCACCCGGCGCGGGTAGACGACCGAGCCGTCCTCTCCCAGCGCGAGCGGCCCGGCGACGCCGTCGAGCACGTTGCCCTGGTCGGCCGCCGGCACGATGAACGCGTCGACGCGGTCACCGATCAGCAGCGTCAGGACCTCACCCGCCGGGACCCAGGCGAGGTCGGTCGCGCCCGTGCCGTCGGCGCCTTCGAGCACGGTCTCGGCGCCCGCGAACGTGCGCGTGATGACCTGGGCGCCGCGCACGAACGTCACGCCCGCGCCGTCGTCGGTCCACGTCGCCGCGCTGCCGGCCACGACGTCCGCGACCTGGCCGGACACCGCCGAGTAGACCTTGATCGTCCCGCCCTCGGCGAACAGGATCCGGTTGCCGTCCGGCGACCACTGCGGCGCGCTGAGATCACCGCCCGCGTAGACCTCGTGCCGGCCCGACAGCGGCACGTTGTAGGTGACGAGCGCCTCGCCGCCCCCGGGCCGCTTCTCGATCGTGACGATCTGGCCGTCCGTGGTCGCCGCCGTGGCCGTGCCCGGGACGGCTGCGAGCAGCGCTCCGGCGACCGCCGCCCACCGACGCCTGATCACCGGACCGTCACCGGGAGCTTCACGGCCCGCGCGACGCCCGTCGCACCCCGGACCGTGCCGGTGATCCACACCGTCCGGACCTTGCCGACCGGCTTCTTCGGCAGCTTGAGCTTGAGCGCCAGCACGCGACCCGGTGCCAATGACCGCCGCAGCGCCGGCCCCTTGAGCGTCCTCGCCTTCTTCTTCACGCGCACGCTGCCCTCCAGCCGGACCGTGAACGCGCACGGCTGGTCGCAGGTGAGCCGCGCCGTGGTCGTGCGCTTGCGGTCCAGCCGCGGCTTCACGCTCAACGCCAGGAACGGCGCGGCGGGGACCGACGGGTTCGGCGTCGCGACCGGCGGACCGGCTCCCGGGGCCGGGCGCGGCACGACGAAGATCGTGACCTTGATCACCTCGGACTCGCTGTAGCCGTTGCTGACCTTGTAGGTCACCGTGTCCTGGCCGGCGAAGTACGGGTTGGGCGTGTAGACGGTGCCGGCGAGCGTGCCGTTGTCCGGGCCCTTGACGAGCACGAACGAGAGCGGCAGCGAGGACGGGTCGGTGCACGGCGCGGCGGGCAGCTGCACCGGCTGGTCGGCCCGGGTGCTGACCTGCGCGACGTTGGTCGTGCACGTCGGCGGCACGCTCGAGTAGCAGGAGACGGTCGTGGCCGCGCACGGCTGCCAGTCGACCGCGGTCACGCCGACGAGGCCCGGGACCGGCGTCGACGCGGCGCGCTCGGCCACCGGCACGATCCGCGCCTGGCCGTTCGCGTGATAGACGATCGCCGTGCCGTCGGGTGCGAACCGCGGCGCCGCGACCGGCCCGTCGGTGATGTCGAGCTTGGTCGTCGGCGCGACGCCCGGGCTGACGGCCACGCGCAGGCCGCCGTCGTGCACGTAGGCGAGCTGCGCGTCCTCGGGCTGCAGGCGGACCGGGGACCACGCGGGTGCGCCGGTGACGCCGGTCTCGACCTCGAGCAGGTGGTTCGAGACGTACAACGTGTCTCCGAGCGTGTAGGCCCAGCGCTCGAACGTCGGCCCGTACGCGAACTGCGTCGGCGGGAGGGCGAAGGTGCCCAACGTCGCCTCGCTGCCGCCGAGCGTCAGCCGCACCCGCCGGTGCTCGCCGTCGGCGATGCGCCGGAAGCCGATGTTGGTGCCGTCGCGCGACCACGCCGGGTCGACGTCGCGGACGCCCGCGGGCGACCGGAACGCCGAGACCTCCCGCGTGGCGAAGTCGTAGATGGAGATGTTGCCCGCGTACGAGAAGGCGACCTTGTTGCCGTCCGGCGAGACGGCCAGCCCGGTGATCTCGCCGGTCGGCGACCACAGCGTGCGCAGGCCGGTGCCGTCGGGGTTGACGGCGACGAGCTTGCCGCCGGCGACGGCCACGAGCTGCCCGTTGTCCGCGAGGGCAGGGGCAGGCGACGCCATGGCGAGCACGGCGCAGGCGAACGCTACGACCGCCGCACGCATGCCGAGAATGTAGGGGCGTCGGCCCGGTTGTGGACGGGCACTGGACGAATGAGTTACCCGCTCAGGTCGTCCCGGGCGGCGGCGCCGGGATCGATCGCGCCGCGGGCGAGGATGGCGCTGGCCGCGCTGGCCGGATCCAGCCGGCGCGCGACGACCTCGTCGAGCAGCGACTGGACCTCCGCGTCCTCGCGCAGGGACGCCTCCAGCGCGCGGCGCAGGCGCATCGTCGCGATGCCCAGGACCTCGCTCATGAGGTTCCGGCGGCGGCGCTCGGACAGCGTGCCCTCGGCCTCCACGTACGCCCGGTGCTCGGACAGCTTGGAGGCCAGCTCGGCCACGCCCTCGCCGCGCGCGGCCTCGGTCTTGAGGATCGGGACCTTCCAGCCCTCGTGCGGCGCGAGGGCGAGCACGCCGCGGATCTCGCGCACCATCGTGTCGGCGAGCGGGTGGTCGGCCTTGTTGACGACGATGATGTCCGGGATCTCCATCACGCCCGCCTTCAGCGCCTGGATCGAGTCGCCGGAGCCGGGGATGAGCACGAGCACGACCGAGTCGGCGTGGTCGATCACGTCGACCTCCGCCTGCCCCACGCCGACCGTCTCCAGGAACACGTCGTCCTTGCCGGCCGCGTCCATCAACAGCGCCGCCTGCAGCGACGCCTCGGCCAGGCCGCCGAGCGCGCCGCGCGTCGCCATCGACCGGATGAACACGCCCGGGTCGAGGAAGTGCTCGGTCAGGCGGATCCGGTCGCCCAGCAGCGCGCCGCCACGGAACGGTGACGACGGGTCGATCGACAGCACCGCGACCTGCCGGTCGGCTGCCCGCTGGACGCGGATCAACGCCCCGATCAGCGTCGACTTGCCGGCGCCGGGCGGGCCGGTGAAGCCGACCACGGACGCGTTGCCGGTCCTCGGGTAGACGGCCTTGACGAGCTCCCAGCCGGCGGGATCGTCGTCCTCGACCAGCGAGATCCCGCGCGCCAGCGCCCGCTTGTCGCCGTTCAGCAGCCGCTCGGAGAGATCCGACATCGAGCGCCGCAGAATATCCTCGGAGGAAGATGGCGCCGTTGACGCTCCTGCGCTTCATGGCGCGCAACCGCATGCTCAACCCCAAGTACGCGCGGCTGATCGCGCGCTGGGCGTGGCTGAAGCTGCGCTGGGGCAAGCGGCTGCAGACCGACGGGCTGTGCTTCGTCAGCCCGAACGTCACCTTCGAGATCGGCAAGGACGCGGTGTTGCGACTCGGCCGCTGGTCGTGGATCGGCCACGGCACGAAGATCCGCATCCACGAGGGCGTCTGCGAGATCGGCGCGAAGACCGTGCTCGGCCAGGAGTGCACGATCTCGGCCTTCCAGCACGTCTCGATCGGCCGTGAGTGCGTGATCGCCGACCGCGTGATGCTGATCGACTTCGACCACGGCGTGACCGAGGTCGAGCGCCCGATCCGCGCGCAGGGCATCTACAAGCGCGACGTGCGGGTCGGCTCGAACAACTGGATCGGCTACGGCGCGTGCATCCTGCGCGGCGTGACCGTCGGCGACAACTGCGTGATCGGCTCGAACACGGTCGTCACGAAGGACGTCAAGTCCAACGCGGTGGTCGCCGGCGCGCCCGCGAAGCTGCTGCGGATGCGGGAGACCCCGAAGACGCTCAGATGGTGAGCGACGACGACATCGAGCGCACGATCCTCGAGCTGCTCGCCCAGCGCGACGAGGGCAAGACGATCTGCCCGTCAGAGGCGGCACGTGCGCTGGCGGACGACTTCCGGCCGCTGATGGACGACGTGCGGCGCGTGGCCGACGGGATGGCGCAGGTCGAGATCACGCAGAAAGGCCGCGTCGTGGAAGACCTCGACGCGGCCCGTGGCCCGATCCGGCTGCGTTTGAAGCGCTAGGACGCGTCTTCGTCGAGGCCGAGCTGCTCGGAGCAGGACGGCCACGGCGCGGTGCCGCGCGCCTGGAAGAGCTTGTAGGCGAGCTGGTCCTGCGTGGCCTCGTCGGCCTCCGCGGGGCTGCCCGTGCCGCCCATGGCCTCCCAGGTGGGCTGGGAGAACTGGTACTTGCCGAAGTAGCGGCCGTTGGACGACTCGGCCGCGATGTTCCCGCCGGACTCGCACTGGGCGATCTGATCGAGGATCGCCTTGTGCTCGGCCGGGATCGGCGTCGCGGCGAGCGGGGCGGAGTTCTGCGGCTGGCCGAGGAGGCCGAGCGAGCGCAGCGTGGCCGTGTCGGCCTTGCCGGTGACCTTCAGGCCGTTGCGGCGCTGGTAGGTCTTCAGCGCGCGCTTGGTCTTCGGGCCGAAGACGCCGTCGGCCTTGATGCCGAGCGCCTTCTGGATCTGCTTCGTCGTCGGCTTCTTGGGCTTCGCCGGAGCGGTCTGCGCGGGCGCCTGCGCGGCCGGCTGCGACTCCGCGCCGCCCGTCTGGGCGAACGCGGGCGCGCTCAGCGCGAGCGTGCCGGCCACGACAAGCGCGGCCAAGCGGCGTAACGACGACGAATCAACTGCTGTGGGCACGTCTGGTGACTCCTTGGTCTCATCGCGCCTACGGGGTTAGCTGTCGGGCTCGCGCGTAGACCTGCGCTACGCCGTCACTGACGGCGATTCGCCCCGGGAGCGTGACCAACGCTCCATCGGTTCCCCCGCTCCCACCCAGACAGACCAGGCGGGACTCGGCTCTTATGCGGGCGACACTCTACACATCGCCTCATCCGAATGATCGACCGGCGGGCCTTGAGACTTGAGGCTAGGGCTGGACGAATGCCCAGTCCGCGAGGTTCGGCGCGAGGTTGCGAAGCTCGTCGGACGACCCGTCCACGAGCGCCGCCTCGAACGCCGCCCGGTGCGCCTCCGCACGCTCGCGGGGGTACTCGCCCGCGCTGGCGTTGGCGATCTGGAAGGCCCAGTCCGAGCTCTGCAGCGCGAGCAGCTCGCGCAGCGCACGCGGGCCGGCCTCCGTGCCGAGCGCGGTCAACTCCGCACGACGCTGCGCCCACGCGATGCCGCCCGCCCGGGGCGCGCTCCACGTGCGCAGGTCCCGTCCCTCGCCCCAGCTCGTCGGCGGCACCTCCGCCGGCGCGGGCGCCGGGTCGTCGACCGCGACGGGCACCACGTGGGCCAGCTCGAGCACGCGCTCGAGGAACGTCACGCCCTCGTGCCAGTGGTGGCCGAACAGCTCGGTGTCGAAGGCCACGACGGCGCCCTCTGTGAGATCCCGCACGAAGCGCTCCGCGTCCACGCGCGCGCGGGCGTGACCGCGCTCCGGGTCGTACGCGGTGCCGTCGACCGCCCACGCCTGGTGCGCGTGCGCGGTCAGCCGGTTCGTGTCGCGGTAATCGCCGTGCGACGGGTAGCCGCGGTGGTCCCAGACGAGGTCGATGCCGTGCCGGTCGAGCGGGACGAGCGCGATGCCGGCCTCGGTCCGGCGCGGATCGCCGACGCCCACGTTGGTCCAGTCGACGCAGGTGACGTGGACGCCGGCCTCCTCGAGCAGATGGTCGATCCACGGCGCGTGCGCGCACTCGGGCAGCCAGAAGCCGCCGTGCCAGGCGCCGAAGCGCTCGCGGTGCGAGGCGATCCCGGTCTCCACCTGCAAGCGCAAGCCGGCGTCGGTCGCGAGCAGCGGCAGGACGGCGTGCGTGGCCGCCGACGTCCACTGCACGTGCGGGCGGAAGGCGGCGATCAGGTCGCCGCGGCGCTCGAGCGCGTCCGCGGCCTGCTCGTAGCGGTGGGCGCTGTACTCGAGCTGCGGGTGGTCCGGGAGGTCGAGGGCGTGCGAGGCGGGCCGGATCTCACGCAGGAAGCGCAGGCAGCGGTCGAGCGCGCCCGGCGCCTCCAGCTGGTCGGCCAGCACGGGCGTGATCGACAGCGTGACCTTGCCCGGGTGGCGGTCGAGCACGTCCAGCAGCGGCAGGTAGCTGGTGGCGACCGCCTCCCACAGCCACTCCTCGCCGAACGGCCACGTCCCGAAGCCCTCGACGTAGGGCATGTGCGTGTGCAGGACGATCGAGCAGCGCTTCACGGGCGCAGCACCGCCAGCAGGTCCAGGCTGCGGTCGAGCGCGCCCGCGCGCAGCGTGAAGTCGCGGGCGCTGATGGCCGGGTTGAAGCGCTCGTAGAACGGGCGCGTGAGGTGCAGCGACTGATGCACCCGGTCCCAGCCCAGGTGCTCGATCGCCACCTGATGCGCGCGCAGCTTGCGCGCGTGGAACAGCCCGAGCAGCTCGACGCGCGAGAAGTGACGCTCGCACAGCTCCCGGTACTCGTCCGGCTTGTACTCGCGGACGTGCCACGGGTTGCCCGAGCGCTCCTCGCCCTTGGGCGCGAGCGTGAGCACGTTCGGCGTGGAGACGTAGGCGACGCCGTCCGGCTCGATCAGCGACCGGATGTGGGCGAGCATCGCGTCCGGGTCCTGGATGTGCTCGATCGTCTGCAGGAACACGACGCAGTCGACGTCGCCCTGCCAGATCTCCACCATCGTGCGCTCGAACTCGACCCGCTTGTACTTGGCCTTGGCGTGCTCGAAGGCCTCCGGGTTCGCGTCGACGCCGATCACGTGCGCGGCGGTGTTGGCCAGCACGTCGGCGCCGTAGCCCTCACCGCTCGCCAGGTCCACCACCCGGCGGCCGTGCACGCGGTCGGCGATCCACTCGTAGACCACCAGATGCCGGCGGAACCAGTAGTTCTCCTCCGGGACGTCGGGGAGCGTGCGCTCGCCGGTGAGGTGCAGCGGCGGGACGCCCTCGGGCTGGTCGCGCTGGACGTAGAGCTGTTGTTCGGGCACTCAGCGCGGCAGCTTACGTGCCGCGGGCACGCCCGTACGCCTCCATCGTCCGCTTGCGCTCCACCGCATGGTCGACGATCGGCGTGATCGTCTGGCTGTCCGGCGCCCAACGCGCCACGTAGTCGCCGTCGGGGTCGTGCCGCTGGAGCTGCAACGTGGGGTTGTAGAAGCGCCGGTAGAGCGGCGCGGGATCGACGCCGACGGACGAGATCCACTGCCAGTTGCCGTTGTTCTGGGCGACGTCGCCGTCGATCAGGTAGCGCATGAAGTGCTGCTCGCCGCGCCGCCAGTCGATGTGCAGGTCCTTGACCAGGAAGCTCGCCGTGATCAGCCGGGCGCGGTTGTGCATCCAGCCCGTCTGCGCGAGCTGGCGCATACCCGCGTCGACCGCGGGATAGCCCGTGCGGCCCTCGCACCACGCGTGGAAGTGCTCGTCCTCGCCCTCCCACTCGATCGCGTCCATCTCCGCCTGGTGGGCGTGGCGGGTGTTGCGCGGGTGCTTGAGCAGGACGTGCGCGTAGAAGTCGCGCCACGCGAGCTGGCGGGCGAACTTGCCGCTCGAGCGGGTCTCCAGCTCGCGGGCGCTGACGCAGCCGAAGTGCAGGTAGGCGGACAGGCGCGAGGTCTGCAGCGCCATGTTCACCCGCGCGTCGTCGTAGGTCGCCGGGTCGAACGCGAGCATCTGCCTGCGGCCGGCCGCCTCTCCCCCGTGCTGGTCGCCGCGCTTGCCGGGCGCCGGGATCGTGCCGACCGCGAGGTTCGACGGCACCGTGACCGTGCGCGGCGCGCCGAGCACGTCCCGCCGCGGCAGCTCGCGCCACGCGCGCCAGAACGGGGAGAAGACGCTGTAGGGCTTGACCTTGCCGATGTCGGCGATGAAGTTGCCGGGCGTGCGGCGCGGCTCGACGCCGGCCTCGGTCAGCGCCGCCTCGACCCGCTGGTCGCGCCCCATCGCGAACGGCGAGACGTCGGACGCGAAGTACGTGGCGGTGGCTCCGTGCTCACGCGCCAACCGCGGCAGCTCCTGCTCCGGCGTGCCGCGCACCACCACCAGGTTGCCGCCGCGCTCTTGCAGCGCCTTGCGCAGGTCCTTCAGGCAGTCGAGCAGGAACGCCGCGCGGTACTCGCTCTCGAACCGTCCTTCCAGCAGCCGCGGGTCCAGCACGAACACCGGCACGACGCGCTCGAACGCGTCCAGCGCGGCCCGCAGCGGCGGGTGGTCGTGCACGCGCAGATCGCGCCGGAACCAGACGAGGGCGGTCGTGGCCATCATCCGCTTTACGGGGTGAGCCGTAGACTGGATCGTCGTGGAGACGGTGCGCGATTTCCCGCTGTTCCCGCTCGGCTTGGTCGCCCTGCCGAGCGAGCTGATCCCGCTCCACATCTTCGAGGAGCGCTACAAGGCGATGGTCGCGCGCTGCCTGGAGGAGGAGTCCGAGTTCGGCATCGTCTGGCTCGCCGACGACGGGCTGCGGCCGATCGGCTGCGCCTGCGAGATCGCCGAGGTGCTCGAGCGGATGCCCGACGGGCGCATCAACCTCCTCGCGCGCGGGACGCGGCCGTTCCGGATCGACTCGCGCCAGGATGAGCTCGCGTACCCGGCGGGCGTCGTGGAGTTCCTCGACGACCGCGACGAGCCGCTCGACGAGGACGCCGCCGCGGCCGCCCACGGCGCCTACGCCGAGCTCGTGCTGCAGGCCACGGACAAGACGCCGGACCCGGACGAGATCGCCGCGATGAGCGCCTACGCGATGGCCGCGACCGTCGAGTTCGGGCTGGACGCCAAGCAGGGCCTGCTCGACCTGCGCTCGGAGACCGCGCGCATGAAGCTCGTCGCGCGGCTGTGCCGCGCCGCGATCAAGCGGCTCGACTTCATCGACCGCGCGCAGGCCCGCGCGCGGTCGAACGGCAAGGTCCACTTCACGGGTTGAACAGCGCGCGGACGTCCTCGTCCGTCGCCATGTCCCGTGGCATGACGCCCTCGTCGTCGGCGAGCGCGGGGTTCGCGCCGTGGCGCAGCAGCAGCTCGACCAGCTCGCGCGAGTTGGTGTGCGCGGCGGTGTGCAGCGGCGTGTAGCCGCCCTCCTGCTGGACGTTGGGATTGGCGCCCGCCTCCAGCAGCGCCGCGACGGACTCGATGTCGCCCGCCGCGGCGGCGCCGTGGATCGGGCGGCCCTTGAAGCGGTTGACCGCGTCGGCGTCGGCCGGGGCGCCGGCGGCGAGGATGGCCCTGACCGTCTCCGGGCCGGCGAAGAACGCCGCCAGGTGCAGCGGCGTGAAGCCGTCGCCGCTGCGGACGGACAGGTCCGCGCCCTCCAACAGCGCCGTCTCGCCGAGCGCGGCCGCTTCCAGCGGCGTGATGGGCGCGCCGGCGGCGATCAGCGCGGCGGTCGCCTCCGCGTTGCGGTGATAGCGGGCGAGCAGCAGGATCGAGACGCCGTTGGCGTCCTTCGCCGCCGCCAGCTCGGGCTGCTCGCGGAGCAGCCACGGGAGACGACCGGACGCGATGGCCGCTTGCGGATCCATGTCAGCGCCGCACGATCCCGCAGACGTCCTCGCCCACGTCCTTGGTGAAGGCCATGAGCCGCGCGAACGGCGCGGGCATCGGGCGGGAGGTGTCGGCGAAGGAGAGGGTCCCGGCTTCCATGCGTACACCGTAGGTGAGCACGGAATCCCGAGCGGGTTCGAGCACGAGGTGCAATTCCGCCTGCTCGGACAGGTCGCGCTCGAGCTCCCGCGCGCGCAGCAGGGTCTCGTTCGGGATCGGGTGGCGCTTGCCGCCGTTGCACGTGACGCTGCCGTCGTCGGACACCAGCAGCGTGAGGTTCGCGTTGGTGTCCGCGCCCGTGCGCTTGACCTCGAACAGGTCGGGCGCGGGCGAGCCGCAGCCGGCGAGGACGACGGCCGCCGCGACGGCGAGCGCCCACCTCACACGAACACCAGGCGCGCGCCCGCGGTCTCTTCCAGGAACTGCGGCGTGGAGATCGTGGCGAGCCGGCTGACGCCCGTGGCCTGGGCCGCGGCCGCGCAGGCCTTGACGTCGCAGGTGGCGAGCGCCGTGTCGCGGAGCGCGCTGAGCGTGGCGCGGAACGGCTCGCGCTCGGCCTCGATCACGTGCCGGGGCGGCGGCGGGTCGAACAGCGCGGTGAGCGCGCCGAAGCCCACGAGCGCGCGGGCCTTCTCCCCCGCGGCGGCGGCGCTGACGAGCAGCGACAGCCCCATGTACAGGCGTTCGGCGTCGTCGGTCTCGAGGATCGCGGCGAGCATCTCAGAGCCGAATCCTGGCACGCAGACGTGAGTCGTCGAGGTCGAGCTCGCGTTCCATCTCACGCAGGACGTCCGTCGGGTACTCCTGATCCCGCCGCATCCCGCGCAGCACCTCGCGCTCGGCCTCGATCATCTCCGCCATCAGCTTGCCCGCGCGGGCGACGTCGGTCTGGCCGTCCTCGTCGTGGTTGCCCTCGACGCGCGCCTCCAGCCGCTCGAGGCGCGAGCCGTAGCGGTCGCGCAGGCGCTGCACCACGTGGTCGGGCGCGTCATCCTCGAGCTCGTCGAGGCGGTCGAGCGCCGCCTGCGTGAGCTTCAGGCGCGCCTCGGCGTCCTGGCGCTTGTGCTCCTCGCTCTGCTGGAGGCCGAGCCGCTTGACGAGCGCCGACAGCGTCAGGCCGGGCAGCACGAGCGTCAGGACGATCGTCGCGTAGGCGACGAAGATGACGAGGTCGCGGTTCGGGAAGTCGTCGACCGGGATCGCGAGCGCGACCGCCAGGGAGACGCCGCCGCGCATGCCGCTCCACGCGATCACGATCCGCTCCGCCTTCGTGGTGTCCGAGTGCAGGAACGTCGGGATGACGAGCATCCACAGCGCGCGCACGCCCATCACCACGGCCGTGATCAGCAGCGCGTAGAGGCCGAGCGTGACGAAGTCGGCGTCCTCGATGCGCTCGATGATCGTCGGCACCTGCAGGCCGATCAGCACGAACAGCAGGCCGTCGAGCAGGAACGCCGTCGACTCCCAGAAGGCGAGCGTGCGCAGGCGCGTGGACGGCTCGATGATGTCCAGCGAGCGGGCGCCGATGAACAGGCCGGCGGTGACCGTCGCCAGCACGCCCGAGACGTGCACCTCCTCGGCCGGGACGTAGGCGACGAACGGGGTCAGCAGGCTCAGCGCGACGTCGAGCGACGGGTCGGTGACGATCCGGCGCAGGTGGGCGAAGACCCAGCCGACCACGAGCCCGATCGCGATGCCGCCCAGCGCGACCCCGACGAACTTGCCGGTGATCTCGAAGACCGAGCCGGCGCTGGCCCCCACGGCGGCGACCGCGAGCCGGTAGGCCGTCAGGCCGCTCGCGTCGTTGACCAGCGACTCGCCCTTGAGGATCGTCTTGGCGCGGCCGGTCACCCCGAGCCGGTCGAGGACGGCGGCGGCCGACACCGGATCGGTCGGGCCGAGCACCGCGCCGAGCACGAAGCCCGCGGCCCACGGGATGCCGAGCACCACGTTGGCGACCGCGGCCACCGCGGCGATCGTCACCAGCACCAGGCCGACGGCGAGCAGGCCGATCGGCTTGGCGTTCGCCTTCAGCTCGGAGGTCGAGACCCCGATCGCGGCCGCGTACAGCAGCGGCGGCAGGAAGACGAACAGGATGATGTCCGGGTCCACCTCCGGCGACGGCAGGCCCGGGACGAGCCCGATGACGAGACCGCCGACCACGAGCACCACCGGGTACGGGACGCCCGAGCGCAGGCCGAGCCCCGCCAGCACGACGACGGCGAACAACAGGAAGACGAACAGCTCGACTTGGGCCACGGCATCATCTAACCCGGATCGTGGAGGTACTACTCGACGCTCGAGGCTTGCGGTGCCCGGTGCCACTCTTGCGGGCACGGGCCGCGCTGCGCGACGTGGGCCCCGCCGACGTGCTCGTGGTGCTCGCGACCGATCGCGAGGCGCCGATCGACCTCGGCGCGTTGGCGGCCGACGCCGGGCGCGCGTGCGCGGTGACGTCGGCCGGCGGCGTGTGGCGGATCGAGCTGCTAGCCGAGCAGTGACAGCAGGTTGATGGTGCTGCGTGGGTCGACGCCGTGCTCGCGCTCGAAGTCCGCGGCGCGGCCCTCGTCGAAGATGGCGAGGGCGAGCTCCTCGCGGGAGACGCCGACCTTGCACGCCGCCTCGTTGAGCTGCGCCAGCACCCGCGCCTGGATCTCGCCGGACAGGCCGCTCGCGCCGGGCACCTCCCGCGGGTCGCACGGGTCGGCGAGCGTGACCGACGGCGTGCGGTCCGAGCGCGCTTCGGTGGCGTAGACGACCGCCGCGCCGACCGCGACCGCCGCCGCGAGCAGGATCGCCGGGCGACGGAAGAGGCGCACGTAGATCAGCGCGGCGAGCAGCGCGAGGGCGGCGGCGATCAGGTACGCGACCCGGAACGCCTCCAGCACCGCCGCGACCACCACGTCGTCCAGCCGCTGCCCGAGCCGGTCGTAGACGTCCGCGCTGTCGGCGAAGCCGCCGCGCTGGGCGTCCACGGCCTGGTCGAGCGTCTCGCGCGGCGCGTCCGTGTCGATGTCGTCGAGCAGGGCCGGCGCGAGCTGCAGCTTCTTGAGCGGGTCGATCTGCGCGTCCAGCACGAGCGACGCGCCCTTGAGGATCGCCTCGTCGGTGGCGCGGGTGAGCTGCGCGGTGGCGATCGGCGCGAGGATGGCGAGCACGAGCACGATGCCGACGTGGCGCGCGACCAGCGTCCGCGCGGCCTCCTCCAGATCACGCTCGGGGCTGAGCGCGGGCAGCGCGAGGCCCATCCCCGCGCCCGCGAGGATCTGCGGCACGAGCGTCCACGCGACGCTCGCCGCCGGCAGGAACGCGAGCGCGGCGGCGCCACCCGCGAGCAGCAGCGCGCCGCCCAGCGCGCGGATGTCCACCGAGCCGGGCAGCGCGGCGGCGGCGAGCGCGGCGAGCGGCAGCACCGAGACGCCGAGCGCAGCCCGCAGCGGCGAGATCGCGAAGCCCGCCACGAGCTCGATCACGAGCAGGAAGAGCACGGCCGTGAACGCGGCGGCGGTGAACGCGAGCGCGGCGAGGTTCGGCCACGAGACCGGCCCGGCGACGGCGGGGGCGGCCGGCCACTCGCGCGACCTCGCCGCCCCGGCGGGCTTCTCCCGCCCGGCCGGCGTGGGCGTCGCCCGGCACGCCCAGGCGGCGGCCAGGGCCAGCGGGACCTGCACGACGAAGATCGCCCGCCAGTCGAAGGCCTCGGTGAGCACGCCGCCGATCGCCGGGCCCGCGGCCGTGCCGATCAGGGCGGCGCCGAGCCACCAGCGTCGGCCCGCGCGCGAGTCGCCGGCCTCGAGGACGTGGAAGGCGGTCAGCAGCGCCGCGGCCGCGCCGGCGGCCTGCAGCGCGCGGAAGCCCAGCATCACCCACAGGTTCGGGGCGACGGCGCAGCCGATCGAGGCGGCCGCGAACAGCAGCAGCCCGGCCGGGCCCGGGCGCAGGGCGCGGGCCGGCCAGATGCAGGCGGCGAGGACGAGCGCGTAGACGCCGACGATCGCGGCCGCGCCGGTGATCGTCGTGTCGAACTCGACCAGGATCGGCGGAAGCGCGAGCGCGACGATCGACGCGTCGGCCAGCGCGAGTGCAGCGGCGATCGCGACGAGCGCGCGTCGGGTTCCGGCCATTGGCCGGAGAGCTTATTCCTGGTGCTCGTAGTGCAGGATCGCCAGCTCCATCGGGACCTTGGACGAGCCGTTGCCGTTCGAGCGCCGCTCGGACGCGCGCGCGTTGATCTCCCGCGCCCGCTCGACGGTCTCGCGCAGCAGCTCCGCGATCTCGGTGGCACCCTGCTCGTCGAGCTCCAGCGGCGCCCGCAGGACGACGCTGGACGGGCTGTCGAACCCGCCGGCGTCCGCGGCCGCGGTGACGCTCCCGAAGATGTGCTGGAGGTTCTGCCCCAGGATCCCCCGGCGTGCAGAACGCGGCAGCTTCTGCCAGTCGGCTTCGCTGAACCAGACCGTGGTGACGGCTCGGTAGAAGTGCTCGAGCGCGCCGCGTCGCGGCTCGGTGCGCACCAGCTCGATCGCTCCGAGGTCGTTCAGCAGGCGGATGTGGTAGCTGACCCGCCCCAACGGCAGGTCGAGCTCACGCGCCAATTGGTTCGGGCTGGCGGTCCGCCCGTCGAGCATTCCCAGCAAACGATGTCTGAGCGGATGGGAGATCGCCCTGAGCAGCGATTCGTCCAGCTCACCCGAGCCCTGCGCCGGGTGCGTTTCAGCTTCGGCCATTGCAACCTCCAGAAGACGTGAATCAATCTACGCCTCCCGACACAAAAAGTCATCAAGCTGTCAACTTTGCGTGGCGCTTTTGCTCTGAGCGGGAACTTTGGGTTCCTAAAGCGCCCCCAGCGCAAGTATTCCAGCCGCGCTAATTATGTTGACGACGCGGTCCGCTACCGCCAGGGACGCCTCCGTCCCGGGCACTCTGCAGACCGCCAGCGTGGGCATCCCGGCCGCGCGACCCGCGGCCACTCCGGGAGCCGAATCCTCGACGACGACGCATCGTTTCGGAGCGATTTCTAGCCGCTCCGCGGCGCGCAGAAACATGTCCGGCGAAGGCTTGCCGTGCTCGACCTCGTCGCCGGCGATCGTGATGTCGAACTCGAGTCCGACGCTCGCGAGCGTCCGGTCGAGCCGCTCACGCACCGACGAGGAAGCCACCGCCACCGGCACTCCGCGTTCGCGCAGCTCCGCGAGCGCCTGCAGCGCGTCCGGGAACGGCTTCAGCTGCGTCTCATAGAGCCCGAACAACGTCGCGTGCAGGTCGACCTTGAGGGTCTCTGGGGGCGGGATCTCCACGCGCTGCGACATGTACGCGTGGGTCCGCTTGTAGGTCGTCCCGAGGCACGCCTCGAGGTCTGCGTCGGTGACGGCGTAGCCGTAGGGCGCGAGCGTGCGACGCCACGCCTCTCCCGAGAGCGGCTCCGAATCCACCAGCGTTCCGTCGCAGTCGAAGATCACTCCGAGCAAGGCGCGAGAGCCTAGCCTTCGCCTGATGAGCCGCTCACGGGATGCGCTGCTGGCCGGCCTCGTCGGCTCCATCGTCTCCGGCGCGCCCTCCACGGTCTGGACGCTGCTCGAGGGCGGCGACCCGGCCGAGGGCGGCCGCGCGCTCGGGAAGGTGCTGCTGCCGCGCGAGGAGCGCACGCTCGTCCTGCTCGCCGCGGGCGCGCCCGTGCACGGCGCGCTGTCGCTCGGGTGGGCGGCCGTGCTGGAGCGGCTCCTGCCGGAGGGCCGCGAGCCGCTGTGGGGTGCGGTCGGCGGGGTGGCGATCGCCGCGCTCGACCTGGCCGTGCTCGGCCGCTTCGTCCCGCCGATCGCCGCGCTGCCGCAGGGGCGCCAGTGGGCCGACCACGTCGCCTTCGGGCTCAGCGTGGGGCTCGTACTGCGAAAGTGCCGGTCATGCGCGCGATCGTGATCGAGGAGAAGGGCGGCCCCGAGGTCCTGCAGCTGCGGGACGAGCCGGAGCCGGTGGCGGGCGACGACCAGCTGCTGGTGCAGGTCGAGGCCGTCGGCGTCAACTACCGCGACGTCTACGAGCGCGAAGGGCGAGGGGCCGCGTACGGGCGCGCGAAGGTGCCGCTGATCGTCGGCGCGGAGGGCGCGGGCACGGTGCTGCGCGGTGCCGGCGACGTCGCCGAGGGCGACCGCGTCGCGTGGGTGGCGGCGCCCGCGTCGTACGCCGAGCGCGTCGCGGTGCCGGTCGGCGCGGCGATCCCGGTGCCGGACGGCGTCACGTCCGAGCAGGCCGCGGCAGTGCTGCTGCAGGGCATGACCGCGCACTACCTCGCGTACTCGACCTACGCGGTGCAGGCCGGCGACCTCGTCGTGGTCCACGCGGCCGCGGGCGGCGTCGGGCTGCTGCTCGTGCAGATGGTCAAGGCGCTGGGCGGGCACGTGCTGGCGACGACGTCCTCGGAGGAGAAGGCCGCGCTCGCGCGCGCGGCGGGCGCGGACGAGACGCTGCGCTACGAGGACGTGCGCGAGCGGGCGCTCGCGCTCGGCGGGGCGCACGTGGTCTACGACGCGGTCGGCGCGACCACGTGGGAGGACTCGCTCGCGTCGCTGCGCGCGCGGGGCTTCATGGTCCTGTACGGGATGTCGAGCGGACCGGCGCCGGAGTTCGACCCACAGGAGCTGCAGGCGAAGTCGCTGTACGTGACGCGTCCCGGGCTCCCGCAGTACACCGCGACGCGCGAGGAGCTGCTCGAGCGGGCGGGCGCGGTGCTCGGCTGGGTGGCCGACGGGTCGCTCGACGTGCGGATCGGCGAGCGCTACCCGCTCGAGGACGCGCGGCGCGCGCACGAGGACCTGGAAGCGCGTCGGTCGACCGGGAAGCTGCTGTTGGTGCCCTGACGTATCAGCGCGCGGGCTCGGCGCTCTGTTGGGACGCATGACGACGTCAAGCCCGCTCATGGTACGTTCGCGCGACATGGCTGAGGTGGCCTCCTTGGTGCACGCCGCAGCGGATGGCGACCGCGCCGCCTGGGACGCGCTGGTGGACCGTTACAACGGGCTCGTGTGGTCCGTCGCGCGGTCCCACCGGCTCTCGACGGTGGACGCCTCCGACGTGGTGCAGACGACCTGGCTCCGCCTGGTCGAGCACCTGGGCCGCCTGCAGGACCCTGAGCGCGTCGGCGCCTGGCTCGCCACGACGGCGCGCCGGGAGTGCCTGCGCACGTTGCGTCACTCCGCCCGGATGGTCGCGGTCGAGGACCCCCCGGAGCAGGTCACGGAGCCGCAGCTGGACGCCGCGTTGCTGGTGGAGGAGCGCGACCGCGCGCTGTGGCAGGCCTTCGGCGGGCTCTCCGAGCGCTGCCAGGCCCTGCTCCGGCTCCTGGTCGCGGACCCGCCGCCCAGCTACGACGAGGTGTCGGTCGCGCTGGACATGCCGGTCGGGAGCATCGGTCCGACCCGTCAGCGGTGCCTGGATCGGCTCCGCGGGCTGGCCGAGGGCGAGGGCGTCACCACGTCCGACACCTCCGGAGGGAGCTGAGCCATGGATGATCTGGAAGCCCGCTTGCGCGGGATCGTCGGCCACGTCGACCCGGTGCCGCCGGGCGTCGACGAGGCCGCCCGCGCCGCCTTCGGGTGGCGCACGATCGACGCGGACCTCGCCGCGCTGCTGCGTGACTCGGCGGACGAGGCGGTCGAAGCCGGCGTGCGCGGCCCCGGCGGCCCGCGGCAGCTGTCCTTCGAGTCGCCCGCGCTGGGCATCGAGCTGGAGGTGACGGACGTCGGGCCGCGCGAGCGCCGGCTCGAGGGCCAGCTGCTGCCGCCCGCGGCGGCGGTCGTGACGATCGAGCGCCCGGGCGAAGCGTCCGTGTCGGTGCAGGCGGACGAGCTCGGCCGGTTCGTGCTCGACGGGCTGCGCGCGGGGGTCGTGCGCCTGCACGTCCTGCTGCGCGGGGCGCAGATCGCGGTGCCCTGGACGACGATTTAGGGGAGTTCGTGCTCGCGGTCGCCGAGGAGGCGGTGCGACTGGCGTCCGCCGACGCGCGGGCGGCGCGCCGGGCGGCCGCCGCGGTGGTGGCGGAGACCGCCGACGTCGAGGCGCGGTCGGTGGCGGAGCGGGCGCTCGGGCTCGCCGCGCTCGAGCTGGGCGACCCCACCGGCGCAGTGGCCCACCTGCAGCGCGCGCGGGCACTCGCGGTCACCGGCGACCTCAAGACGCGGATCGGCGAGGCCGACATGTCCCTGGCGCTCGCGCTGACGCTGCTCGGCGACACGGCGCAGGCGCTCGCGTGCCTGGACCGCGCGGAACCCGTGCTCGACGGCCACCTGCGCGCGCGGGCGCAAGGCCAGCGCGCCTTGGTCCTGCAGAAGCTCGGCCGGCTCGACGAGGCGTTGGCGGGCTACCGGCGGCCGTTGCGCGCGCACCGCGCGGCCGGCGACACGCTGTGGGAGGCGCGGCTCCTGTGCAACCGCGGCGTGCTGCAGATCTACCGCGGCGCGCTGGCCGCCGCCGAGGCCGACCTGGCGCGTGCCGAGCGGCTGCACGAGTCGATCGGCCAGGCGCTCGCCGCCACGCAGGTCCGCCACAACCGCGGCTGGCTCGCCGCTCGCAGCGGCGACGTCCCGCGCGCGCTCAAGTGGTACGACCGCGTCGAAGCCGAGTACCGCGACCATGGCGTCCCGCTCGCGCTCCTGCTCATGGACCGCTGCGAGGTGCTGCTCTCCGCCCGCCTCGCGGCCGAGGCCAAGGCGAACGCCGACGCCGCCGCGACCGAGCTCGCCGCCGCGGGCTTCGCCGCCGACCTCGCCGAGGCCCACCTCCTCGCCGCCCACGCGGAGCTGCTCGTGGGCGACACGACCGCCGCCCGCGAGCACGCCACCCGCGCCGATCAGGCGTTCACCCGCCAGCGCCGCCCGGGCTGGGCCGCGCTGGCAAGAGCCGCGACGGCGGAGGCCGCGTGGCTGGAGGCAACCCGCGCGAACGCGAGCGGCGCGGCCAGCGGCGGCGCGGGAGGCGCGACGGGCGCCGGCGGCCCGGCCAGCGCAGGCGCGGCCGGCCCGGCCAGCGCGGGTGTGGCCGGCCCGGCCAGCGCGGGTGTGGGCGACACGGACCCGGGCGACGCCGCGCCGGTCGACGCGGGCCGGCGCGAGCGGCTCGAGGGCGCGCTCGTCGCGGCGCAACGGGCCGTGCGTGCGCTCGAGCGGGTCGGGTGGGACGTGGAGGCGCTCGATGCGCGGCTCATCGCCGGGCGGGCCGCGCTCGCGCTCGGGCGGGAGCGGCTGGCGCGGAGGTACCTGGGGCTCGCCGCGGCGCGACGGGACCGCGGGCCGGTGCAGGTGCGGACGCGCGCGGCGCACGCCGCGGCGTTGTTGCGGCTCGCGCAAGGGGACCGGCGCGGCGCGAGCGCGGCGGTCGCGGCCGGGCTGCGCGCGCTCGAGGCGCACCAGATGGCGCTGGGTGCGACCGAGCTGCGGGCCCACGCGTCCGGGCACGGGGAAGCGCTCGCGACGCTCGGGCTGCGGCTCGCGGTGGAGTCCGGGTCGGCGCAGCGGGTGCTCGTCGCCGCCGAGCGCCGGCGCGCGGCCGGGCTGCTGCGACGGCCCGCGCGGCCGCCGGACGACGCCGCGCTCGCGCACGAGCTGCAGGAGCTGCGGCGGACGACCTCCGCGCTCGAGGCGGGCCTGCGCGACGGGCAGCCCGAGGCCGAGTTGCGACGGCGGCAGGCGTCGCTCGAGCGGTCGGTGCGGCGGCGCGCGCTGCAGGCCCGCTGGGAGAGCGGCGACGTGTTCGCGCCCAAGCTCGGCGGGGTCGACCCGGTGCCGTCGATCGGGGAGCTGTCCGTCGCGCTCGGCGAGCGCGACCTCGTCGAGTTCGTGGCGCTCGACGACGAGCTGCTCAGCGTGACGGTCGCGGACGGCCGGGCCACGCTGCGACGGCTCGCCTCCGCGACCGAGGTGGCGAAGGAGGTCGCGAGCCTGCGCTTCGCCCTGCGCCGCCTCGCCACCGCACCGCCCGGCAGCCGCACCGCGCAGGGCATGGCCGACGTCGCCGCAACCGTCGCGGCGAGGCTCGACGCGCTGCTCGGCCTCGCCGACGCCGGCGGCGAGCGGCCACTCGTGATCGTCCCCACCGGGGACCTGCACGCGCTGCCGTGGGCGATGGTGCCGAGCCTCGAGCGGCGCGCGTTGACGGTCTGCCCCTCCGTGCGGCTCTGGTACCGGGCGGCGCTCGTGCCGGCGCCGCGCGCGCCGCGTCACGTGCTGGTCGCCGGTCCGCGGCTGCCGGCCGCGACCGAGGAGGTCGAGGCGCTCGCGCGCCGGCATCCCGAGGCGACCACGCTCACGCACGCGCGGGCGACGGTCGGCAACGTCACCGACGCCCTCAGCACGGCGAACACCGCCCACATCGCCGCGCACGGGCGGTTCCGCGACGACAACCCGCAGTTCTGCAGCCTCGAGCTCGCGGACGGGAACGTGACGGTGTACGACCTCGAGCGCGTGCCGCGCCTGCCGCAGCGGATCGTGCTGGCCTCGTGCGAGTCGGGGCTGTCGGCCGTGCATGCGGGGGACGAGCTGATGGGGTTCACCGCGGCGGTGCTCACGCTCGGCACGAGCACGGTGATCGCGGCGGTCGTGCCCGTCCCGGACGCGGCGACGAAGGGCCTGATGCTGCGGCTGGACGAGGCGCTCCAGGCGGGTGAGGAGCCGGCGCAAGCGCTCGTGAACGCTCGCGCTGAGGGCGTTCTCATGAGCGCCGGCGGAGCGTCGTTCGTCTGCTTCGGCGCGGGCTGACTACCCTTCGCAGGTGTGAAGTCGAAACCGCTCCGCTCGACGGTTGAACTCGTCCTGACCGTCGCCGTGGCGCTGTTCTTCGCCCTGACGATCCAGGCCTTCGCCGTCAAGCCGTACCGCATTCCGTCCGAGTCGATGGTGCCGACGCTCGAGATGGGCCAACGCATCCTCGTCAACCGGTTCTCGCACAAGATCGGCGGCGACCCGAGCCTCGGGGACGTGACCGTCTTCACCCCGCCGAACGGGACGGACGAGCAGCAGTGCGGGAATCCGGGCGAGGGCCCGTTCTACAGCGACGGCGCCGCGTCCCGGCAGTCGTGCTCGAAGCCCACGAGCAAGAAGTCCGACACGACGTTCGTCAAGCGCGTCGTCGGCATGCCCGGGGACACGATCGCGGTCGTCAACGGCCACGTGGTCCGCAACGGCAAGCGCGTGAGCGAGCCGTTCGCGTCCGAGTGCGCCGATCCCTCCTGCAACCTGAACCCGATCAAGGTCCCGGCCGGGCACTACTTCATGATGGGCGACAACCGCGGCAACTCCGAAGACAGCCGCTTCTGGGGGCCGGTCCCGCGCGACTGGGTGATCGGCAAGGCGGTCGTCACCTACTGGCCGCCCAAGGAGATGGGCGGGGTATAGGGCGGGCCCTGCCTTAGGAGGATCCCTGATGCGCGCGGCCCGCGCTCAGGCCACGATCGGCGCATGCTGATCACGGACCGATCCTCCGCCGACGTCCACGCCCTCCGCGCCCGCCTCCACGGCGAGGTCCACGGCCCCGAGGACCCCGGCTACGACGCGGTCCGCACGCCCTGGAACACGGCCGTCGATCAGCGCCCCGCCGCGGTCGTGCTCCCCCGGACGGACGCCGACGTCGTCGCGATCGTCGACTTCGCCCGCGAGCACGGCCTCGAGATCGCTCCGCAGGCCACCGGCCACGGCGCGGGCGCGCACGGGCCGCTCGAGCACACGCTGCTCGTCTCCACCAAGCACATGCGCGGCGTGCGGATCGACCCGCGGGCCCGCACCGCGCGCGTCCGCGCCGGCGCCGTCTGGGGCGACGTGACCGGCCCCGCGGCGCGCTACGGCCTCGCCCCGCTCGCGGGCAGCTCGCCCACGGTCGGCGTCGTCGGCTACACGCTCGGCGGCGGCTTCGGCTGGCTCGCCCGCGCGCACGGGTTCGCCTGCAACAGCGTCACGGCGATCGAGCTCGTGACCGCCGACGGTGAGCACGTGCGCACCGACGCCCGGACCCACCCCGAGCTGTTCTGGGCGTTGCGCGGCGGCAACACCAGCACCTACGGGATCGTCACCGCGATCGAGCTCGAGCTCCATCCCGCGAAGGACCTGCACGGGGGCGCGCTCGTCTTCCCGGGCGCGCGTGCCGAGGGCATCTTCCGGGCCTGGCGCGACTGGACGAAGACCGTGCCGGACACCGTCAGCTCGCTCTGCCGCATCGTCAACCCGCCCGGCGGCGAGCCGGTCGTGCTGATCGAGGTCGCCGTCCTCGGAGACGACGACGCGATCCTCGCGCCGCTGCGTGCGCTGCAGCCGGCAGCGGACCTGATCGGCCCGATGACGCCGGACCAGCTCACCGCGATCCACAACGACCCGAAGGACCCGAGCCCGGGTGCGCACGGCCACCGGCTGCTCGGCGAGCTCTCCGACGGCGCGCTGGACGCGCTCGTCGCCCACGCCGGAACGCCGATCGTCTCGGTCGAGCTGCGCCACATGGGCGGGGCGACCGCCCGCGGCAGCGCCCGCCATGGCGCGCTCGACGAGGTGCACGCCGACTACGCGCTGTTCGCCGTCGGGATCGTGCCGGACGCGGAGGCCGCGATGGCCGTCGACGCCGCGCTGACGCGCCTGACCGACGCGCTCGAGCCCTACGACGCCGGCCGTGCGCTGCTGAACTTCACGCACGGCGCGGGCCGCTTCCACGACGGGTTCACGCAGCACCGCCTGCGCGCCCTCAAGGCCCAGATGGACCCTGAGGGCGTGTTCGCAAGCCGCGGGCAGACCCCGTAGGACCTACGGGTTCGTCGTGCTCAGCGTGAACGTGAGCGTCTTCGAGTAGGTGCCCGTGCGCAGCGCGTCGGTCTTGCCGATCGCCTGCTTGAACGTCACCGGCACCTTCTCGTTCGACGTCGGCGCCGTCCACGTCTTGACGACCCCGAGGCCCTGCAGCGGCTTCGCGAGCGTGAAGGCGCCGTTGGTCAGGTAGCCGGGGTTGGCGCCGGTGTCGGCGACGCTCAGCGTCGCGTCACCGGCCGTGGAGATCACCGTCGCGTCGGTGGACGCCGTGTACTCGGCGTCGACGCCCGGCGTGAACGCGCCGAACGTGGCCGGCGCGCCGAGCGTGAGCGCCAGCGTCGCCGGGACCGAGCCGCCGACCGTGCCCTCGGTGCACAGCGACAGGTCGGTCGTCTGGCCCTTGTCGACCAGCACCGTCTTGGTGTCGACGACCGTGCCGTCCGGCTTCGAGCACGTCAGCGTCCAGCTCTCCTGGTAGTAGCCGCTGGGGCCGGGGACCATGCCCTCGGCGCGGTACGGCGGGACCGGGCGCACCGACGGGTTCACGTGGAACGAGAACTTGCCGTTGGCCGGCACCTGCATCCACGACTCGAGGTGCGTCGGGATCGCCTGCGGCGGCGAGAACGACGCCGGCGTCGTGTTGAGGCGGATCGTATTCGTGTAGAGGTTGAAGTCCTTGGTGACCTTCAGCGTGTAGCCGGCCGGGGCCGTGCCGTTGATGACGGAGTGGCCGCTCGCGATCGTCGAGTAGACGAGCGACTGGTAGAAGGCGTCGCGCATCGCGTGGCCGCCGTACGCCGCCTTGATGTCCGCCGCCGCGTCGTCCGGCACGTAGCCGGTGTAGTCGCCGGTGGTGCAGTTGACGTAGTTCGGGGCCTTGCCGGCCTTGTTGGTGGCCGACGCGCGGTTGCAGGTGGTCGAGCCGCCGACGGTCTCGGGCGTGACGGCGAAGCCGCGCGTCGCGTAGTAGGACCAGTCGATCGTCTCGCCGGAGGTCTCGTAGTCGTGCGCGGAGTCGCGGACGTTGGTGTAGCCGTTGTTGGTGGCGTTGGCCATCGCGACCGAGAGACCACGGATCGAGTCCAGGTCGGCGGGGAAGCCGGCCGCGACCTCGAGGCCCGGGTAGAAGAACGCGTGCGAGTTGTTGTGGTTCGTGAGCAGCGCCACGACCTGGTTGTTCTTCACGATGTCCATCGTGTTCTGGACCTCGGGCTCCGAGCCCGGACCCAGGCCGCGCGCGGCGAACGAGACGCCGATGTTCGAGCCCCAGCCGAACGGATAGTTGCGGTTCATGTCCGTGCCGGTGGTCGCGCACGTCGAGCCCGCGGGCGGCGGGGTGATGCCGCCGCAGTTCGCGCGCCGGTTGCGCACCCAGCCGTCGACGTTGACGACCGGGATGACGATCATGCGGACCTTGTCCAGGAGCGCCTTGACCTTCGCGTTCGTCTTGGACGTGTTGATCACGTCGTAGATGAACTCCAGCGTGTGCTCGCCGGCGGCCCACTCGTCACCGTGGATCGAGCCCATCATGAAGTAGACCGGGCGGCCGTCGTAGGCGCCGACGTTGTTGGCGATCTCGACGTACTTGATCTCGCGGCCCTCGACGCTCTTGCGCGGCGCGGTCTTGAGCGTCACGAGGGACGGGTTGGCCGAGGCCAGGTTCGCCAGCTCCTGGTTAATCTGGTCGTACGTCCGGTAGCCGAAGTTGTCGGCGCTGCCGACCGTCGGCGACACCACGCGGCCCGACGGCATCGTGGTGAGCGGCGTCAGTCCGAGGTCCTTGAAGGCGGCGACGGCCGCGTCCACGTTCGGCTCGGCCGACGCGGCGGCCGGCACGGCACATCCCACGAGCGCCGCCGCGACGGCAGCGCCCATGACCTTGCTTCTGAGCGACATGATCCCCCTCTTCAGGCAGCGCGCCCGGACCGCGCGTGCGTATTTGCGCCGCGACCCTATGCCGGGCCGCGGGCGAGATCAAGGCACTGGCCGCTGGGAAACCTCAACGCGGGTCGGCGTCGACTGCCAGGCGAGGATCGCCGTCTCGCCGTCGTAGGCCACCGACGGCTGGTGCGGCTCCTGCTCGGCGCCCGAGACGTCCTCCGGCGCGCCGAACGCCGTGCCGTCGAAGGGCACGGCCCAGATCCGGTCCTTGGCCGCCACGGCGACGACGGCCTGGCCGCCGGTGCTCGTGGCGAGGTCGCCGAGGCCGATGTCGGCGAAGCTCTGGTCGGGCGCGACCGGCGCGATCGCCTGCGGCGCGGCGATCGAGCGGCCGTTGACGAGCGACGCCTTGATGGCGTCCGAGCCGGAGAAGGCGACGATCCCGCGCCCGCCCGCGAAGGCCGCCCGCACGCCGACGCCACCGGCGATCACGTCGTCGCCGTACGTGTCGAGCTGCTTCGGCGCGCGGAAGCCACGCGTCGCCGTGCGCGCGGTCGCCCACGCGGAGCCCTTGGCCGCCTCGCCCTCGTTGATGCGCTGGTCGATCCAGGCGACGATCGCGCGCCGGTCGTCCCCGAGCGCCACGGCGAGCTTCAGGGCCGCGTCGGTCTTCCCCAGCGCCTTGACGGCGGACAGCCGCTGCGAGCGCGCGTACCAGTAGCGCGCCTCGATCGTGCCGCTGCGGTCCCAGGCGACGAGGACGTCGCCGCCCGCGTTGGTGGCCACGGCGACCGAGCGGATGTGCCCGCGGCCGGAGAGCGTCTGCGTCGGGCCGAGCGCCTGACCCGTCTGGCGGACGAGGTAGACGCGGCCGATGCTGCCCGCGCCGAACGTGCTGAACACCGCCGCTCCGGGCGCCGCGGCCGCGCGTGCCCCGCCGGTCTTCGGGCCGCGCAGCGACGTGCGCCACTGGCTGTCCGGGCTTCCCGCCGCCTGGCCGACGAGCACGCGCTCCTGGCCGTTGGAGCCGACGTACAGCGCGCGCTTGCCGCCCGCGAACGCGCCGTAGGTGGTGTCGAAGCCGCTCGCGCCCGGCCAGTCGACGGCCTGGGCGGAGCCGTCGAGCGGCGCGCGCAGGACCGGACGGGCGAAGCTCGCGCCCGGCCCGTTGAAGGCGACGGTGCCGGTGCCGCCGGCGAAGAGGACGTGCGGCGCGGCCGTGGCCTCGCTCGACACGGAGACCGGGGCGCTCCAAGGCGGTGCGGCCTGAGCGGCGCCCGGTAGCGCCAGCGCCGCGGCGGCGGTGGCGATCAGGGTCCTGGGGAGGTTCATCTCCTTACAACTAGACGGTCGCGATGAGGGTTCGGTCACACCTTGGTGGCCGCAGAGGTCCACCTGCCAGGCAAGATGTCATGAGTGCTCCGCGTCGGATTGCTCATCGTGGTGCTGCTCGCCGTGGCAGCGCCGTCGGCTCGCGCCGCCGTGCCGGTCGGCCTGGCGGACCAGCAGGCGTCGGCGCTCGTCGACCCGCGCTTCACCGCCCTCGGGTTGCGCAGCGCGCGGGTGGTGACGCCGTGGGACGCCGCCCTGGGCGAGTCGGCGGAGCTCGATCGCTGGCTGCGTACCGCGCACGGCCTCGGGGTCGACGCGTTCGTGTCGTTCGGGCGCCGCGTCGGCGAGGACTGCCGCACCGGGCCGTGCCGGCTTCCGAGCGCCGACGAGTACCGCGCCGCGTTCCTCGCCTTCCGCGCGCGCTGGCCATGGGTGACGACGTTCGGCACCTGGAACGAGGCCAACCACCCCGGGCAGCCGACGGCCAACGCGCCGACCGCCACCGCGCGCCTGTACGAGACGCTCGCCGCCGCCTGCGCCGAGTGCCGCGTCGTCGCCCCGGAGGTGCTCGACATCGACAGCATGCTCGGCTGGCTCCAGCGCTTCCGCGCCGCGGCGCGGCCCCAGCCGCGGCTGTGGGGGCTGCACAACTACGGGGACGTGACGCGCGGCTCGACGACCGCGACGGAGGCGCTGCTCGCGGCCGTGCCCGGCGAGGTCTGGCTGACCGAGACCGGCGGCATCGTCCGGGCGGACCGCTGGCCGTACGACGAGGGCCGCGCGCGGCTCGGCGTCCTGCGCGCGCTGCGGCTGGCGGACGCGCATCCCGACCGCATCGGGCGCGTGTTCCTCTACCAATGGCGCGCCGCCTGGTGGGAGCCGTGGGATGCCGGCCTGATCCGCCCCGACGGCACGCCCCGTCCCGGCTACGCCGTGCTCGCGGACTACGTGGACGTGCCCGCGCCGCCCGTCGTCGAGCGCCTTCCGGACGGCACCGAGGTACCCGTGCGCGACGTTCCGCTGTGGGAGGACGGCCCGGCGCCGCGCGGCGACGAGCCCGCGCGGCGCAAGGACGCCGCCACGCCGGACGCGGTGACGATCGTCCGCCGGGCGCGGGTCAGCCGCGCCGGCGTGGCGAGCGTCCGCGTGGCGTGTCCGGCGCGCGCGCTCCGACCGTGCACGAGCCGCCTGAGCGTCCGCACCCGGGTCCATCGGGGCCGTTCCGTGGCGCTCGGCCGTGACCGCGAGCAGGTGCGCCCGGGCCGGGCGGTGACGCTGTCGGTGCGCTTGCCGAAGGCTCGCCGGCGGCTGATCCGGAGCGGGCACACGACCTCGATCGTCGCCCGGGTCGAGGCCGGCTGGCGCCGCGACTTCGTGGTCCGCTGCCCCCGGTGAGCGCGCGCGACGAGTGCGCCGAAGCGTCAACGGCGCGCGGCGAGACGGCCTCGGCGCCCGCGGGCGGCGACGCGGTGCGCGGAGGCGGCGACGCGGTGCGCGAGGGCGGCGACGCGGCCCGTGCGGTGCCCGAGGGCGGCGACGCGGCCCGCGCGATGCCCGGACGCGGCGGCGCCGCCCCCGTGCCCTGGCGTGGCCGTGCGTCGGTCGGCGCGGCCACCGCCGCGATCGTGCTTGCGGTGCTCGCGCGGCTCCTCTACGGGCGCGGCACCGTCGGATACGACGCGGCGTGGGCGCTGCTGTGGGGCGAGCAACTCGCGGACGGTCGGGTGCCGACGCTGGACGCGGACGGCGCCCCCACGCCGCATCCGCTCGCGATCGCCGTCTACGCGCTGTCGTCGCCCTTCGGCGGCACGGAGCTCGTCACGGGCCTGTCGTGGCTGGCGTTCGGGGCGCTCGGGGTGGTCGCGTACGCGCTCGGCGCGGCGGTGTACTCACGCTGGGTCGGAGCGCTGTTCGCGGCGCTGCTGCTGACGCGGCCGCTGCTCGTGCTCGAAGCGGGCCAGGCGATCATCGACGTGCCGTTCCTCGCGCTCGTGCTCGCGGCGATGCTGGCCGAGGTACGCCGGCCCCGCACCGGCTGGGCGGTGCCGGTCCTGCTCGGGCTGGCCGGGCTGCTGCGACCGGAGGCGTGGCTGCTGGCGGTGGCCTGGGCCGTGTGGGCGGGATGGCCGCGACGGGACGAGCGCGCGGCGCCGGCCCGCGGTGCCGGACGGGACGAGCGCGCGGCGCCGGCCCGCGGTGCGGGACGGGACGAGCGCGCGGCGTCCGAGCGCCTGGCGCCGGCGCCTGCCGTCGGGCGAGGGAGGCCCGCGCGGGCGCTTGCGCCGGCGTCGCGGCGCGTGGCGCTGGCGCTGGCGGCGCTCGCGGCTCCGGTCGTGTGGCTGGCGTGCGACCTGGTCGCGACCGGCGATCCGCTGCACTCGTTGCACGGGACGCAGGCGCTCGCGGAGCAGCTCGGCCGGCCGCGCGAGCTCGACACCGCGCTGCGGTCGACGCCGGCCTACCTGCGCTACACGCTGACCGCGCCCGTCGTGTGGCTCGGGCTGGCGGGCTGTGCGGCGGCGATCGCCGCCTTCTACGCGCGGACGCTGCTGCCGCTCGTGGTCGCGGGGCTCGGGCTGCTCGCGTTCCTCGCGCTCGGCGTCAGCGGGCTGCCGCTGCTCAGCCGGTACCTGCTGCTGCCCGCCGCGTTGCTCGCGCTCTGGTGCGCCGTCGCTGCGCTGGGGTTCACCGTCGCGCAGGAGGCGCGCGGCGCGTGGTGGGCGGCCGGTGCGGTCACGCTCGTCGTGCTGGGCGTGACCGCGCACGGCGTGCGCGACCAGCTGCGCGGCCACGTCAGCTTCCTCGGCGGGCGGACGACGGTGGAGCGCGACCTCGGCGCGATCCTCGCGAGCGCGCCGGTCCGCACCGCGCTCGAGCGGTGCGGCGGGGTGCTCGGCCTACCCGACGACGCGCCCGGCCCGCACGCGCGGCGGCTCGTCGGCGAAGGCGTGCGGGTCCGCGGACGTGCGCCGGTCGCACTCCACTACGCAGACGCGCGCGCCCGCTCGGTCTACGTGATCCCGCCCGCGGAGCCGCCAGGGCTGCCTCCAGGGCGGGTCGAGCTCGCGCGCAACGGCAGTTGGATCGCGAGCGCCGCCCCGGGCGGTTGCGCCGCGGGCTGACCGGGGCAGCGCGCTCGCGCGCACGGTCCGGCGTGGTGTCACGAGTCGGACGTTCGCGTGCCGCGAGCGGGCCCGATCGTGGCGCCCGGTCGCGGCCCGCGGACCGCTGGATCGGGACGCTACCGGCGCAGCGCGATCTTGCGCGCCCGCACGGTGCCACGGTTGCCCGCGGTGTCGCGCGTCGTGATCTCCAGCGTGAGGCGCACCGACCGGGTGCGGGCGAGCGCCGACCGCGCCTTGCGCGTGAGCTTGAGCGTCAGCGCGCGCGAGCCGGCCGGCAGCGTCGAGCCGGCCCGGGCGACGACCACGCGGCCGCGGGCGCGCCGGTCGATCCCGAGACGCCGCGCGGTCCGGCGATCGACCGCGGCGCGGACGTCGACCCGGCACCGCTCGTTCGTCGTCACGCGAACACGCAGGCCGGCCCGGCGGACCGTCTTGAGCGTCTGGCGGGCGGCGGTGGACACGCTGACCCGGCACGGCGTGCGGTCGCGGGGCGGCGCCACGGTCGGCGCGACCGTGGGCACCGTCGTCGGCACAGGGGTCGGCGTCGAGCCGCCAGGGACCGCCGTCGGCGACGGGGTCGCGGTGGTCGTCGGCGTCGCGGTGCGGGTCGGGACCGGCGTGCGCGTCGGAGACGGCGTCCGGGTCGGCGACGGGCAGGGGCCTTCGTAGCCGCCATAGCCCCCGTAACCGCCGTAGCCGCCATAGCCCCCGTAACCGCCGTAGCCGCCATAGCCGCCGTAGCCCCCGTAACCGCCATAGCCGCCATAGCCGCCATAGCCCCCGTAACCGCCATAGCCGCCGTACCCTCCGCACGGCGGCGGGCCGGCCTTGCCCACGGCACCTGATCCCTCCGCCAAGCCGAGCGCCAGCGCGATCAGCACGCCCAGCGCCAGCGCGCTGACGATCTTGCGTCCCCGGTCCATCCCCTTGCCCTTCCGTTTCTCATCCTTCACCGTGCAGCGGGCCTAAAGGTAACGGGCGGTGGCGTGGCCGTCGTGTCGATCGTGTTGACTGTCGCCGCAGATGGTCCGGTTCCTTGCCGTCGTGGCGCTGCTGCTCGCGCTGGCGCCCGCCGCGCGGGCGGCCTCGGTGCCGGTCACACCACCGCCGCCCGAGCACCGGGCGGACCCCTCGCTGACCACGTACGTGCAACGCTCCGGGCCGTTCAAGATCGGACCGTACGCGACGCTCAAGACGTCGGCGAAGGTGCAGCCGCCCGAGGTGCCGGGGGCGATCGTCGGAATGGACGCGCGGCTCGTCGACCAGGCCGGGACCGTCATCCCGCAGCACGTGACGATGCTGCACCACCTGGTGTTCACGAACGGCGGGCCGGACGGCGGCCGACGCGACCCGGTGTGCCCGCGCAAGACCACGCGCGAGCGCTTCTTCGGCACGAGCGAGGAGCTGCGCCCACTGACGCTGCCGCCGGGCTACGGCTATCCGAGCAACCCGGCGGACCGGTGGAACGCGCCGATCATGGTCATGCACCACCGCGGCGGCGTCCAGGAGTTCTTCCTCGAGTACCGCGTGACGATCGACCCACGCCCGGTCACGCCGGTCACGCCGTACTGGCTCAGCGTCATCCCGTGCTCGCCCGACCCCCAGTGGTCCGTGCGCGGCCGCGGGAGCAAGGAGCACTGGCGCTCACGCGAGTACGTGCTACCCGCGGCCGGGCGGATCGTCGCCGCCGGCGGGCACCTGCACGGCGGCGCGCACGAGCTCATCCTCAGCCAGCCCGCCTGTGGGCACCGCACGCTCGTCACCAACCGGCCGTTCTACGGCCCGGCCGACGACAAGCTCTACGCGGTCAAGCCGCTGCTGCACGAGCCCGACCCGAAGGCGATCAGCTGGTGGCAGTCACCGACGGGCTACGCCTTCCGCGAGGGCGAGCGGCTCAAGGTCACCGCCGCCTACGACAACACGCGCCCACACATGCGGGTGATGGGCATCAGCCACATCTACGTCGCGCCGCCGCTCGCGGGCGCGCCGGAGGTGCGCTGCTCGGCGGCACCGCCGGACGCGACCGAGCTCGGCGCCGGGTTCGAGCGCGCCCGGACCGCACCGCCGAAGGTGCGCCTCACGCTCGCGCGGGTCGGCAAGGACGGCCGCGCGCGTCCGACCACGACCGCCGACGGCCGCGCCCGTGAGGTCGCCGGGGACGCGGCGACGGTGACCGTGCGCGACTTCGCGTTCAGCTCGACGAACCTCGTCGTCGGCCGCGGCGCGACGGTCCGCTGGCGCTTCCCGGACGGCGAGCAGCACGACGTCACACTCGCCGACGGCCCCGTCGGCTTCGCCTCACCGTGGCTGCGCGACGGCGGCCGCTACGGCAAGCGCTTCACCGAGCCGGGCCGTTACCTGCTGATGTGCTCGCTGCACTCCGCCTACATGTCGCAGGTCGTGACGGTCAGACGGCAACGACCGCGCCGCCCCGACGCGGATCCCCGCCCCCGCTGAACGAGCCCGTGCCGTGGTGGCGCTCCGCCGCCTGGCAGCCGCCGAAGAACAGGTTGCGCTCGCGGAACCACGCGAGCGACCGGCCGGCGGCTTCCAGCGAGGCGCCGTCGATGCCCGGCTCGGCGTAGACGAGGCCGTCCTCGAAGTGCAGCCGGGGAGCGTCGACCGCGGGCTGCGCGTCCATCCCGTGGTCGATCGCGTTGACGATCACCTGCAGGATCGCGCTCCGGATCCGGTTGGAGCCGGCGCTGCCCACGACCAGCTCGGGCCGCCCGTCCTCGAGCACGATCGTCGGCGCCATCATCGACGGCAGCCGGCGGCCCGGCGGGTGCGTGAACCAGCCCGCGGGCGACAGGTCCTGCTCGCCCATCATGTTGTTGACGTGGATGCCGGTGCCGGGGACGACGAGCCCGGAGCCCTCGCCGTTGGTGGTCGTGACGCTACACGCCCAGCCGTCGGCGTCGAGCGCGGACACGTGCGTCGTCGAGCCGAGCCGTGAGCTCATGAAGGTGTCCGCGAAGCCCGGCTCGTGCAGGTGGTCGAGGAAGGCGTCGGTGCGCTCGGCCTGGGCCGTCTCCATCGCCGCGACCAGCGCGGCGGAGTCCGGCTTGTTCGCCCCGCGCTCGAGCAGAGCGAGCGCGTAGGCGATCAGCAGCCCGCCCGCGCTCGGCGGCGGGTTCGTGAGCACCTCGCGGCCGTGGTAGCGGACGCGGACGGGCTCGCGCGGCAGCGTCGCGTAGGCGGCGAGGTCCGCGCGCGCGAGCGTGCCGCCGCGCTCGAGCACCCAGTCCGACACGGCGGCGCCCACCTCGCCCGTGTAGAACGGCGCGGCCCCCTCGCTCGCGAGCCGCTCGATCGCGTCCGCGAGATCGAGGTCGCGGACCACGTCGCCCTCGCGTGGCGCTGCGCCGTCGAGCTGGTAGCGGGCGCGGGACTCCGGCGTGGCGAACGCGATCGGCGCGAGCAGCTGCCACAGCAGCGCCTGCGACGCGTTCGTCACGATCCCCTCGCGCGCGGCCTTGATCGCGGGCGCGGCGAGATCCCGCAGCGGCACGCTGCCGAACCGCGCGGACGCCTCCGCGATCCCCGCCGGGACGCCGTACACGCCGCACGAGGACGCGCCGATGTGGAACAGCTGGACCGCGTCGCCGAAGTCGAGCACCACCGCGTCCAGCGGCGAGCGGTCGCCGTGCGAGGGCGACGCGACCATGAAGTCCAGCAGCACCGGCTCACGGCCAGGTGGCGCGACGAGCATGTAGCCGCCGGCGCCGAGCCCCGTCAGGAGCGGCTCGGCCATCAACGACATCATCAGCGCGGCCAGCGCCGCGTCGACCGCGTTGCCGCCGGCGCGGAGGATGTCCGCGCCGGCTTGGGCGGTGAGCGGGTGGCCCGCCGCGACGACTCCGCGGCTAGCCACGCTCGGCCCTCAACGGTGTTGAGGTCGGATGATCGGGGTGGGGCGGTGGGGTTGTCCCGGCTTCAAAATCTCGGGATGAACTCGGGAACGTCGACGTCGGTCGGACGCGACGGACGGGCCGATGCGGTCTCACGCTCACGCGTACGGGTTACCCGCGGCTCGCCGGCCGGCTCACGGAACGAGGCGCGGCTGCCCTCGGACGGGCGCGTCGCGGCCGTCTCGTAGCCCGTGGCCACGACCGTGACCCAGACCTCGTCCTCGTCGAGCTTGTCGTCGACCATCGCGCCGAAGATGATGTTCGCGTCCGGGTGCGCGGTCTCCTGGACGGCGCGAGCCGCCTCGTTGACCTCCCACAGCGACAGGTCCCGGCCGCCCGTGATGGACAGCAGGATCGCCTTGGCGCCCTCGAGCGTGGTCTCCAGCAGCGGCGACGTGGTGGCCTGGGTGGCCGCCTCGAGCGCGCGCTTGTCGCCCGTGCCCATGCCGATGCCGAGCAGCGCGTTGCCGGCGTCCGACATGATCGTCCGGACGTCCGCGAAGTCGAGGTTGATCAGGCCCGGGAGCGTGATCAGGTCGGAGATGCCCTGGACGCCCTGGCGCAGCACGTCGTCGGCGACGCGGAACGCCTCGACCATCGACGTCTGCTTGTCCAGGACGGACAGCAGCTTGTTGTTCGGGACGACGATGAGGGTGTCGACCTCTTCGGCGAGCGCCGTGATGCCCGACTCGGCCGCCTGCAGGCGACGCGAGCCCTCGAAGCCGAACGGCTTGGTCACGATGCCGACCGTCAGCGCACCGAGCTCACGCGCGACGCGGGCGACGACGGGCGCGGCGCCCGTGCCCGTGCCGCCGCCTTCGCCGGCGGTGATGAACACCATGTCCGAGCCCTTGAGCAGGGACTTGATGCGGTCGTAGTCCTCCATCGCGGACGCGCGGCCGCGCTCCGGGTCAGAGCCCGAGCCCAGCCCGCGCGTGATGTCCGCGCCGATCTGGAGCGTCAGGTGCGCCGAGGACGACTGCAGCGACTGGGCGTCCGTGTTGAGCGCGAGGAACTCGACGCCGCTCACGCCCGCCTCGATCATGCGGTTGACGGCGTTCACGCCGCCCCCGCCCACGCCGACGACGCGCAGCTGCGGCGTGCCGACGCGCTCGTCGCGCGCCGAGCCCCACGTGTAGTCGGAGGCCGACGACGGCGGCTCGACCGGGGCCGCCGTGGCGGCGGGCTCCTCGGCCGGCGGGGCCATCATGTCGCCCGGGACGTCGGTGCTGAAGGCGTGCCGGAGGCGCTCCTGCGGCGTCGGCGGCTGCACCGGCGTCGCGCGCTCGGGGACCTGCGGCTGCTGCTCTTCCTGATGCGGTTCTGACACGCGCGGCTCCTCCGCGATCGGTCGCTGCGGTTCCAGCCCTTCGGTCTCAGTCTTGCGGAACAGGTTGGCCAACGGACCTTCCCGCATGCTTGCCCGCTTGCCGCTACCCATTCGAGAGCACCTCCTTCGCCAGCCGGCGATACGCGTCTGCCGCTTGTCCAGTCGGGTCGTACTTGAGGACCGACATCCCCTTCACGGGCGCTTCCGCGAAGCGGACCGTCTTCTTGATGCGCGCCCCGAACACCCGGTTCCCGAAGTTCTCCTCCAGGATCTCGAGCGCTTCCTGCGCGTGCAGCGTCCGCGTGTCCACCATCGTCGGGAGGATGCCCATGATGTCGACGGTGGGGTTGAGGTTCTCGCGGATCATTTCAAGCGTGTGCTGGAGCTGGAGCAGCCCGCGCATCGAGAGATACTCGCACTGCACGGGGACGATGACCTTGTCGGCTGCCGTGAGCGCATTCACCGTCAAGAGTCCCAGAGACGGCGGCGTATCGATGCACACGAAGTCGTAATCGTCGGAAACTGCGCGCAGAGCCTTGTCCAGTGAACGTTCGCGGCCGATCTTCACGGACATCGCGATCTCGGCGCCGGCGAGGTCGATCGAGGCTGCCGCGACGTCCACTTCACAGCGGTACGTCACCTCGCGGATCGGCATGTCGTGCACCAGCACGTCGAACATCGACTTCTCGAGCGTCTCGGGATCGATGCCCTGCGACATCGACAGATTGCCCTGCGGATCCATGTCCACGCACAGCACGCGATGACCCGTCTCGGCAAAGGCCGCGGCGAGGTTCAGGGTGGTCGTCGTCTTCGCGACCCCACCCTTCTGATTGGCAAAGGCGATCACCTTGGCCACGGTCACACGCTCCGTTCGCTGTCGCAGGGGAAGCCCATCGGGCCCCGAGTTCGCCCCGGCGACGCCGATTCCTTCTACTTGGACGGCGGGCGGCAGGCCGGCGGCAGCAGCGGCGCCGACTCGGGCGAGACGACGAGCTTCTCGCCGGGCACGAGCTCGGCCTTGCACCAGGCGTACGTGAACGTGTCGAAGTGGACGACCGCGCGGAACGGGTAGCCGAGCGCGCCGGCCATGTTCTTCGAGCTCTGCTCGATCGGGGTCGTCTGGATGAAGCAGTTGAAGACGCCGATCGGGCCGCTGGTGGGCGTGCCCTGCGCGCGCTCGCACGTGGGCGGCACCGTGACGGGCTTGATCTCCCCCGTCTTGGCGCGGGCCTGCGCGTCCGCGTACATGTCGGCCTGCATCTTGTCCATCAGCTGCGCGTTCGCGGCCTGGACCTCGGCCGCCGGCGCGTCCGCGGCGGGCCGCAGCGCCAGCGCCTCGCCCGTCTGCGCCCGCTGGGACTGGTTGATGCGCGCGACGTTCTCCTGCCGCACGCGCTCCTTGAACGCGGCGTAGTCGGCCGCGTACTGGGTCTTGGAGTCGTCGATGCGGGGGACCATGATCGCCAGCGCGATGCCGACGATGACGGCGCCGATGACGGTGCCGATCGCGAGCTTGCGCCACGGCACGGGCGGGATGCGGACGTCCCGCGGGGGCGTCCAGATGTGCAGCCAGGCACCGACGATCTCGAAGACGCTGGCCTTCTGCTGGTCTGCCTGTTGCATCGCCGGAACGATAATGCGTGCACGGCTGGACGCCCAATCGTCTCTTGCACGCTTAACACGGAGGCCCTTATCCTCGGTCCCGTGAGCACTGATCCGCAGCGCCTCCACGAGCACGAGAAGCCGCGGGCTCCGAAGCCCGAGGAGCAGCGCGAGGATGCGGCCGCGCCGCTGCACAACCTCGTCTCCAACGTCGGCAACCGGGCGTTCGGCGGCGCGATCGCGGCCCGCCAGGGCGCGGGGATCACCGAGGGCGGCCAGGTCCACTCGTCCGTGCAGTCGAAGATCGACTCCACGCGCGGCGCCGGCCAGGGCCTCGACAGCGGCGTCTCCAACAAGCTCTCGCCGCAGCTCGGCGACCTGTCGGATGTCCGGGTCCATACCGGCGACTACGCCAACGACCTCAACCACGCCGTGTCCGCGAAGGCGTTCGCGACCGGCAGCGACGTCTACTTCGGCAAGGACCAGTACAAGCCGGGCACGTCGGACGGCGACAAGCTGATCGCGCACGAGCTCGCCCACGTCGTCCAGCAGCGCGGCGCGCCGACCAGCGGCCCGCTCACCGTCTCGAATCCTGGCGACGCCATGGAGAACGAGGCGGACGCAGTCGCAGACAAAGTCAGTAAGTGACGGAGATCTCCTTCGGCTTCATCGACCGCCGGGTGATGGCGGCGGTCGAGCGGGTGGCCGCGTCGGACCCCGATCCCGGCGATCCGTTCCGCGGCCTGTACATCTCCGACGAGGTCGCGCTGCGGCTCTCGCACGGCGAGGGCTCGGCCGACTCGGACGGCCGGCTGCAGGAGGTCGTCCGCGCGCTCGGGCTGGACCTGCTCGAGGCGGCCGTGCTGGCGGTGTGCTCGGCGACCGAGCTCAACCCGCGCTACGGGCGGCTGTACGCCTACCTGCAGGACGACGTCACGCGCAAGCTGCCGTCACCGCGCCTGGTCGGGCAGCTGCTCGAGGGTGAGGGGCTCACGCCCGCGGACGTGATGGTGGCCTTCGACGCCGGCGGCCGGCTCCGCTCGCTCGGGGCGCTGAAGCTGCTCGGCGACGCGCAGACGCCGCTGGCCGAGCGTCCGATCAAGATCGCCGACCGGCTCGCGGCCGTGCTGCTCGGCGGCCGGATGGACGAGTCGCCGCAGCCGACCCGCCTGCGGCTGATCGACCTGCCCGCGCACGACCCGGGGCGCGCCGAGGCGGTCGAGATGATGGCCGCGCTGCTCGCGCGCCCCTCGCACCTGCCGATCGTGCTCGCCGGCCCGGACGCCGACACGCTGATCGCGACCGCGCTCGGCCGGCCGCTGGTCGCGGTGCACGTGCGCGACCTGGGCGACAAGGACGTGATGGCCGAGGCCGCGCTGATCAGCGCGCTCGAGGACCGGCCGATCGTCTTCGAGGGCCTCGAGGACGTCGAGCCCGCCGACCGCGCGCGGACGCTGCGCGCGATCGAGGCGCGGCCCGAGCGCACCGTCCTCGCCGCCCCCACGCGCACCGCCGCGCTGGCCCTGGGCGAGCGGACCGTGCTGCTGGTCGAGGCCGGCCCGCCGTCGTTCGCCGAGCGCCGCCAGGCGTGGGCGGACCTGACCGGCGTGGCCGACACCGACGACGTCGCCGCCAAGTTCCGGCTCTCGATGACGCAGATCATCGAGGCCGCCGAGGTGGCGCGCCTGTCCGCGGTCGCGCGCGGGCTCGAGACGCCCGAGCGCAGCGACCTCGACGCCGGCGCGCGCCAGGCCTCCTCCTCCAAGCTGGGCGAGCTCGCCGCGCGCCTGCCTCCGGGCTACAAGTGGGAGGACCTCGTCGTCCCGCCGAAGCAGACCGAGCAGCTGCAGTCGATCAGCGCCTACCTGCGCCACCGCGACCGCGTGCTGTCCGACTGGGGCTATGAGCGCACGGTGTCGAGGACGCAGGGCCTGAAGGTGCTGTTCGCGGGCGAGTCGGGCACGGGCAAGACGATGGGCTCGCAGGTGATCGCGGCCGAGCTGGGCCTGGAGATCTTCCGCGTGGACCTGGCCACCACGGTGTCCAAGTACATCGGTGAGACCGAGAAGAACCTGGACCGCATCTTCGGCGCTGCCGAGGGCTCGAACGCGATCCTGTTCTTCGACGAGGCCGACGCCCTGTTCGGCAAGCGCTCGGAGACCAGCGACTCGCACGACCGCTACGCGAACATCGAGGTCGCCTACCTGCTGCAGAAGATGGAGGGCTACCCGGGCGCCGTCATCCTCGCGACGAACTTCCGCCGCAACATCGACGACGCGTTCATCCGCCGCCTGGACTTCGTGATCGACTTCCCGTTCCCGGAGAAGGAGGACCGCAAGCGGATCTGGCAGAAGGTCCTGCCGCCCGAGGCCCCGCTCGCGGACGACATCGACCTCGACTTCCTCGCCGAGAAGTTCAAGCTCTCCGGCGGCGCGATCCGCAACTGCTCGCTCGCCGGCGCCTTCGAGGCCGCCGACGACGACTCGCCGATCGGCATGCGCCACCTCGTCCGGGCCGTCGCCAACGAGTACGGCAAGCAGGGCCGCCTCACGCTCGAGGCCGACTTCGGCTCGTTCCACGAGGTGATCAAGGTCGGCGCGAAGGCCGCCGCCGGCAACGGATTCCGCTAGGCATCGCTGATCCCTCGCTTTACGGCGGCTCGCATGAGTCCCGCCGACCGGCTCGCCACACCCGCGTGTCGTAGTAGCTCCCTGGTTCTCTGGCGGCCGCCCGAAGAGGATTGGCTGAATGGATGGTGAGCAGACCGTAGTCACGGCGGAACGCGCCCCCGCCATCACCCCGCCCACCGCCGTCCCGGCCGGCGGACCGCCCCTCGCGGCGCCGTCCGTCGGCCCGATGGGCGCCGCGAGCGTGCTCGCGCTCCAGCGGACCGCCGGCAACGCCGCGGTCGCGCGAGCGATCGCGACCGACGCGATCCGCCCGGTGGCGCCGCAGCTCCTGCGCGAGCCCGCGCCCGTCGCGGCCAAGGACGCCGACCGCAAGCGTGAGGCCGAGCGCCTGAGGGGCCATACCGAGGGGCTCAACCGGGTGACGAGCGCCGCCACGTCCGCGCACGCCGCGCTGCGTTCAGCGACCACGTCCTCGCTCGCGAGCGTCGACGCGATCGCCTCGACCTTCTCGGACGCGACCGAGCACTTCCGGATGGCGTACGGATCGCATCAGCGGGTGGTGGCGCGGGCCGAGCAGGCGGCCGCCGAGGCGGGCGCGATCCGCGACGCGGTGCTGGGCGTCGCGATCGGCGTCGTCGCCGCGTTCAAGGTCGTCCCGATCATCGAGGCGGTGACCGCGCGCAAGCTGCTGGTGGAGACCGGCGGCGAGCTCGCCGAGCTCGGGATCTCGAAGGGGCTGGACGCGGGCGTCGAGGCGGTCGGCGGCGAGCAGGCGAGCCCGCCGTCGCTGACGCCGGAGGCGATGGAGCTCGAGCAGGCTCGCGAGCTGGTCACGCTGTACCGGGACCTCGCGAAGCTGCAGACCGGCCCGGACGCGGCCTCGATCGCCCTGGCGTGCAAGGACGTGATCATCGAGATCGAGCGCTACGAGGATGGGCGCAGCCGCTTCTCGGCGGAGAAGATCGACCGCTTCGTCGCGGCCCTGGCCGAGAAGGAGAAGCAGGCCGGCGAGGTCAAGGAGAAGTCCGCGGCGTTCCAGAAGGAGGTCGCGGCGAAGCTGCGCGAGGTGCGCGGCAAGGGCAAGGTCTCCGGGCCGCGCGACATGCTCGAGGACATCTGGACGCAATGGCTCGCCGACGGCGGCAATCCGCATCATCCGATCATCGCCAAGGAGCTGATCGAGCTCGGCATCCTGTCGGCGGAGGGCGAGTTCGCGGACCTGCAGTACCGCAAGGGCGACGTGCTGGCCGACGACGCCGCGATGGCCTCGACGGTGCGCGCGATGCGCGGCAAGACCGGCGTCGCTCACACCGACCTGGGTCCCGGCGGCAAGGTGGACGTCGAAGGCCAGCTCTGGCAGGCGGTCGCGAGCGCCGAGATCAGGGCGGGGACGCCCGTCCGCGTGAGCGGCGTGTCCCGCCCGGACGAGCGGCTCGCCGGGCACGGCAACTGGGTGGCGAGCCAGACGACGATCACGTTGACCGTCGTGTCCGACGAGGACGAGCGACCAGCCGACGCCGGCTGACCAAGGCCGCGTCCGCTGACCGCTCAGCGTCCTCCGTCCGCGGACTGACAGACCGAGAACCGGTGGGGACGCGACCCGTAGAGTGGCCGCGTGCCTCAGCGCGAGCGACGGTCGCGCCGTACCGAGGACGCCGTTCCGGCGCCCGCGGAGACCGCGCGCCCACCGGCGCCCTCGGCCGCCGCGCTGCTCGCGCTGCAGGCGGGCGCGGGCAACCAGGCCGTCACGCGTGCGCTGCATCGCTTCTACGAGAAGCCGGGCGCCACGACCTCGGAGTTCCCGAAGACGGCCAAGAACAAGCTCAATCCGGGCTGGGTCCAGAACGAGCGTCCACCGCTCGACCGGATCCTCGTCCAGGAGGAGGAGCGCTGGTACGCGTGGAGCCAGGGCAAGCGCGAGTGGCAGGTGACCGACGCGCCGGAAGGCCCCGCCGCCGAGGTCGGGGGCGCGACCGAAGGCGAGGCGGAGAAGCCGCCGCCCAAGAAGGAGCCGGCGCCACCCCGGCGCTACCCGTTGCCGGAGCACGCGCCGATCCAGGCCCTCGAGGGCAACAGCGGGATGTCGCTGTCGGGCAGCAAGGAGTCGCCCGTCGAGATGCCGGGCGGTGCCCTCCCGGACGCGTTCGTGGAGCAGGTGTTCGGCTACCTGGACACCTCGTCGCTGCTCGCGCTGCGGATCGCGAGCCCGTGGCTGCTCGAGCACGGCTCGGACGCCCTGCGCGAGCGCCTGCACAAGCAGACGGAGCAGCACCCCAAGGGACGCGTCGGCGAGACCCTCAGCTCGATGTCGTCGCTCGGCGCCAAGCCGCTCGTGGAGCAGTACCGGGATGCGGTCAAGGCCCGCCCGACGGAGAAGCTCGTGGTCGCCGCCGACAAGGTCAACGTGCACACGATCAACACCCTGACGCAGGGCTTCAGCGGCGCGGTGACGGTCCACTACAACGAGCGCACCGACAACAGCGGCCGTCGCGACGCGCGCTTCAACCAGGTCCAAGGGCCGTACGACCAGGGCACGCACGGCGGCGTCATCAACTCCAAGATGCACAACAAGCTGGTCGTCGGCCAAGGGGCGACGACCAACCGAGGCGAGGGCGCCGAGAAGGGCGACTTCCTGCTGTCCGGCTCGCCCAACCTGACCGCCAGCGCGATGCAGGCCAACATCGAGTCGGCGGTCCTGATCCGCTATCCGGGCATCGCGCGGCTCTACAAGGAGTACATCGAGCGGGTGAAGACCCGCACGACCGACGACCCGGAGTTCACCAAGGCGCTCGAGGGCTTCAACGCGCGCGACGTGGTCGGCATCCGAGCCGCGCTGGCCCCGTTCGTCGACATCGGCAAGACGCTCAACGCCGAGCTGCAGGGCGCGGACCAGATCACGATGCGGATGTACCTCGTCGGCAGCGGCGAGAAGCACGACACGGTCGGCACCCTGTGCGACCTCGCCGAGGCGGACGCCGAGGTGGAGGTGGTCGTCGACGACAAGGAGGCGGGGCGCACGCCGTACGTCCGCCAGGCCCTCCGGCGTCTGGTGGCGTCCGGCGTCAAGGTCGGCGGCGAGGTCGGCAAGGAGAAGGAGCGCCCCGGGCCGGGCGAGGACCCGCGCGGGATCATGCACGACAAGATGATCCTCGCCCACTATCCGGAGACGGAGACGTCGGAGGAGCGCTGGACGGTGATGATCGGCTCCTCCGGGCTCACCCGCAACGTCGACCAGAACTGGAACTACGAGAACCTGCTGATCATCGACGACCGGGCGCTGTTCGACTCGATGATGCAGCACCACCAAGACGCCGAGGGGCATCGTCAGGAGGGCATCGCGCCCCTCGACCGCGCCTCGCCGCTCGGGCGCGCTTGCTCGTTGCTCGAGCGCCACATCTACGACGACGAAGGCAACTGGTACTGGGCGTGGTTCAGCGACGTCCTCGCCGACGCGCGCAGGGAGCGGATCCCGTCCTCGGCGATCGACGACGCGATCGCGGAGCTCGGCATGACCGTCGACCGGCGCGGCCGTCCCCGGATCGGATTCGGGGCTTAGCCCGCGCGGTCGACCGCGCGGGTGATGTACGGCCCGAGCGACGCGGAGAAGTCCTGCGTCAGGTGGTCCTGGTCCTTGTGGACCAGCACGCCGCCCACGACCGGGAAGCAGGCCTTGGACGAGCAGAAGAACGGCGTCAGGTCGATCACCCGCGCGCGTGGTGCACGGGCGGCGGCGAGCACGGTCGGGTCGGTGACGAGGGCGCGCGGGCGCGGCACCGCGCAGCGGGCGCCGGCGTCGGCCTTGCGGCGGATCGCGCCGCGGATGCAGTCCGGGGTGGCGACCAGGGCGGTCGGCGTGTCGCGCAGGACGAAGATCCGCTGGACGGACGCGGGGATCCAGGCGAGCGCCTCGGTGTCGCCCTGCACGCGGTAGGCGCGGCCCTTCTCGGCCATCTCCAGCCGCGCGTTGTTGGAGATGAAGACCGTCGAGACGGACGGGTGGCTGCCCAGGAAGTGCAGGACGCTCTGGTTGTAGGCCACGCACTCGTCCGCGCCCGCCTGGGACGGGGCCGGCGTGGCGAACGAGAACGGGCAGTGCGGGCGGGCGAACTCGAGCACGCGCCAGCGCTTGGCCTTGGCCACCGCCTCCAGCCCGGCGCGCCAGTGCGCGGCGTGCGAGTCGCCGAGCAGGGCGACGGTCGCGACGGGGTCCTTGGCGCCGTAGGCGCACGCCTCGGCCGGCCCGGCGACCGCGGTGCGCGTGCAGGCGACGTTGGGCGTCAGCACCGCCTCGTCGGGCGTCGGCGAGACCGACTTCGTCGTGGCCGCGCAGCGCTGCTCGGCATCCCGGGCGGCTGCCCCGGCGCACTTCGACGGCGCCGCGCCGGCGGGCGCGGCCAGCACCATCAGCGTGATCGCGACTGCGGTCGCGAGCGCGCCTCTCACGTGTTCTGCTGGTACGTCAGCTCGACCTTGCGGCTGCCGTACTTGCAGGTCACGCGGCCGTTGATCTCGGTCGAGATCGTGGTGCGCTTCTCGGTGCAGGAGAACTTGCGGACCTTGGACGTGCAGCGGCCCTTGATCGAGCTCTTGGTCCGGCACTTGTGGAACGCGACCGCAACCTTGCTCGCTTCACCGCAGCTGACCTTCGTGGCCTTGAGCGAGGTGAAGTAGCCCGAGCCCGGGTACTTGGGCGGCGTGCAGGTGGCGGCCTGAGCCGAGGCGGGCAGAGCCACGAGGAAGGCGAGTGCAGCGATGAGTCCGGCGAGTCGAGTCATGGTGTCCCTCAGTAGGTGAAATCCTGCCCGAGGCGCGCCAGGACGGTCTGCGCGAGCAGACCGGCACCCTCGTCGTTGAGATGGATCCCATCAGCAGCGCGAACGATGCGCTCCTGTCCATCGATCGAGATCGCGTCCTCATATCCGCGCGGGGCGAACATCGGAACCGTGTCGAGCACGCGCACCTGGCTCGCCCACGGCTGCGCCGCGACCTTCACGGCCGCGTTGACGACGCGGTTGATCTTCGCGCGGTCGGCGTCGCGCGCCGTCGGGATCGTGATCCAGTACACGCGGGCGTTCCCCGCCTGGCGGTAGGTGTCGGCCATCCGGCGCGCGCGGTTGGCGTACAGCGCGGCCCAGTCGGCCGAGCAGCACTCGACCTCCTTGCCCGCGCCGTTCTCGATCGGGAAGCCCTCGTTGGCCCCGATGAAGACGACGACCGCGTCCGGCCTGCGGCGCTTGACCTGCTGGGTGGAGAGCTCGCCCCAGTCCAGCAGGAACGACTTCGAGATGCCGGTGCCCAGGCGCACGTCGCGCTCGACCTTGACGCCGCGGCCGGACAGCGCGGTCGCCAGCTTGGCGTCCAGCGGCTGCGCCATCGAGTCGCCGGTCACGAGCAGCGTCCGCAGGCGCTCCTTGCGCGGCGGCGCGGCCCCGATCGCCGCCGGCTCGAACGCGTCCTTGGTCACCGGTGGCAGCTCGCCGCCGGCCTGCGCGGCGACGTTCTCGAACCCGCCGCCGCTCTCGAGCGCCTCGTCGGGCGAGAGGAACGCGAGCGCGTCGTCGACGGCGTCCGCGAACGGCAGCGCGTCGGCGACGTCCCCCGCCGGGTTGCCGAAGAAGAGCACGACGTCGCGATCCCAGCCCGGGTCCATCCGCTCACCCTGCGAGCGCAGTCCGTCTCCCTTGAAGACCACCAGCAGAGCCGCGCAGACGAGCAGGGCGATGACGCCGTCGCGCGCCCGGAACCGGGTCAGCCCGTTGCGGTCGAAGCGGTTCATCAGGGAGTCGTCGGGCATCAGAATCGGAAGTAGATGAAGGGGGCCACGCCCTGGCTGGACACGGTCGCCGCGACCAGCGCGATGACCACCGCGAGCCCCGCGCCCAACAACACCGGGCTCGTGCGCTCGATGCGCACCTGCACCCGCTCCACCGTCCGCTCGGGCACGAGCTGCAACCCGATCACGGCGACGACCATGAGCGCGACCGGCACCGTGAACAGGGTGGCAGGCCCGGGCTCGACCATGCGCGACACGAAGTCGCCGAAGATGTCCAGGTTCGGCGAGCGGAACAGGATCCAGCCGAGCACGACGAGGTGGAAGGTGACCGCCCAGCGCACCCAGCCGGGGATCCTCACCCGCCCGCGCCACGCGTGCTCGATGCACAGGCAGGTGCCGTGGAAGAGCCCCCAGAGCACGAACGGCCACGCCGCCCCGTGCCAGAGCCCGCCGAGCACCATCGTCAGCATCAGGTTCCGGTACGTCTTGAACTTGCCCTTGCGGTTGCCGCCGAGCGGGATGTAGAGGAAGTCGCGCAGGAAGCGGCTGAGCGTCATGTGCCAGCGGCGCCAGAAGTCGCTGAAGCCGGTCGCGCGATACGGCGAGCGGAAGTTCTGCGGGAAGACGTAGCCCATCAGCAGCGCGAGCCCGATCGCCATGTCCGTGTAGCCGGAGAAGTCGCAGTAGATCTGGGCCGTGTACGAGTAGGCGGCGAGCCACAGGTCCGGCGCGCTGTACGCGTCCGGCACCGCGAACACCGGGTCCACCACCTCCCGCGCGAGCGTGTCGGCGATCGCCAGCTTCTTGACCAGGCCGAGCGCGATGAGGGCGAGGCCGGAGCCGACGGCGACCTTGCGCGGGTCCGGCGGCTGCTGGAGCTGCGGGAGGAACTCGCGCGCCCGCACGATCGGCCCGGCCACCAGGTGCGGGAAGAAGCTCAGGTAGATCGCGACGTCGATCGTCGACGCGGGCTCGACGAGCCGGCGCTTGACGTCGACCACGTACGAGATCGCCTGGAACGTGAAGAACGAGACGCCGACCGGCAGCGCGATCGTCAGCAGCGGCAGCGGCAGCGAGAACGGGCCGAGCGCGCGGTCCCAGCTCTCGACGAAGAACGCGTAGTACTTGAACACGCCCAGCACGAGCAGGTCGAGCGCCACCGCGACGCCGAGGATCCACGACCGCGCCCGCTCGCCCTCGGTGCGGGCGATCAGCTTCGCCGCCCCCTGGTTGCCGAGCGTGATCGCGCCCAGCAGCAGGCAGAACCGCCAGTCCGCGTAGCCGTAGAACACGTAGCTCGCGACCACGATGAACGGCTTCCACAGCGCCTGGTGCTTCATCAGCGCCCACGAGATGACGAGGACGACCGGGAAGAACAGCGCGAACTGGACGGTCGGGAACAGCACGGCGGTGCAGCGTACGAATCAGGGCTCGAGCAGGAACAGCCGCGCCAGCTCGACCAGGTTGCGCTCGAGGTCCTCGAGGCCGATCTCGAAGCCCACCGCGGACTTCAGGTCGGCCTGGATCGCCTCCCGGTCACGCGTGCCGTCGAGCAGCGTGATCAGCACGCGCGCCGCCGGCTCCTCCATGCGCACGCGCATGTAGGCGAGCGAGACCATGTCGGCGCCGCGGCCCGCCTGCCAGCGGGCGAGCCGTGAGGCGCGCGGACGCTCGCCGGGGGTCTCGGCCGCGCGCAGCGGACCGGCGTGCGGCATCAGGCGCTCGCGCCGGAAGCCTTCGAGCAGCGCCTCGCCGAGCGCGACCGGGTCGGCGTCGAGCTCCTCGCGCAGGGCGTCGAAGCTGACCGCGCGCGGGCGCCGGGCGTCGAGCACGCGGAACGCGTCCGCGGTGAGGCCGACCTCGAGCGGCTCGGCGTTCGGGCGCACCGCCCAGTGCAGGCGCCGGGTGCGGTCGGGCGCGGCCTCGGGCGCGACGTCGCGCCCGGCGTGGCAGATCACGCTCTGGCGGAAGTGGCGTGCGGTGAGGACGTCGCTGAGGTTCTCGAAGGCCACGCGGTCGCCGTCCACCAGGTCCCAGGCGAGCGGCTCGACGCCCTCGGGCAGCATCTCCGTGCGCAGGCTGAACAGGTCCGCCTCGCCGACGTAGCCGAGCCCGTGGCCGGCGGCGTGCTCGGCGAACTGGCCGAACCAGCGCGGCGTCCAGAACTCCCCCAGGTCGTCGTGCACGAGCCGGTAGCTCGGCGCGTCCGCGAGCACGGGGATCTCACGCGAGAGCAGCGCGCCGTAGGTGTCGGCCTCGGTCACGCGGTGCTCGGCGAGGAACTTGTAGAGCTCCTGCGCCTTGGCGGCCTGCGCGAGCGCTCCATCTTCTTTGCGGGCGTGCCAGAGGCCGGCGTCGCGCAGCATGCGCCGGAAGTAGCCGCCGGGCTGCGCGTTGAAGGAGACGTAGGCGATCCCGTCGGGCGTGAGCGAGGCCTTGATCGTCGCCAGCAGCGCGTCGTCGGCCTCCTCCGGGATCCACCCGTAGACGCCGTGGGCGATCACGTAGTCGAACTGACCGAGCCGGCCGTTCGTCAGGTCGCGGACGTCCGCCTGGTGGAACTCGGCGTTGGTCAGGCCGATCTCCTGCACGGCCTGTTGCGCCTCCGCGATCGGGGTCGCGGCCAGGTCCACACCCACCGCCGTCAACCCGGGGGTGGCGGCGGCCATGGCGAGCATGTTCCCCCCTGCTCCACAGCCGATCTCCAGCACCCGCGCGGTGAACGGGTCAGGCGGCTCGATCCCGTGCAGCACCGCCACCGTCGCCAGGCGATCGGGGTGGGTCTGCGCATACGGGAAGTTGGAGTAACGTACCTCGTCGTAGATGGTGTCGGACATCAGGCGGGCAATCTTCACATCGTCGGCGGTCGCGCAGGTAGGGTGCACGCCGTGCTGACGATCAACGTGCCGCTCAACACGATGCTGGCGGACCTGGACGAGACGCTCCGGGACCTCCTGAAGGATGAGCTCGAGCGGCACGGCTTCGAAGGCGTCGACATCGAGTTCGACGCCCCGTCGCGCGACTGGTCCGGGCAGCTCTCCAAGCCGACCGTGAACCTGTTCCTCTACGACCTGCGCGAAGCCGAGAACCTGCGCGCCAGCGAGTGGACGCCGACCCAGAACTCCAGCAACGGCCGCCGGGTGGAGATCCGCCCGCCGATGGTCATGGAGTGCTCGTACGCCGTGACGGCGTGGACGCAGGCGGTCGAGGATGAGCACCGCCTCCTGAGCCAGGTGCTGGCGATCCTGTTCGCGTTCCCGCAGCTCCCCGAGGAGCGGCTGAACGGGCGCCTCACCGGCGGCTCGCAACCGTGGCCGATCAAGGGGCGCATCGGGCAGGGCAAGGGCGAGAAGTCGGACTTCTGGAGCGCGGTCGGCGGGCAGTACAAGGTCTCGCTCGACTACGTGGTCCGGCTGGCGGTCGAGTCGGGCGCGCGCCGCGAGCGTGGACCTGAGGTCCGCACGCAGACCATCCGCACGTCGCTCACCGACGCGCCGCGCACCGTGCTCGAGATGCATCGCTCGACGGGTCGCGTGAAGGACGAGCAGGGCAACCCGGTGTCGGACGTGTGGGTCACGCTCCCCGACCTCGGCGCCTGGGCATCCAGCACACCGCAAGGCACCTTCCGCTTCGACCGCCTGCCCCCCGGTCTGCACCGGGTCCTGGCCCGCGCCGCCGACGGCCGCGAGGCCGACGCGCTGCTGCAAGTGCCCGGCCCGGGCGCCGACTTGGTCATCTCATAGACCGAATGCACATCCACCCCGGCATGGATTGCCCGAATGGCTGCCTGACAGCCTCTGGCCTTCCCCAACGATCCCGAGCAAGGTACGGGCATGGCGATTGAGCCCGGCCCCCGCGTCCTGCTCGGAAACCTGGGACCGATCATGCGAGTGGGCATGAATCGCGTCCTGATCGAGGAGGGCTGTGAAGTGGTCGGTCATGAGGACCGGCCCAGCGCCATCATCGGGGCCGCGCATCGGCTGCGCCCCGACATCGTGGTGCTCGATCTGGACAACGGGTCGTCGCATGAGCTCGCGCAGCTCGTGCGGGGCGCGTCTCCGGAAACCACCGTCGTGCTCTGGGCCCGCGAAGAGGACCTGATGGAGGTCCTCGAGCCGGTCTGGAATACATCTCGCCTCGTCGCCGTCCCGATTGTCGAGCGGCTGAGAAGCGAACTGAGCGGCCAGCACGTCCACGAGTGAAGGAGTGACATGCCCACGTACCTGACTCCCGGCGTTTACGTCGAGGAAGTCCCGTCCGCGAACAAGCCGATCGAGGGCGTGAGCACGTCCGTCGCCGCGTTCGTCGGGCTGGCCCCGGGCGGCCCTGTGAACACGCCGATGCGGATCTCGAACTGGACTCAGTTCGCGAAGATCTACGGCGACCCGAACGAGCCGGACAACGGCCCGTTCATGGAGGGCGCCTACCTGGCGCACAGCGTCTACGGCTTCTTCCAGAACGGCGGCACGACCTGCTGGATCGTGCGCGTGGGTGACGACGGCGCCTCCAACGGCCGCGCCGCCGCGGCGCGCGCCGCGCTGCCGGCCGCGACCGACGCGTCCGTCGAGGCGTTCGCCGCGGTCGCGCTGAACCCGGGCAAGGACGACGTCACGGTGGAGATCACCGAGGAGCCGTCCGCCGGTGAAGGCGCCGACAAGACCTACACGGTCAAGGTCGCGCAGGGCTCCGAGAACGAGGAGTTCACGGGCCTGTCGACCAAGAAGGGCCGCACGAACCTGGCCACCAAGGTCAACGCGCAGTCCAAGCTGATCAAGATCGAGGAGACGGGCGCGGCCCTTCCCGAGGCGCAGCGCGTCCCGGCGACCGGCCTCTTCAAGCTCTCCTCGCCGTCGATCGACCCGGGCAAGGTCGAGGGCAGCCACTTCGCCGGCGACGTCGCTCGCCGCAAGGGCCTCGGTGGCCTCGCCGCCGTCGACGAGATCACGATGGTCGTCGCGCCGGACATCGTCAAGCTGCTCGGCGACGACGGCGACGACTCCTCGTTCCGCGACCTCCAGGGCAAGCTGATCGCCCACGCCGAGGGCTCGGGCGACCGCATGGCGATCCTCGACACGCCGCCGGACCTGCTCCCGCAGGAGGTGCTCGAGTGGCGCCTGAACACCGCGGGCTACGACTCGAAGTTCGCGGCGCTCTACTACCCCTGGATCGAGGTCCAGGACCCGCTCACCAACAAGCCGATGATGGTTCCGCCGTCCGGCCATGTGGCCGGCCTGTGGTGCCGCACGGACGCCTCGCGTGGCGTGCACAAGGCGCCCGCGAACGAGGTCGTCCTCGGCGCGAACGGCCTCGGCTTCCAGGTCACGCACGCCGAGCAGGGCGGCCTGAACAAGGTCGGCATCAACTGCATCCGCGCGTTCCCGGGCCGCGGCATCCGCGTGTGGGGTGCCCGCACGATGTCGAGCGATCCCGAGTGGCGCTACATCAACGTCCGCCGGCTCTTCAACTTCGTGAGCGAGTCGATCATGGAGGGCACGCAGTGGAGCGTGTTCGAGCCCAACGATGAGAAGCTGTGGATCCAGCTGCGCATCGCGGCGGAGAACTTCCTCACGCGTGTGTGGAACGACGGCGCCCTGTTCGGCTCCACGCCGGGCCAGGCGTTCTACGTCAAGTGCGACTCAGAGACCAACCCGCCCGAGGTCATCGAGGCCGGGCAGGTCATCTGTGAGATCGGCATCGCGCCGGTCAAGCCCGCCGAGTTCGTGGTCTTCCGCCTGTCGCAGTTCAGCGGCGGCGAAGGCTCGTCCATCAGCTAGTCACGTCGGTAACGATTAGAAAGGACTGACCGGAATGCCGGCCAATGACAAGGAAGCCCACGTCCCGATCTGGTTCACGCTGTCCATCGGCGGTGCCGAGGCGGCGGGCTTTTTCAAGGAGGCCACGGGCTTCGACTCGGAGTCCGAGGTGACCGAGATCAAGCGGTCGCTGCCCAACGGGCGCACCGACGTGATCAAGGCGATGGGCAACACCAAGTGGGGCGACATCGAGCTCAAGCGCGGCGTCGATCAGGACAAGACGCTGTGGAACTGGCGCAAGCTGATCGTCGACGGCAAGCTCAAGGAAGCCCGCAAGGACTGCACCATCACGATGATGGACTACGAGCTCAACCCCGTGGTCACGTACTCCATCATCAACGCGTGGCCCAAGAAGTACACGGGCGTGGGCCTCAAGGCGGACTCCAACGAGGTCGCCGTCGAGGGCATCACGCTCTGCCACGAGGGCTTCGAGATCAAGTAGCAGGACGACCCAAGGGCATGAGGCAGTGAAGTCGGAATACGCGTTCACGCTCCCTCGGGGGCTCGTCGACAGCGCCGGTGGTGTGCACCGCGAGGGCACCATGCGGCTGGCGACGGCCCGCGACGAGATCGAGCCGCTGCGCTCGGTGGAGGTCCGCCAGAACGAGGCGTACCTCACCGTGCTGCTGCTCGCTCGGACCGTCACCCAGATCGGGGAGTTCACCGAGATCACCCCCGAGCTGATCGAGAGCCTGTTCGCCGCCGACTTCGACCACCTCCAGCGCCTCTACGAGCGGATCAACTCCGACGGAGAAGCGGTGGGGGTGGTGGCCTGCCCGGCCTGCTCCAACGAGTTCGAAGTGGACCTCACGGAGATAGAGGACGGGCGCCTGGGGGAATGAGTCGGCCGTCCCCTCCTGAGTTGCTGGAGGAGACGGCCCGCCTCGCGTATCACTTCCACTGGCCCCTGGACACGATCTTGGACCTGGAACACGCCGACCGGCGCACGTTCCTGCGCGAAGCGGACGCGCTCGCCTATCCGTACGAGGAATGAGCCCGTTGAACAACTCCGACACACCTGCCGCGGCACATCCGCCGCACCACGTCACTCGCATCGCCCATCCTTCGACGGACTCCTAGCTCCATGGCCGACGACACCCCGCCCCAGAAGCGCCCGCCCGTGAAGATGGGGCTGCGCGTGGTTGCCCGCCACAGCGCCGGCCGCCACGGTGGCCGAGCGTTGGCGCGCGACGTCATCGACGCACGTACGCCCAAGCACCTGGACGCGTCCACGCGGCTCGCCCGCCATCCCGAACCCGTCGCTCCCGAGTCTTACGCGCCCCCCGCGCCGCCGGCCCCGCCGGCGTCCGCCGCGCCGGTCGCCCCGGCTCCGCCTGTCGTCGCCGCTCCGCCCGCGCCCGTCGCGGAGGTCGCGCGCGAGGCGGCCGCACCGGCTCCCGCGCCCGCCCCTTCAGGCCCTTCCGAATACGCGAAGGCCGGCATCAGCGACTTCGCCGCCCAGTGGCTCTTCGGCGACCAGAGCGCCGCCCAGGACGGCCTCGTCCCGATGAACATCGCCGAGAAGATGCAGGAGCCCACGAAGGAGCAGCGCCTCGCCCGGTTCCTCGCCCGCGGCGGCCTCGAGCGCTCCCGCGGCGCCCGCATCGTCGAAGGCGCCGCCGCCGGCCCGATCTCCTCCGAGGAGCTCGGCCTCGACTCCTCCGAAGAGGGCGACTCAGCCTCGTCCCTGAAGCGCCTCTCCCGCAAGCCGATCGAGTCCTCCTCGGCGCCGGTCTCCGCCCCCGGCGGCGCCGACGCCCCGGCCGCGCCCGGCGACACGTCGTCGTCGGCCGGCTCCGCGGACTCGGCCTCGCTCGCGCGCACGCCCGACGACACCTCGTCGCCCGCGGACATCGCGCCGACTTCGTCGCCCTCACTCGCGCGCACGCCCGCCGACACCGCGCCGCCCGCCGACATCGCGCCGGCCTCGTCGCCCTCGCTCGCGCGCACGCCCGCCGACACCGCGCCGCCCGCCGACGCGGCAGGCTCGGCCTCGCTCGCGCGCACGCCCGCCGACGCCGCACCGCCCGCCGACATCGCGCCGGCCTCGTCGCCCTCGCTCGCGCGCACGCCCGCCGACACCGCGCCGCCCGCCGACGCGGCAGGCTCGGCCTCGCTCGCGCGCACGCCCGCCGACGCCGCACCGCCCGCCGACATCGCGCCGGCCTCGTCGCCCTCGCTCGCGCGCACGCCCACCGACTCGGCCCCGTCGTCTTCGTCGGCCCCGGCCGTCGCGCGCACGCCCGCCGAACCCACCACGCCAACGTCTTTGGCCCCGGCGACCTCCTCGGCCCCGGCTGTCGCGCGCACGCCCGCCGAACCCACCACGTCCTCGTCCTCGTCCCCGTCGTCTTCGTCGGCCCCAGCCTCGATCGCCCGGACGCCAGCCGACCCTGCGCCGACGACGTCTTCGGCCTCGACCACACCCGCCGACCCGACCCCCGCGACCTCGTCCGGCCCGGCCTCCATCGCGCGCACGCCCGCCGATCCTGCGCCGACCGCTTCGGCCTCGACCACACCCGCCGAGCCGACCGCTTCGGCCCCGGCCTCGATCGCCCGCACGCCCGCCGACCCTGCGCCGACCTCTTCGGCCTCAGGCACGCCCGCCGACCCGACCCCGTCGACCGCTTCGGCCCCGGCATCGATCGCCCGCACGCCCGCCGACGCAGCGCCCACCTCGTCGGCCTCGACCACACCCGCCGAGCGGACCGCTTCGGCCCCGGCCTCCATCGCGCGCACGCCCGCCGACCCTGCGCCCGCCTCTTCAGCCTCAGGCACGCCCGCCGAGCCGACCGCTTCGGCCCCGGTCTCCATCGCGCGCACGCCCGCCGACCCTGCGCCGACGTCTTCGGCCTCGGGCGCGCCCGCCGAGCCGACGCCGTCGACCGCTTCGGCCCCGGCATCGATCGCGCGTACACCCGACGACGCCCCGGCCACTCCGGTTCCCGCCGCCGGGCCGGTCAAGGTCGCGCGCAGGCTCGCGGAGGCGACCGAGCCGCCCGCGCGGCCGGTGATGAAGGTCGCCCGCGTCGCGGAGGCCCCGCTGCGTCCGGTGGACCCCGCGCCGGCGCCGGTCGCCGCCCCGGTGGCCGAGCCCGAGCCCGCCGCCGACACCGCCGAGGCCGCGCCCGACGAGACGCCGCGCCGCGGGATCTTCCGTCGCTTCATGGACGCCGTCACCGGCTCCGAGCCCGAGGACGCCCCGGGAGCGACGGTCGCGCGCACGCCGGACGACGGTGACGCACCGGCGGCCGACACTTCCGCGCCGGCCACGGCGGCGGCTCCGTCCCTCGCGCGCTCGGTGGACGCTCCGGCGCCGCCGACGGTCGCGCGCTCGGTGCCGAGCGCTCCGTCGCCCGCCGGCACCGCAAGCGCGCCCGCGGCCACGAGCGGACCGTCGCTGGCCCGGAGCGCGAGCACCGCCCCGGCCGCCAACGGGCCTTCGCTCGCCCGCAGCGCGAGCACCGCCCCGGCCGCCAACGGGCCTTCGCTCGCCCGCAGCGCGAGCACCGCCCCGGCCGTCAACGGGCCTTCACTCGCCCGCAGCGCGAGCGCCGCGCCGACGTCCAGCGGCCCGTCGCTGGCCCGCAGCGCGAGCCCGACGCCCGGCACGGGCGGCCCCTCGCTCGCGCGTTCCGCCGAGACGTCCGCCGCCGCGCCGAGCGAGCCGACCCTGTCGCGCACGGCGCACCCGGTGTGGGCCGAGCCGGCCGCGCCGAGCCTGGCGCGCTCCACCGACGACGACATGGCGGCCGACGGCCCGACGCTCGCCCGCTCCGTGCAGGACGACTCGGAGCCGCCGGACGGTGTCGGCCCCGTTCCGGTCGACGCGGACGCGGACGCGGGCCTCGCGCGCTCCGCCGACGCCGACGCCGAGGCACAGCCCGCGGCCGGGCAGCCGAGCCTCGCACGCTCCGCCGACACGGCAGCGTCCTCCGGGCCGAGCCTGGCCCGCTCCGCCGAGACCGCTCGGCCGCGCCTCGCACGCTCGCCCGACACGGCAGCGTCCTCCGCACCGAGCCTGGCCCGGTCCGCCGACACGACCGGAGCCGCCGGGGCGAGCCTCGCGCGCTCGACCGACACGGCAGCCTCCTCCGCACCGAGCCTGGCCCGATCCGCCGACACGACCGGGGCGAGCCTCGCACGCTCGACCGGCACGGCAGCCTCCTCCGCACCGAGCCTGGCCCGGTCCGCCGACACGACCGGGACCGCCGGGGAGAGCCTCGCGCGCTCGACGGACGCGATGACGCCGGCCGCTTCCGCCGCCCCGAGCGTCGCCCGCTCGACGGACACCGGGACGTCCTCCGGGCCGAGCCTGGCCCGGTCCGCCACGACCGGGGCCGCCGGGACGGCCGGTGCGAGCCTCGCCCGGTCCGCGGATACGAGCGCCCGCGCCGCCGCACCTGCCGGACCGTCCCTCGCACGGTCCGCCGACACGAGCGCCCGCTCGACCGAGGCGGCCGCACCCGTGCTCGACGCAGGCCACAGCCTCGCCCGCTCGGCCGACACGGCCGCGTCCGGCCCGACGCCCGCCGCGCCGCTCGCGCCCTCACTCGCTCGCGCGGCGGCCGAGGCGGCGCCGCCCGCGCCGTCGGCGGTCGCGTCCGGCACCGCCGCGCCGCTGTCGCTCGCGCGGGCCACGCACGCGCCGTCGACGAACCGAGCCCTCGCGCGCGCCGCGGCCGCGCCGCAGTCGCAGCCGGAGCCCACGCGGCGGCCGAACCTGGAGCTCGTCCAGGACCAGCCGCAGATCGCGCGGTCCGCGGCCGAGCGGATCGCCGACGCCACCGGCGGCGCCATCTCGGACACCGGCCAGGGCGGGCTCCGCAGCGTGACCTTCCCGTCGCCGAACCCCGGCGGCGCGCCGATTCCGGCGATGCCGGAGCTCACCCAGCCGACCGAGATCACCATCAGCCGGGAATTGGCGGATCCGGCTCCGGCGTCTACACCTGCAGAGCAACCGCAGACCGCCGGCGCGCCCGCCCCCGGGAACACGCCCGAGAAAGAACAAGACGAGGCCCATAAGCGCGAGGAGCTGTACGAGTACTTCCTCGACCGGTTCAAGCGCGACCTGCTCGCCGAGCGTGAGCAGATGGGCCACCTGATCATCGACAACCCGTAGCGAGCCGCCCAATGCCACCTGCCAGCGCCGCCACCGACACGAACCCACCGATCCAGCACGCGAAGTCCTTCAGCGTGAACATCCCGACGCTCACGCTCGAGGTCGGGCTGTTCACGCAAGTCACCGGGCTGTCGGCGCAGGTGGACGTGATGGAGTACCCGGAGGGCGGCGTCAACACGTTCGTGCACCGGCTGCCGTCGCGGATCAAGCAGGGCAACGTGACCCTCAAGCGCGGCGTGACGTCCGAGAAGGCGCTGATCCAGTGGTTCCAGGCGACGGTCGTCAAGGCCCAGCCCGCGGACCTGTCGATCGCCGTCCTGGACGAAGTCGGCAACACGGTCCAGACGTGGTCGTTCCGCAACGCCTACCCGGTGAAGTGGACGGGCTCGGACCTGAACGCCGGCGGCAACGAGTTCTTGACCCAGTCCCTCGAGATCGCCCACTCCGGCATGAAGGTGATGTGAGATGCCGTTCGGGAACGCAGCCCTGCCCGAGAACTTCGTCCGCGCGTACCTCGAGATCGAGGGCGGCGCGAAGCTCGACTGCTACTTCAACCCGACCGAGTACTCGATCGCGAAGACGAACACCTGGGAAGCCGAGAAGGTCAACGGCAAGTCCTCGCCCAACCAGAAGTTCACCTCCGGCAATCCGCGCAAGATGGAGCTGAGCCTCCTCTTCGACCAGACGTTCCCGCCGTTCAAGATGAGCGTCGGCGAGGCGACCGCGCTGCTGCTGGACGCGATGGAGGTGCCGGGCGGCCAGACCGCCGGCGCGCCGACCGCCGCGCCGCCGTTCATCACCTTCGGCTGGGGCAAGCTCAAGTTCAAGGGCGCCTGCACGAGCCTCACCTGCACGTACAAGCTCTTCTCCCCCGAGGGCGAGGCGCTCCGCGCCGACGTGAAGCTCAGCCTCACGCAGACCGGCCAGCCGCCCAAGGGCCAGAACCCGACGACGCGCGCGCAGGCCGGCTTCGGCGTGCACCGCGTCAAGGACGGCGACACGCTCCCGTCGATCTCGTACGCCTCCTACGGCGACGCGACGAAGTGGCGGCTGATCGCCGAGGCCAACGGCGTCGACAACCCGCTGCACCTGCGCCGCGGAAGCTCGCTGTCGCTGCCGACGCTGGAGACGTAGTCGCTCATGGCCGCCGTCAACGGGACCACCGCCAAAGAGCATGTCGCCTCGATGCAGGTGCTGGTCAACGGCGCCGAGCTCGACCCGACCTACCGCGCGCTGCTGACCGAGGTCAAGGTCGTCGACAGCCTCACCCTGCCTGACATGGCGCTGATCCGGATCACGGACCAGAAGGGCGAGAACATCGACTCCAACCCGCTGCAGCTCGGCGCGAAGATCGAGATCAAGGCCGGCCAGATGGCCGACCGCGCGACCGCGTCGATCTTCAAGGGCCAGATCGCGGCCGTGGAGCCCGAGTTCACGCCGCAGGGCGTCGTGCTCTCCGCGCGCGCCTACGACGAGGCGCACAAGCTCAACCGCGAGAAGAAGACGCGCACGTTCCAGCAGATGTCCGCGTCGAACATGGCCCAGAAGGTCGCGTCCGAAGCCGGGCTCCCGGTCGGCGAGATCAAGTCCACGAGCGTCGTCCACGAGTTCTTCCAGCAGTCCAACGAGACCGACTGGGCCTTCCTGTGGCGGCTGGCGATGATGCACGACTACGAGGTCGTGGTCGCCGACAGCAAGTTCAACTTCCGCCCGGCCAACGTCTCCAAGGGCTCGGCCACCGAGGTGCGCTGGGGCGACACGCTGCAGACGTTCCGCCCGCGGATGAGCGGCATCCAGCAGGTCAACGAGGTCGAGGTCCGCGCCTGGGACCCGAAGAACAAGCAGGCCGTCGTCGGCACCGCCAGCAGCCCGGAGACCACGTCCAAGCCCGGCGTCGCGCGTTCCGCGGTCGCGGGTGACCTGGGCGGCGGCAAGACGGTCGTGACCGACCGGCCCGCCGCCAACACGGCCGAGGCGAACGAGATCGCCAAGGCGACGCTGCAGCGGATGGCCGACGCGTACTTCGAGGCCGACGGCGTCGCCCGCGGCAACCCGGCGATCAAGGCCGGCTCCAAGCTCAAGATCGCGGGCGTCGGCCAGAAGTTCGGCGGCGAGTTCACCGTCTCCTCGAGCACGCACTCCTACCACGGCCATCGCGGCTACCAGACGAGCTTCCAGATCTCCGGCCGCAGCGCGCGCACCCTCACCGAGCTGATCCGCCCGCCGGCCGACCGCGACTGGAGCAGCTCCGGGATCGTGGTCGGCGTGGTGACCAACAACAACGACCCCGAGCAGCGCGGCCGCGTGCGCGTGAAGTTCCCGAGCCTCTCCGACAAGGAGGAGTCGGCCTGGGCGCCCGTCGCCACCGCGGCCTCCGGCAACGCGCGCGGTCTGCTGATGCTCCCGCAGCCCAACGAGGAGGTCGTGATCGGGTTCGAGCACGGCGACAGCCGCCGCCCGATCGTTCTCGGCTCGACCTTCAACGGCCGCGACAAGCCGGGCCCCGACCTGCTGCAGAACCGCGACGGCTCGTTCGCGGTGCTCTCCGACGAGAAGATCCACCAGCACTCGAAGAAGGACTTCGAGATCAAGTCGGATCAGAACATGGTCGTCGAGATCAAGCAGGACGAGAAGACGAAGGTCACCGGCAACTCGACGCACGAGACCACCGGCAACAACAAGCAGAAGGCGCAGACGTTCGTCGTCGAGGCCGGCTCGTCGATGACCGTCAAGGGCGTCTCGGTGACGGTCGAGGCGTCCGCCGCGCTCACCCTGAAGGGTGCGACCGTCGACATCCAGAGCTCGTCCGCGCTCACGCTCAAGGGCGCGATCATCAACATCGGTTAGGGTCGAATCGTGACGGAGATCATCGGATCCGGCCTCGCGTTCCCGCTCCAGGTCGACCGCCGTGGCGGCATCGCCCTGGCGCGCGACGAGCAGGACATCGAGCAGGCCATCCAACTCATCCTCGGCACCGCGCCGGGCGAACGGCCGATGCGCCCCGAGTTCGGCTGCGGCGTGCACGACTTCGTGTTCGACTCGATCGACGCGAACACGATCGGCAACATGGAGCAGGCGATCCGCGACGCGCTCATCCGCTGGGAGCCGCGGATCGAGGTCCAGGCCGTGAACTTCGACTCGACGGACGCGATGGCCGGCCTGCTGACGATCGACATCATCTACAAGGTGCGCGCGACCAACACCGAACGCAACCTCGTCTATCCCTTCTACGTGATCCCCGCGGAGGAGATGGAGTGAGGCTCCCCGAGATCCAGCTCGACGACCGCCGCTTCCAGGATCTCGTCTCCGAGGCACGGACGCGCATCGCGCGCTCCTGCCCCGAGTGGACCGAGCACAACGTCTCGGACCCCGGCATCACGCTGATCGAGCTGTTCGCGTGGATGACGGAGATGACGATCTACCGGCTCAACCGCGTGCCGGACAAGCTCCACGTCGCGCTGCTGGACCTGCTCGGGATCCGGTTGGACGGCCCGGCGGCCGCCACCACCAGCCTGCGCTTCAAGCTCGCGGACGCGCCGAGCGAGCCGATTGTCATCACGGGCGGCGAGACCGAGGTCGGCACGCCGCGCACCGCGCACGACGAGTCGATCATCTACCAGGTCGACGAGGACTTCACGATCCCGTCGATGACGCCCGCGGCCTACGTGCTGCAGCGCGTCGGGCAGACGCCCAAGAACGTCGGCGTGGCCGACGGCGAGGCGCGCCCGCAGGGCTCGGACCAGCTCGCGTTCGGCACGCCGCCGCAGGTCGGCGACTGCCTGTACCTCGGCTTCGAGGACCCGCTGGACCGGCTGATCATCCAGATCGACGTCGACGCCTCGCAGGCGCGCGGCGCGGGCGTGAACCCGGAGGACCCGCCGCTGCGCTGGGAGGTCTCCCAGGGCGACAACGAGTGGGCTCCGGCGGAAGTGCTCGAGGACCTCACGGGTGGCTTCAACTACGGCTCCGGCACTGTCGAGCTGGAGCTGCCGCCGCGCTCGTCGATCGCGCCGATCGCCGGCCAGCGCCTGTACTGGCTGCGCTGCCGGATCACCGACACGACCGCGTCCGGCCGCCAGGGCGCGACCTACTCGCACGCGCCGGAGATCTACTCGATCACGGCCGTCCCGATGGGCGCGCGCCTGCCCGCGACGCACGCGTCGCTGATCGAGCGCGAGACGCTCGGCGTCTCCGACGGCACGCCGGGCCAGCAGTTCCCGCTGCGCCACAAGCCGATCCTGAAGGTCGGCCCGGGCGAGACGCTCGAGGTCCAGGACCCCGACACCGGCGACTGGGTGCGCTGGGAGTGGCGCCCGGACTTCGTCTCCTCCACCGAGCACGACCGCCACTTCACGGTGGACCTCGTGTCCGGCGAGGTGGAGCTGGGCCCGGCGATCCGCGAGACGAGCGGGCGCTGGATCCAGTACGGCGCGGTGCCGCCCAAGGGCGCCGTCCTGCGCTTTACGCGCTACCGCCACGGCGGCGGGCGCGACGGCAACGTGACCGCGCACTCGCTGACCGTGCTCAAGAGCACGATCGCGGGCGTGGACACCGTCACCAACCCCGACGCGGCCTCCGGCGGCGTGGACGCCGAGATCCTCACGCACGCGCGCCAGCGCGCGTCGATGGAGATCCGCTCGCGCTACCGCGCCGTGACCGCCGAGGACTTCGAGTTCCTGGCCGGCGAGGCGAGCCCGCGCGTGGCGCGCGCCGTGTGCATCCCGCCGCGCGACGGCGGCGCGATCCCCCTGCACCTGGTCCCGCGGATCTACCCGGCCGACCGGCGCCTGCACTACGAAGAGCTGATGCCGGAGCCGGAGCTGCTCAACGAGGTCGGCGAGTACCTCGACGAGCGGCGCCTGATCGGCACGACCGTCGAGCTCAAGCCGTGCCGCTACCGCGGGCTCAGCGTCGTCGTGGACCTGCAGGCCCGCCCGCTCGCGGACACCGCGCGCGTCGAGCAGGACGTCGCGCACGCGCTCTACACGTACCTGAACCCGCTCGTGGGCGGCAACCCGACCGGCCCCGGCGCGGGCTGGGCGTTCGGACGCGCGCTCAACCAGGGCGAGCTGTACGGCGTCGTGCACGCGGTCGAGGGCGTCGAGTTCGTGCGGATCCTGCGCCTGTACGAGACGAACCTCGAGACGGGCGAGCAGTCGGCCAAGCCGTCCGGCACGCACATCGTGCTCGAGCCGGACGAGCTGATCGCGTCCGGGCTGCACATCGTCAAGGCGTCGCACCGAGAGGATTAGGTGGACCCCGAGCAGTACAAGGGGCCGGAGACCGGGAGCAACGGTCACGGGACCGATCTCGAGCGCACGTCCACGGACGGCAACGGGAACGGCTACCGGACCTTCTCGGGGGCGGGCTTCGGCACGCTCATGATGCAGTTCGCGGCGGGGCCGAAGGAGACCCCGCCGGTGGCGTCCACGCGCGCGTACCTGCGCAACGGGCTGCCGTCGCTCTACCAGGACGGCGACTTCGGGATGCGGTTCATCGGCTCGCTCGAGGAGCTGCTGGACCCGATCGTCGCGATCCTCGACGCGCTGCCGTACCACTTCGACCCGAACTTCGCCCCGCCGGACATCCTCGGGCTGCTGGCCGCGTGGCTGGGCGTCGACCTCGACGAGACGCAGGACATCAAGCACCAGCGGGAGATGGTGCGCCGGTCGGCGGAGCTGAGCCGTCGGCGCGGCACGGTGAAGGGGCTGGAGCTCGCGCTGCAGCTGCACTTCCCGAACCTCCCGCTGCGCCTGGAGGACAACGGCGGCGTGGTCTGGCACGGCAAGCCGGCCCAAGAGCGGAATGCGACGTCGGACTTCGTCGTCTATTGCGACAAGCCCGTCGAACCCGAGACCCAAGCCGCCGTCGCCCGGATCATCGAGCAGTACAAGCCGGTCCAGGCCACGTACCGGCTGCGCGTCAAGGCAGCGAAGAAGAAGGTCGAGTCATGAGGACGTGCCAGAGCTGCGGCAAGGAGAACCCTGACGAGCAGGACTTCTGCAGCTGCGGCGAGTACCTCCGCTGGGAGCCGACCGGGTACGGGATGCCGGCGATCACGCCCGACCAGGTCGAGCCGACGCCGAGCCCGGCCGAGCCCGCGGCGCCTCCCCCGCCGCCGGTCGTCACACCGGCGCCGCCGCTCACCCCGGAACCCGGCAACGGGAACGGCCACTCGCTCCCGGCCGTCCCCCCGTCCCCGCCCACGCCGCTGCCCGCGGTGCCGGACAGCACGCGCCCCGACGCGCGTCCGGTGGCGAAGACGATGATCCGGAACCTGCCGGCCGTGCAGGCGCCGCCCGCCTCCCCCGCGACGCCGCCGACCGGCGGCCCGCCGCCCCCGCCGATCGCCGACCGCCGCGACGAGCTCCCGTCCGAGCCCGCCACGATCGTCCTGCGCGCCGACCAGCAGGGCGACTACGCGAAGGGCTCGATCCTCGACCTCACCGTCGAGCCGGGCGAGCGCGGCAAGGTGCTCGCGCTGATCCGCAACCAGAGCGGGATCGTCGACAACTACGACCTGCGCATCGAGGGCCTGCCGGACGACTGGTGGTCGATCTTCCCCGGCACGGTCTACCTCGTGCCGTTCGGCGCCGGCGGCACCTACGAGCAGGAAGTCGAGATCCACCTGCACCCGCCGCGCGGCCCCGAGGCCGAGGCGCGGCTGTGGGAGCTCAAGGTCACGGCGGACTCGAAGGCGAGCCGGATCGTCGCGGCCTCCGCGCCGCTGCACCTGCACATCGGCTCGTACATCGAGACGGCCACGGCCGTGCGCCCGCAGCGCCGCCGCGGCCGCCGCAAGGCCGAGTACGACGTCACCGTCATCAACAAGGCCAACGCGCCCGTGCTGGTCGCGCTGGACGGCGAGGACACCGACGGCGAGCTGACGTTCGGCTTCAACCGGCCGCCGCAGGAGATCCCGGCGGGCGGGTCGGTCACGACGCAGATGCAGGTCAAGCCGCCCAAGCAGATCTGGATCGGGCGCGTGAAGGACCGCCAGCTGTCGATCGAGACGATCACGGGCGAGGAGGCGCAGGCGCGCGCCGCCGCGGCGCCGCTGCCGGCCTCGGTCCTCGACGGCGTCGACACCGAGCCGCCGAAGAAGAAGTGGTACCAGCGCCGTCCGCGCGCGCCGCGGATCCCGGGCATGTACCCGCCGCGCATCTACAAGCCGATGCTGTACCCGCCGGACGTGAACTTCGGGCCGGGCGGCATCCAGATGCGGATGCCGCAGATGCGTGGGCCCCAGTTCCACGGGCCGCAGATGGGCGGCGCGAGCGCCCGCTCGATGGGCATGCCCGGCGCGGGCGGGCAGCTGAAGATGCCGTCGCGCAGCGGCAACAAGATCTCAGGGCCGCTCGCGCCCTCGCAGGGCGTGTTCCGCCAGCAACCGTGGATCCCGTGGTGGTCGCTGCTCGTGCTGGCGCTGCTGCTGGTGCTGCTCTTCCTCCTCTACCGGTCGCTGCCGGACAACGTGAAGGTGCCGAAGGTGACGGGCACCGAGTCGGCGTTCGTGGCCGAGGAGACGCTGACCAAGTCCGGGCTCAAGCTCGACCCGTCGCAGAAGACGAAGGTCGACGACAGCAAGCCGGCCGGCTCGGTGCTCGACCAGACGCCGAAGGCGGGCGCGGAGGTCAAGAAGGGCTCGACCGTGACCGTGCTGATCGCGACCGGGTCGGGCAAGGTCAACGTGCCCGACATCGCCGGCAAGACCGCCAGCGACGCCGACAAGGCGCTGCGCGAGAAGCAGCTCACGCTCGGCCAGGCCTCCCCCTCCGACGCCGCCCCCGAGGCGAAGATCTCGAGCCAGATCCCGGCGCCGAACGAGGTCGTCGCCGCGGGCACGCCGGTGCAGATCTTCTTCGAGGACCCGACGTCCGCCGAGCAGCGCGAGAAGCAGGGCAAGGACGGCAAGGGCAAGGCCGGCGTCGGTGGCGGCGGCGCGGGCGGCGGCGGTGCCGGTGGTGGCGGCGGCGCCGACATCACGGTCCCGGCGATCGGCGGCGACGACGTCGAGAAGTACGCCAAGAAGGCCGCCGACCTCGGCATCGTGCCGAAGACGACGCGCCGCTTCGACGACGCGCCGGTCGGGCGGCTGATCGCCGTCACGCCTGAGCCGGGCACCAAGGTCAAGGCGGGCGCCAAGGTCACGCTCGTCCAGTCGGCCGGGCAGCCGCAGGTCGTCTTCACCAACGGCAAGGACATCCTGCGCGTCAACGGCGCCAACGGCCAGAAGCTCGAACCGGTCGCGGACGGTGACGAGGAGGAGACGAACCCGACCTGGAACGCGGCCGGCACGCACGTCGCCTACATCGCCGACGGCCGGATCATGCTCAAGGACATCACCAAGGACAACGCCGACGCGGTGCCGCTGACGCCCGCCGGCAGCGACGACTCCAACCTGGCCTGGGCGCCGATCGCCGACCGGAACGTGCTCGCGTTCACGCGCGCCACGGACACCGACGTAGACCTGTGCCTCGGCAAGATCACCCAGAACGGGATGGACGAGAGCTGCATCGCGGACCCGTCCTTCTCGCCCAACCGCGTCGTCCACTGGGCGCCCGACGGCAAGTCGATCCTCGCCTTCGCGGGCAAGAACGACCAGAGCGAGATCGGGATCGTGCGCTGGAAGCTCAAGCAGGGCCGCGAGGCCTTCTCGTCCAAGGCGAGCGACTGGTCCAAGGGCCGCTTCGTCTCGGACACCGACCGGCCCAGCAAGTTCATGCTGGACGCGACGATCTCGCCCGACGGCAAGCAGATCGCGATGATCTCCAACCAGGGCGTGTCGCGGTTCACGCTGTTCCTCGGGGACGCGAAGAACGGCTTCGACCTCAAGAAGGCGAAGAAGACCGCCGTGCGCGCGTGCAAGGTCGTGTGGCGCAGCGACGGGCGCGAGCTGCTGGTCATCCAGGCCGACGCGGGCTGCCGTGAGGAGGTCGGGGCGCTCGTGCGTGTCCCGGCGGGCTCGACCCGCGAGGGCGAGACGCTCAACCCCGCCGGCAACGACCCCGTCTACCAACCGCTCTCGCTCGAGGGCTGATCTGCGGTGCTCTGCCACAGCTGCCGTCGCCAGCTCGAGCGCGGAGCGAGCTACTGCGGCAGCTGTGGGGCGCCCCTGAACGGAGCGCCCGCTCCGCTGGAGCTGGTGCTCGACGGGGGGCAGCGCGTGCCGGTGGTGCACGAGCTGATCATCGGGCGCGCGCCGGGGTCGACGGTGCTGCTCTCGGATCCCTCGGTGTCGCGCACCCACGCGCGGATCACGGCCGATGCGGTGCTCGAGGACGCCGGCTCCTCGCACGGCACGTGGCTGGACGGCGTGCGCGTGACCGGGCCGCTGCCGTTGCGTGACGGGGCGAAGATCCGGCTCGGGGACGCGGAGCTGCGCGTGGAGCGCCGGCGCGAGGCGGCCGAGGCCGGGCGGACGATGTTCGTGCCCGCGGGCGGGACGGCCTTCCTGCCGTCGGTCGGCGGGACGCAGTTCGGGATGCGGCCGCGGGTGCGGTCGGGGTACGCGTTGAAGCGGCTCGACGCGAGCGAGGGGCGCCAGCGCTGGGTGCTCAAGGACACGCGCAACGGCACGTTCCTGCGGCTGTCGGACAACGACGCGTGGGTGTTCGAGCTGCTCGACGGCTCACGCTCGCTGGTCGAGCTCGTGGCGGTGTGCGAGCAGCGGTTCGGGGCGACGGGCTCGCCGCGGCTCGTGCGGCTGCTGACCGACCTGGGCGAGCGCGGCTTCCTGGCGGGCGTCGCGGGCGGCGCGCCGGTGGCCGAGGCGCCGACGTCCGGGTGGCGCAAGCTCGTCAAGCCGCGCGAGAAGGTCTTCACCGGGCTCGGGCCGAAGGTCGAGGCGATCTACCGGGCGGGTGGCTGGGTGCTCTTCACCCAGGCGGCGTTGATCGTCATCGCCGCGCTGATCGTGCTCGGGCTCGGCGCGTTCATCTACCTGATCGCGGGGCGCTACGGCACGCCGTTCGTGGTGGCGTCGAAGTTCGGCCTCGGCGGGCTCGTGTTCCTGGGCGGGCGCTTCGCGGTGGTCGCCGTGCACGAGCTGGCGCACGGGCTGACGATGGCGTCGTTCGGGCGGCGCGTGGACCGGGCGGGGCTGAAGGCGATCGCGATCTTCCCGTACGCGTTCGTGGACACGAGCGAGGCGTGGTTCGAGCCGCGCCGTCGCCGGATCGCGGTCAGCGCGGCGGGTCCGGTGTCGGACTTCTCGCTCGGCGCGGTGTTCGCGCTGTGCGCGCTGCTCCTGCCCGAGGGGACCGTGCGCGACATCTTCTTCAACCTGGCGTTCGCGGCCTACGTCGGCGGGTTCTTCAACCTCAACCCGTTCATCGAGCGCGACGGCTACCACATGCTCGTCGACGGCCTGAACGAGCCGGGGCTGCGGCGACGGGCGAAGGAGCAGCTCGAGCGGCGGCTCCGCGGCGAGCGGGCCGAGGGGGACTCGCCGGTGCTGGCGCGCTACTCGCTGTGGGGCATCGGCTGGTCGGTCCTCGCGGCGGTGTTCGCGATCGCGATGACCTTCCGCTACAAGGACATCTTCCTCCTCTATGCACCGGAAGCGGTTGTATATGCGGTGATGGGCACGCTGTGGGTCGCCTTCTTCCTGCCGGTCTTCTTCGTGCTCGGCAAGCCGCTCTGGCAGCGGGTCCGCGGGGTTGGTGCGTAGGTGGCCACGACGCCCTCTGAAGCCGACGTCGCCGCGCGGCTGATCGAGCGCCTGCTCGCCGACCCGGGGTTCCGCGCGCGCTTCCGCCGCGACCCCGCGGGCGCCTGTCGCGAGGTCGGCCTGGAGTCGCTCGCGCAGGAGATGTCCCTGGGCGGCGGCAAGGCCTTCCACACGCTGGACATCCGCGAGTCGCGCTCCTCGCTGGCCGGGGTGATGATGGCCGCGGCGATGGAAGGCATCGTGGTCGGCCAGTTCGCCGAGAACGTCCTCCCGGCGATCGGGCAGATGCCGAGCGCGGTGGCCGACGTCGTCTCGCGCGTGGACCTGCCGGCGATCAGCCTGCCCGGCGGTGGCAACGGTGAGGCCGTCAAGCCGAGCCCGGTCGGGCCGGACGCGCCGGCCGCCGCTCCCGGCGCCGGCCAGGACGTGCCGAGCTCCGACGTGCCCGGCGTGGCGGGCACGCCGGACGTGCCGGGCGTGGCCCCGGCGAACGCGAGCGCGGGCGCCGCGGACGTGCCGACGGCACCGCCGCCCGCCTCCCCGCCCCCGGCCGCGACACCGCCCGCCGCCGACGCTCCGCCCGCCGAGGCCAAGCCGCCCGCGGAGTCGAAGGCGCCGGCGAGCGACCCCGCGGGCGACGCCGCCAAGCGGATCGCCGAGGAGGACAGCCCGGAGGCGGCGCAGCGCGCGCAGGAGGCGGACGCCGCCGACGCGCTGAACCAGCAGACCTCCGGCGTGCCCGGGTCCGACCAGCTGCCGAGCGCCGACGCGGCGACGGCGCCCGGCGGCGGCCCGCCCTCGCAGTCCGAGACGATCCCCGGCGGCGGCGCGCCGACCCCGTCCGTGGACCCCGGCGAGCTGGCTCCGGCGGACAACTCGGTGGCCCCGGGCGGCCCGGTGAAGGGCGGCCTGCCCGCGAGTGGCGGCGGCCCGGCGGCCGCGGGGGCGGCGGCCGGCCCGGGCGCGGGCGGCCCTGGCACGGCGGCCGGCGCGCCGCCGAGCGGGAACGCCGCCGCGGCCCCCGAGGCAGCGGGCGGCAAGCGCCAGTCCGAAGGGCTCGCCGGGGCGGCCAAGCGCTTCGCGCGGCGCCTCTCCGGAGGCGGCGGCGGCAAGGGCGGCGCGAGCGCGGCCGCCGACGCGGGCCTGCCGAGTGGCGGCGCGGCGCCCACCGACGCCGGGCTGCCGAGCGCATCCGCGGCGCCCGCCGACCCGAGCCTGCCGGGCGCGCCCGCCGCGCCCGTGGACAACTCGCTGCCGGCGACGCCGTCGGCCGCCGAGAACTCCCTGCCGGCCACGCCGGACGAGAACTCGCTGCCCAGCGCGCCGACCGACGGGCTGCCGAGCGCGCCCGTCGAGCCGCCCACCCCGCAGGCGCTGGCGCTGCTCGCCAACCCGAACCTGACGCTCGATCCCGGTGTGGCCGCGGGGCTGCAGGCCGGGGGCACGGACCCGCGGCTCGTCGGCGTGCTCACCCAGCTCGGCGCCGGGCACAAGCTGACGGTGACCGGCACGCCCGGCGACGGCGTGGTGGACATCACGCAGGTCGACGGCGAGCTCGTCAACCCCGACAGCGCGGCCGCGCGCGAGCTGGCCGGCGCGCTGGCGGCGCTGGACCCGTCGGTCCGGCCGGACGAGGTCGGCACGCCGTGGCCGATCTCCTCGCCCGGGTTCATCACCAACAGCGCCCATCAGGACCAGCTGCGGCTCACGTTCAAGGCGCCGGCGGCCCCGGAGGCGATCGCGCCCGCCGTCGCCGTGCCGGTCACGCCCGCGCCGCCCGCGGTGGCCGCCGCGGTCCCGGTCGCGCCCGCCGGACCGGTCGTGCCGGCCGAGCCCGCGTACGACCCGCGCAAGTCCGACGCGTTCCTGCCCGCGGTGAAGGCGACCGCGGCGTCCGCGCGCGAGCCCGACCGCACCGACTCGCAGGCCTTCCTGCCGGCGGTCGAGAAGCCGAAGGCCGCCGCCGCCCAGCTCGCGAGCCAGCCCGCGGCGGGCGTGGTCGAGGTCGTCGCCGCCGCGCCCGGTGCCTACCCGGGCGACAACGCGCCGAAGGAGCAGCTCGCGGGCTGGATGGCGAGCGAGGCGCAGCGGCGCGGCCTGCCACCCGAGCTGCCGGTGATGGCGTCGCTCGTCGAGTCGGGCCTCAAGAACGTCAACTACGGCGACGCCGACAGCCTCGGCTTCTTCCAGATGCGCGTGTCGATCTGGGACAGCGGCCCGTACAAGGGCTTCGCCGACAAGCCCGAGCTGCAGGTCAAGTGGTTCCTGGACGAGGCGGAGAAGGTCAAGGACGCGCGGGTCGCGGCGGGCAAGCCGATCGACGATCCCCAGCACTACGGCGAGTGGATCGCGGACACCGAGCGTCCGGCCGCCCAGTACCGGTACCGCTACCAGACCAAGCTCGAGGAGGCCAAGGGCCTGCTCGCCAACCGGACGGCGCCGCCGCCCGCGGCGGCCGCCGTGGCCGTCGCGAACCCGGCGCCCGCCCCGGCCGGGGGCCCGCTCGGGCCGGCGGCGCTCGCGATCGCGCAGGGCCAGCTCGGCGTGGCCGAGGTGGGCACGAACGCCGGCCCCCAGGTGGACGAGTACCTGGCCGCCGCCGGGGTGCCGTCGGGGAACCCGTGGTGCGCGTCGTTCATCACCTGGTCGCTGGAGAAGGCCGGGCACAAGATGCCGGGCGGCGGCTGGGCGGCCGTGCAGACGTGGGTCCGCAACGCCGAGCAGGGCAAGAACGGCCTACAGATCATCAGCGCCGAGGACGCCCGCCCGGGCGACATCGTCGCCTACGACTGGGGCGGCCAGACCGACTTCGGCGCCGACGGCCACATCGGCTTCGTCGCCAGCGACGTCAAGGACGGGAAGTTCACCGCGCTCGAGGGCAACAACGCCGACAAGGTCAACAGCGTCTCCCGTACGACCGGCACGGGCAACGTCGTCTTCATCCGCGTCAACGGCGACGCCACCGCGGGCGGTGCCCCACCCGTGCAGGCGCCGGCCCCGTCCGGCGCGGCCGCGCCGCCCGTCGACCCGAAGCAGTTCGGCGGCGACGAGGTCGGCACGGGCGGCGCCGCGAGCGCCGAGACGCTCGCCGCGCTCAAGAACCCGAACCTCGTCTTCGACGACGTCGGCAAGGCGGACCTCAAGGCCGGCCGGATCGACCCGCGCGTGATCGGCGTGCTGACCAAGCTCAGCCAGGAGCACAAGATCACGATCTCGTGCATGTGCTCCGACCACTCGAAGTTCACCGCGGGCGGCTCGGTCTCCAACCACTTCTACGGCCGCGGCGTCGACATCGCCGCGATCGACGGCGAGGTCGTCGGCCCCGGCAGCCCGCTCGCGCGCGAGATCGCCAGCGAGGTCAGCACGCTCGACGAGAACATCCGCCCGAACGAGATCGGCTCGCCGTTCGCGATCGGCGGCCCCGGCTACTTCACCGACGCCGCCCACCAGAACCACATCCACCTCGGCTTCAAGCAGGAGATCTCACCCGACTGGAAGCCGCCGGCGGACGTCGCGGCCCAGCCCGTCGCCGCCGCGCCCGCGCAGTTCGCCGCCACGCCGGGCACGCCGGTCGCGACCGCTGCCGCCGCCCCGGCCGAGCCCGCCTTCGACCCACGCCAGTCGGACGCGTTCCTGCCCGCGGTGAAGGCGAGCGCGGCGGCCGCCCGCGAGCCGGAGCGCTCCGGCTCCCAGGCGTTCCTGCAGGCCGTGGAGCCGCCCAAGCGTGAGACGCCGGCGGTGGCCCAGCCCGCCCAGCTCGCGGCCCAGCCAGCGGCGCCCGCCGCCGCCCAGCCCGCCGCCGCGCCCGCCGTGGACGTGTCCGCCGCGGTCGACGCCGCGCCCACCGCGTACCCCGGCGACAGCGCGCCGAAGGAGCAGGTCGCCGCCTGGATGGCCGCCGAGGCGAAGAAGCGCGGCCTGCCTCCGCAGCTGCCGATCATGGCCTCGCTCGTCGAGTCGGGCATGAAGAACCTCAACTTCGGCGACGCCGACTCGGTCGGCTTCTTCCAGATGCGCGTCGGCATCTGGAACCAGGGCGCCTACGCCGGCTACCCCGACAAGCCCGAGCTGCAGATCAAGTGGTTCCTCGACCAGGCCGAGGCCGTCAAGAAGCAGCGGCTCGTCGCGGGCAAGCCGATCGACGACCCGAACAGCTTCGGCGAGTGGATCGCCGACGTCGAGCGCCCGGCCGAGCAGTACCGCGGCCGCTACCAGACCAAGCTCGAGGAGGCCAACCAGCTGCTCGGCGCGCAGCCGCAGCCCGCCGCGGCGGCGGTCGCGCAGCCCGTGGCCGCGCCGATCGACCCCGCGGCCGCCGCGGCCGCGGTCGGCAACGCGCAGCTGCCCGCGGAGATCGCGGCGCCGCTGCAGCAGGCGATCGCGAGCGGCAACGGCCCGGGCCCGAAGGCGCTGGCGGCGATCACCGAGGCCTCCAAGCACATGGGCACGCCCTACAAGTGGGGCGGCTCGACCCCGCAGACGGGCTTCGACTGCTCGGGCCTGATGCAGTGGGCGTACGCGCAGTCGGGCGTGCAGATCCCGCGCGTGACGTACACCCAGATCGAGGCGCCCAACGGTGTCGAGGTCGCCGACCGCGCCCAGCTGAAGCCCGGCGACCTCGTGTTCTTCGCCGCCAACGGCGACGTCCACCACGTCGGCATGTTCCTCGGCGGCGACAAGTTCCTGCACGCGCCCTCGACCGGCGACGTGGTGAAGGTCTCCAGCCTGAGCGAGCCGTACTACGCGAGCCAGTTCGCGGGCGGCCGCCGCTTCGACGCCGGCGCGCCCGCCGCGCCCGTCGCGGCCGCCGCCGCCCAACCCGCGCAGCTCGCCGCCGCCGCGCCGATCGACCCGACCGAGGTCGCCAAGGCGCAGGCCGCCGTCGCCCGCGACGCCGCCGAGGTCCGCCGCAACGACTCGCAGCTGTTCATGGCCATCACCCGGGCCGAGGCGAGCAAGGCGGCCGCCGAGCAGGAGCGCCACGCGTCCCAGCTGTTCCTGAAGGCGGTCGACCCGTCGCAGGTCAAGCGCCGCTCGCCCGCGGCCGAGCCGCCCGCGGCGCCGCCGGCCGTCGCGCCGCCGCCGGTCCAGCCCGCGCCCGCGCAGGCCGCCGCCATCCCGGTGTCGGCGCCCGTCGAGGCCCAGCCGCCGGCGGTCAACCCGGCCGTGGCCGGCGTGTCGGTCGACCTCACGAACGCGGCGAGCGAGTATCCGGGCGACAACGCCTCCCAGGCGGAGCTCGCCAAGTGGCTGGCCAAGCAGGCCGAGGCCGCGGGGCTCCCGCCCGAGCTCCCGGTGATGGCCGCGCTCGTCGAGTCCGGCGTCAAGAACCTCAACTACGGCGACGCCGACTCGGTCGGGTTCTTCCAGATGCGCGTCGGCATCTGGGACCAGGGCGACTACAAGGGCTTCGCGAGCAAGCCCGAGCTGCAGGCCAAGTGGTTCATCGACACGGCGCTGGGCGTCAAGCGCCAGGCGATCAGCCGTGGCGACGCCGACTTCGGCAAGGACCCCGCCAAGTGGGGCGAGTGGATCGCCGACACCGAGCGCCCGGCCGAGCAGTACCGCGGCCGCTACCAGCTGCGGCTGGACGAGGCCCGCAAGCTGCTGGCGTAGGGCGCGGGGCGCGCCCTACGCGATCCGGGCTGGATCAGCCCTCGCCGCCGCCGGAGAGGCTGTCGCCGCCGCTCGACTTCTTCTTCGTCGGCGCGGGGCTGTTGTTCTGCGGCGCCGGGCTGGTGTTGCGCGGCGCGACGTTGTTCGTCGGCGGCGGCGTCGAGTTGCCGGTGCTGCCCGTGTTGGGCGTCGGCGTGCTCGACGGGGTCGCCGTGCTGCGACCGCCGCTGGGCGGCGAGGCGGCCTTCTTCTTGTCGCGCTTGAGCACCGGCAGCTTCTTCACCGCGACGGCGCGCTTGACGGCGGCCGAGCTGAGCTCGTAGCCGGCGGTCTCGAAGCCGTCGAACCCGGTCTGCAGGTCCTTGCCCGCCGCGGCCAGCGGCTTGTTCTGCTTCTTGAACCCGTTGCGGTCCTTGGCGCGGCCCTCGGACGCGGCCTTCTTGTACGCGGCGCTCGCGTCCTTGAGCGCGGCCACCAGCTGCGCCCGGGAGGCCTCGTCGGCCGGGCTCGTGGAGAGCTTGCCGAGCGACGTCGCGGCGGAGGCGTAGGCCGAGCCGAGGCGGCTCGTCGCGGACACCTGCGTCGTGCGCTTGCCCGCGTTGTCGAGGTCACGCGCGGCGGACTTCTCGGCCTTGTCGAGGCGGCCGAGGATCTTCTCGACCTTCGTCTGGTAGGTGTCGCTCGGGCCGACCGGGAAGGTCTTGTCGCCGGTGACGGTCATCGACGAGGCGATGGTGTCGCACGTCTTCGGGTCGGCGATGCAGGCGAGCATGGCCACGCCGTCGCCCGTCGGCACGGAGAGCACCGTGCCGGTCTGCGAGCCGATCGGCAGGTCGGCGTACTTGGCGGCCTGGACGCCGCCGTCGAGGTCGACCGTGGCGGCCGTCGGCGGCGTCTCGCCGCGCAGCTCCTCGGGCAGCAGCGTCGGGTCCGCGGCGGAGTCGTCGGCGCGGCCGAAGACGATCGTGCCGCCCTTCGGGCCGCCCATGGTCACCGCGCCGTCGGCGAAGCCGGGGATGTCGGCCGTAGCGCCGTCCGACCAGCCGGCCGGGACCGAGACGCGGATGCCGTTGGCCTCCACCGGCAGCGTGGCCTGCTGGGTCGCGGCGGGCGTCGCGGTCGAGGTGGCCGCGGCGCGCTCGGGCGTGTCGTCGCCGCCGCCCATCAGGGCGATGCCGGCGATCACGGCGACGATGGCCGCGCCGCCGACCGCGACGGGCACGAGCCAGCCGGGCCGGTCACCGCCGCCCGGCGACTTCGCCTTGGGCGCCTTCGGCGGCTTGGGCGGCGCCGGCGGGGGCGTCGCCTTCGACGGCATCATCGTGTCGGCCGCGCCCGCGGGCAGCGGCTCGACGGCGGGCTTCGCGGACGCGGGCGTCGCAGCGGCGGCGCCTCCGGCCAGCGCGGCGGCGCCCGCGGCACCGGCGAGGCCGGCCTTGCGATCGTCCTTCGCGGGCTCGCGCGACGTGTCGGGTGCGAGCGGCGAGCCGGGCGCCACGGAACCGGGGCCGCTCGGCGCGGCGGGCGTCGGCGGGACCGGCGGCGCGGCTTGCGCGGGCGTCGGCGGCTCCTTCGTCGGCGGACGCGACGGCGGCGGCGCGACGTAGGTCTCGAACTCGACGGGCGGCGCGGCGTCGGCGGGCGGCGTCGCGAGCGCTTCCGGCGTGTCGCTCACCGGTGTGTCCGGCGAGGGCAGCAGCACGTCGCTCGGCGGCGCCGGGGCGGGCACGCCGAAGGTGACGAAGCCGGTGACGCCCGTGGGCTCGTCCTCGACCGGCAGCGGCGCCGGGATGGCCTGCGAGGGCATCGGCGTCGGCGGGCCGACGATCGGCTCGGGGATCGCGGGCGTGGCCTCCGACGGCGGCGGCGTCCACATCGGCGGTGCCGCGGGCGTGCCGCCGGTGTCGCCGGCCGGCGCGCCCCACGCGAAGGACTTGAACTCCTCGGACGCCTCGCCGCCGTGCACGCTCGTGCCCTGGAACGGCGCGGGCGTGAGCGGCTTCGCCCCGCCGTTGGTGTCCTCGGTGCGGCGCTCGACCAGGCGCGCCTCCCGGCGCCAGCGCGGGCCGAGCAGGGAGATCAGGATCTCCTCGAAGTCGTCCCAGGCGTCCTGGGCGTTGCGCGTGCGGGCCTCGGGCTCCTTGACGAGCAGGCGCTCGATCCAGTCCGAGATGCGCTGGTCGACCTCGGGGCGGACGGTCTTGACGGCCGGGATCTCCTCGTTGACGTGCCGGAGGAGGATCGCCATCGGCGCGTCCGAGTCGTGGAACGGGACGTTGCCGGTGAACAGCTCGAAGGCCATGCAGCCGACCGAGTAGAGGTCCGTCCACGGACCGATGTCCTGCGCCATGGCCTGCTCGGGGGCCATGTAAGTTGGCGTGCCGACGGTCGTCCCGGTGGCGGTGAGGAACGCGCCCGTCTGCATCTTGGTGGTCGCCTTGGCGATGCCGAAGTCGGCGATCTTCACGCGGCCGTCGGCCGTGACCATGACGTTCTCGGGCTTGAGGTCGCGATGGACGATCTCGTGCGTCTCCGCGTGGGTGAGCCCGGCGAGCAGGCCTTCGAGGACGCCGCCGATCTGCGCCATGGTCATCCGCCCGACATGCGGACGCAGTGAGCCGCGCTCGATGTACTCCATCGCGATGTACGGCGTGCCGTCGTGCTCGAAGTAGTCGTGGACGGTCACGACGTTCGGGTGCGACAGGGATCCGGCCACGCGCGACTCGCGCAGGAATCGCTGGGCGAATGCGGGATCCGAGGCGTGGAACGCGCCCAGCTCCTTGAGGGCGACGAAGCGGTCGAGGTCCGTCTGCCGGGCCAGGTACACCATCGCCATGCCGCCACGACCGACCTCGCGGAGGATCTCGTAGCGGCCGACTGTCTTCATGACCTCAGGCATCCGTACTGCGTTCCCCTGTTTGACCGAGTTGAGGCACCGGTCGTAGTATCGCCAGGGATTTGTCCGCAGGCAACCACCCACAAGGGTGAAACTCTTCGTCCTCGACACCCATACGATCTACCGGCGGGGGCTGGTGGCGTGTCTGGACCTTCTCGAAGACGTCGAGGCGGTCGCGGGCGCCGAGTCCGTGCGCGACGCGTGGGAGGACCCCGCGTTGCACGGCGCGGACATCGTCCTGCTCGACCCCAGCCTCCCCGGCGGCAAGGACTTCCTGACCGCCGTGCGGGAGACCACCGGCGCGCGGGTGATCGTGTGCTCCTCCGACACCGCCCAGGAGGCGGTGGTGAGCGCTTTGCAGGCCGGTGCGGTGGGTTACCTGCGCAAGGACCAGCTCACGCCGGAGACGCTGGCGACGGCCGTCAAGGCCGCCGCGAACGGCACCGGCGTCGTCACGCCCGAGCTGCTCGAGCAGCTGCTGTCCAACCACGCGAGCAACGCCGAGGCGGCGGCCGCACGGCCCGTCGCGGCCAAGCTCACGGACCGCGAGCAGCAGGTGCTGTCGCTGATCGCGGCCGGCCACCCCACGCGCGAGGTGGCGCAGGAGCTGTGCTACTCCGAACGCACCGTCAAGAACGTGCTGCACGACGTCGTGACGAAGCTCAACGCCCGCTCGCGCTCGCAAGCCGTCGCGTTCGCCGTCCGCGAAGGACTGATCTGACGTTCGCATGCTGACCTCTCTCGAGCCGCTGCTCGAGGGGAAGCGGATGGTCATCTGCGCCGGGTCAGGCGGCGTCGGCAAGACGACGACCGCCGCGGCGGTCGCACTCGGGCTCGCCGAGCGTGGCAAGAAGGTCGCCGTGGTGACCATCGACCCCGCGAAGCGGCTCGCGACGGCGCTCGGGCTCGACGAGCTCGGCAACGCCCCGCACCGGGTGCCGCTGCAGGCCGAGGGCGAGCTATGGGCGATGATGCTCGACGCCAAGCGCACGTTCGACGAGCTGATCGAGCGGCTCGCGCCGGACGAGCGCACGCGCGACGAGGTGTTCGCCAACCGGATCTACCAGCAGCTCTCGAGCGCGGTCGCCGGCTCGCAGGAGTTCACGGCGATCGCCAAGCTCTACGAGCTCGACCAGTCCGCGCAGTTCGACGTCCTCGTGCTGGACACGCCGCCGTGGCGCAACGCGCTCGACTTCCTCGACGCGCCCGGCCGCCTCACCCGCTTCTTCCAGGGCCGGGCGATCCGGATGTTCCTCAAGCCCGCCGGCCTCCTCGGCCGCGGCACCGGCCTCGTGTTCAGCGTCATGCGCAAGGTCACCGGCGTCGACCTGCTGCAGGACCTGAGCGGCTTCTTCCGCTCGCTGAGCGGGATGATCGACGGCTTCACCGAGCGTGCCCGGCGCGTCGGCGCGCTGCTCGAGGACCCCGCGACGACGTTCCTGATCGTCACGGCGCCGCGCCACGACCCCGTCGAGGAGGCGATCTTCTTCCACCGCAAGCTGCGCGAGGCCGGGATGCCGTTCGGCGGGCTCGTCGTGAACCGCGTGCATCAGCCGCCCGACGACGCGCTGCCGGAGCCGGTCGCCATCGAGCTCGGCCCGGCGCTGGCGGAGCGGGTGAGCGCCGCGGCCGCGCAACTCGGCGCGCTGGCCGCACGCGACGCGGGCAACGTGGCGCGGCTGCGCTCCCGGCTGGGCGACCCGCCGACCCTCGTCGTGCCCGAGCTGGACGGGGACGTCCACGACCTCGACGGCCTTGCCGCGGTCCGCGCGCACCTCTTCCGCGAAGGCTCGCCTTGAAGGCTCGCCTTCGCTTGGAGAATCGCCCAGGGGGCGAATCTCCGGAGCCACTCGTGCGCTGCGTGCGGGTGCGGGAGCGGGGCACGGGCTGGCCGTGGACGATCCCGGCGCTGGCGCAGCTGGACGAGCTGCCGCTCGCGCCCGGCGTGACGTTCCTGGTCGGCGAGAACGGCTCGGGCAAGTCGACGCTGGTCGAGGGGATCGCGGTCGCGGCCGGCTTCGCTCCCGAGGGCGGCTCGCTCCAGTTCGGCGCGCAGACGCGCGAGGAGGCGCCGCCCCTCGGCGACGCGCTGCTGCTCGTCCGCGGCGCGCGGCGTCCGCGTGACGGCTTCTTCCTGCGTGCGGAGACGTTCTTCAACGTCGTCAGCGCGATCGACGTCTACGGCGCCCAGGACGCCTACGGCGGCGTCTCCCTGCACGAGCGCTCGCACGGCGAGGGCTTCCTCGACCTGGCCGTGCACCGGTTCCGGGACGGCGGTCTGTTCGTGCTCGACGAGCCCGAGGCCGCGCTGTCGCCGCAGGGCCTGTTCTCGCTGCTGCGGCGCATCCACGACCTCGTCGAGTCCGGCTCGCAGTTCGTGATCGCGACCCACTCCCCGATCCTGCTCGCCTACCCGGGCGCGCTGATCTACGAGCTCGGCGAGGACGGGCTCGTGGAGACGGCCTACGAGGACACCGACCACTTCCAGATGACGCGCGCCTTCCTCGAGGCGCCCGGGCGCTTCCTAGGCCGGCTGTTCGACTGACCCGGCGCCGCGCAGCTCGTCCGCGACCTTGCGCAAGTTCGGGTCCAGGTGGCCGCACAGGACGTCGCGCAGCACCGCGCGCAGGCAGCCGCCGAGCTCGGCGACGAGCTCCTCGACCTGCGGCGACGACTTGACGAAGCCGACCACCGCGGCGCGCTCGAGCGAGATCGCCTCGCGCACGCGGGCCTCGAGCGCGGGCCGGTCGTGCTGCTCGGCGCAGATCGCGGCGAGCCGCTCGGCCGCGCCGTCGTAGCCGGGCTGGTCGGCGTTCGCGAGCAGCGCGCGGGCCGCCAGCAGCCAGTCCGTCAGCGCCTCCAGCGCGCTGCCACGCTCGCAGCCGAGCTCGAAGCGGCGCAGCGCCCAGGCGAGCTCGCCCGACCGCGGCGTGCGACGCGCGACGAGGCCGCAGAACGCGCGCAGCGGGTCCTCCTCGTCGGCGTTGAGCAGGCAGTCCTCGCTGGGGCGCCGGATGCCGGTCGCGAGCGGGATCGCCAGCCACGGCGAGCCGTCCGTGCGGGCGTGCGCGGTCGGGCCGAGCGCGGGCTCGGCGTCGTCCCACAGGCGCAACGCGGTCTGCAGCCGGCGCAGGCGACGGCCGGCCTGCTCGAGCGCCCGCCCGTCCCTGGACTCGAGCGTGAGCACGGCGACGGTCGCGTGCGGGTCCTCCTCGGGAAGCCCGTGCGGCGCGTCGGTGAGCGTCGCGGCGCGCACGAGGCTGAGCCCTTCGCCCAGCGCGACCTCGTCGGACTCGATCACGAGCCCGTCGACCGGCGTGATCACGAGCGACAGCGCGCACCCGCTGTAGCTGACCTCCTCGAGCTCCGCGTAGGCGGCGGCGAAGCGGGCCTCGTCGTACACGAAGTCGGTCACGTCCTCCCAGACGGCGCCGAGGAACGCCTGCAGCGCGGCGTCGGGCATCTCGTGCGCCGGCGCGCGCCGGCCACGCTTGACCAGGTACGCGGGCAGGTCCGGGAGCGCCGCGAGCCCGCGGGCCGCCTGCGGATAGCTGGGCAGGCGGCTGAGCATCGTCCGGCGCTGCGCGATGAACCGCCCGGTCAGCGGGCGGTAGCAGTACAGGGGCGCGTTGCGCGTCGGCGTGGCGTCGAGCTCGAACGGGATCTCCGCGCCGCCCGACACCTCCTCCGCGAGCTGCCAGGCCGCCTCCTGGACGAAGGCCGCAAGTGAGTCGTGCAGCGCCCGGTTATGCATACCGCGGCGATTCGGCGCGTGCCGAACCGGTCCTGCCGCCGCAGGATGTCTTGCAGCGTCCGCGCTAGGTGCTAAGCCGCGACGGCTTCAGCCGTCTCGGGCGCTTCGGCGCACGAGCCCTCGGCGCCGAGCCACTCGCTGCCGTAGACCCGCATCGAGTCGATGATCGGCACCAGCGCGCGGCCCTTCTCCGTCAGCGCGTACTCGACGCGCGGTGGCACCTCGGGGAACGTCGTCCGGTGCACGATGCCCTCTTCTTCCAGCGCGCGCAGGCGCAGGGAGAGCGTGCGCGGCGAGATCCCGCCGAGTGAGCGCTCCAGCTCGCAGAAGCGCGACCGGCCCTCGGCCAGGTCGCGGACGATCAGCAGCGTCCACTTCCCGCAGACGATCTCGGCAGTGCGGCACACGGGGCAAGACGGGTCAGGCATCCGACTGCTCAGTCTAGCCCAAGACTTCACCAAGTGAAGTGGCCGCCCCGAAGTTAAACGTCCAGGACGTTTAAGTTCGGGGCGGCCGGCAGCGCTACGGCTGCGTCGTGCTCAGCGTGAAGGTGAGCGTCGTGCTGTACGCGCCCGTGCGGAGCGGGTCGTTCGCCGCGATCTCCTGCTTGAAGCCGATCGTCGCCACGTCGTTGGTGACCGGGCCGGCGTAGGTCTTCGGGAGGCCCGAGACCTGCAGCGGCTTGGCGAGCTTGAACGCGCCGTTGGCCAGGAAGCCGGGCTCGCCGACCGTGAGCGTGGCGTCACCGGCCGTCGAGACGACGGTGGCGGTGGACGTCTGCTCGTAGGTCTTTTCCACGCCCGGGGTGAACGTGCCGAAGTTGACGGCCGGGCCCAGGTTCAGGGCCAGCGTCGCGGGAACCGAGCCCCCGATCGGCGTCTGCTCGTCGACCTCGGTGACCTGCGTGCGGATGACCTTCGACGTGGTGATCGGAGCCATCGACTCGGGGCCGGTGTACTCGCGCATCGAGTCGACGGTCACGGTGACGGTGACGTCGCCTGACTTCAGCGCCGTCAGCTTGCGCGTGGCGGGATCGAGGATCGCCGCCTTGCCGGCCGCCTTCGCGCCGGCGACGTCGGTGCCGATCGCGAGGTTGTCGGAGCCGCTCCAGCGGACCGACATCGGATACCGCAGCGGGACCACGCGCGAGCCGGGCAGGACGCCCGACGGCTGCACGATCGTGCCCTCGACCTGCGTCGAGTCCCCGACCTCGAGCGCGTCGGGGGCGGTGAGGGTGGCGGACTGCGCGAAGGCACGCACGTCCGCGGTGATCCACTGCTGCGAGGCCTTCTCGGAGCGGTCGACCGTCCACTTCATCCAGCCGGTGAACCCGCCGCGGTCCGGCGTGCCGTACGGCGCCTTGCCGCTCGACGGCAGCACGACGTACGGCACGCCCTGCTCGCGGTGCACGTCGGCGATCTGCGCGTGCGAGCCGACCATCGCGATGCCCTTGTCGGACGTCTCGCGGAAGTCGGTGAGCAGCTTCTCGATCAGCGCGACCTCGGTGCGGTCGGTGAGCTGGGAGGCGTCGAGCTCGCCCGGATCGTCGACCGGGTGGTGCGCGAACACCATCACGTTGTCGATCGACGGGTCCGTCGCCGCCGACTTCAGCGCCGCGTCGAGCATCGGCAGCTGCGCCCAGGACGAGCTGCGCAGGGTGCCGAGCGTCGAGTTCAGGAGCACGAAGCGCGTGCCCTTGTGGTCGAACGTGCGGTAGGGCCGGCCGAACTCGGCCACCCAGTTGTCCAGCGTGCCCTGCCCGGAGGCCGTGTAGGACTCGTGGTTGCCCGGCACGTAGTAGCAGGGGATCGTGTCCGGGTCGCTGTCCTCGGCGCCGCCGGCCGGGACCAGGTCGCAGCCGCCCGTCTCGAGCGTCTGCCGCGCGAGCTTGAGGTCGGCCACGCCGCCCAGGTCGGTGACGTCGCCGTTGAGGACGAGCAGGTCCGGCTTGGTCGCCCGGATGCGGTTGATGGCGGCGATGCCGGTCTTGGCCAGGTCGGGCTGGGCGGCCGTGAACTGGATGTCCGACAGCGTCGCGAACGACCAGTCGCCCTCGGCCTTGCCGTCGGCCGAGAACAGCGCGTCGGGGCGCAGGTCCTCGATCGGCGGGCTCTCGACCTCCGCGGACGAGTCGAAGTCGATCTTGTCGAAGATCACCGACCCGTTCTTCTGCTGGGCGACGTTGGTCTCGATCACCTGGAACGAGGCGATCCGGACCGGGAACTTCGTCGTCGCCGGGAACGTCCACTCGAGGTCGTTCCAGCCCGCCTTGATCGCCGCGCCGAGCGGGCCCGACGACACGCCGTCGGCGTTCAGGTACGAGACGTAGGAGAGCGTGATCGGCAGCTCGGACCACAGGCGCAGGCGCATCCGCAGCGGCTGGCCCGGCAGCGGGATCCGGTTCGGCACGACCGCCGTGCGCATCGTGATGCCCATGTTCCGGCGGCCGGCGTAGGTGAGCTTGAGGCGGCCGTCCTGCATCGACAGCGTCTGCGTGGCCGGCTCGGTGCCGTTGGTCGACCAGCGCGTCGTCTCGTCCGCGTGGTCGAACGTGTACGCGGTCTGCGTGACGACGCCGATCGTGACCGGCAGCTTGACCTGCTCGCCCGCGGCCTTGAAGACGAGCGTCGTGCCGCCGGCCTTGATCGGGGTGAGCTTGAGCAGCTCGCCGGACTGCTCGACCTCGAGCAGCGACGTGTCGTAGCTGAGGTCGAGGTCGGCGAGCTCGATCGGGGCGGTGTAGCCCTGGCGATCGCGGCCCTCGACGCGCAGCGTGCGGGCCGCGGACGGGTCGGCGTCGGCGAACGCGAGCCGCGCCGAGGACAGCTCGAGCGTGCGCAGCTTGCCGAGCACGCGGACCTTGGCCTCCTCGGAGACGGTGCCCGACTTCGCCGTGGCGGTCAGCGTGCCGGTGGCGTCGGCCGGAGCCGCGACGCGCCCGCCGGCGTCCGCGCCCGTCCACGTGACGGTGCCGGGAGCGACCGGCGTGTCGTGGTCGTCGACGCCCTTGACCTTCAGCGTGCGGTGCAGGCCCGGGAACACGCGCGGCGCCTCCGGCGTGACGATCAGCTCGTCGACCTGGCCGCTGCCGGGCGTGACGAAGACGCCGACGCCGTTCGGGTCGTGCCGTTCGGCGCCGTCCGACGGCGAGTTGCGCACGGTGACGCTCGTGTCGCCGAGCGCGCGGGCGACCATCGTCGTCGAGCCGCCGCCGTCGAGGTTGAGCGCGGTCTCGGCGCCGAGCTTGACGAACGTGCGCGCGAGCTGACGCAGCGTGACGCCGAGGACCGGCGCCTGACGGCCGTCGGCGGTGACGAGCAGCATCGTCTTGCCGCCGTCCTTGAAGCCGATCGCGGTACGCGGGTGGACGGCGTTGTCGAGCTGGTCGTCCGGCAGCGCGGCGCCGTCGCGCACGAGCGGCTGGTTGCCGCCGACCGCGAACTGCATGCTGCGGGCGACCTCGTCCTTCAGGCCGTACGTGAGCGTCGCGTCGTCGCCGGGGGCGAGCGCGCGGAGCGCGTCGGCGGCGGCATCACGGCCGACGAGCACGAAGCTGTCGTCCGGGATCTCCCCCGCGCCGGTGCCGGTCGGGTTGACCGAGACGACCTTGTTCGCGGTCACCAGCACCTCGGCGACGTTGGTCACGCCCAGCAGGCCGCGGTTGCGCGCGTACGTGCCCCACGCCTTCGTGAACGCGAGCAGCGAGCCGGCGGGGACGCCGTTGCCGTTGGCGGCGTTGAGCGTGAGCACCGTGTGCTTGGTGCCCTTGAGCGTGGCGCTGGCCTCGAGCGTGAGGTCGACGAGCCGGCCGATGCCGTCCTTGCCGACCCCGGCGTGGTTCCAGCCCGTGCCGAGGTCCGGCGACTTGAGCAGCGTGCCGCCCAGGATCTGGCCGCCGAGCGCGGCGGTGGAGTTGTTGATGTCGAAGAAGTCGGCGTTGACGCCGGCGACGGCGCCCGCCTTGTTGGCCGACTCGGTGAGCGGACCGCCGGCAGAGACGGCGCCCTTCCACAGCGAGTCCGACTTGACCGCCGGGTTGGCGAGGTCGACCGACAGGATCTGGTGGTCGTACCAGCCGGTTTCGTCGACGGTCTTCAGGTGGCGGAGCGAGATCCCGGGTCCGACCGGCTCCGTCTTGTCGATCAGGGCGAGCTCGCCCTGCGCGCTCGCCACCGGCGGCGCCAGGAGCGCGAGCGCCGCCGCGAGTGTGAGAGTCCTTTTCAGCACGCGGGCGATCCAAACGGACCGCCCGCCCCGTCTTGTGAACTCTTCGGGAAGCTACGAGTTCAGGAGGCCGCCCAGGCCACCCTGGGAGCTCTGCTGCTGGGTCGCGCCGAAGACCTGGCCCTCGGACGGCTGCACCAGCACCCAGCCCTGTCCGGAGAAGGACATCTGGACCGTCTCGCCCGAGCCGCGGCCGATCAGGTTCTTCATCTTGAAGTCGGTGCGGATGCCGGTCGAGACGCCGCTCGACCACGTGATCGCGGCCTGCGCGTCGGCGAACGTCGGCGCCGCCGCGACGTTGAGCAGGACGGGCGGGCCGTCGGAGATGATCGCCACCCAGCCCGTGCCGTGCAGCGCCATGTTGTACATGCCGCCGCCCATCATCCCGGAAGCACCTTCGACGCGGCGGATGTCCCAGTCGATGCCCGAGTCGAACGCCAGCAGGTTCGGGCCGTTGACCGTGATCATGTCGTTCTCGAGATAGATCAGGTGGATGTCCTGGGCCTGCTCGGCCAGGAACACCTCGCCACGGCCCGTGACCTTCATGAGCTGGACGCCCTCGCCGGTCACCGCCTTCTTGAGCATCCGCCCGAGTCCACCGGAGCCGGCGTGCTCGAACGTCACGTCGCCCTGGTAGGCGACCATGGAGCCGAGCTTGGCCTGAATGGTCACCGCCTCGAGGCGCACTTTCAGCAGCTTCGAGTTCTGAAGCGCGAAAGCGTCCTGCGACTGCGTCTCATTGAACTGCCCAAGCGTCGTCTGCATGGGGCGCAAGCCTAAGTGGTCCACGCCCCGGCGCGCTGGCGGTTAGCCGTACTTAGAAGCGGATGCCAGGCGGAGGCGCGCTCACGGGCGGCGGGCCCGACGGCGCGGGCTCTGCGACGCCGACCTGCCCCATCGAGGGCGCGTCCGGCTCCTGCTGCTGCGGCAGGTTCTGGTCCGCGATCGGGCCCTCGGCCGCGACCATCAGCTTGAAGTCGTGCGGCGAGGTGGCCGACTGCATGGCCTCCTCGTACGAGATCCGGCCGGCCCGCAGGTGCTTGAGCAGGTGCTGGTCGAACGTCTGCATGCCGTAGTAGCCGCCCTCGGCGACGACCTCCGGCAGCTGACCAGTGAGCTTCGGGTCGAGGATCATGTCGTGCACCCGGCCGGTCATGACCATAATCTCGCAGCACGCGACGCGGCCGTGGCCGTCGACCGTGCGGACGAGCCGCTGGGAGACGATGCCCTTCAGCGTGCCGGCGATCATCGCGCGGGCCTGCTGCTGCTGGTGGGGCGGGAAGAAGTCGATGATGCGGTTGACGGTCTCCGGCGCGTCGACCGTGTGGAGCGTGGAGAGCACGAGGTGACCGGTCTCGGCCGCGGACAGCGCCGTGTGCACCGTCTCCTCGTCGCGCATCTCGCCGACCAGGATCACGTCCGGGTCCTGGCGCAGCACGCGGCGCAGCGCGCGCTTGAACGACGCCGTGTCCTGCCCGACCTCGCGCTGGTTGATGATGCAGCCGCGGTCACGGTGCAGGAACTCGATCGGGTCCTCGATCGTGACGATGTGCTTCTTCATCGTCCGGTTCATGTGGTCGATCATCGCCGCGAGCGTGGTCGACTTGCCCGAGCCGGTGGTGCCGGTGAGCAGGATGATCCCGCGCTCCTCGTTGGCGAGGTTCGTGACGGCCTCGGGCAGCCCGAGCTCGTCGACGGACTTGATCACGACCGGGATCGCGCGCATGACGATCGACACCGACCCGCGCTGCAGGAAGGCGTTGACGCGGAAGCGCCCGAGCCCTTCCACCGAGTAGGAGAAGTCGACCTCGTTCTCGGCCTCGAACTCCGCCACCTTCTCCGGGTCGAGCAGCATCTGGGCGAGCGCGTGGCGCGTGTCCTCGGGGAACAGCCGCTCGGTGCCGGCGATGGGCTCCAGATGGCCGTGCAGGCGGATCAGCGGATAGGAGGGGACCTTCAGGTGGAGGTCAGAGCCCTCGGCCGCGATGAGATAGCGCAGGGCGTGATCGAGATCGAAAGCCATGGGAGGTTGTCATCGGCCCGCATCCAGCAGGCCTTGAGCGCTGCGTACCCGCCTGGCCGCCACCGCGTGCATCGCGTCGCGTGCCTGGATCGCGGCCCTGAGCGTCGCGGCCGCCTGCTCCACGCGCTCCGCGCCCAGGGCGGTCGCCAGCTCGGCGTTGACCGCCGCACGCCCCGCGCGGCCGGCCTCCACGACGGCGCGCCCGCGCGCCGACAACGCCAGCAGCCGCACCCGCGCGTCCGCCGGCGAGGGCGTCCGCTCGACGTAGCCGAGCGCCTCCAGCTCGCGTGCAGCCTTCGAGATCGCCTGCGACGTCACCCCCAGGTTCTCGGCGACCTCACCGACCGGCCGTGGACCTTCGACCAGCTGCTGGAAGACGAACCCGTGCGCGTACCGCACGTCGGGGAAGTCCACGCGCAGCCGGTCCAGCAGCTCGTTGTTGAGCGTCTCGGCCAGCAGCTGGACCCAGAGCACGAGGTCGTTGTCATGTAACCCAGGTTGTGTAACCATGGTTGCATGATACTCGACGACTTCTTCACCGCTGCCGCAGCGTTCGACGACGAGGCGCTGGCGCGCGTGCTGCACCCCGAGGCGCGGATCTCGGAGATGCCGAACCTGATCAACCGCGAGGGGACCGAGCGCGACCTCACGTCCGCGCGGGAGGCGCTCACGCGCGGGAGAGGGCTGCTCGCGCGCCAGCGCTACGACGTGCACGAGGTGCTCGAGGCCGGCGACCGGATCGCGGCGCGCGCGACGTGGCGGGGGACGCTCGCCGCGACCGGGCAGGAGCTGACGGCGCACATCGCGACCTTCACGCAGGTGCGTGACGGACGGATCATCCGCCACGCGACCTACGACTGCTACGAAGCGTTCTAAGCCACGTCGCGGAGCTTCTGGGCTTCCGCGAGGGACTGCAGCTTCTTCAGCGACTGGTTCTCGATCTGGCGGATGCGCTCGCGCGTGACGTTGAACGTCCGCCCGACCTCGTCGAGCGTGCGCGGGTGCTCCCCGCCGAGGCCGTACCGCAGCTCGAGCACGCGCCGCTCGCGGTACGAGAGGTTCTCCAGCGCCTCGCGAAGGGCTTCCTTCGTGAGGATCTCCGCCGCGCGCTCGTACGGGGACTCCGCACGCTCGTCGGCGATGAACTGGCCGAACTCCGACTCCTCCTCGTCGCCGACCGGCTTCTCGAGCGAGACCGGCGCCTGGGCGGAGCGCTTGATCGAGTCCACCTCTTCGGGGTCGATGCCGGTGACCTCGGCGATCTCCTCCGGGGTGGGCTCACGGCCGAGCTCCGTCACGAGCTTGCGCTCGGCGCGGCCGATCTTGTTGAGCTTCTCCACCACGTGGACCGGGATCCGGATGGTCCGCGCCTTGTCGGCGAGCGCGCGAGCGATCGCCTGGCGGATCCACCACGTGGCGTAGGTCGAGAACTTGAAGCCCTTGCGGTAGTCGAACTTCTCCGCCGCGCGAACGAGACCGAGCGTCCCCTCCTGGATCAGGTCCAGGAACGGCAAACCTTGGTTCCGGTAGTTCTTCGCGATGGAGACGACGAGCCGCAGGTTGGACTCGACCATCTTCTGCTTGGCGTCCAGGTCGCCGCGTTCGATGCGGCGGGCCAGGTCGACCTCTTCCTGGGCCGTGAGCAGGCGGACCTTGCCGATGTCCTTCAGGAACAGCTGAAGGGAGTCGGTGGTCATGTCCGGCTTCAGGTCGATCGTCGTCTTCGCCTTGCGCCGGCCGCGCTTGTCAGGAGCGCGATCCTCCTGCCCGGCGGCGAGCGCCGGGTCGATCTCCTCGACGAGCTCGATCTCTGACTTCTCGAGGAAAGCGTGCAGCTCCTCGACGTCCGACTCGTCCAGGTCCACTTCTGCAACCGCGGTCGAGATCTCGGCGAACGTCAGGACGCCTACCTGCTGGCCCTTGAGGATCAGTCCTTTGACTTCTTCGAGTTCCTGCAGATCCACAACTGACATGGAAGTCCCGTTCTAGCGAGGCTCCCCTGCGAGAGCCGGCCTTTCTGGATATGTGTGCCCCACGACGGCTACGGGGGTAGAACACCCTCCCGGCGCCACCGTTGCGGCTGAGTCTAGGCACTGCATTTGCCGACTTCCACCCGCAGTTGTCGCTGGCCTCATAGCCGGCATGCGCAGCGCTGCGCCTAGGCGGGGGTGTGGGACTGCCGGCAATGATAGTCGCCACTGACGCCGCGTCCACACGTACACTCGATACGTCGATGGCGGACAAGGCCCCGAAAGCGAAGGCGAAGGCCTCAGCGAGGGAGAACGGTGTGCTCGGCACGCTGCCCGCGGCCCGTCCTCCGCGCCTCGGCGCACCGCGCCGTGAAGCGGTGAAACGCACGCGCGGTGCCGCCGCGAAGCCCCGCGCCGTGCGCTCCGCCGCGCCTGAGCTGCGCCCGCACCGCACGCCCGCGCCGCCGCCCAGACCGCTCGGTGCGCCGAAGGGCGCCGAGCTGGTCACCACCGCCATCCGGGCGACGGGCGAGCTCGCCCATATGGGCGTCGTGGTCGGCGGTCAGGCCCTCAAGCGCACGATCCGGCGCCTGCCGCGCCCTTAGCCCCGCGCGTCGAGGAACCCGAGCATCCGGTTCGTCACCGCGGTGAGACCGGGCGTCGGCACCTCGACCGCCAGCGGGCGGTCCGCAAGCAGACCGAGCACGCGTTCGGACCAGTCGGGCGCGCGGCGCGTGGCGAGCGTCGCGCCGACCTGGGCCGCGCGCCGGACGACGGTCGGATCCATCGTCCAGATCGCCTCGAAGATGCGGGCCTGCGGGTCGGGCGTCTCCCACGCGACGAGCGCGGCGGCGAAGCCTGGCGCGTCGACGACCACCGCCCACTCGTGGCCGAGCGCGTCGGCGGCGCCGACCGGGATCTCGACCGGCTCGTCCTCCTCGCCCACGTGCACGTCGTCGAAGGTCGCGAACACGCCGACCGCGTCGGACACGCGCGCCATCCGCCGGTAGCGGTGCTCGACGGCGCGGTAGTTGTGCTCGTCCTGGAAGGCGCCGATCACGACTGGGCCGGCGGCCCGGGCGATCGCTTCCTCCTCGATCGCGCGCGAGAGCGCGACGAGCGTCGGCTTGCTCAGCCGCTGCGGGTTGACGGGCGAGTCGGCGGCCACGAGCGCGGCGAAGATCGACGGGCGGTCGGTCGTGCCCTCCATCGAGCGCACGCGGTCGAGCGCGGCCGGCACGGACAGGCCGCGGTCGCGGAAGGCGACGATGCGCCGGATCGCGGCGACGTCCTCCTCGCTGTACACGCGGTAGCCGGACGCGGTGCGCCCGGGCTCGGGGAAGCCGTACCGCTGCTCCCACATGCGGATGGTCCCGGCGGCGACCCCGGTCTGCTCCGCCACGTCTTTGATCGCAAGCTTCTTCAAAGCGTCCCGGTTCACCCTACGGGCGTGCGCCCGATCGGGATTTGCGCTGCCGCTCATGGGTACGGTCCGCCTGGATGATCCTCGTCACTGGTGCCACCGGATATGTCGGTTCACAGCTTGTCGACGAGCTGCTCAAACGCGGAGAGACGGTACGCACACTCAGCCGCCGTGGAGCCGGTAAGGGAGACGCGCGCAAGGGTGACGTGCTCTCCGGCGCAGGGCTGCCCGAGGCGCTCGACGGCGTCGACACGGCGTACTACCTGGTCCACTCGATGGGCTCGGGCGGCGACTTCGCGGCCAAGGACCGCCAGGCCGCGGCCAACTTCGCGGAGGCGGCGGCCACCGCCGGCGTGCGGCGCGTCGTCTACCTCGGCGGGCTCGGCTCGGAGAACTCCGAGCACCTGCGCTCGCGCCATGAGGTCGCCAACATGCTCCGCGCGCGGCTGCACTCCAAGCTCGTGTACGTGCGCGCGGCGATGATCGTCGGGCCCGGAAGTGCCTCGTACGACATCCTCGAGCACCTCGTCAAGCGGCTGCCGGTGATGATCGTGCCGAAGTGGCTGGACACGAAGACGCAGCCGGTCGCGCTCTCGGACGTGGTCAAGACGCTCGCCGACCTGGCGACCGTCGAGGACGCCCCCGAGGAGGTGCAGCTCGGCGGCGCCGACGTCCTCACCTATCGTGAGATGATGGCCCGCGCCGCTCCGCTGATGGGCCGCCGACCTCCGCTCGTCATTCGCGTCCCCGTCCTCACGCCCCGCCTCTCCTCCTACTGGGTGGCCCTCGTCACGCCCGTCTCGTTCGGGCTGATCAAGCCGCTCGTCGACGGGCTGGGCGCCGAGATGGTCGTGCAGCAGGATCCGCCGCCCGGGATCAACGACCAGCCGCTCGGCTTCGACGACGCCGTCCGCGAAGCGCTCAGCCGATGAAGCTCCTCAACCGCAACGACGAGCGCCGCATCGCCAACGCGGTGATCGCCGACCCCGAGGAGCACACCGTCATGGACTCTGGCGGCGCGGTGCGCTCGATCCAGGCGGCCAACGTCGACATGCCCGAGGACCAGCTGCTCGCGCTGTGGAAGCCGGTCAACCTCGAGCGCCTCGCCCGCACGTACTGGAAGTACCTCTCGCGCGTGACGCTCGGGATCATCCGCGTCACCTACACCGACGAGGAGCGCCTGGTGGTCGTGATCGGCCGCCCGCTCGTGCTGCTGCGCTTCAGGAAGCCCGAGTACGACATGTCCGACGGGCGCGGGATCGTGCGCTGGGAGATCCAGGACGGCCTGCTCGTCGCCCAGCGCGACGAGGGCTACCTGGAGATCGACGTCAAGCGGATCGAGTCCGACCGGCCCGGCTACGCGCGCATCCACGTCGAGGTCGAGATCGCGAACTTCTACCCGTCGATCGCCACCTGGATCGCGCGCTGGGTCTACGTCAACACGCAGTCGCGCATCCACGTGCTCGTCACGCACGGCTTCCTGCGCTCGCTGGCCAAGCTCGAGCTCGAGGAGTCCGTCGTCGGCAACTTCGCCGAGGAGGAGCGCCAGGGCGGCGCGGTCAACGTCGGCGACACGCCCTGGCAGGGCGTCGCCGTGCTCACCGTGCTCGGAGGAGGGCTCGCGTCATACCTGCGGTTTCGACGAGCGCGGCGCGCGAAGAGGGGCTGGCGCCGATGGAGTTGATGAAGCCGTGGAAGAGCCCGCGGAAGCGGTGCGCGAGCACGGGGACGCCCGCGTCCCGCAGCGCCTGCGCGTAGGCCTCGCCCTCGTCGCGCAGCGGGTCGAAGCCGGCGGTGATGACCAGCGCCGGGGCGTGCTCGCGCAGGCGCGGGCTGAGGATCGGTGAGCGCAGCGGGTCGGCCGGGTCCGAGCCCTCGGGCATGAAGTGGCCCGTGTACCACTGCATCAGCTCGTCGGTGAGGAAGAAGCCCTCGCCGAACAGCCGGCGCGACTCGCGCTCCTGCGTGGCGTCGACCGCGGGGTAGATCAGCAGGGCGAGCACCGGGTCGTACTCGATCGCGAGCGTCGCGGCGAGGTTGCCACCCGCGCTGTCGCCACCGACCGCGACGCGCTCGTAGCGCTCGGCCGCCCACTCGAAGGCGCGCCGCGCGTCCTCGACGTACGCCGGGAACGGGTGCTCGGGCGCCTTGCGGTACTCGACGCTCAGCACGTCCACGCCCGCGTGGCGGCAGAGGACGCGGCACGGCGCGTCGTGCGTGTCGAGGTCGCCGACGACGAACCCGCCGCCGTGCAGGTACAGCAGCGTCGGCTTGTCGCCCGGCTCCGCGCTGACGTACCGGCGCGCGGGCAGGCCGGCGACGGTGAGGTCCTCGACCGCCGCCACCGGCACCTTGCGCGGGCCGGCCGCGGTGGCCGCTTCCTCACGCGTGAGCGCGCGCCCGCGCTCAGGCGTGAGGTGCTCGTCCCAGCTCGGCTCGCCCAGCAGCGGCCGGAGCGCGAGCATCAGCTGGACGTCGGGCTCCAGGCGCTGACCGTCGATGACGATCGGCGGCTGCCCGGACAGCCGGCGCTGGACGCGCGCGGGCAGCCGCCCGAGGCGCTCGGCGATCGCCGCTTCGATCCGGTCGTCGACGCGGATCCGCATCTACCCGTAGCGGTATCCCGTCAGCGAGCGGAGCTTGTCGCGGTCGTGGCGGGAGGCGATCCGGCGCACGGTGCCGGAGCGGCTGCGCATCACGAGCGACTCCGTGGTCGCGCCGCGTGCGCCCTCGTAGTGCACGCCGCGCAGGACGTCGCCGTCGGTCACGCCGGTGGCCGAGAAGAAGCAGTCGTCGCTCTTGACGAGGTCGTCGTGGGTCATGACCTTGGTCACGTCGTACCCCTGCTCGGCCGCCTTGGCGCGCTCCTCGTCGTTCTGAGGCGAGAGACGGCCGATCATGCCGCCGCCGTAGCACTTGAGCGCGGCCGCGGTGATCACGCCCTCGGGCGTCCCGCCGATGCCCCACAGCAGGTCGACGGGACGGGTCGGATCGGCGGCGAGCAGCGCGCCGGCGACGTCGCCGTCCGTGATCAGCCGCACGCGTGCACCGGCCTCGCGGATCTGCCGGATCCCGTCTTCGTGGCGCGGGCGGTCGAGCACGACGACCATCACGTCGCGGACCTCGACGCCGCGGCGCTCGGCGATCAGCTCGACGGTCTTGCCGAGCGGGCGGTCCAGGTCCAGCAGGTCGACGATCTCGTCACGCCCGGCCATCTTCTCCATGTAGAAGACCGGGCCCGGGTCGAACATCGTGCCGCGCTCGGCGAGGGCGATCACGCTGACCGCGTTCGGGCGGCCCTGGGCGGTGAGGCGCGTGCCGTCGAGCGGGTCGACCGCGATGTCCACGTGCGGTGGCGTGCCGTCGCCGACCTCCTCGCCGTTGGCGAGCATCGGCGCCTCGTCCTTCTCGCCCTCCCCGATCACGACGACGCCGTCCATGTGGATGGTGTGCAGCACGGCGTGCATGCCGTCGACGGCCGCTTGGTCGGCGGCCTCCTTGTCGCCCATGCCGACGAAGCGGGCGGCCTGCAGCGCGGCGGCCTCGGTCACGCGCACGAGCTCGAGCGCGAGGTTGCGGTCCGGCGGCATGTCGTCGCGACGGGTGTTCATAGGACTCCTGGGGGCTTGCGTGGACGTTCGGTGCTGCCGGCCCGGATGGCGCCGCCCGCGATGGTCAGCGCGCAGCCGAGCACGGCCGTCAGCCAGCCGACCTTCAGGTCGATCTGGCCGGAAGGCTCCCCTGGGCGGTCGACCAAGCCGACGTAGAGGACGAGCACGAGGGCGATCATGCCCACGACCGCCGTCATCTCACCGCGCGGCCACGACAGCTCGTGGTCGCGGAGGATCACCCAGGCGAGGATGAAGGGCGCCAGCGCCGCGAGCAGCAGCAGCCAGTGCAGGATCGGGAACGCGTTCCAGCCGGACACGGAGCCGCGCACGCCGTCGATGTTGGCGTTGCGGTTGTCGGGGTTGGTCTCGTACCACGGGAGCACGAGCGCCAGGGCGAGCAACGCGCCACCGAGCACGGCGACCAGCTCTCCGCGTCCGAGGCGGCTGACGTTCATCCGCGGCTGAGCCTATAGGGTGCCGCCGCGTGAACGACGCGCTGGCTGAGGGGCCCGACGGGCGGTTGCGCTGCTGGTGGGGTGCCTCCTCACCCGAGTACGTGGCCTATCACGACGACGAGTGGGGCCGCCCGGTGCGGTCCTCGCACGCGTTGTACGAGAAGCTCTGCCTGGAGGCGTTCCAGTCGGGGCTGTCGTGGATCACGATCTTGCGCAAGCGCGAGGGGTTCCGGGCGGCGTTCGCGGACTTCGACCCGGCCGTGGTCGCCGACTTCGGTGACGACGACGTGGCGCGTCTGATGGCCGACGCCGGCATCGTGCGCAACCGGGCGAAGATCGAGGCGGCGATCGCCAACGCGCGGGCGGCGCTGACCGTCGACCTGGGCGAGCTGATCTGGTCCTTCGCGCCGCCTGCGCGTCCTCGCCCGGCGGGTCGGGGGGACGTTCCCGCCTTGACCGACGAGTCGAAGGCCATGGCCAAGGCCTTGAAGAAGCAGGGCTTCAAGTTCGTCGGGCCGACGACCGCCTACGCGCTGATGCAGGCCTGCGGACTCGTCGACGACCACATCGAGGGGTGCTGTGTTCCACCGGCTTGATCCGGCCGGCGAGCCGCGCGACGGCTCCACGCTCCTGGCCGAGGCGGACCTGGGCACTCTCGCGAGCGACGCGCGCCCGTACACGTTCTTCAACTTCGTCAGCACGGTCGACGGCCGCGCGGCGCTCGACGGCTCGACACGGCCGCTGGGCGGCGACGCCGACCTCGAGATGCTGCTGTCCCTGCGCGCCACCGCGGACGCCGTGCTGATCGGCCCTGGGACCGTGCGCGCCGAGGGCTACGGACGGCTGGTCGGCCCGGCGCGGCGGCCGTCCTCCCCTCCCGCCGTCTTGATCTCCCGCCGCTTCGAGATCCCCTGGGAGGCCGGCCTGTTCGCGGCCGCCGACCAGCCCGTGATCGTCTATGGGCCCGCCGACGCGCCCGACGCGCCCGCGGTGGCCGCGCCCGTCGAGGTCGTCCGGCTGGACGAGTGCACGCCCGCCGCGGCCCTGGCCGACCTCCGCGCCCGCGGCATCCGCGCCCTGTTGAGCGAGGGCGGCCCGACGCTCTTCCGCGCCCTGCTGGCCGACGACCTCGTCGACGAGCTCTTCCTCACGCTGACCCCCGTCATCACCGGCGACGGCGACGAGCTCTCGATCGTCGAAGGCGGCCGCCTCCCCGACGTGTCGCGCTTCGCCCTGCGCTGGGTGCTCCGCGCGGACGACGAGCTGTTCCTCCGCTACGCCGTGGTCCGCTAGCCTCGGCCTCATGGTCCGGCGGGCGCTGGTGTTGACCCTGCTTACGGTGGCGGGGGTTCCTTCCGCGGCACAGGCCGCGACGGTCACGGTCGACGGGGGCGTGCTGCGCTACGCACCCGCGCCCGGCAAGCAGTCCAACCTCACGGTGACCGAGGCGGGCGGCGTCGTGACGCTGCGGCGCGAGACCGGGGATACCGACGAGTGGCCCACGGGCGGGACGTGCACCGCGACCGCGACCGTCGCGACATGCCCTGGCCCGATCGAGAAGGTCGAGATCGACGTGGGCGACAACGCCGACCGGGTCACCGCGACCCTCGGCCAGCCCGCCGTCGGCCTGCCGATCCCGACGACGATCACCGGCGGCGAGGGCAACGACGTCCTCACCGGCGGCGCGCGCACGGACACGATCGACGGCGGCTCAGGCGACGACGACATCGATGGCTCGTCCGGCAACGACGTGCTGCGCGGCGGCGAGGGGAACGACATCCTCACACCGAACGTGGGCACCGACGCCGTGAGCGGTGGCGAGGGCATCGACACCGTCACCTACGGGTTGCGCACGACGGCCGCGATCACGGCCACGCTCGACGGGCTGGCGAATGACGGCGAGTCCGACGAGAACGACCTCATCGGCGTGGACGTCGAGAACATCGAGGGCGCGTCCTCCGTGGGGGTGGCCCTTGTGGGAGACGGCCGCGCCAACCACCTCGAAGTGGTGGCCGGTCCGGGCACGATCACCGGCGGCGAAGGCAGCGACGTCCTCGAGGGCGGCCCCGCCGACGACACGATCAACGCGCGCGACGGCTCGCCCGACACCGTGATCTGCGCCGGCGGCATCGACACCGTCCATGCCGACACGCTCGACTCGGTCTCGCCCTCGTGCGAGAACGTCTCGATCCAGGCCTCTCCAGGTGGGCCGTTCGATGACAAGCCGCCGCTCCTGGCGTGGACCGCGCCCGGCGCCGACGCCGCGCTCAGCGCGAACACGACGACCGTCCTGCGCGCCGACGCGTCCGACGACCGCGGCGTCACCAAGGTGCAGTTCCTCGACGACGAGCGCGTCCTGTGCGAAGACACGGCGGCGCCGTACGAGTGCGCGTTCCAGCCGCGCGGGGGCGACGTCGGCCGCAACACGCTGATCGCGATCGCCTACGACGGGGCGAACCAGACGACGAGCGCCGTGCGGGCGGTGACCGTGAGGCGGTTCACCTCGCCCGGGTTCAGCCTCAAGCTGCGGCCGAGCCGTGATCGTCGCGCGCCGTACTCCTTCCGCGCGACCGGCACGCTCAAGCGGCCCGCGACGGTCTCGCCCTCGCAGGGGTGCTCGGGCCGCGTGGTGATCACCGCCAAGCGCGGCTCGAAGACGGTCGGCACGACGCGCACCTCGCTGGGCCGCACGTGCGAGTACGCGGTGACCGTGAAGTTCCGCTCCAAGGTCGGCAGCCGCATCCGCCTGACGGCCAAGTTCGAGGGCAACGAGGTCATCTCGTCGCGCTCGGCACCCAGCAAGACCGCCCGCCTGGGCTAGCGTCCCGCGGATGGACATCGAAGGAGCCAACGCGCTCGTCGCCGGCGGGGCGTCCGGCCTGGGCGCGGCCACGGCCCGCGCGCTGCACGCCGCGGGCGCGAACGTCACGATCGCCGACCTGAACCCCGAGCGCGGCCAGGCGCTGGCCGACGAGCTCGGCGCGGGCTTCGTCGCCGCCGACGTGACCAAGCCCGAGGAGGTCGAGGCCGCGGTCGTCGCCGCCGCGGGCGACGCCGGCCTGCGCATCAGCGTCTGCTGCGCCGGCATCGGCTGGGCCGAGAAGGTCGCGGGCCGCAAGGGCGCGCACGGCATCGAGCCGTTCGACACCGTCATCCGCGTCAACCTGATCGGCACGTTCAACGTGCTTCGCCTCGCGGCGAACACGATGCTCGAGAACGCGCCCAACGACCAGGGCGAGCGCGGCGTCTGCATCTCCACCGCGTCGATCGCCGCCTACGACGGCCAGATCGGCCAGATCGCCTACTCGGCGTCCAAGGGCGGCATCGTCGGCATGACGCTCCCCGCTGCCCGCGACCTCGCCCAGTCCGGCATCCGCGTCTGCGCGATCGCGCCCGGCCTGTTCGACACGCCGCTGCTCGCCGGCCTCCCGGAGGAAGCCCGCAACGCGCTCGGCGGCCAGGTGCCGTTCCCGCCCCGCCTCGGCCGACCGGACGAGTACGGCGCGCTCGCCGTCCACATCGTCGAGAACGCGATGCTCAACGGCGAGGTCATCCGCCTCGACGGCGCCCTGCGCATGCCGCCGCGCTAAGGCCGCACGAGCACCGAGACGATCTTCGACGTCCCGGGCTCGTAAGGCAGGTCGGGATCAGCACGCACGACCGCGCGGAACTTGTAGCGAGTCCTGGCGGTCGTGCTCGTGAAGCGGTAGCTCGCGGTGAAGCGCGATCGCTTCAGCGCGGCGGTCCGGAAGGGCACCCACCTTTTCCCTGCACGTGCCTGGAGCTCGACGCGGACCCCGGGTGCCGTGGCATCCGGAATAGAGCCGCGAAACCGCACTGTTCTCCCGTTCCGTGTCTTCGCGGGTGACACGCTGAGCATCAAGGGTGCACGAACCAAGACCTCAGCCGTCGCCTCCGACGCGCCGTAGCGAACCCGATACGCCCGGGAAGGTCCGGGCTCGACCGCAATCGAGAACCTTCCCTTCGCGTCGGCCTTGGCCCGGGCGACCGGCACAAATCGCGCCTCTTCCATCCGCACCCTCGATGCAACGTCGACCGTCGCACCGGCGAGTGGGGTGTCGTCGAGCCCGGTGACGACACCCTCGAGACGGACCTTGCTGGCGTGATCGGAGCGAATCACGGTCCGGCGCCACGTGACGCGACCTTGCGCTGAAGATGTAGGAGTATCGCCTGCGGGTACTGGGTTTTGCACATCGGCCCGTACCGGTCCGACGGTGGTCAGGTTTCCCGCAGCGTCAAGCAGACGCAGCTCGAAGTTGTGGCCACCGTTGGGAATCGTCGTCGTGTCCAGAGCGACAGCAGCGTCGCCGCGGACGGGGCACGGGATCGGAACGACGTAGGGCTTCACACATGTGGGGGAACCCACGCTCACACGCTGAGCCACGACGCCGTCGACGAGCAACTCCATGGCCGCCACGCCTGCGCCGCGATCGACGAAATCCGTAGCCAGACGAACAGCGCCGGAGAGCGACCCGGTGCGGAGCTCTTGCAGGTCCGAACGAATCACGCGCGGCGCGAACTCATCGCGGAGCACCATCTCGACTCGGTCCAGCGAGATCCCAGCACCGCCCTCTACCCGGCACTCGGCCTGGTCAGGCCAGCCGCAGCGCACCTCCAAGGCGACCGCCGGAGTGTCAAGGCCGCTCAACACCCACGACCGACGTCCCGACAACTCCGCCGCAACTTCAGTGCCTAGACCCAGCGGGCGATTGCTCGCACGCCAGCCTGCGTCGAAGCCTCCACTCGACCACGCGTAGCCGTAGGACCGAACCCCCGCGATTCGTAGTTCTCCGGGGGCGTCCCAGACCCACGACGCGGCGAAGGGGAAATCCGTCAGGGTCTGGCCGGACGCCGACAGACCGAACGCGCCATCCTTCGTTCCGCAGGTGTCGTAGAACCGAGCTCCGCCCGCTGTACGCCAGCCTGTGAGCCGCTCAAAGCGGTCCGGCGCTCGACACATCGATACCGCAAGCGTGCCGACAGGCTCCTCGGCGTATCCCGTCGACACCCCCGTGCACAGGCAGAGAGCTATGGCCATCACTAGCCGCGCGGCAACTGTCATGGCTGTCATAGCTCCCCTCGCCGAAGTTTCGCCCCCACCCCTTCCAGGCTGAGAAGTCTCTCCAATCGACGGTCCGCGCGCAAGCCGACTTCACCTTCGCGTCCACCTCGGAGTAACCTGAGTCGAGACGACTGAGATCTTCCTATGCGGTCGCTGTGGGAGCTGGTACTCTGTAACTACCTACCCAAGGTAAGTTGCTACAGAAAGTGAAGCCACACGCCATGACATCGCTCCTGCTCGTCCCGCTGGACGACACGGTGGTCTTCCCCACCATGGATGTGACGCTTCCCGTCCGCGTGGGCGACGAGGAGCGTGTGCTGCTCGTTCCGCGCCATGAGGGCGAGTTCGCGAAGGTCGGCACCATCGCCGAGGTCACCGATCACGTCCGACTTCCGGGCGGCGGCCGCGCCGTCTCCCTCTCCGGTGTGGGTCGCGGCGTCGCCGGCGCCGCGCACACCGACTCCCTCGGCCGCCTCATGGTCGAGGTCGAAGAGCACTACGACGACGTGCCGGTCGACGGCGCGACGCGCAACCTCGAGCGCGAGTACCGCGCGATCATCGAGGAGATCCTCGAGCTGCGTGGCGCGGACGCGCGGATTGCTGAGTTCCTGCGGGCGATCGGCGACCCCGGGCCGCTCGCGGACACGATCGGCTACGCGCCCGACGTGTCCTTCGAGGACAAGCTGAAGGCCCTCGAGACGCTGAACGTCACCGAGCGGCTGCAGCTCGTCGTCGAGCTCCAGCGCGAGCGCCTGGTCGACCTGCAGCTGCGCAAGAAGATCCGCGAGGACGTGCAGTCCGGCGCGGACAAGCAGCAGCGCGAGTACGTCCTGCGCAAGCAGATGGAATCGATCCAGCGCGAGCTGGGCGAGGACGGCGCGTCGGTCGCCGAGGAGTACCGCAAGAAGATCGCCGAAGCCGGCATGCCCGACTCCGTGAAGGAGCAGGCCGACAAGGAGCTCGCGCGCCTGGAGCGCATGGGCGAGCAGTCCGGCGAGGCGTCGATGATCCGCACGTACCTGGACTGGCTGATCGCCGTGCCGTGGAACAAGGCGTCCGACGAGAAGCTGGACCCGAAGGCCGCGCGCGAGGTGCTCGACGCCGACCACGCGGGCCTCGAGGACGTCAAGGACCGGATCACCGAGTACCTGGCGGTCAAGAAGCTGCGCACCGAGCGCGGCATCAAGGAGGACAAGCGCTCCGGCGCCATCCTCACCCTGATCGGCCCTCCCGGCACCGGCAAGACGTCCATCGGCGAGTCGATCGCCCGTGCCACGGGCCGTGAGTTCGTGCGCATGAGCCTCGGCGGCGTCCGCGACGAGGCCGAGATCCGCGGTCACCGCCGCACCTACATCGGCGCGCTTCCGGGCCGCCTGGTGCGCGCGCTGCGCGATGCGGGCACGATGAACCCCGTGATCATGCTCGACGAGGTCGACAAGGTCGGCGCCGACTGGCGTGGCGACCCGAGCGCGGCCCTGCTCGAGGTGCTCGACCCGGCGCAGAACCACAGCTTCCGCGACCACTACCTGGACGTGGAGCTGGACCTGAGCCAGGTCATGTTCATCGCGACCGCGAACGTGGCCGAGTCGATCCCCGGACCCCTCCTGGACCGTATGGAGGTCATCCGCTTCGACGGCTACACCGTGGCTGAGAAGACCGCCATCGCCCGCGGCTACCTGTGGCCGCGCCAGCGCGAGCGCAACGGCCTGCTCGAGGAGGAGGTCACCGTCACCGACGAGCGCCTGACGCAGGTCGTCATGGAGTACACGCGGGAGGCGGGCGTCCGCAACCTGGAGCGCGAGCTCGGCACGATCCTGCGCAAGACCGCGACCAACATCGCGTCCGGCAAGGCCGAGGCGCCGGTGGAGATCACGGAGGCGCTGATCCGCGACGCGCTCGGCCGCCAGAAGGTCTGGCAGGAGGCGGCGCTGCGCACGGCCGTTCCCGGCGTGGCCACGGGCCTCGCGGTGACCGGCGTCGGCGGCGATGTCCTCTTCATCGAGGCCACCGCCATGAAGGGCAAGGACGGCCTCGTGCTCACGGGCCAGCTGGGCGACGTGATGAAGGAGTCCGCGCGGATCGCGCTCTCCTACGTCCGCGGCCACGCCGACGAGCTCGGCATCCCCGAGGACGCCTTCGACGGCCGCGAGTTCCACGTCCACGTGCCCGCCGGCGCGATCCCGAAGGACGGCCCGTCGGCCGGCGTGACCATGGTCACGGCGATGGCGTCGCTGCTCTCCGGGCGCCCGGTCAAGCACACGGTCGGCATGACCGGCGAGGTCACGCTGCAGGGCCGCGTGCTGCCGATCGGCGGCCTCAAGCAGAAGGTCCTGGCCGCGCACGCCGCGGGCCTGACGACCGTGATCCTGCCCGAGCGCAACCGCGGCGACCTCGACGACGTCCCGGCCGACGTCCGCGAGGCCATGAGCTTCCACCCGGTCGTGAGCATCGACGAGGTGCTCGAGCTGGCCCTGGAGCCTGCGCCGAATACGGTGGCTGTGTGACGGCAGCCTTCCGGCGCTATGGAGAAGGCGGCGGCGAACCCGTGGGAGGGCGCCGCCGCCAACCCCTCCCGCCCCGCGAGGGGCCGCGGATGGAGGGCCTGAACCGCCGGATCCTCGCGTTGTTCCGGCCCTACCGGGGCCGCCTCTTCACCGTCCTCGCGCTGATCGCCTTCAGCGCGGGGCTGGGGATGGTCACCCCCTTCCTGCTGCGTGACATCCTCGACGTCGCGATCCCCGAGGACCGCGACGGCCTGCTCGGCGTCCTCGTCGGCGGGATGATCGCGATCTCGATCGTCACCGGCGTGCTCGGCGTCGGGCAGACGTGGCTGACGAACGTCGTCGGCCAGCGGGTGATGCACGACCTGCGCACGCAGGTCTACCGCCACCTGCAGCGGCTGTCGCTCGCGTTCTTCACCAAGACGCGCACCGGCGAGATCCAGTCGCGCATCGCCAACGACATCGGCGGCGTGCAGTCCGTGGTGACGAGCACCGCCGCGTCGATCGTGTCCAACGTGACCACGGTCGTGGCGTCGGTCGTCGCCATGATCCTGCTGGATTGGCGGCTGGCGCTGTTCTCGCTCGCCCTGCTGCCGTTCTTCGTGCTGCTGGCGCGCCGGGTCGGCAACCAGCGCCGCAAGATCACGACGGTCAAGCAGGGCGCGATGGCCGACATCTCGGCGCTCGTGCAGGAGTCGCTGAGCGTCAGCGGCGTGCTGCTGGGCAAGACGATGGGCCGCGGCGACGAGCTCGCCGAGCGCTTCGACAAGGAGTCGGCCAACCTGGCCGATCTCGAGGTCAAGAGCCGGATGGCCGGGCGCTGGATGATGAGCGCGATCCAGACGAGCTTCGCGGTGATGCCCGCGCTCGTGTACCTGTTCGCGGGGCTCGCGCCCGGTGCCGCGTCGATCGGCACGATCGTCGCTTTCACCACGCTGCAGACACGCCTGTTCTTCCCGGTCCAGTCGCTGCTGAGCGTCGCCGTCGACATCCAGACGAGCACCGCGCTGTTCGAGCGCGTGTTCGAGTACCTGGACCTGCACGTGGACATCGAGCCCGGCGAGCAGACGCTGGACCGCGTGAAGGGCGACGTGCGGTTCGACCACGTGTGGTTCCGCTACGGCGACGAGTGGACGCTGCAGGACGTCGACATCACCGTGCCCGCCGGCACGCGCACCGCGCTCGTCGGCGAGACGGGTGCGGGCAAGACGTCGCTCGGCTACCTCGCCGCGCGCCTGTACGACCCCGAGCGCGGCGGCGTCACGATCGACGGCACCGACCTGCGTGAGCTGACCTTCGAGTCGCTCGCGGACACCGTCGGCGTCGTCTCGCAGGAGACCTACCTGTTCCACGCGTCCGTGCGTGAGAACCTGCGGTTCGCGAAGCCCTCCGCCTCCGACGAGGAGATCGAGCAGGCCGCCCGCGCCGCGCAGATCCACGACAAGATCGCCGAGCTGCCCGACGGCTACGACACGGTCGTCGGCGAGCGGGGCTTCCGCTTCTCCGGTGGCGAGAAGCAGCGGATCGCGATCGCCCGCACGATCCTGCGCAATCCGCCCGTGCTCGTGCTCGACGAGGCCACGAGCGCGTTGGACGTCGCCACCGAGCGCGCCGTCGGCGAGGCGCTCGAGACGCTCGCCGAGGGCCGCACGACGATCGTCATCGCCCACCGGCTCTCGACCGTCCGCGACGCCGACCAGATCGTCGTGCTGGACCGCGGTGAAGTCGCCGAGCACGGCACCCACGAGGAGCTGCTCGCGCTCGGCGGCAGGTACGCCGGGCTGGTCGCGCGGGACCTAGACGTAGGTGCGCGCGGCGCGCTCCGCTGAGGCCGCGTAGCCGCCGCCGAACAGCGCGGCGTGCACGAGCAGCGGGAACAGCTGGTACAGCGCCACCCGATCGCGCCACCCGGTCGCGAGCGGGTGGCGCTCCTCGTACGCGGCGAAGAACGCCGCCCCAGGAGCCCCGAACAGCTGCAGCATCGCCAGGTCGACCTCGCGATGCCCGCCGTACGCGGCGGGGTCGATCAGCCACGCGCGGCCGGCTCGGTCCCAGTGCACGTTGCCGCTCCATAGGTCGCCATGGATGCGCGACGGTGGCTCGGCCGGCCCGGCGAGGTCGGCGATCCGGTCGCAGACGGCCTCGACGGCGCGGGTGCCGGCCGCGGACAGCCCCGCCTGGGGCAGGAGCGGGAGCACTCGCCGCGTGGCGTAGAAGGTCGGCCAGTCCGCGCACGGCTCGTTCGAGAGCTCGAGCCGCCCCACCTTCGTCATGTCCCCCAGTGGCGTCGCGCCCCAGTCGTCCGCGCCCGCCGCGTGGACCTCGGCCAGACCCGCGCCGAGCGCGGCGGCATCGCCGCGGCCACCCTCGTCGACCCAGTCGAGCACGAGGACGTCGTCGGCCACGCCCAGCACGTCGGGCACGCGCAGCGCGCCCGGCTCGGCGAGCCAGCGCAGGCCCGCGGCCTCGGCCGCGTACTCGCCCGGCTGCGGATGCGCGCGCGTCTTGACGAACCCGAACGACTCGTCCTCGAACTGGACCTTGTACGCCTCGTTGATGTCGCCGCCGGCGATCGGTTGCAGCGACCGGACCGTGCGGCCGGTTACGGCCTCAACGGCGGATCTCATCGAGCAGCCCGCGGCAGGCCGCCTCGACCTGGTCCAGCACGGTCTCGAAGCCCTGCGGGCCGCCGTAGTACGGGTCGGGCACGTCGAGATCGGGCGCGCCGGCCGAGGCCGGATCGAACTCGCGCAGCAGCCGCGCCTTCGCCGCCGACGCCTCGTCGGGAGCGATCGCCCGGATGCCGGCGAGGTTGTCGCGGTCCATCGCCAGCAGGTAGTCGAAGTCCTCGAAGTCGTCGACGGTGATCTGGCGCGCGGCACCGTCGAGCGTGACGCCGCGGGCGCGGGCCGCCTCGGTCGCGCGCCGGTCGGGCGCGTCGCCCGCGTGCCAGTTGCCGGTGCCCGCGCTGTCGATGACGATCTCGTTCTCGAGGCCGGCCTCGCGCACGAGGTGGCGCATCACGCCCTCGGCCGTGGGCGAGCGGCAGATGTTCCCCATGCAGACGAAGAGGATGCGGGCCTCAGGCATCGCGCGATCCTACGCGGGTGACGGCCTTGGCCGCGCAGCGGGCGCCCGCCGCAAGCGCGTCGGCGGCCATCCCGTGCGGCCAGACGCTGAGGAAGCCCGCCGCGAAGGCGTCGCCCGCGCCGGTGGTGTCGACCACCTCGTCGACGGGCACGGCGCGGCCGACGACGGTTTCGACGCCGTTGGTCCAACGCGCGCCGTTGGCGCCGAACTTGACGACGACCTCGGGCACGTCGATCTGCGGGCCGAGCACGACGGCCTCGTCGGCGTTGGGCAGGAGCAGGTCGATCGGGGCGATCCGCTGGAGGAAGACCGGGTCGTTGCCGAGCGGCGCCGAGGACGCCGGGTCGACGCTGATCTTCATGCCCGCCTCCCGCGCGCGCTCGATCGCGGTGAGCGCCGCCGAGCGGGAGCCGGGGCGCAGAAGGGCGTAGCCGGAGACGTGCAGGACGTCGCCCTCCAGGGGCGGCAGGTCCTCGACGGCGAGCGCGTCGTTGGCGCCCGGGTCGGGCAGCATCGTCCGCTCGCCTCCCGGCGCGACCAGGACGACGCACGTGCCGGTCGCGTGCTCGGGGTCGCGCACGACCTGCAGGTCCACGCCGTCGAGGCCGCTCAGCGCGACGGGCGCGAGCGCGTCCGTGCCGACTCGCCCGACGAGCGTCACCTCGACGCCCGCCTTCGCCAGCCACGACGCCACGTTCGCGCCCCCGCCGCCGGGCAGCAGCGAGACCCGCGCCGCCGTGTCGCTGCCGAGCGCGAGCGACGTCGACTGCACCGCGACGACGTCGACGTTGAGGTCGCCGAGGACGACGACCTTCGTCACAGCGCCGCGGCGATCTGCGCCGCCAGCGTGGCGTTGCGCAGGACGAGGCGGACGTTGGCGCGCAGGCTCTCGCCCTCGGTCTGCGAGTGGAAGCGCTCGAGCAGGAACGGCGTCACGTCGCGGCCGGTCACGCCGGCCGCCGCGGCCGCCTCCAACCCCTCGCGCAGCACACGGTCGTGCAGGTCGGCGTCCATCGGCTCGTCCAGCGGGTTGGCGACGACGACCGAGCCCGGCGCGCCGACCTCCTCCCGCGCCCGCAGCACGTCGGCGACGCCCTGCGGCGAGTCCACGCGCCAGGTGATCGGCACGCCACTCGACTGCAGGTAGAAGGCCGGGAACGTGTCCGTGCCGTAGCCGAGGACGGTGACGTTCAGCGTCTCCAGCCGCTCGAGCGTGGCGGGGATGTCGAGGATCGACTTCACACCCGCGCACACGACGCAGATGCCGACCCGCGCGAGCGTGCCGAGGTCGGCCGACTCGTCGAACGTCGAGGCGGCACCGCGATGGACGCCACCGAGCCCGCCCGTGGCGAAGACGCGGATGCCGGCACGCTCGGCGAGGTGCGAGGTGGCGGCGACGGTGGTCGCCCCGTCCTCCCCGCGCGCGAGCACGGCGGGCAGGTCGCGCACACCGCACTTGGCGACTTCACCGGAGGCCGCGAGCGCTTCCAGCGCCGCGTCCTCGAGGCCGATGTGCACCTCGCCGGCGAGGATCGCGATCGTGGCCGGCACGGCGCCGTGGGCGCGCACGACGGCCTCGATCTCCCGCGCGACGCGCAGGTTGTCCGGCCGCGGCAAGCCGTGGGCGATGATCGTGCTCTCGAGCGCCACGACCGGACGACCGGCCGCGAGCGCCTCCTGGACTTCTGGCTTCACGCGCACGCGAAGCACGTTAGCCCGCGACGCCGGCCGACCCGCCGCGGGGAGCGGGCGGGCCGGCCGGGGGACAGCGCCGCGGCTAGTTGTCGGCCCGGTCCTCGGGGTCGTCCTCGGCGAGGATCTTGTAGAGCGACCGGCGGGCCTCGGCCAGGATCTTCTTGGCCTCGTCCGTGTGGCCGGCGGCGGCGACCTGCATGGCCGCGGCGCCGACCTGGAAGAGGACGCCGCGCAGGTCCATGACGTTCTCGTCGACGCCGCCGGTGGCGGCCTCGAACGGATCGCCGAGCTCGGCGCGGTTGCCCTCGACGTAGGTGCGGCCCTCGTCCGTGAGCTCGAAGGCGCGCTTGCCCTCGAACTCCACGGCGCGGACCAGGCCCTCGTCCTCGAGCTGCTGGAGCGCCGGGTAGACCGAGCCGGGGCTCGGCTTCCACAGGCCGTCCGTGCGCCGCTCGATCTCCTGGATGAGCTGGTAGCCGTTCTGCGGGCCGCCCTCGATCAGGAGCAGGAGCGCCGCGCGCACGTCGCCGCGACGGGCACGTCCGCCGCGCCGCCCACCGTGCGGGCCGCCGCGATGCCCGCCCGGGCCACCGGGCCCGAAGAACATCGCCTTGAACAGGCGGGGGTCGCCCCACGGCGGACCTCCGCGCCCGCCACCCGTCATGAACGCGATGAGCTCGTCGAGCCCACGCGGACCGCGGTCGTGGCGGTGGTGCTGGCGGCCTCGAGGACCGCAGAGATCGGAAGCAGATGCTGCGTACATGGGTTCTCATTCCCTTCTTCGATGTGTTGCGATGCGTCAAAGATATATCGCGATAGTCATTCTGTCAAGCGTGACCTCGCGGACCGCCGCGTCCGTACGCTGTTGAGAGCCCATGGCCGACTCCCCACCCACCTCCCGCATCGCCCGCACCCGTCGCTTCGGTGGCCTCGTCGCGGGCCAGGGCCTGCGCTGGGCGGGCACCCGCGCCGCCAACGCGCTCCGCAGCGACGAAGCCGCCGACGTCGCGACCGGCGAGCGCGCCGCCGCCACCGCCCGCGAGCTCGTCAAGCAGCTCGGCCAGATGCGCGGCGCGGCCATGAAGATCGGCCAGGTGCTGAGCACGGTCGAGTTCACGGCGATCCCGGAGTCCGAGCGCGAGGAGTTCAAAACGACGCTCGCCTCGCTGCGCGACGACGTCCCGCCGCTGCCGTTCAAGGCGATCGAGCGCCTCCTCAAGGAGGAGCTCGACATGCCGGTGAGCGAGGCCTTCGCCGACTTCGAGCCCGAGGCGTTCGCCGCCGCCTCGATCGGCCAGGTGCACCGCGCCACCACCAAGGACGGCAAGGCCGTCGCGGTGAAGGTGCAGTACCCGGGCATCGCGGAGGCGACGGAGACCGACCTGCGCAACATGCAGATGCTGTTCCCGCTGATCCGCCGGCTCGCGCCCGGCCTCGACGTGGACGCGCTGGCCGGCGAGCTGCGCGAGCGCATCTCCGAGGAGCTCGACTACGAGGTCGAGGCCCAGCACCACCGGGCGATGGAGCGAGGCTGGCGAGGGCACCCGTTCGTCTTCATCCCGCCGGTGAACACCACGCTCAGCCGCCGGCGCGTGCTCGTCACCGAGTACATGGCCGGCCGCCGGTTCGACGTCGTCAAGGCGCTGCCGGACGAGGACCGCGATCGCTTCGGCGAGATCGTCTTCCGCTTCTTCTTCGGCACGCTCAACCACCTGCGCCGCGCCGCCGGGGACCCGCACCCGGGCAACTACCTCTACCTCGAAGACGGCCGCGTCGGCTTCCTCGACTTCGGCTTGATGCGGGTCGTCGACGCCGACTACCTGGCGTCCGAGCGCGTGCTCGCGCAGGCCATCACACGCAATGACGCCCCGGCCGTGAAGGCCCAGCTCGCCTCGCTCGGCTATCTCCCGCGCCCCGACGACTTCGACGCCGACGCGCTCCTCGGGCAGCTGCGGATGCTCGCCGAGTGGTACCTGGAGCCGGGCCACCGGCGGCTCAGCTCGGCCTACGTCGCGCAGATGATCGAGGAGGGCTCGTCGCCGCGCTCGCCGTACTTCGCGCAGATGCGGCGGCAGACCGTGCCCCCGCAGGCGCTGTTGATCCGGCGCATGGAGAGCCTCGTGCTGGCGACGCTCGGGGACGTGCGTGCCGCCGCCGACTGGCACGCGCTCGGCGCGGAGTACTGGGAGGACGCGCCGCCCAGCACGCCGCTGGGCGAGCAGGACGCCGCCTTCTGGGCCAGGTAAGGTCGCGCGAGCATGCTCGCCACCGCTCTCGCCTCCGTCGCCCTGCTCCCCGGCCTCTTCACGCCCACCGTGGCGGAGGTCAAGCAGGACACCAAGCTGCCGATCCTCCTGCCCTCGACGTTGACGACGAACGAGACGCAGGAGCTGTTCGCGACCGGCGAGGGTGAGGCGCGCCGCTACCAGTTCATCGTCAGCACGGTGGACGACTGCACGGGCGCGGCGTGCTCGACCGCGTACTTCGGTGCGAGCAAGGGCGGATCGGTCTACGGCGATCGCAAGGCGACGCTGGCCAACGGCCGCAAGGGCCGCTACCTGCCGATGAGCTGCGGCGCCTCGTGCTCGCCGCCGTCGGTCGTGTGGAAGGAGCGCGGCGTCGTCTACGAGATCTCGGCCGACGCCACCCGGGCGCAGCTCGTGCGGATGGCGAACTCGGCGATCAAGCGGGGGCCGCGATGACCGTCCGCGCCGCTCCGCTCTCAACCCCCCTGGGAGTCCAGGACGCCGCTTTCTGGAGCCGGTAGGTTGCGGCGCACATGCTCGCCGCCACGCTCGCTTCCGTCGCCCTGCTGCCCGGGCTGCTGACGCCCACCGTCGCCGAGGTCAAGCAGAAGACCACGATCCCGGTCCTGCTGCCCTCGACGTTCCAGCACAAGGGCAGGCTGTTCGCGAACGGCATCGGGGACCCGAGCATGTACCGGATCCAGCTCACCAGCACGAAGGACTGCCAGGCCAACTACTGCTCGGTCGCCTGGTTCACCGCGGAAGCGGGCATCCAGCTCCGCGGCGGCAAGGCGATCACGCTCGCGAAGGGGCGCAAGGGTCGCTACTGGCCGATGAGCTGCGGTGCCTCCTGCGCCCCCGCGAGGATCTCGTGGCGGGAGCAGGAGACCGGCATCGTCTACGGGATCGAGTCGGGCAAGAGCCGCAGCCGCCTCGTGACGCTGGCGAAGTCGGCGATCAAGCGGGGGCCGCGATAGCCCCGGCTTCGGCGTCCGCCGCGGCCAACACCGCGACGAGCAGCCCGGGGAAGCGCAGCTCCACCTCGTCGCGCCGCAGCGCGACGTAGCGGTGCGTGCCCTCGGCGCGCGTGCGCGTGAGCCCCGCCTCGCGCAGCACCTTGAAGTGATGCGAGCGCGTGGCCTTCGACACGCCGACGTCACAGGCGCCGCAGCTGGCCTCGCCGCGCACGGCGAGCTCGCGCACGATCGCGACCCGCACCGGGTCGCTCAGCGCGGCCATCATCGCCGCCAGGGTCACATCGTCGAGTTGCGGTTCATCGAAGTGCATCGTTCGATGACCATCGTACCTCGTCAGAGGCCGAGCTCACGTACTCCGAGCTCGTCGGCGCCCAGATGGTGCGCCAGCTCGTGGCGCACCGTGCGCGTGACCTGGTCGCGCAACAGGTCCGGGTCGTGCCCGAAGTCCCGCAGCAGCGTGTCGCGGAAGATGATGATCCGGTCGTGGTAGTTGTCGCGCGCCACGGTGTCGCCCTGGTAGAGCCCGTAGGCGCGCACCTTGTGGCCCTTGTCGGAGATCACGACCGGGACCCGCTCGAGCGCCTTGATCAGCAGGTCCGGCAGGTCGTCGAGCGCCTCCTGGACGAGCGTGTCGAAGTCGTCCGGGTTGAACGGGTCCAGCTCCAGGAACTCGCCCTCGTCCGGCTCGGCGGCCAGGTTCTCGCGCGCCAGCCGCTCCGACCGGATCACGATCCGCTCGAACTCGGCCTCGCTCTCGGGGTCCTGGTAGTTGGCCATGCGCGAGACCACGAGGCCGATGACCAGCGCCGCCACGCCGCCCGCGGTGACGATGATCCCGAGCACCTCGAGCGCGCGCAGCCAGCCCTTCTGCGAGAGCCCACCCTGCACGAACACGGCGACGGTGAGCGCCACCGCGGCGCAGATGACGAAGGAGAAGGCGATCCGTCGCCCGGCGGGCAAGCGCGAGAGCATGTCATCCAGGCTACCGGAGGGTGCGCGCGATCACGAGACGCTGGATCTCGTTGGTCCCCTCGTAGATCTGCGTGATCTTGGCGTCGCGCATGTAGCGCTCGACCGGGTACTCGTTCACGTAGCCGTAGCCGCCGAGCACCTGCACGGCCTCGACGGTGACCGCCATCGCCGTGTCCGAGGCGAACAGCTTGGCCATCGCCGAGTACTTGCCGCGGTCCGCCTCGTGCCGGTCGATCTTGGCGCTCGCGCGGTACAGCAGCTCGCGCGCGGCCGCCGTGCGGGTCTCCATGTCGGCGAGCTTGAACTGGATGCCCTGGAACTCGGAGATCGGGTTGCCGAACTGCCGGCGCTCATTGGCGTAGGCGACGGCGTGGTCGGTCGCGCCCTGGGCGATCCCGACGGCCTGGGCGGCGACGCCGAGCCGCGAGTGGTCGAGCGTGCCGAGCGCGACGTTCATGCCCTTGCCCTCGACGCCGATCAGGTTGGCGGCGGGGACGCGGACGTCGTCGAAGATCGGCGAGCCGGTCGGCGAGCCCTTGATGCCGAGCTTGTGCTCGACCTTGCCGACCGAGAAGCCCGGGCGGTCGGCCTCGACGACGAACGCGCTGATCCCGCGCGAGCGGCCCGCGGACATGTCCGTCTTGGCGAAGACGATGTAGAAGTCGGCGATCCCGAGGTTCGAGATCCAGTTCTTGGTGCCGGTGATGACCCACTCGTCGCCGTCCTTGACGGCCTTGGTGATCATGCCGCCCGGGTCCGAGCCGGCCTCGGGCTCGGACAGCGCGAACGCCGGCGACCACTCGCCGGACGCGCACTTGGGCAGGAAGCGCTGCTTGAGCTCGTCGGAGCCGAAGAGCTTGATCGGGAGCGTGCCGAGGTCCTGGAGCATCAGGATCAGCGCGCTGGAGGCGCACGCGCGGGCGACCTCCTCGATCGCCACGCTGAGCATCAGCGCGCCGGTGCCGGTGCCGCCGTACTGCTCCTCGAAGGGGAGCCCGAGCAGGTCCTGCTCCGCGAACAGCTTGCGGATGTCCCACGGGTACTCGGCCTTGGCGTCGATCTCCGCGGCGCGCGGCGCGACCCGCTCGCGCACGATCTGGCGGATCATGTCCCGGAAGTCGACCTGCTCCTGCGTCAGCGAGTAGGTGTCAACGTCTGTTGTCGGCGGCATAGCCACCTAGTTTGGCGCGCGAAGGCGGCGGGGATCCACATCCTCGACATGGGAATCGGATCCTCACTCTTCCTGATCGCCGTTGGCGCGATCCTCTACTTCGCCGTCGACGCGGACATCTCGGGGCTCGAGATCTCCACGGTCGGCATCATCCTGATGATCATCGGGATCATCGGACTCGTGATCACGCTCTTCTTCCTCGGCGGCTGGCGCGACCGGCGCCGGACGGTCGTCGAAGAACGTCCGGTCGCGCGCGGTCGCGAGTACTACTAGAGCCGCTTAGAGGCCTTCGGGGTGGCGGACGGTGAAGCCGTCCGTCGGCCGCATCTTCGTCGACCACTTCGGCCCCGAAGACGACGAGTCGTTGTAGCCCGTGTCGAAACGCAGGCCGGCGACCACGAGGAAGGAATGCCCGCCGTGGGCGTAGCTGGTGATCCACTGGCCCGCGCCAGGCTCGCCCCACGACATGAACTCCGAGGAGTTCATGGGCCGACTGACCAGGTCGGCACCGTGGAGGGCGTAGGACTCAGAGCCCGAGCAGTCGTAGCCGGAATCTTCCCAATCCCCGTGGCCGCCGCCGTACCGGTACGGCTTGCCCACGATCTCGTTGGCGGCCGCGATCACCGCGACCACCTCGGGCGGCGCGCCAGCCGGCGCGATCGCCTTTCCGTCGGCCCCCAGGGTGGCATTGGCAGTCGGCGCGGGGGCAGGGACGGACTGCGTACCCGCAGTCCCCTGGGCGACCTGCATCCGCAGCGTCGAAGCGTCGGTCTTCGGCATCTTGCCGTCGACGGGCAGGGAGGACTTGCGCTCCCAGCGCCGGACGCTGGACGTGGTGGCCGGACCGTACCGGCCATCGACCTTCGTCTTGACCCCGGCCTTCGTCAGGAAGTCCTGCAGGACCCGAACATCAGTCCCGCGCATCCCTGAGCGCAGGTCTCGCTCGCCGAATGAGATCCGACGGGCATCCGCCGTCGATACCGGCAGAGCAATTCCAGCTAAAAGCAAGCCCACGCAGAGCGTGCGACAGCGTGACAAGACGATCTCCTCTTTCTGACCGCCTACGGGGTTAGCTGTCGGGCTCGCGCGGAAAGCGTCGCGCTACACCACATCTTGTGGCGATTCGCCCCCGGAGCAGTGACCCCTGCTCCAAACCTTGGTTCCCCCGCCTCAACTCAGCCTGAGCTGTTGTTGAGTTCGGCGTTATGTCCCGTGTTCCGGCGGGCACTCTAGCTGATCTCGGAGCGGATAGCGTCCCCGATTCGGGTGAACTTGCTCCAGAGACCAATCCAAAGCGTGTTGCAAACCGCCACATTTGGCTTGGACGCGCCGTTTGCGGTCATCGACCTCGACGCGTTCGACGCCAACACCACCGATCTCATGAGACGTGCGAGCGGCGTTCCGCTGCGCCTCGCGTCGAAATCCCTGCGTGTCCGCACACTGCAAGCCAGGGCGTTGAAAGCCGGTTTCCAGGGGCAGTTGTGCTTCACGCTGCCCGAGGCGCTGTGGTTGGCGTCGCTCGGATGGGACGACCTGGTGGTCGGCTATCCCACCGTGGACCGGGGTGCGCTGCGCCAACTTGCGTCCGACGCGGACGCACGGGCGGGGATCACCGTCATGGTCGACTGCGTCGAGCACCTGGACCTGATCGCCGCCGCCGAGCCCGGCGGCCCGGTCAAGGTGTGCATCGACATCGACGCCGGCTGGCGCGTTCCCGGCGGTCTTATGACGCTCGGCCCGAAGCGCTCGCCGCTGCACGATCCGTTTCAGGCCGAGGCCTTCGCCCGCACGATCGTCGCGCGGGAGGAGCTGCGGCTGGACGGGATCATGGCCTACGAGGGGCAGATCGCCGGTGTCGGCGACCGGCCGCCGGGCCGCCCGCTGATGCGGCTCGCACTGCCGGTGCTGCAGGCGCTGTCCGCGCGTGAGCTGGCGCGTCGGCGCGCTGAGGTCGTCGACGCCGTGCGCTCGGTCGCGCCGCTGCGGTTCGTCAACGGCGGCGGGACCGGCTCGATCGAGCGCACCGCCGCTGAGCCGGCCGTGACCGAGGTCGCCGCCGGCTCGGGGCTGTACGGCCCCACGCTGTTCGACACCTACCGCGCCTTCCGCCCCACCCCGGCCGCGTTCTTCGTGCTGCCGGTGGTGCGCAAGACCACGCCGAAGCTCGCGACCGCGCTCGGCGGCGGCTACATCGCGTCCGGGGCGCCCGGCCGCGACCGGCTGCCGCGCCCCGTGCTCCCCGCGGGCCTCAAGCTCGACGCGCTCGAGGCCGCGGGCGAGGTGCAGACGCCGCTGCTCGGCCGCGCCGCGGCGGGCCTGCGGGTCGGCGACCAGGTGTGGTTCCGCCACGCGAAGGCCGGTGAGCTGTGCGAGCGCTTCGACGAGGTCCACCTCGTCCAGGGCGACAAGATCGTCGACACGGTGCCGACCTACCGCGGCGAGGGGAAGACCTTCCTCTAGGTCTCGTCCAGGTAGTAGTCGACCTCCGGGCCGAGCTGGTGACGGCGGCTCTCGGCGCCCTCCGCGAACAGCAGCACCTTGTCCGAGTCCGGGTAGATGCAGTAGCCGGCGCGGTCCTTGGTGGACCACATCAGCATCCGCGCCGGCTCGGACCCCTGGTTGTACGTCTTGTGCGCGCCGGCGGGGTTGTCCGGGAAGGCGACGATGTCACCGGGCCTGAGCACGTCCTCGCCCTCCGGGTGGCGGAGCGTCACCTCGCCCGCGAGCACGAGCAGCCACTCCTCCTCGGTCTCCCAGTGGTACGGGCACAGCGCCTGCCCCGGCAGGATCTCGTAGACGGTCGCGCCCATCCGCTGACCGTCGAGCAGAGGACCGAGCCGGTGGTACCCGGTCCGGTAGCCCTCGGGGTCCTCTTCGTCGTACTCGAAGCTGGCGTCTTCGAAGATGTTGAAGGACTTCATCGCCTCATCCCAGCACCTTTCGCAGCCAGGCGTTGGCGAACCGCCCGTCGGGGTCGAGCTCGCGGCGGAAGGCCTGGAACGCGTCCCAGCGTGGGTAGAGCGCAGCGAGATCCGGGGCGCCCAGGAACGAGCGCTTGCCCCAGTGCGGGCGCCCGCCGAGCGCGCTCATGGCCGCCTCGACGTCGCGGAACGCCGCCTCGTAGGGCATCGAGCGGAACACGTGGACCGCGACGAACGTCGACTCGCGCGCGTGCGCGGGCGACAGCAGCGCGTCGTCACCGGCGCTGAAGCGCAGCTCGATCGGGAAGCTGACCGGATGGCGCTCGAGCGCGGCCTTGGCCGCCTGGACCGCCTCGACGGCGTGCTCCCGCGGCAGCGCGTACTCCATCTCCTCGAAGCGCACGAGCCGCTGGGAGGCGAAGATCCGGTACGACCAGTCGACGCGCTCGCGCTGGGACGCCGCTCCGGCCATCACGCGGTTCAGCCGCGGGATCTGGCCCGGGAAGCGCTTCGCCACCTCGCTCAAGGCGCGGAACGCGTGGTTGTCCATCAGCACGTCGCTCGCGTACGTGCGTGCGCGCCCCGGGACCCGCGGCGCGTCCTGGGTCTCGTCGAGCGTGCGGACCAGGGCGACCTCGCTGTGCGGGAACGACCAGAACTCGAAGTGGTCGTGCGCGTCGGCGCGCTCCTGGAGCGACTGGAGGACGTCGGCGAGCGGCTCCGGCCGGTCGACGATCCGCAGCTTGAACGCGGGCACGCAGCGGAGCGTCACGGCCACGATCACGCCGAGCGCGCCGAGCGAGACGCGCGCGGCCTTGAGCAGGTCGCCGCCGGTGATCGTCCGCTCGGTGCCGTCGGCCAGGATCAGCTCGACCGACTCGACCTGCCCGGCGAGGTTGGGGAAGCGCGTGCCGGTGCCGTGCGTCCCGGTGCTCAGCGCCCCGGCGAGCGACTGCGCGTCGATGTCGCCGAGGTTCGGCATCGCCAGCCCGCGCGCGTGCAGCTCGCTCGACAGCGCCTTCAGGCGGATGCCGGCCTCGACGCGGACGCGCCCGGTGGCCGCGTCGGCGTCGAGCACGCGCGCGAGGTGGTCGAGGCTGAGCAACGTGCCCTCGGTCGGCACGCCGCCGCTGAACGAGTGCCCGGCGCCCGCCACGCGCACCGGCGCGGGACCGTCGACGATCGCCTGCGCGAGCTCCTGCCGGGTGCGAGGCGCGATGAACCGCGTGGGCGTGCAGCGCTGCGAGCCCGACCAATTGACCCACTCCATGGAGGCGGACGGTACCGTCCGAGGCATGGACATCGAAGCTGGGCAGGTCGCGGAGCTCGTGCGTGAGGGCAAGGTGCAGCTGATCGACGTCCGCGAGGCCTACGAGTGGAACGAGGGCCGGATACCTGGCGCGCGGCACCTCGAACTTGGTCAAGTCGACGCGCAGGCGGACACGATCCACCGCGAGACGCCTGTCGTCTTCTACTGCCGGGTAGGTGGACGGTCGGCCATGGCCGCGAACGCGTTTCGGCAGGCGGGCTACGACGCGTACACGATGACCGGAGGACTGCTGGAATGGGACGCGCAGGGGTTGCCGCTCGAGCCCGAAGGTGGGCATGTGGCGGATCACTGATCGCGGCGCTCGCGGTCTGCGGCACCGCTGAAGCCGCGCCGTCGCTCAGCAAGCTCGGGGACTTCGCCGAGCCCACGTTCGCCACCGGCGCGCCCGGGGACGGAACCCGCGTGTACGTGGTCGAGCGCAAGGGCCGGATCGTCGTCGCGCGCGACGGGGCGACGCAGACGTTCCTGGACATCACGTCGAGCACGCTGTCCGACGACAGCGAGCGCGGCCTGCTGTCGATGGCGTTCGCGCCCGACTACGCCGCGTCCGGCCGCTTCTTCGTCTACCTGACGGTCGCGGGCGGGGACATCCAGGTGCGCGAGTACCGGCGCGCCACGGCCGACGCCGCCGACCCCGCCAGCGGCCGCGTGCTGATCACGATCCCGCACCGCGAGGCGGGCAACCACAACGGCGGGCAGGTGCAGTGGGGCCCGGACGGACAGCTGTGGCTCGGGACGGGCGACGGCGGTGGCGGCGACGACACGTACCGGCACTCGCAGGACCCCGGCTCGCTGCTCGGCAAGCTGATCAAGCTCAACCCGGACACGGGCGCGCCGACGATCGCCTCGGTCGGCCTGCGCAACCCGTGGCGGTTCTCGTTCGACCGTGCCACCGGCCAGGTCGTGATCGCCGACGTCGGCCAGGGCGCGCGCGAGGAGATCAACGTCGGCCTCGCCGGCAACTACGGCTGGCCGTGCCGCGAAGGCGCCGTCGCCGGGCCGCGCCAGGACGCCACGTGCGCGTCCGGGACCGCGGGTCCCGTGCTCGACAAGACCCACAGCGGCGACGGCTTCTGCTCGATCACCGGCGGCTACGTCGTGCGCGACCCGGGCCTGCCGACGCTCAACGGCCGCTACGTCTACGGCGACTTCTGCAACGCGGCGCTGCGGTCCGTCGACCTGGCCGACCCGCGGTCGGACGCCGCCACCGGGCTGTCGGTCGAGAGCCTGAGCTCCTTCGGCGAGGACGCCTGCGGCCGGATCCTCGTCGTCTCGCTGAGCGGGCCGGTCTACCGGCTGGTGGACGGGGCGCTGTCGGCCTGCGACCTCGGCTCGCCGCCCGCGACCGTCGCCCCGGACACGCGCGCGTGCTCGCTGGCGCTGCGCGCGACCGGCGTGCGCAGCGTGCGCCGGCTCAAGCGGCTGTCGCTGGCGCTGCGCACCGACGAGGGCTGCCGGGCGACCGTGAAGGCGTCGATCCGCGGCGTCGCGCAGTTCCGCTCCGCGCGGACCTCGCTCACGGCCGGCAAGCGCGCGGTGGTGCGCGTGAAGCTGACCGCGCGCGGCACGAAGGCGGTCCGCAAGGCGCTCCGGCGCAAGCGGTCGCTGACGGTCGCCGTGCGGGTGAGCGCGGTCGACGCGGCCGGGAACACCCGCACGCTCACCCGCAACGTGAAGATCCGGGGCTAGGAGATCCGCGCAGCGATCTCCCCGCCGAAGTCGCGACGCAGCCGGCGCCAGCCGGCTCGCCGCGACCAAGCGCCCTAGTCCGCCTCCACGCCCGGGATCATCCCGTTGCGGAAGGCGTCGACGAAGCGCCGGTGGTCCTCGCGCGTGAGCGCGCCGTACTCGGCGCCGAAGCGCGCGAGGTGGCTCGCGAACTCCGCGTCGCGGCCGTCGATCACGTCGGTGATCTTCGCTTCGACGTTGACGTCGACGAGCGGGTGCTCGGACCCCGCGTCGGACACGCAGTGGACCTTGGCGGTGGCGCGGCCGAGGTCGTGCACGAGCGGGCGCATCTCGTCGACCTCGGTCACGACGTCCCAGTCGAGGTCGGCCTCGTAGGGCGAGACCTCCTTGATGATCTGGCCGACGCCGTCGAGCTCGCACCAGCCCACCCACGGGTCGGCGTGCGCCTGCAGCGCCTGCTGGGAGACCGCGGTGCGGTGCCCCTCGTGCTCGAAGTAGGCGCGGATCTTCTCGTCGGTGACGACGCGTGACACCGCGGGCGTGCCGGCCTGCTTCATCGACAGCACGACGTCGTTCTCCAGCGCCTGCGTGCGCCCCTCCACGAGCAGCGTGTAGACCTTCAGGCCCGCCGAGCCGATGCCCACGCCGGCGCGGCCCTTGACGTCCTTGACCGCGTACGAGAGCGACTGCTGGCGCTTGGCCTCGGGGATCGTGTCCAGGTACCGCTCGTAGGCGGCGAGCACGGCGGCGCGCTCGTCATCGTCGAGCTCGCGCGCGCCCGGTCCGCTCGCCAGCTTGCGATCCACCCCGTCGAACGCGGTCAACGCGTCCAGCAGCCGCACGCGGGTCTCGGCGCGCGCCACCTGCAGCACCGACAGCAGCGGCCCCTCGGTGTTGTCGAGCGTCAGCCGGAAGTCGCGGTCGACCTCGCTCGTCGCGAACAGGCGCACCGTCTCCACGTACGCCGTGCCGTAGGTCTCGATCAGCGCGGTGATGGACGCGTCGCTGAGCGCCTTGCGGAAGCCGAGCAGGGCGAGCGACGCCACCATCCGCTGCAGGTCCCACGTGTAGTGCCCGAGGTAGGCCTCGTCGAAGTCGTTGACGTCGAACACGAGCACGCCCGCGGAGTCCATGTAGGTGCCGTAGTTCTCGGCGTGCAGGTCTCCCTGGATCCACACCCGCGAGGTCGAGTCGTCCACCCACGGGTCGTCGAGCTGCGCCATGTCGGCGTAGAACAGCGGCGCGCTGCCGCGGTAGAACGCGAACGGGTCCGCGGCCATCTTGCGGAACTTGCCGCGGAAGGCGCGCGGGTCGCGTTCGATCAGGTCCGCGAACGCGTCGACGAGGACGTCGACGATGTGCTTCTGGCGCTCGGTGTCAGAACGGCCGAGGTCAGCGATGGCGGGCATGCGCGCCATTTAACGACAAACGGCCGTGTCGTAAGACACGGCCGTTCTCGGCGAATCCGTCCGCTCCCCCTCCGTGAGGTGCAACTTCCGTCCGAACGCCCTCCAAAGCGTGGGATCAGAATGGCATCGCACCCGGAAGGGGCCAATCGGACATGCGTCTAGGCGGCTGCCTCTTCCTTGGTCTCGACGAGCGGCTCGTCGACGTACTTGGTCTTGGGAACCCGCTTGTACGGCTGCGAGGGCTCCTGCTGCTCCTCGTGGTAGGCCGACTCGGCGTTGATCGCCCACAGGTCATGCTTCGAACCGGTCATGATGTTGTCGACCGCGCGCATGGCGGTGAGCATCGAGTGGTCCGAGTTGTTGTACCGGTGGAGGCCGTTGCGGCCGACCTGCTGCAGGTTGCCGATGCCGTCCAGCCAGCCCTTGATCGCGTCCACGCGCTCGGCGTAGTCGGCGTCGTACATCGGGTAGGCCTTCGGGACGCGCGTGACGAAGCCGCGCTCGACCTTCTCGGCCTTCGCCAGGCCGAGCTTCTCGATCTCGGACTTCGCGAGCTCGACGAGGTCCTCGTCCGAGGACTCCCAGAGGTCGTCGCCCTTGAAGCAGAAGTACTCCATGCCGATCGAGGCCTTGGACTGGTCCGGGACCATCCACGGCGACCACGAGCGGAAGTTCTGGATGCGACCGACCTCGACGCCGGGCTCGTGGATGTAGATCCAGTTGTCCGGGAACAGGTCGTCGCCGTCGATGATCAGGGCGACGGTCAGGAAGTCGCGGTAGCGCAGGCCCTGGGCGGCGGTCTGCACGTCACCGGACGCGGCGGCGCCGGCCATGCCGACGGTCGCGCGCAGCGGCAGCGACGAGATGACCTGCGAGGGCTCGATGCGCTCGCCGCCGGCCTCGATCGCGACGACCTTGCCGTCCTTGACCTCGAGCGACGTGACCGGCGTGTTGAGCCGGACCTCGCCACCGTTGGCGATGATCTCGTCGGCCATCGTCTCCCACATCTGCCCCGGGCCGAAGCGCGGGTAGTGGAACTCGTTGATCAGCGACTTGATCTTGTTGCCCTTGTTGCCGAAGAACGCGGCCTTGGCGGCCGAGAAGAACGACAGGCCCTTGATCCGCTGCGCGGCCCACTCGGCGCGCACCTCGGAAGCCGGGACGCCCCACACCTTCTCGGTGTAGGACATGAAGAAGTGCTGGTAGAGCCGCTTGCCGAAGCGGTTCGACACCCACTGCTCGAGGTTGTCCTCACGACCGTTGGGCGTGATCGCCGCCCACAGGTACGAGAGCAGGCACCGCGTCAGCTCGACCGGGCCGAGCTTCTTGATGACGTCCTGCCCGTTGAGCGGGTAGTCGAGGAACTTGCCGCGCCAGTAGATGCGCGACATCCGGGGGCGCTTGAGGAACTCCTCCTTCATCACCTCGTGCCAGAGGTCGTCGACCTCCTTGACCTTGGTGAAGAAGCGGTGGCCGCCCAGATCGAAGCGGTATCCGTCGCGAACCTCGGTCTTGGCGATGCCGCCGACCTGGTCCTCCGCCTCGAACACGATGACGGGACGCCCCTCCTTCGCGAGGAGGTATCCGGCCGTGAGGCCGGCGGGGCCGCCGCCGAGGACAGCGACCGGCTTCTCGGGCCGGGACTGACGCGGGGCGTCAGACGGCGTGATGTCAACCGTGGACATGGCACCCACCTTGCCCACCCGTGGGCGATTTCACGGCCGTTGCTAAAGGGCGCTAACAGGCCTTAAGCCCAGCCTCTAACCTCTCCGGCCGTGCAGCCCAGCACCGCTCTGGACATCCTTCTGGTCGATGACGACCGCCCGCTGCGGGAGATGCTCACGCGCTCGTTCGAGCGTGAAGGGCACCGTGTGACCGCAGTCGGAGACGGCGAGACCGCGCTCGACGCGGCCGCCGAGCGCTCCTATGACGTGGTTCTCCTCGACGTCGCGCTCGGCGCGGGCCCGACCGGCTACGACGTCGCTCGCACCTTGCGTTCCCGGCGCGACGTGGTGCCAATCATCATGTTGACCGCGCTTGACAGCGAAGCCGACGCGGTGCAGGGCCTCGAGGCCGGCGCCGACGACTACGTGACCAAGCCGTTCGGCCTCGCCGAGCTGCGCTCACGCATCCGCGCCGTCCTGCGCCGGGCGCAGGGCCGCGTCGTCGAGGGCAACGTGCGCGTCGGCCCGGTCATGCTCGACCGCGACCTGCGCCGCGTGACCGTCGACGACAACGCCGTCCGCCTCACCTTCAGCGAGTTCGAGCTGCTCGGCTGCCTGATGAGCCGCCCCGGCTACGCGTTCAACCGCCAGGAGCTGCTGCGCGCCATCTGGGGCGACTCCGCCTATCGCGACCCGCGCGCGATCGACGTCCACATCCGCCACCTGCGCGAGAAGCTCGAGGCGCGTCCGGAGGAGCCGAGCCTCATCCTGACCGTCCCCGGGCAGGGCTACCGCTTCCGCGAAGCATGATCCGCACGGCGCTGCGCGGGCTCCGAGGGCGGCTGCTGCTGGCCTTCGTGGCCACCAGCGCCGTGACGCTCGCCGTGGCGGCCGCGATCACGCTCAGCCCGCTGCAGCAGCAGCTGCGGGACGAGGCCACGAGCCAGCTGCAGGACTCGACGGAGACCATGCGCACCGACTTCAAGGATGCGCTGACGACCGGCCCGGTCAAGGGCGCCGAGGATCCGCGCGCGAGCAAGCGCGGTCGGCGGTACCGCAAGCTCCTGGAGCTCGGGTACGACCTGAGCGAGCGCACCAACGGCCGCGTGTCCGTGACCGACGACCTGTACGAGAGCTCGGCCGGCGACTCGCCGGCGTTCCTGTTCGACACCGGCTCGACCGCCACGCAGGCGCGGCCGCTCGCCGACGCCATGCGCGCCCGCCGCGAAGGGCTGTCGACGACGGAGATCCGTGACGACGAGCTGACGTTCGCGATGCCCGTGTTCGACGACGAGAAGGTCGTCGGCGTGGTCGTGGCCCAGCGGGACCTCACCGAGGTCGCGCGCACGGTGACCAGCGTGCGCAACGCGTTCTTCACCGCCGCGGCGATCGGCCTCGCCGTGGCGATCCTGTTGGCGATCACGCTGTCAGGGACGCTCACGCGCCGGCTCGGGCGCCTGCAGCGGTCCGCGCTGCGGATCACGGCCGAGGGCCCGGAGGCGCCGGCGCCGCTGGACCGCGGGCGGGACGAGGTCGGCGACCTCGCCCGCGCGATCGGCCGCATGCAGGAGGAGCTGCGCCGGCAGGAGGCGGCGCGGCGCTCGTTCGTGTCCACGGCCTCGCACGAGCTGCGCACGCCGCTGACGATCCTCCAGGGCACGATGGAGCTGCTCGATGAGGACCTCCGCGACGGCGGCGACCTGACGGACGCCCAGGAGCAGGTCGCGAGCGCGCGGCGGGAGCTGCGGCGACTGTCCGTGCTGGCGAGCGAGCTGCTGGACCTGTCGCGGCTCGACGCGGCGGTGCAGCTGCGCAGCGAACCCGTCGAGCTGGGCGAGATCGCGCGCGCGGTCAAGGCCGAGTTCGAGCTGCTGGCGTCCGAGCGCGACACCGCGCTCGTCGTCGACTCCCCCGGGCCGTGCTGGGGCACGGGCGACCCGGCGGCGTGCGCGCGGGTCGTGCGCATCCTGATCGACAACGCGCTGCGCTACGCGCCGCCGGGCGAGCCGATCAAGATCACGACGAGCCGCGAGAACGGCAGCGCCGTGGTCCGCGTGGCCGACCACGGCCCAGGGGTGCCGCCCGAGGAGCGCGCGCACATCTTCGAGCGCTTCCACCGCGGCAAGGCCAGCAGCGAGGTCTCGGGCTTCGGGCTGGGCCTCGCGATCGGCCGCGAGCTGGCGGAGCGCATGAGCGGGACCCTGGACATCGAGCCGTCCTCGCGCGGCGCGAAGTTCGCGCTGACGTTGCCGGCGACCGGCGACGGCAAGCACGTGCGATCGCCGGTGAGCGCCGGCGCCGATCTGGGGCCGACCGGTGACCGGTAGTGGGCCGGTGGCCCATGGCCGGTCGCCGGGTGGCGCCAGGCGGTGATCGGCGCTCGCCGGAATCGGGCGTGCTTGCCGGAGCCGGTCTAGCCAGTCTTCACATACACCGTCGCCCGCACCGGGTTCGGCCGCGGCGGCGTGAAGTTCGTCGGCTGAATCGACGCGATCTCCATCGTCGGGTCGTTCGAGAGCGCCTGCGCCCACTCCTTGGAGCGGATCCGGATCAGTTTCGTCCAGGGGGCGCGCCAGCGGTTGAGCGTCCACACGATCGGCTCGACGAGGACGACGCGGGTGCCCGGCTCGAGCGAGTCGATCAGTGGCGCGAGGTCGGTCTCGGCGCTCGTCGCCTCCAGCCGCTCGACGCCGTCGCGCCAGTCCCAGACGCCGAAGTCGGTCTCCTCGCCGGTCAGCGTCGCGTAGCGCAGGCCGTCCGGCAGGTAGTAGTGCAGCACCGGGATCGTCTCGGGCTGGGTGGAGATGACGAGGTCACCCGGCGCGAGGCTCGGGCCGATGTTGTGCGCGACCGAGCGCACGTTGCTCTTCTCCACGGGCGCGGTGTCCTGCGCCCACATGACGACGACGAGCGCGAGGCCGAAGACGCCGAGCCGGCGGGCGTGCGCGAGTCCGCCCGTCGCCAGCAGCAGGTACGGCGCGACCGCGACCGCCAGGTAGCGGTTGGCCCACGCGGGTGAGCTCTGCGACAGCCCCCAGGCGAGGGTGGGGGTCAGCACGCAGATGATCAGCAGCGCGAGCGCGGCGCGGCCGTGCTGGCCGAGCGGGCGCGTGCGCAGCAACGCGATCACCCCGGCGCCCGCGCAGATCAGGAAGACGATCTCCGGCAGCCGGCCGAGGATCACGCCCGGCACGCCGAGCAGCGAGCTGAACGCGGGCGCGTCGGCCCACGGGGCGCCGGTGTGCTGGGCCTGGTAGAGCGTCGTCGGCACCCACGGGAGGTAGAGCAGGGCCGCGCCGCCGAAGCCGATCAGCGCGTCGCGGAACAGCTCCTTGCGGCGGGCACGCTCGGCGAGCGCGAACAGGACGATCCAGGCCGCGCCGGCGGCGGCGCCGAAGAAGATCGGCCAGTTGTGCGTGTAGAGCGCGACCGCCTCGGAGACCGCGAAGCCGATCACCCACGGCCGCCGGCTGGAGGTGTCCAGCGCGTAGGCGCGCAGGAAGCAGACGGTCACCGGGATGGCCAGCAGCGCGACCATCGCGTACATCCGGGCCTCCTGCGCGTACTGGCTCAGGAACGGGTTGAAGGCCATCAGGACGGCCGCGAACCAGCCCGCCTTGTGCGTGCCCCAGATCTTCAGCCCCGCCCACCACGCGACCGGGACGGCGAGCAGCGCGCACATCAGGCTGAACGAGCGCACGCCCTCCTCGGAGTCGCCGGCGACGCCGAGCCAGAAGTGCAGGAGCATGTAGTAGAGCGGTGGCGAGCCGTCCTTGCGCAGCGCGGCGGGGATGTCGCCGAGCGGGCGGTCGGCGATGCCGACGGACAGGCCCTCGTCGATCCAGAAGCCGATCTTCAGCTCCGCGGTCCGCATCATCAGCGACAGCGCGATCAGCGCCGCCAGACCGAGCGGTACGGCGACCCACGAGCCCGTCAGCGAACGCGCGTGGCGGGCGAGCGCGGCGGGGCGGCGGTGAAGGGCGGAGGCGGCCATCAGCGTGCGCAGGAGGAGCCGATGACCCACTTGCGGGTCTTGGCGATCGTCGGGAACCGCGGGTCCTTGGACAGCGCGGAGTAGTTCGGGGCGATCGTCGTGCCGGGCGGGAAGGCGAAGATCTCCGACTCCATCTCGTGCAGATGCATGTACCACGCGACGGCCTGCGTCTGGAAGGCCCCCGTGTACACCGTGCCGCACGCGAGCAGCTTCTCGCGCCCGCCGGCCGCCTCGATCGCCTCCGGCACGGTGCCGTAGAGCTGCGCCTCCTGGTCGATCCGCCACCAGCCCTCGTCCAGCTCACGCACGTCGTCGATCACGAACGGCGCCGACGCGGCGGCGATGACGACCGCGAGCGCGGCCGCGGCGACCGTGCCCGCGCGCTTGTTCGTGGCACGGACCAACCACACCCATCCCGCACCGGCGAGCACGCACACGAGCGCGGCGGGCAGCGCGACGTAGCGCAGGTTGCCGGCGAACCCGGCCTGGGTCATGCCCGCCACGGCGACCATCAGCACGGTGCCGATCGCGGCCATCGTCAGGTACAGCCCGTCTCTTCGCACCAGCGCGACCACGAACGCGATCAGCCCGCCGATGTAGACCGGCAGCGACAGCACGGACGCGCTGCGGTTGAAGACCTCGATGAACGGGTGCGCGGCGAACGCCGCGGAGTCCGGGTTGGGCTGGCGCGCGCGGTTGGCGGCGCGCAGGAAGTCGCCTGAGCCGATGTACTCGGGCACGAACCACAGCAGGATCAGCGAGAGCCCACCGCCGCCGACGAGCAGCACCGTGCTGAGCTTGCGCTCGGCGATCAGCAGATACAGCCCGTAGAGCGCGATGAACGGCCACACCTCGGGCCGCAGCAGCGCGGCGCCGATTCCCAGCAGGAACGCGTCGCGGCGGCGCCCGTCCAGGTGGCGCTCGAGCGCCCACAGGCAGAGCGCGACGAGGATGCCCTCGCTGTTGCCGCGGAAGAAGTTGCGGATGAACTCGTCGGCGAGGAACAGCGAGCTCGCGGCGATGATCCCCGCGAACGGCCCCGCGAGGCGCGCGCCGAGCCGGAACGCCAGCGCGAACGCGAGGATGCCGCCGGCCCGCGCGACGGTGAGCCACAGCAGTGGCGCGCCGTCGTCGCCGGCGAGGCTGAACGGCGTGGTGAAGATGACCGGTAGCGGCTTCCAGCTCGGGCCGGTCGTCGTCACCAGGTCGCCCTGCGCGACCTCCCGGCCCCAGATGATCCACGCCCACGGGTCGTACGTGGGCACGCTCGGCAACAGCAGGCTGACGCCGGCCAGCGCGAAGCAGGCCAGCAGGAGGAGCTTCCACGGACGCGCCTTGGGCGGCGGCGCGTCCACCGGCTGCGGAGGCGGGGCGAGCCGCTCCAGCACACGCGTGGCGCTCGGCGCGAGAGCTGAAAGCGGCGTCAGCGCCAAGGGTGTCAGCGGAGACTGAGGGCGGCGGCGACGCCCGGGGCCGGATCCGCGGTGAGGTCGACATGCTCGCCGGGCGTGGCCCACACCTTCAGGCCGTGGTCGAGCGCGGCGATCGGCAGCTCGGCGGCGTCCATGAAGTCGCGGGCGCGCCGTTCCAGGAGCATGCGGTCGCCCGAGACGAACAGGCGCTTGGCGGCGAGCGTCGTGGTGTCGTCCTCGACGAACTGCGGCGACTGCGCCTCGACCTCGTAGCGGCCCGCCGCGCCGAGCGTGACCAGCAGCTCGTAGCGGGCGCCGCGGCCGAAGCCGGGCAGCGCGAGGCGCTCGAACACGCGGTCGAAGCGACGCTCGGGCGTCCAGAACGACTCGCCGGTGAACGCGGCCTGCTGCGTGCCGGCGCGCTCCACCCACGCGAGGTAGGCGTTCGCGGTCTTCTGCTTGGCCTCGGGGAGCGCGGAGACGTCGCGCGTGCTCCAGCGGGGCTCCGCCTCGGTCAGGACCGTCTCCAGCTCCGGCGCGAGCGCGATCAGGAAGGCCAGCCAGGTCGCGTCGTCGAGGTTGGCGATGTCCGCGATCACGGGGTGCGGGCCGGGCGGCTGCAGCCGTTCGGTGGCCAGCGTCAGCGCACCGGCGAGGCGCTCGGCGTCGGCGGTGGCCTTCATGCCCGGGAGCAGCGGGTTGCGGTAGCCGTCGTCGGCGGCGCGGCGCTCCTTGCGGGTGACGACGCGGCCGGCGCCGCCCGAGCTGCGTGAGGACGACGCCCTGGTGCCGCTCGCGGACGCGCGGGACTTGGGCGTGGCCGTCGTCCCGGGCTTCTTCACCGTGACGTAGCGGATGGGCGCCTGGTTGCGGAGCTTCTCGTCAAGCTCACGCGAGCAGATCGAACACTTATCGGTAGGCCGGTTATGGCGGCAGAAAGACCCGGACATCGCGCCGACTCACGCTAGCGGGTTCGCGACGATCTCCGCACCGCGTGCGGGGGCGAGTGTGATGCTGCGGCGGCGCATCCGCTCGCCTTCTGCCCTCACGGGTCGGATGGAGAACCGCATGCTCACGGCTCGTAACACCTCGCGCAGCTCCAATTGCGCGAACGCGGCGCCGATGCAGCGGCGCGTGCCGCCGCCGAACGGGATCGACCGGCCGCGGCGGTTCGCGAGGTAGATGCAGGGCGCGACGTAGACGCCCGCCGGCAGCGTGTGGCCCTGCAGCTCGTACGGCTGCAGCGTCTTGCGCGCGGTGATGGCGAGCACCGGGCGTGTCCGCAGGACCTCGTCGATGAACGGGTCCGGGTCCTCGGTGAGGTCCGTGGGATGACGCGCGAGGCGCTCCAGCGCCCAGGCGAGCGCGGTCGCGGTCGTCTCGTGGCCGGCGGCGAGCAGGGTCACGAGCTGGTCGCGCAGCTCCTCGCGCGTGGCACCGGAGTCGCGCAGGAGGTCGAGGATCGAGTCGCCGGTGGAGGGCTGGTCGATCCGCTCGTAGACCAGCTCGTCGATGTGCTTGATCGACGCGAGGAAGCGGCCGTACGGGCCCAGGTCGCGCTGCACCAGCGACATCGCGATCAGGTTCGCGGTGCTGGCGGTCATGTCGAGCGTGGCCCGGAGCGCGTCCCTGAGCGCGTCGTCGCGCGAGCCGAAGATCACGCGCTGGATGACCTCCAGCGTCAGGTCCTGCATCTTGCGGTGCGCCTTGAACGGCGTGCCGACCGGCCACGTGTCCAGGTGCGCGTGCGCGAGCTCGGCGATCTGGTCCGTCCAGCGCTTGAGCGCCTGGCCGTGGAACGGCGGCAGGACGAGCTTGCGCTGGCGCAGGTGCTCGTCGCCGTGCAGGATCAGCAGCGAGTTGCGGCCGACGAACGGCTCCATGAACGCCGCGGAGTCGCCGCCGCGGAGCACATCCGGCTTGGCCGCGTAGATCCGCTTGATCTCCTCGGCGTCGCTGGTCAGCACCATCGGCGCGTCCGACCAGGCCGTGCGGATCGTGAACGGCTCCCCGTACCGGGCCTGCGCGTCCCGGAGGAACTTCGTCGGCCGCACGATCCACTCGACGGTCTGGAGCGCCTGCGGCGCCTTCGGTCCGGGCGGGAGCACACCCCGAACATAAACGTCCTGGACGTTTAACTTCGCAGCGCCTCCGTCGGGGACAGGCGGGCGGCGCGGAGTGCCGGGTACAGGCCGGCCACGCCGCCGGCCACGACCGAGACGAGGACTCCGCCCGCGAGCGCGACCAGCGGGACGGCGACCAGCCAGCCCTCGTGGGTGGCGTAGCCGAACGTCACCAGCGCGCCAAGGGCGGTTCCGAGCACACCGCCCGCGGCCGCGAGCAGCAGCGACTCGCTCAGGAACTGCACGCCGACGTGGCGCCGGGTCGCGCCGAGCGCGCGGCGCAGGCCGATCTCGCTGCGGCGCTCGAGCACGGAGATCACCATCACGTTCGCGATCCCGACGCCGCCGACCAGCAGCGCGACCGCGCCGAGCCCGAGGAACAGCGACGTGAACGCGGTCTTCGCGGCCGCGCGCGCCTCGAGCGCGTCGGACGGTCGCGACACGTCGACCTCCTCGGGGTGCTGCGGGTTGGCGGTCGCGCCGAGGCGCTCGCGCACGCCGGTCACACGGTCCTGGTCGGCGCGGACGAACACGGTCGACGGGTTGGCGTCACGGTCGAAGATCGCCTTGGCGGCGTCGAAGCCGATCAGCGCGGCGGTGTCGAGGTTCGACGCCAGCGCGACCGGGTCGAGGATGCCGATGACGGTGAACCAGCGGTTGCCGATCCACACGCGCCCGCCGGCGTCGTCGAGGCCGAGCGTCGCCGCGGCTTGCGCGCCGAGCACGACGGTCGGGTAGCGGCCGGTCGCGGCGTCCAGGAAGCGCCCGCGCCGCAGCGTCGCGCCGACCGCGTCCAGCAGCGCCGGGTCGGCCGCCGCGACGCTGATCCCGCCCGTCTCGACCTCGTCGACGTACGGGGTGCGCCGCACGGTCACGTCACCCACGCCCGCGATGGCGGCCACGGACTCGACGCCGTCCACGCGCCGGAGCATCGCCGCGGCCGATTCCGGCAGCACGGACTCCTCCCCCAGGAACGACTCGCCGGGCGCGACCCGCAGCAGGTTCGTGCCGAGGTCGTCGAGCTGGGCCAGGAGGTCGGCCTTGGAGGATTCGCTGATGCCGAGCACGGCCACCATCGCGGCCACGCCGATCGCGATCCCGAGCGCGGAGAGCGCCGCTCGCGCGCGCCGCGTGCGCAGCCCGAGCGCGCCGGTGCGCAGGACGTCCGCGGCGGTCATCGCGCGACCTCCCATACGCGGTCGGGCTCGCCCGCCGCGATGAGGCCGTCGCGGATCTCGACGCGCCGCGGGAACGCGTCCGCGACCGCCGCGTCGTGGGTGATCGTCACGATCGTCGAGCCCGCGGCGTGCAGCTCCCGCAGCAGCGCCAGGATGCCGGCGCCGGTGCGGCTGTCCAGGTTCCCGGTCGGCTCGTCGGCGAACAGGATCGCGGGCCGGCCGACCAGCGCCCGCGCGATCGCCACCCGCTGGCGCTCGCCGCCCGAGAGCTTCGCCGGCGGATGGTCCAGCCGGTGCTCGAGCCCGACCGCCTCGAGCGCCTCCCGCGCCCGCCGGCGCCGCTCGCCCGGCGCGACGTCCGCGTACAGGAGCCCGGTCGCGACGTTGTCGAGCGCGGTCATCCCGTCCAACAGGAAGAACTGCTGGAACACGAACCCGATCTCGCGCGCCCGCAGCGCCGCCAGCGCCCGCTCGCCGAGCCGCGCGGTGTCCGCCCCGGCCACGAGCACCTCGCCGGACGTCGGCCGCTCGAGCGTGCCCATCACGTGCAGCAGCGTCGACTTGCCCGAGCCGCTCGGCCCAACGACCGCGACGGCCTCGCCGGCGGCGACGGTGAGGGACACGCCGCGCAGCGCCTCGACACCACCGGGATACGTCTTGACGACGTCGACGAGCCGGAGGACGGCCGTCATCGTGCGGTCACCACCTTCATGCCCTCGCGCAGGCCGTCGCCGGTCACCTCGACCATGTCGTCGGCGTACAGGCCCGGCTCGACGGGCACCTTGCGACCGTCCGGGAGCTCGAGCGCGTAGCCGCCGCCCTGGCGGGCGAGCAGCGCCTTCACCGGCACGGCCAGCGCGTCGCGGCTGCGCTCGACCGCGAAGCCGACGTCCACGGGCGCCTGGTCGAGCGCCTCGCCGCGGCCGCGCAGCGCGATCGTCACGTCGACGGTCGCGTCGGCGTCCTCGCTCGCCCGGCTGGCGACGGTCCCGACCGAGGAGATCCGGCCCTTCGCGGTCTCCCCCGTCGGCAGCTCGACCGTCACCTCGTCGCCGCGGCGGGCGAGCTGCTGGCGGCGCGCGTCGAGCTTGACGACGACCTCGCGGTCGGTCGCGGACAGCTCGGCCAGCGGGCGGCCGCCGCCGACCGCGTCGCCGACGTCCGCCTTCGCCTCGCCCATCCGGGTCGCGCCCGCCCGGAACACGACCTCGCCGCGCGTGAGCGTGCCGTCCGTCTCCAGCCCGCGGTCGGCCTGGAAGGCCTTGACGGCGGCGGTCGTCTCCCAGTCCCAGTCGTCGTCGACGGTGCCGGGGTCGTACCCGAGCGCGCGCAGGTTGCGCTCGAGCTGGCGCACGTCCTCTCCGTCGGTCATGCCCGGCTGCAGGTCACGCCACGTCGGCAGCGCGCCGTAGAGCAGGAACGCGGCGGGCGCGCCGTCGACCGCGTACAGCGAGTGCCCGCGGGTGACCACCGTGCCCGGCGCGCGCAGCGCGGTCAGCGTGCCGGCCACGCCCGCGCCGAGCACCCCCGGGTCCGCGTAGCCGAGGGTGCCCGAGAGGCTCTCCCGGTCGACGAGGTCGGTGCGCTCGACCGTCGCGGTCTCGCGCTCCACCGGCGGCGCCTCGGACGCCGCCGGCGCCTCGCCGCAGCCCGCCGCGAGCACCGCGACGAGGACGACGGCGCGCCGCCTCACGGCTTCGTGCCCCCGGCGGCGAGGGCGCCCGGCATCGTCTTGGCGCACGCCTTCATCGCCTTCTGGAAGCTCGGGTTCTCCGGATCGAGCTCCTTCGTGATCCGGATCTGCGCCCCGCCGCTGGAATCGAACGTGGGGTCCGGGAAGTCCGGCACGCCGTGCTCGCGCATGCACCTGGCGTTCGCGAGCGCGGCCTGCTTCATCTCGGCCCGCTCCTCGTCGTCGAGCTCGGGCGGCTTGATCGCCTCCTGGTACTTCGCGCACGCCTGCTGCGCCTTGCGCATCTGCTCCGGGGTGGTGCCGGAGCCGGGCCCGCCGCCGGCCCGCATCGTCACACGCCCGCCCTCGAACTTGGGGTCGGGCATGTCGATGCCGTTCTCGCGCATGCAGCGGGCGTAGTCGAGCAGCGCCTGTTGGTTCTTGTCCGCCCCGCCCGCCGGGCTCTGAGACGTGGGCTTCTCGTCGCCACCGCAGGCGACGACGAACGAGGCGGTCGCCGCGAGGGCGGCGAGCAGAAGACGACTGGTCATGCCCGCCACGGTCCCGCCGCGGGCTGAGACCGCCGTTTTCCGAACCTAGGAACTTGCTGAGAGGACCGGCAGGCGCAGCCGCAGCAACGCGCCGCCGCCCGCGGCGGCCTCCGCGGTGACGGTCCCACCGTGCGTCTCGGCCACCTGACGGACGATCGCCAGGCCCAGCCCGGAGCCCGGCCGCCCGCGCGCGGCGTCGGCGCGGTAGAAGCGGTCGAAGACGTGCGCGAGGTCCTCGTCCGGGATGCCGGGCCCGCGGTCGCGCACGGTGAGCTCCCCGTCGCGCAGGCGCACGTCGACGACGCTGCGCTCCGCACCGTACTTGGCCGCGTTGTCGAGCAGGTTCGAGACCGCCCGGTCCAGCCGGGCGGGCACGCCGTTGACGAGCGTCGGCTCGAGCTCGCTGACGTAGGTGATGCCCGGCGCGTGGCGACTCGCGCGCTCGACCGCGCTCGCGATCAGCGCGTCGAAGCGGACGTCCTCGATCTCGAGCTCCTCGTCACGGGCGAGCTCGGTGAGGTCGCCCACGAGCCCCGTCAGCTCCTCCAGCTGCAGCACGAGGTCCGTGCGCAGCCGCTCGCGGTCGCCGGGGTCGGGCGGCCCGCCGCGCGCGAGCACCTCGAGGTTCGTGCGCAGCGAGGTGAGCGGCGTGCGCAGCTCGTGCGACGCGTCCGCGACGAGCTGCTTCTGGGCCCGCTGCGAGCGGTCCAGCGCCTCGAGCATCGTGTTGAACGCGGTCGCGAGGCGGGCGAGCTCGTCGTCGCCGCGCGCGTCGATCCGGCGCGTGAGGTCCCGCGTGGAGGCGACGTGCTCCGCGGTGGTCGTGAGCTCGGAGACCGGCCGGACGGCGGCGCGCATCGCGAGCCGCGCGAGCACGACCGCGAGCGCGATGCCCAGCAGCGCGAGCGCGCCGAGCGCGTACCGCAGCGTGCCGAGCGCGCTGTCGATCTCGGTCAGCGGGCGTGCCGCGAGCAGCGTCATCCCGTCGCCGGTCCGGCCGACGAAGACGCGCACCCGCACGCCGTCGCTCTCGCGGCTGGCGAAGAACGGCTCCTTGCGGCCCTCGGCCACCGCGCGCACGTCCTCGTCGACGTCCAGCGACGGCGGGATGTCGTCGGCGCCCGCCTCGGCCCGGATCACCGTGACGAACGCGCGCGGTGCCTGGGTGATCACGTCCTCGGGAGCCGGGGCGGCGACGCCCGTCCGCCCCGCCGCGATCAGCGGGCGCTCCATCACCTGCCGCTCGAGCGCACGGTCGAGCTCGGCGTGCAGCGTGTCCCGCACCACCCAGTACGCGAGCGCGGAGCCGACCACGACGACGAAGGCCACCGCGGCCCCGCAGGAGAGGACGAGCCGGCGCCGGAAGCTCACGGCTCGCGCAGCACGTAGCCGACGCCGCGCACCGTCTGGATGAGCCGGGGCTCGCCGAGCTTGCGGCGCAGGTAGCCGACGTAGACCTCGAGCGAGTTCGAGCTGGGCCCGAAGTCGTAGCCCCACACCTGCTCGAAGATCTGCGTCCGGGTGAGCACCTGGCGCGGGTGGCGCAGCAGCAGCTCGAGCAGCAGGTACTCGGTGCGGGTGAGCTCGATCGGCACGCCCTTGCGCGTGACCGTGTGGCCGGCGGGGTCGAGCTTGAGGTCCGCGTATCGCAGGATCTCGGCGTTGGGCGCACCGGTGCGCCGCAGCAGCGCACGCAGCCGCGCGCCCAGCTCCTCGAGCGCGAACGGCTTGATCAGGTAGTCGTCGGCGCCGGCGTCGAGGCCCGCGACGCGGTCGGGCACGGCGTCCCGCGCGGTGAGCATCAGCACCGGCGTGTGGTCCCCGGCGGCGCGGAGCCGTCGGCACACCTCGAGCCCGTTCGGCTCGGGCATCAGCACGTCCAGCACGATCGCGTCCGGCGGCTGGTCGGCGAGCGCGTCGAGCGCCTGGCGGCCGTCGGCGGCGACCTGCACCTTGTAGCCGTCCATCCGGAGCGCGCGGTCCAGCGCGTCTCGCACGGAGGGCTCGTCGTCCACTACGAGGATGCGCACATGCGCATCCTCAGCGGTCTAGCTGAGAACTGCGTAAGAGCGGGGCGCTAGGGCTCTACGACCAGGGGTCGAGCGGGAAGCGCGAGGGGAAGCCGGTCTCGGCGGTGTGCCAGTGCGCGACCTCCTGCTCGTCGACCTGCCAGGACAGGTAGACCTCGCGGCCCTCGCGCAGCGCCGGGAAGTCGATCAGGCCCGCCTCCAGGTCACGCACCAGCAGGTCCAGCTCCTCGAGGTGCTCGAAGCCGAGCGTCGCAGCCACGGCGGCGTACGCGCGTTCGCGCCCCGGGTACGCACCGCCGACCGCGTCGGCGAGCGTGGCGAAGCCCGTGTCGAAGCCCTCGTCCTGGAGCACGCGCTTCGCCTCTTGCAGGCGGCGAACCGTCGCGCGCACCTCAGGGAGGAGGGCGTTGGCCTGTGCGGCTGTGTAGTGACGTTGGTGCAGCATCTCTCTCGGCTCTCGGGATACCCGTTCTTCACATCGGCAGACGCGGGTGTGAAAAGAACTACGCAAAGGTCGAGGACACCGATCAAGGGTTGGGCTAAAGCTCGAACTGCTCGTCGCCGGCCGCCAGGACGACGCGTTCGCCGACGCGCGCGGCGAACGTGATCGGGGTGTCCGGGTCGCTCGTGGCGAACTCCACGCTCGCGACCGTGCGGCCGCCGAACGCCGTGGCCAGGGCGAGAACGGCGTCCGCGAGGTGCGCGATCGCTCCCAGCGGCGCTTCGATCTCGCCCGTCTGCACGTCGATGCTGATCGCGGTCGGCGGCGTCGGCCGGACGTCGGGCAAAGGCCTTGCGGACGCCTCGATCACGGTGCTGCTCGACACGGCGGTCACCTCGTCGCCCTCGGTGATCTCGGCGTCGAGCCACTCGTCGACCTCGACCATCGTGGGCTCGCCACCGGGCCGGTCGAGGATGAGCACGGTGCTCTGCGCCTCGGCGGCCTGCGTGAACGCGCGTGCCGTGGCGATCGCGCTCAGGACCTCGTCGGTCACGCCGACGCTCCCGCCTTACGCGCCTCGATCTCGTGCGGGTTGTTCGCGTAGCCCTGCGTCACGTAGCTCAGCCACATCCGCAGGCGGTGGTCCTGGTCCTGCCAGACGTGGCACAGCTCGTGCGCGATCAGGCGCGGCGAGCACTGGTCGAGCGGGCGCTTGATCAGGATCAGCGGGCCCATGTTGTACCCGTGGAAGCGCCGGAACCAGGGCAGCTTGAACAGCCGCGGGGTGTGCAGGATCCGCACGCGGTCGAGCCGAACCGGCTCCGGATAGAACCGCAGCGCGTCGAGCGTCGCCTTGGCCCGCTCGAGCGCCGCGCGTTCCTCCGGCGTGCGCCTGAAGCTCACGGCTCGATCAACGGCGCGATGTACGCCGCCAGCAGCTCCTCCGCGAGCGTGTCGGGGTCGGTCGGCACCGCCGCCTGGCGCGCCGCGGCGTGCCGCGCGGCGTCGAGCAGCACGCCCGCGCCGACCCGGTCGGCGTAGTGCACGAGCTTCTCGGCCGCGGCGGTCGCGGTGGCGTCATGGCCGGTGGCGTGCTTGATCGCGCCGCGCAGCTCGTCCTCCGCGGGCGCCTTGACCTCGATCACGGCGAACCGCCGCAGGATCGCCGCGCGCGGCGGCGCCTCGCCGTTCCACGTCGCGATCAGCCGCCAGTCGTCGGCGGGCGTGGCCTCGCCCGTCGCGAACGTCACGGGCACGCCCGCCAGGAACGAGCTCAGCGGCGCGTACGTGGCCTGGGGGTCCGCCTGGTCGAGCTCGTCGACGATCACCCACCGCCCCTGCGCCGCCGCCTCGGGGATCAGCTCACGCGGGTCGCCGGTGACGATCGTCGCGCCCCGGGCCTTCCCTTCCTGCGCCGCCGCCCGCGCGACCGCCATCGCGAGCGCGGTCTTCCCCGCCCCGGACACCCCGGTGAGGAGCACGTGCTTCCCGGCGCTCAGCGCGGCGGCGACGTTCGCGTAGACACCGGGCGGCAACCGCAGCCCGGCGGCGATCGCGGCCGCGCGAATGGTCGCCGCGTCGACGAACACGTCCCGCGGCGCCGCGGGCGGCGCCGGCGTGGCGAGCGCGGGAGGCGGCGAAGACTCGACGCCCGCGGCCACGGGCGGCGGGGACGACTCGACCACCGGCTCGCTCGGCGCGGACTCGGGCGGCGACGACGACTCAGCGACCGGCGCGGGCTCCTCCGGCACGGCCACAGGCGGCGCCGACGACTCAGCGACCGGCGCGGGCTCGTCCGGCACCGCCACAGGCGGCGCCGACGACTCAACGACCGGCGCGGGCTCCTCCGGCACGGCCACAGGCGGCGCCGACGACTCAACGACCGGCGCGGGCTCCTCCGGCACGGCCACAGGCGGCGCCGACGACTCAACGACCGGCGCGGGCTCCTCCGGCACGGCCACAGGCGGCGCCGACGACTCAACGACCGGCGCGGGCTCCTCCGGCACGGCCACAGGCGGCGCCGACGACTCAGCGACCGGCGCGGGCTCCCCCGGCTCGACCACGGGCGGCGGCGACGACTCCTCCGGCTCGACCACAGACTCGCTCGGAGCGACCACGGGCGGCGACGACGCCTCCGGCTCGACCGCGGGCTCGCTCGGCTCGACCAGCGGCTCGGTGGCGTCCGTGGCCGGGGATGACGTGGCGCCGGTGGACGACTCGACCGGGGGCGTCCCGTTCGTGGGCGGCGCGGCCAGCGGCTCGCCCGACTCCACCGCGGGCGCGGACGAGGCCGGCGGCGCGCTCGTCGGCGGCGGCGCGGACTCCGCCGGCTCGGCCGTGGGCGGGGCCACGCTGGCCGAGGAGCTCACGCGCGGCTGGATCTGGGTGGCGCGCGCGGGCGGAGCCGAGCTCGCGAGCGGGTCGCCCGGGGTCAGGCCCGAGTGGTGGCGGCGGCCGCCCGCGAAGGGCAGGAGCGGGTCGGCGCCCGCGGGGTTCGGGTCGGCGGGGAGGTTCGGCGAGGACTTCGGCCGCGGGACGACCGGCGGACGGACGCCGTGGCTGCCTTCGACGCCGCCGGTCGCGGACGAGATGACGGTGCGGTACGGGGAGCTCTCGACATCCGGCGGCGGGGTGTGCGCCGGGGACGACTGGGGCGCGGCGGGCGCCGGCTCCGCCTGCGACGGCGGCGCGGCCGGCTTGGAGAACTCCTGCTGTGCGGCGAGGCGGACGGCTTCGGCGCCGCCCGGGTTGAGCTGGGCCGCGATGTCCCCGAGCGACATGTGGACGGGCAGCGTGAGCTCCGCGCGGACCTGCTCGCCCGTGGGCGTGAGGCGGTGGTTGGCGTCGATCAGCTCGAGGTCGGCCAGCAGGGTCAGGTGGCGCTCGCCCTGGATCAGCAGCGTGTTCTCGTTGTCCCAGCCGGCCCGGCCGAGGTAGGCCATCGAGCGGCCGAAGTCCATCGTCGCGACGCGCGTCCCGGCGGGCACGGACGACAGCAGCGAGAGGCCGATCGCGAGGCCGTGGAAGATCGAGTCGGTCATGTGCCGCTCGCGCAGCTGGCGGCGCAGCCACTCGGCCTGCTGGGAGGAGATGTCGTAGGGCGCGGCCGGGTCGCCGGACCGGACGTAGCGCTTGCCGATGTCGGTCAGCTCTACGACCCCGCGGTCCTCCTTGACGAGCCCCGCCAGGCGTCCGAACGAGATGAAGTGGCGCATCCGGCCGAGCGCGTTCTCGAGACCGGGCGGGAAGAGCTCGTCGAGGTTGAACTCGGTGACGAACTCGTCCGTCCGCAGCCGTCCGCGCTGCTCGATCGCGCGCAGGAGGCCGTGGGCGTCGCCAAGACGGGTCGCGGGGATAGGGCGCATTCGCCAGACCCTAGCCAGGCTGGGCGGCGCGCGCGAGGCCTGCGCGCGCGCCTGCAAGCCCGTCTACGACTCGTCGGAGGCCGGCCCGGGCTTGGCCTCGGGCTTGGCGATCGCCGGTGAGGTCTGCCCCGGCGCGGCCTTCGTGACCGGGTTCTCGACCGCGGACCGGACCGGCGCCTTCTTCGCCGCCGCCGGCTTCTTCTTGGCCGCCGCGGGCTTCTTCTTGGCCTCGAGCTCCGGCGGCAGCAGCGGCGTCGTGCCCGACGTCTTGGGCTCGGCCGACGAGCCACCCTTCGCCGTGCCGGGGTACGCCCCGGCCTTCGCGGCCGCCTTGGCCGTCGCGGGCGGAGCGGGCTTCTTCGCCGCCGGCTTCTTGCTCGGGGCGGGCTTCTTGGCCGTCGCCGGCAGCGCCGGGGACGCCGGCGCGGGCTTCTTGGCCGCCGGCTGCTTGGGCGGCTCGGGCTTGAGCGCCGCGACCTTCTTCGCCGCCGCCGGCTTCTTCGCCACCGGCTTCTTCACGACCGGCTTCGCGGCCGCGGGCTTGGTCTTCGCGCGTGGCGCCGGCTTCGTCGTGCCGGTCGGGACGGCGGCCTCGGTCGGCGTGGCCGCGGCGGCGTTCGCCGTCGCCACGGGCTCGGTGTTCGGCCCCGCCTTGGCGACGGCGCCCCGGCCCGAAGGCTTCGGCTTCGCCGCTCTGGCCTTGGGCTTGGCCTTGCGCGCGGTGGCGGACTTGGGCGCGGCGGGCGCGCCCATCTTCGGAGCACCCACCGCTTCCGGCGAAGGGGAGGCCTCCGGCTCCGCCTTCGGATCAGGCGACGGGACGGTCGTGTCCTGCTCGTCGCGCGCGAGCCGGCCGACGACCTCGGCGGCCTTGCGACCGGCCTCGGTGGCGATGTCCAGGAGCTCTTTCAGAAGCGATGGCATACGGGCATACATCTTGCCCGACCCTCGCCAGAGCTAAGCGGCAACCGCCACGCGCACGTCGCCGCACGCCAGCGCCAACGCCTCCGCGGCGGACAGGCGCGAGACGAGCTCGCCGCTCTCGGCGGCACGCAGCTCGCCCCGCACGCGGCCGCTGACGGAGACGTCGAAGTGCAGCTCGAGCTCGTCGGCGACCAGGTCCTGCGCCCGCTCGAAGGCATCGTCCACCTCGGCCAAGACCTCTTCAGGCAGGTCGAGCAGGGGGGCGTGGGCGTGCACGAAGCGGGACATCAGACGGCTCCAAACGAGAACAACGGGCTTGCTCTCGGGGTAGTCGACCCTCCCCCATTCGGGTGACATGGGGTGGACACCCCAGGCCGCCTAAAAGGACCTAAAGACCGGCGGGGTGACGCGCGACGAAGCCGTCCGTCGAGCGCATCTCGTTGATCCAGCGCGAGCCGGTGACCCGCTGGGCGGAGGTGTCGAAACGGATGCCCGCGACCTCGAGGAAGACGTGGCCCTGGTTCGTCCAGATCGTGACCCACTTGCCCTTGCCGGGCTCGCCCCAGGACATCAGCGGCCCGCTCGCGAGCGGCCCGGACAGCAGCCCGGCGGCCGCCAGGACGAACGAGACCGAGCCCGAGCAGTCGTAGCCCGTGTCCTGCCACTTGCCGTGCCCGCCGCCCCACTTGTACGGGGTGCGTGCGATGCCGTTGCCGGCCTCGATCATCTTCTTGACGGCCTCGGGCGCCTCGAGCGGCGGCAACGCGACGCCACCACCGATCGCGACCGCCTTGTCGACGGCGCTGCGCCCGCCACCCGCGGCCGCCGGCTTGGCGCTGCGCGCGGCCGAGGATGCCTCGATGGTGGGCTTGGCGTCGCTCGTCGTGCCGGTCAGCCCGGCGTCCGGCGCCGGCTCGGCCGTGCTCGACGGCGCTCCGGCGACCGGGGCGACCGTCTTCGCGCGGGACTCCGGCAGCGGCGGCAGCGAGACCGTCGCGGTCGGCGTCGCGACCGCGACCATCGGGGACGTCACCGGCGCCGCCGTGCGCACTGCCGGCTCCTCCTGCCCGGCGGCGCCGAGCGCGAGGTAGCCGCCGCCGAGCGTGAACAGCCCGGCGGCCGTGGCGACGATGGCGACGCGGCGCATCAGCCTAGGATGGCGCCGATCGCGTCGGGATGACGTAAGGAAACCCACCGACGTTCACATCGGCGGGTCTCGATCACGACTTGAGGGCCTGTTCCAGGTCGGCCACGAGGTCCTCGGCCGCCTCGACGCCGCACGAGAGGCGCACGAGGTCGGCCGGCACGGCGGCGGCCGAGCCCTCGACCGAGCCGTGCGTCATCGCCTGCGGGACCTCGATCAGCGACTCGACGCCGCCCAGCGACTCCGCCAGCGAGAACACCTTGGTGCGCGAGACCAGCGCCACCGCATCCGGGTGCCGGAACGAGACCATGCCGGAGAAGCCGGGCCAGCGGACGTCGGTCACGCCCTCGACCTCGCTCAGCCACTCGGACACGACGCGCGCGTTCTCGGTGTGCGCGGCCATCCGCAGGTGCAGCGTCCGCAGGCCGCGGTGCACGAGGAAGCAGTCGAGCGGGCCGGGCACGGCGCCGATCGAGTTCTGCACGAAGCGCACGGCCTTGTGCCGCTCCTCGTCCTTGACCACGACCGCGCCGGACACGCTGTCCGAGTGCCCGCCGAGGTACTTGGTCGCGGAGTGCACGACGGCGTCGGCGCCCAGCTCCAGCGGGCGCTGGTAGACGGGCGTCGCGAACGTGTTGTCCACGGCGACGAACGCGCCGCCGGCGCGCTCGACGATCCCCGGCACGTCGATCACCTTCAGCGTCGGGTTCGTCGGCGTCTCGACCCAGACGAGCTTCGTCTCGGGCCGGATCGACGCCGACACGAGGTCGAGGTTCGTCTGGTCGACCATCGTGTACTCGAGGCCCCAGCGCTTGAGCACCTTGTCGACGAGCCGGAACGTGCCGCCGTAGAGGTCGTCCGGGATGACGACGTGGTCGCCGGCGTCGCAGACCGCGGTGATCAGGGCGTGCTCGGCGGCCATGCCGGACGAGAAGCACGAGCCGAACCCGCCCTCGAGCTCGCCGATCGCGCGCTCGAGCGCGGCCCGCGTCGGGTTCGCCGAGCGCGAGTAGTCGAAGTCCTCGACGAAGTCGCCGACGGCCTTCTGCACGTAGGTGGAGGCCTGGTGGATCGGCGGCACGACGCCGCCGTACGTCGGCTCGGGCTCGAGGCCCGCGTGGACGGCCTTCGTGGCGAAGCGGTACTCGCTCATGCGACCAGCGACTCCAACAGGTCGGTGCGCGTGACGATGCCGACGGGACGGCCGTGCTCGGACACGATCAGCGCCTGCGTGTCGCCCGTGAGCAGCTCGACCGCCTCGCGCACCGGATCGTCGGTGGAGACGCCCGCGAACGCGTCCTCCATCACGTTCTCGATCGGCGCGGCCATCACGGCCGCGTCGTTCATGGCCGCCTTCAGCAGGCCACGCTCGCCGACGCCGCCGACCACCGTGTACGGGTCGTCCGCGGAGACGACCGGCAGCTGCGAGACGCGGTGCTCGTGCAGCAGCGTGATCGCGTCGCGGACGGTCTGGTGCGTCTGCACGACGACGAAGGGCGGGATCTCCCCCGCGCGCGTCTTGAGCTTGAGCACGTCGCCCACGGTGCGGTCGGCACCGCGCTCGAGGAAGCCGTGCTGGGTCATCCACTCGTCGTTGAAGATCTTCGACAGGTAGCCACGACCACCGTCGGGCAGGATCACGGCGACCATCGCGTTCGGGTCCGTGATCGAGCGGGCGACCTCGAGGGCCGCGTGGGCGGCCAGGCCGCACGAGCCGCCGACGAGCAGGCCCTCGGTCTCGGCCAGGCGGCGCGTGGTCAGGAACGAGTCGCGGTCGGACACGGTGACGTAGCGGTCGACCAGCGACGGGTCGTAGGTCGACGGCCAGAAGTCCTCGCCCACGCCCTCGACGAGGTACGGGTGGACCTCCTCGTTGGAGTAGATCGAGCCGACCGGGTCAGCGCCGATGACCTCGATCTTCGGGTTCTGCTCCTTCAGGTAGCGAGCGGTGCCGGTGATCGTGCCGCCCGTGCCGACGCCGGCCACGAAGTGCGTGATCTTCCCGCCCGACTGGCGCCACAGCTCCGGCCCGGTGCTCAGGTAGTGCGCCTCCGGGTTGGCCGGGTTGGCGTACTGGTTGGGCTGGAACGCACCCGGGATCTCCCGCGTGAGGCGCTCGGCGACCCGGTAGTAGGACTGCGGCGAGGACGGGTCGACGTCGGTCGGGCAGACCACGACCTCGGCGCCGTACGCGCGCAGCAGGTCGATCTTCTCGCGCGACATCTTGTCGGGCATGACCGCGATCACGCGGTAGCCCTTCAGACGTGCAGCGACCGCCAGGCCGGCGCCCGTGTTGCCGGAGGTCGGCTCGATGATGGTGCCGCCGGGCCGCAGACGGCCGTCGGCCTCGGCGGCCGCGACCATCTGCATGGCTACGCGGTCCTTGATGGAGCCGCCGGGGTTGAAGTACTCGACCTTGGCCACGACCTGGGGAGCACACCCCTGCGCGAAGCGGCTCAGCCGGACGAGCGGCGTCTCGCCGACCGTCTCCAGAAGGGAGTCCTTGATCTCAGATGTCGTCGCCGTAGGCGTCATGAATTCGACTATAGGCCCGGCTCGGGCTCAGCCGGGGTCGCGGGCTTGTAACCGGTCTGCCCGCCGGGCAGGTCGGTCTTCTCCAACCGGCCCTGCTCCACGAGCTTCGCGAGCGTGTTGTACGTCACGGGCCGCGCGATCTTCGCGACGTCGGCGATCTCCGACGCGCTCGCGCCGGGCCGCTCGTCGACGGCCTTCAGGATCGCCTCGCGGTTCGCGCCGCGCGGCGCACGTTTGGCCGCCGGCTTGCGCGCGGCGGGCGCCCGCTTCGCGGTGGGCCGGACGGGCGCGTCGGACGCGAACGGCGGCTGGGCGAGCGCCGTCTCGATCTGCTCGCGCTCGCGCAGCAGCGGCTCGTGCTCGGCCAGCTCGCGCTCGATGTCCTTCAACCGCTCTTCCAGGTCACGCCGCAGACCGGCGATCACGTCGCTCACAAGGCTCCTCTCGCCAAAGACGCGGGGCAGCCTAGCTCCCCTCGAAGCTGAACTCCTTGGTCGGCGCGGCCTTGCCGCCGCCTCCGCCGCCCGTCGAGCGCGGCGTGGAGCCGACGCTCGCGGCGCTCGCGTTCACGCCTCCGGTGCCCGTGTCCGGAGCCGGCGCCGTGGGCGCCTTCTGCTCGAACCCGAACTCGGTCGGCTTGCGCTTGCGCGTGACCGTCTTGGGCGTCGTGACCTTCACCTTGACCCGGCGTGCCTTCGGCGTCGCGGGCGGCGGCGTCGGGGTGGCGACCGCGGCGTACGTGCGCGCCGGCGGCTCGTTCTCGGGGGCGGCCGGCCGTGTGCGCTCGCGCTTGCGCTCCGGCGTCTTCGGCTCGGGCGTCGGCGTCGGCGTCGGCTCGGCCTTGTCCGCCGCCGCGAGGATCGCGGGTGCCGGCAGCGCGCCGGTGACCATGCACGCCGCTCCCGCGCCGGCACCGCTCAGGCACAGCCCGACCAACGCCGCGGCCGGCCCGAGCCGCCCGCCGCCGTTGGACGCCGCGTAGACCGTGTTGCCGACCTCGGGCCGCGCGAGCACGCGGGTGATCCACCCGAACGGCGCGAGCAGCGCGATCCGGCGCGTGCGCGAGAACCGCATCTGCCGCACGGTCGCCCGGCAGGACGCGCAGTGCCGCAGGTGCGGCCGGATCGACACCATCTGCACGCTCGTCGCCTTCCCGCGCGCGAGGGCGTCGAGCGTGTCCTGGTGCGCGGCGCACGCCGCTCCGGACTCGATCTCGCTGAATACGTTCAGGAACCGCTTGCGCCCCTCGGCGATCGACCGGTTCACCTTCGTGTACGACCAGCCGAAGCGGCGACCGATCTCGTCGTAGGAGAGCCCTTCGGCCTTGAGCAGCAGCGCCCGCGCCTCGTCGGGCTTGAGCGCCTTCAGCGCCTCCACGGACCGCCCGACGCGCTCCTCGCCCGCGACCGCGTCGGCCACTTCGCGCAGCCCGTGCGCCTCGTTCGCGTCGAAGTCGGTGTCCTGCGCGTCCACCGACGCCGCGCGCGCCTTGCGGATCGCCATCGCCTCGTGCTTGACGACGACGCGCATCCACGCGCCTTCGGTCGCCACGTCCACGGTCTCGAACCGCCGCAGGTAGATCTCCAGCGCGCGCTGGTAGGCGTCGAGCGCGTCGTCGTGGCAGAGCGAGAACTGGTTCGCGACGCGCACGAGCGCCGGCCCGTGCCGGCCGACCATCGCTTCCACTCTCCGTGCGCGTCCTGCCGCCCCCGGCCCGCGCTCGCCCAACGCTGTCACCGTTCAGCCCATCCTGTCCGTTGCCCTCTCGTGCATTGAGGCGGATCCCGGACGGTTTCGCCCCCTCCGCCTGGTCAAGAAGCTCGCAAATAGCGGACGTTTCGTCGTGCGATCATGGGGCGCATGCCACGCGATCCCGAACTGAGCGACTACCTGACGCGCTTCGCCGGCCAGGACGAGGTACTCGCCCGCGTCGAGCGCGAGACCCGCCTGCTGCCGAACGCGGGGATGCTCTCGCGCCCCGACCAGGCCGCGCTGCTGACGATCCTGACCCGCACGCTGGACGCGAAGGTCGCGGTCGAGGTGGGCACGTTCACCGGCTACGGCGCGATCTGCATCGCGCGCGGACTCGCGGAGGGCGGGACGCTCACCTGCTTCGAGGTGAGCGAGGAGCTCGCCGCGATCGCGCAGCGCAACCTCGACGCCGCCGGGCTCACGGATCGTGTGCGCATCACGCTCGGCCCGGCGGAGGAGAACCTCGCACAGCTGCCCGACGAGCCGCACATCGACATCGCCTACGTCGACGCCGACAAGACCGGCTACCCCGCGTACTACGACGCGCTCGTGCCGCGGATGCGACCGGGCGGGCTGCTCGTCCTGGACAACACGCTGCTCGGCCAGCGGGTGCTGGACCCGCAGGACGAGCGGGCGCGGACGATGGCCGCGCTCAACGAGCGGGTCGCCGCCGACGAGCGCGTGGAGTCGGTGCTCCTCGGGCTCTCCGACGGCGTCACGCTCGCCCGGAAGCGTTAGGCCTCGGTCTCGCTCGGTGCTTGGATCTCGCGCTTGAGGATCTTGCCCGTCGGCCCCTTGGGGAGCTCGTCCGAGAACCAGATCTGGCGCGGGTACTTGTAGGCCGCGACGCGATCCTTGACGTAGTCGCGGATGTCGTCCTCGGTCGCCGCCGCGCCGTCCTTGAGGACGACCATCGCGGCCACCTCCTCGCCGAGCGAGTCGTCGGCGACGCCGATGACCGCGACCTCGGAGACGGCCGGGTGCTCGTAGAGGACCTCCTCGATCTCGCGCGGGTAGACGTTGTACCCGCCGCGGATGATCATGTCCTTCTTGCGGTCGACGATGAAGAAGTAGCCGTCTTCGTCCTGCGTGGCCATGTCGCCGGAGTGGAACCAGCCGCCGCGCATGACCTCCTCGGTCGCGTCCTCGCGGCCCCAGTAGCCCTTCATCACGTTGTGCCCGCGGATGACGATCTCGCCGACCTCGCCCTGCGCGACCTCGTGGTCGTCCTCGTCGACGACCTGCATCTCCACGCCCTTGATCGGCGTACCGATCGAGCCCGGCTTGCGCGGCTTGTCGGGATGGTTGAAGGAGGCGACGGGCGACGTCTCGCTCAGCCCGTAGCCCTCGAGGATGATGCAGTCGAACGTCTGCTCGAAGCGTTTCATCACCTCGACCGGCATCGCCGAGCCGCCGCTCACGCACACGCGCAGCGACGACGTGTCGGCCTCCTCGTGGCCGGGCGCGTTGAGCATCGCGTGGTACATCGTCGGGACGCCCTCGAGCACCGTGACCTTGTCGCGGGCGATGATCTCGAGCGCCTTGACCGGCTCGAAGCGCGGGATCAGCGTCAGGCACGCGCCGTGCGCGACCGCCGCGTTGAGCCCGCACGTCTGCCCGAATGAGTGGAACAGGGGCAGCGCGCCCAGCACCACGTCCTCCTCGGACACGTCGATCAGGGTCTTCGCGGTCACGCTGCAGTTGAGGATCAGGTTCTCGTGCGTGAGCTCGGCGCCCTTCGGCGTGCCCGTCGTGCCGCTCGTGTAGAGGATCACGGCGGTGTCCGTGCTCTCGCGCGGCTCGTCCTCCGGCGCGCGCGGCGCCTCCATCACCAGCTGCTCGAACTCGCCCGGCTTGACCGAGACCAGCTCGGCGCCGGCCTCTTGGGCACCGGTCGACGCGGCCTCGCCGAAGTCGTGCCAGGCGAACAGCAGCTTCGCCCCGCTGTCGCGCAGGTAGAACGCCACTTCACGCCCCTTCAGGAGCACGTTCATCGGCACGACGACGCCGCCCGCGCGCAGGATCCCGTAGTAGACGACCCCGAAGTAGGGGACGTTCGGGAGCATGATCCCGACGCGGTCGCCGGGCTGCACGCCCCTCGCTTTAAGCAGACCCGCGATGCGCGTGGCACCCTCGTTGAGCACGGCGTAGTTGACGACGGTGTCATCGAGCTTGAGCGCCGCCCGTTCGGCGTGCGCGCTCGCCGTCTCGGTCAGCAGCTGGGCAAGGCTGGTCGGCATGAGCCGACCCTACAAGGAATCGATTTCCCTAGGATCAGGCATTCGTGGGGCGACCAAACGTAACCAGCGCGGACGTCGCGGCCGCGGCGGGCGTGAGCCGCGCGACCGTCAGCTACGTGCTCAACGGCGTCGACGCGCGGGTGTCGGACGAGACGCGCCAGCGGGTCCTGGAGGCCGCCCGCACGCTGGGCTACACGCCCAACGCGATGGCCTCGGCGCTGCGCGCGGGCCGCACCTCGGTGGTCATCTTCGCGCTGCCGAACTGGCCGCTCGGCCCCGTGCTCGGCGCGTTCCTGAGCGCGTGCGTCGCCGAGCTCGACCGGCTCGGCTACACCCCGCTCGTCCACTTCATCCACGCCTCCGGCCCGGACGGCCTGGCGAAGGCGTGCGATCGCGTACGCCCGGTCGGCCTGATCGCGCCCGCCGGTGACCTCCCGCCCGAGCGGATCGAGGCGCTGCGCGGCAACGGCACGCGCGGCTTCGTGCTGCTGAGCCGCGCGCCCGTCGCCGGCGTGCCGACGTTCATCCTCAACCAGGGCCGGATCGGCGAGGTGGCGATCGAGCACCTGGCCGAGCGCGGCCACACGCGCGTGCTCGCGCTCACGCCCCTGGACCCGCAGCTCGGGGACCTCGGCGACGTGCGCCTGGCAGGCGCGCAGACCGCGGCCGAGCGCCTCGGCGTGACGCTCACGCACGTGCCCGCCGACGAGCTGCAGCGCGGGCTGAAGAGCGAGCCGACCGGCGTCTACGCGTTCAACGACGAGCTGGCGCTCGGGGCGCGCGAGGCACTGCCGGACGGCGTCGCGCTGATCGGCTCCGACGACAGCCCGGCCGCGCGGCTCTCGCACCCGCGCCTCACAACGATCCGCTTCGGCGGCCCCGACAACCCGGGCCGGATCGCCCGTGCGTTGCACGCGCAGGTCGAAGGGGAGACGGTCGCGGAGCCCGTCATCGAGACCGAGCCCACCGTCGTGCAGGGTGAGACCACGTGACGCTGCTCGAGCGCTTCCAGCTCGACGGCAAGGTGGCGCTGATCACCGGCGCGTCCTCCGGGCTCGGCGCCGCGTTCGCGACGGGGCTCGCGGAGGCCGGCGCGGACATCGCGATCTGCGCCCGCCGCGCCGAGAAGCTCGAGCAGACCCGGCGCGCCGTCGAGGCGCTCGGCCGCCGCTGCGTCGCGGTGACCGCCGACGTGTCCGCGCCCGAGGACTGCACGCGCGTGGTCGAGGAGACCGTGGCCGCGCTCGGCCGGGTCGACGTGCTCGTCAACAACGCGGGCGTCGGCACCGCCGTACCCGCCACGCGTGAGACGCCCGAGCAGTTCCGGCAGGTGATCGACGTCAACCTCAACGGCTCCTACTGGATGGCGCAGGCGTGTGCGCGCGTGATGGCGCCCGGCTCGAGCATCGTCAACATCGGCTCCGTGCTCGGCTCCACCACGGCCGGGCTGCCCCAGGCCGCCTACAGCTCGAGCAAGGCCGCGATCATCGGCCTCACGCGCGATCTCGCCGTGCAGTGGACGGGCCGCAAGGGCATCCGCGTGAACGCGATCGCCCCGGGCTTCTTCCCGAGCGAGATGACCGAGCAGTACCCGGACGGCTACCTCGAGTCCCAGCAGGCGCGGCTGCCCGCCGGTCGCCCCGGGGAGCCGGAGGAGCTGACGGCCGCGCTCGTGTTCCTCGCCAGCGACGCGTCCTCGTACGTCACCGGGATCGTCCTCCCGGTCGACGGCGGCATGCTCGCTACCTAGGGCGGTCATCCCTAAGGAGGACGCGGATCCTCCCAACGGCCGAGGAAGGCGCACCGGCGCCCGATTAGGGTCGGCCGTCGTGCGCCTCCCCACGCTCGTCGCTCTCCTCACGCTGCTCCTCGCCGCACCCGCCGCCGCGGCGGTGACCGACCTCACGGTCGACAACACCCGGCCGTCGGCCGCGGCCGGTGCGCGGACCGTGTACCGCGTCGGCTTCACGATCACCGCCGGCCTCGGCGGCGCCGACAGCGTCCGCGTGACGCTGCCCGGCGACCTCGGCACCGATGGCTGGCAGACCGGCACGCTCCGCGACGAGACCCGCGGCGTCGACGTCGGCGGCTGCGTGCGGCCGAACGCGGTCCTGATCTCGACCTGCACGTTCTTCAGCGGGCAGTCGGCCGCGGCCGGCGCGCGCCTGACGGCCACGCTGCGTGGCCTGACGAACCCGTCCACGGTCGGCGTGCGCGGGGTCGGCGTGAGCACGACGGCCGAGCCGGTCACGACGTCCTCGGACCCGTTCGCGATCGTCGCCGGTGGCCCGGTGTCCGAGCCGACGCTGGCGATCGGCTCCCCGTCGGCGGCGGCGGGCGCGGTGACCCGCTACGTGATCGGCTTCACGGTCACCGGTGGCCTGTCGGCCGAGGCCAACAGCCGGATCGCGGTCACGCTCCCACCGGGAACGGGCGCGGACGGCTGGCAGACCGGGACGATCCGCGACGTCACGCGCGGGGTCGACGTCGGCTCGTGCGCCCGGCCCGCCGGCGGCGTGTCCGACTGCGGGTTCTACTCGAGCGGATACGTCGACGCCGGCGACGAGCTGCAGCTCACGCTGCGCGGGCTGACCAACGGCGACGTCGGGGCGAAGACCGTGTCCGTGTCGACCACGACCGACCTGCCCGCCGTGTCTTCCATCGCCGCGAGCGTCGTCACGGGCGGGAGCGTGTCGACGCCGACGGTGACGATCGCCGACCCGTCCCCGGCCGCGGGCGCGCTCACCCGGCACGTGATCCGGTTCAGCGTCTCCGGCACCGGCGGCCTCTCGGCCGACGCGGGCAGCCGGATCGCGGTCACCGTTCCCCCGGGCACCGGCACGAGCGGCTGGCAGGGCGGGACGATCCGCGACGTCACCCGCCGGCTCGACGTCGGCAGCTGCGCGGTGCCCGTCGACGGCGTCGCGCGGTGCGGGTTCTACTCGACCGGGTTCGTGAACCCCGGCGCCGAGCTCGAGCTGACGCTGCGCGGGCTCACGAACGGCCCCGCCGGAGCGCAAAGCGTGTCGGTCACCACCACGAGCGACCTCCCGGCCGTCGCCTCCACGCCCTTCGTCGTGCTCGGCGGGGGCGCGCTGACCGGCGTCGCGCTGCGGTTCGGCTCGCCCGCGGAGGTCGGGCTCGTCACCTCGGCCACCGGCGGGCTGTCCGCCGACGCGGGCAGCCGGATCCGGCTGACGTTCCCCGCCGGCACCGCGTTCTCCGGCACGACCAACGGCATCGTCCGCGACCTCACGCGCGGGGTCGACGTCGGCTCGTGCGGGTCGCCGGCGGGCGTGAACGTCACCTGCGGCCTGTACTCGACCGCGTTCGTGAACCCGGGCGACGTGCTGCGGATCAGCTTCCCGGGGATCACCGCGCCGGCGCTGCTCGCGCCCATGACCGCGAGCACCACGTCCGACGTGCCGGAGGTCGCCTCGGGCGCCCCGGTCGTCGAGCCGACGCCCACCCCCACACCCACCCCGACGCCCACGCCGTCGCCGAGCCCGGAGCCGACGGCGGTCCCCACGGTGATCGCCACCCCGACGCCGACCCCCAACGCGCGCCCCGCGGAGGGCACCGTCAAGGTCAAGGTCCCCGGCTCCAGCCGCTACGTGGAACTGGACCCGGCGGCGGGCGTCCCGCTCGGGTCGACCGTGGACGCCAAGCAGGGCACGGTCGTCATCCGCGACGGCAGCGGCGGCGAGGCCGAGTTCTCCGACGGGATCTTCACGCTCAGCCGTGTCGGCCGTGTCACGGTGCTCACGCTCACCGAGCCGCTCGCACCGTGCAAGCGCGCGTCGGCGGCGAAGAAGAAGGCCAGATCGCGCAAGCTGTGGGGGAACGGCAAGGGCGCGTTCCGCACGGCCGGCAAGTACAGCGCCGCCACGGTGCGCGGCACGCGCTGGCTCGTGCAGGACTCCTGCGCCGGCACGCTGACGAAGGTCACCCAGGGCGCCGTCACGGTGCGTGACGCCGTCAAGAAGAAGACCGTCGTCGTGCGCGCCGGCAAGCGGTACCGCGCTACGCCGAAGCGCTGAGGCGGTACTTGCGCACCGCGAGCGGGGCGAACAGCGCGATCAGCACGATGCACCAGACGACGCTCAGCCACAGGCTGTTGCCCATGTCTCCGCCGAGCCACAACGCGCGCAGCGCATCGACCATCGTGGACACCGGGTTGACCTCCGCCACCTGCTGCAGCCCCGCCGGCATCGACTCGACCGGCACGAACGCGGAGCTGATGAACGTGATCGGGAACACGAGGATGAAGCCGACGCCGTTCGCCGCTTCCGGCGAGGACACGCTCATGCCGATCACGGCGAAGATCCAGCTGAACGCGTAGCCGAACAGCAGCAGCAGTGCGATCCCTCCGAGGATCTCGGGCACGGCCGCGTCGAAGCGGAACCCGATCACGAAGCCCGTCGTCAGCAGGATCGCCACCGACAGCAGGTTCGTCGCGACGTCCGCGAGCGTGCGGCCGGCGAGCACCGAGGCGCGTGCCGTCGGCAGCGAGCGGAAGCGGTCGATCAGGCCCTTCGTCATGTCCTCGGCCAGCCCGAGCGCGGTCGTGAAGCCGCCGAACGCGATCTGCTGGACGATCATCCCCGGGATCAGGAAGTCGATGTAGTCGGAGAAGCCGGGCGTCTCGATCGCGCCGCCGAAGACGAACGCGAACAGCAGCACGAACATGATCGGCTGCACCGTGAAGGCCAGCAGCATGTCCGGGTTGCGCGGGAGCCGGATCAGGTTGCGCTCCGCGAGCGTGAGCGTGTCGCGCGTCAGCCGCCCGCTCATGCCGTCACCAACTCGCGCTCGGCCTCGACGGTGGCTTCCTCGTCGGCGGCCGCGTGGCCGGTCAGCGTGAGGAACACGTCGTCGAGCGTCGGGCGGCGGACCGCGATGTCCTCCGCGCCCACCCCCGCCTGGCTCAGCCGCCGCGCGGCCTCCATGATCGCGCCGGAGCGCTCCGCGACCTGCACGACGACGAGCGCGCCGTCGGTGTGCACGGGCTCGTCGCTCATGCACTCGAGCGCGCTCGTCGCCGCGAAGGCGGCCGCCTCGTGCGTGAGCGTCACCTCGACGCGCACGCCGCCGACGCGGCTCTTGAGCTCGTCCGCGGTGCCCTCGGCGATCACGTGCCCGTGGTCGACGACCGCGATCCGGTCCGCGAGCCGGTCGGCCTCCTCGAGGTACTGGGTGGTCAGCAGCACGGTCGTGCCGTCCCCGACGAGCTCCTCGATCGCCTCCCACAGCTCGATCCGCGACCGCGGATCCAGGCCGGTCGTCGGCTCGTCGAGGAACAGCACGGGCGGGCTCGCCACGAGCGCCGCCGCCAGGTCCAGGCGCCGCCGCATGCCGCCGGAGTAGGTCTTCGCCGGCCGCCCGCCGGCGTCGCTCAGCGAGAAGCGCTCGAGCAGCTCGACCGCCCGCCGCTTCGCCGCCGCGCGCCGGTTCCCGTACAGCCGCCCGACCATCGTCAGGTTCTCGATCCCGGTCAGGTTCTCGTCGACCGCCGCGTACTGGCCGGCGAGCCCGATCCGCGAGCGCAGCCGCGCCGCGTCCTTGACCACGTCGAGCCCGGCGACGCGCGCCTCACCGCCGTCCGGCTCGAGCAGCGTCGTGAGGACGCGGACGGAGGTGGTCTTCCCGGCGCCGTTCGGGCCGAGCACGCCCAGCACGGTGCCGGGCGCCGCCTCGAGGTCGACGCCGTCCAGGGCACGGACGTCGCCGAAGGACTTCACGAGGCCGTGCGCGCTGATCGCCAGGTCTTCGTTTCGCATGCAGGCAGCCTCTCGACGGCTGCGGTCAGGTTCTGTCCGCAATCGGCAAGACTCGTGCTAGCCGCACCCCTTGCGGACACATGGTGTCCGCAACCGCGGCCATCCTGTGCGCGTGAGCGAGACCACGTCCAGCCGGCTCCTGACGTTGCTGTCGTTGCTGCAGGGCCGTCGCGACTGGCCGGGCATGGAGCTGGCCGACCGCCTGGAGGTGTCCCCGCGCACGATCCGCCGCGACGTCGAGCGGCTCCGGACGCTCGGCTACCCCGTCGAGTCGATGACCGGCCCGGCCGGCGGCTACCAGCTCCGCGCGGGCACGGCGATGCCGCCGCTCCTGCTCGACGACGACGAGGCGATCGCGATCGCCGTGTCCCTGCGCACCGCCGCCGGCAGCTCGGTCATGGGCATCGAGGAGACCGCCGTCCGCGCGCTCGTCAAGCTCGAGCAGGTCCTCCCCACGCACCTGCGCCGGCGCGTGCAAGCGCTCCAGCGCGCGACCCAGACGCTCCAGGTCTACGCGGGCGGCCCGACCGTGGACCCGCAATGCCTGACGGCGCTCGCCGCGGCGGTCCGCGACACCGAGCGCGTGCGCTTCAGCTACACCGCGCGCGACCAGGCGCCGAGCAAGCGCGAGGCCGAACCCCACTCGCTCGTGAACGCGGGCCGCCGCTGGTACCTCGTGGCCTGGGACTGCGGGCGCTCGGACTGGCGCACGTTCCGCGTGGACCGGATCGAGAAGGTCCAGCCGATCGGCACCCGCTTCCACCCGCGCACGCTCCCCGCCCCGGACGCGGCCAGCTACGTCCAGCAGAGCCTGCGCAACTACCCGTCGCGCTACGAGGCGCGCGTGACCGTGCACGCGTCCGCCGAGACGCTGCAGGGCCGCCGCTGGCTCGGCGACATCACGCCGATCGACGACACCCGCTGCGAGCTCCGCACCAACGACGACCACCTCGACTGGCTCGCGATGCGGATCGCGATGATCCCGGAGCCGTACGAGGTCCACGGGCCGCCGGAGCTGATCGAGCGGATGCGGGCGATCGCCGAGGGGATCACGCGGAGCACCGAGCGTTGAGCACGACCTCCCGCAGCGCGTCGACCAGCGGGCGCGCCTCGGTCTCGACCTCCTCCAGCACCTTCACCACCGGGACGCCGATCGCGGTAACGCTCGCCCGCAACGTGCGATCGCTGTGGCGGACGACGAGTGGCGTGCGCTCCAGCGCGGCACCCTCGGCGGGGTAGATGATCAGCGCGTGCGGCTGCTCCTTGGCGCCCAGCCCCATCGCGTACAGGAAGGTCTGCGCGACATCGTCGCGGCTGAGCCCTTTCGCCGAATAGCGCTTGTACTTGGCGTCGATCGGGATGGCCACCGCAGGCGCGCCGACCCGCGCGACTGCGTCCGGGATGAGCTTCAGGTAGGCGCGGCCGTCCGCGCGGCGTACGACGCTGCCCGTCTGCCTCTGGAAGTCCACGGTGCCCAGGGCCTCGCCGAGCAGCCGCTCGACGAACGTCTCGAAGACGCGGTTCATGTCGAGCAGGAACGCGAAGCTGCGCGTCGCGCCGCCCCGGTAGAGGTCGTCCAGGCCTTCGCTGCCCTCCAGCACCAGCCACGCCAGCTCGTGCGCCGCCGCGTATCGCTGGTTGAGACGGTCGTAGTGAACCTTGCGCTTCGGCAGCGCGACGGCGGACGCGTCACACACGTCCGAGAGGAGCAGCCGCAGGCGCCTGGCTCGCCGCCGCACGCCGGCGTCCCGGACCCGCTCCGCACACCGCTGCGCGGCGGCGAGGAGAAGCTGGTTGTCGAAGATGTCGGCCGACCGCTCGTCGAAGCGGCATTCCAGCCGGTCGACGCGACCGTGCTGCCGGCGTAGCTGGCGCTCGAAGAGCAGCCGTCCCCGCAGCGCCCCGAGCGTGTCCTCGCGCTCGACGTAGGCCGTGCGCACCCCCGCCCGCGTGATCCGCTCGGCGGCGCGCACCAGCAGCAGCGCCACGAGATCCAGCAGGTTCGCGCCCTCGAGCTTGAGATCGTGCTCGGCGTCGAGCGCCTTGAGGGCGTTGAGCCCGCTGGCCCAGTCGACCATCCGCACGACGCCGAGGTGCTCGCCGGCGAGCTTCGGAACGACATGCAGCCGGACGCCGCTGAGCTGGACGACGCCGACCCACGAGCGCGCGGTCACGCGCAGACCGCTGACGAGCTCATCGACGATCAGCCGCCGCGAGCTGGTCAACCGCTCGCACAGCCGGCGGTCATCATCGTCGAGCGCGACGCCGGGCAGCACACGCGTGTGCCACTCGGGGATCTCGACCGCCGCGTCGGTCATGAGGGCTCGTCGGACTCCGCCGCGCTCGCGGAGAAGCGTCCGGCGAGCGCTTGCACGAGGGCGTCGGGGTCTTCGAGGACGTCTTCCTTGAAGCCCTGGGCGTCGACGTCCACGAGCTCGGGTCCGAGGACCTGCTGGAGCTGCCCGTATTCCTCGTAGCAGTACTCCTGCAGCAGCGGCAGGATCTCCAGGCGGAAGATCCGGGCGAAGTCGGCCGCCTCCTCCACCGGCTGGCCGCCGGGCATCAGGTACGCATGGCCGATCTGCTTCTCGCGACCAGCGACGCGTGCCACCTCCCGGTTGAGCCCCGCGAGGAAGTCCTCGAGCTTGAGCGTGCCTACCGCCTGCTCGAGTTGGTCCGGGCGCGGCATCAGCTCGATGAACGCGAACCGCCGCCGGAGCGCGACGTCCATGAGCGTGATCGATCGATCCGCGGTGTTCATCGTTCCGAGCAGGTACACGTTCGGCGGCACCACGAAGCGCTCCTTGCTCTGCGGCAGCGTGACCTGCAGGCCGCGCTTGTCCACCTCGAGCAACGTGATCAGCTCGCCCAGGACCTTGGCGACGTTCGCGCGGTTGATCTCGTCGATGACGAGCAGGTACGGGCGTCCGGGGTCGGCCAACGCCGCGAGGCAGACGCGCTTGAAGACGCCGTCCTCCAGCTGCAGGGCGAGCTCGCCGCTCGCGTCGGGAACCGGCCGAAAGCCCTCGACGAAGTCCTCGTAGCCGTAGGACGGATGGAAGGTCGTGAAGGTCAGCTGCCCGATCTGGTCGCCCTCCTCCAGGTACTCGATCGTGGAGGCGTCGGCCTGTCCGACCAGCGTCGACAGCCGTTGGGTCTCCGCGCCCGAGAGCGCGAACAGCGTGCCCTGAAATCCGTTGAACACCGCTTCGGACCTGGTAAGGAGCTCATCGCTGACGATGTCGTCGTAGGTCGGTCCGTTCTCGATCGGGTGCAGCGGCTCGAGGTCGATCGTCGGTGCATCCTTGCCCTCCGCGACGCCGAACGCCCGGCTGACACGCGCCAGGGCGACCAGCCGCTTGGTCGGGCTCGACTCGTACCCGAAGACGAGGTCGCCGACTTGCACCTTGGGGTAGTTGCGCTTGAGTCGGCGGTAGCCGAAGTCGATCTTCCCGTCCTTGAAGAGGTCGCTCCAGCTCCACTGCTTCGGGTTGGCCACGATCAGCCACGCGGTTTCGGCCAAGCCCGAGCCTGCGAGCTGGCGCTCGGCCGCGACGAGGGCTTCGCTGTCGGCGAAGGCGGCTTCCGGCTTGGCGTGGCCCGCCCGCTCTCGCAGCCACCAGGCCGCGAAGCGGCGGGCGTGGAACGTCTTCCCCGTCCCCGGTGGGCCGTACAGCACGACCTGGCCCTTGGCCTCGAGCGCGGACGCGAGCCACGTGTACAGCGGGTCGACTTCGACGGTGGGCTTGGGCCCGACGTCCGACGCCTCGATGAGCGCCCGTTGCGCGGCCGTCACCTTGTCGATCGTGTTCAGCCACCCGTTCTGCGGCGGGATGTCCCGCGCGTAGCCGGTGTCCCACTCGACGTGCACGACGTGGCGGTAGAACTCCCGCTGCGGCTGGTACTCGTACAGCGGCTCGACCACGGTGCCGACGGCGAGGATCTTGGACTTGCCGCGGTTGGCGACGATCCGGTCCCCCGCCCGCAGCTCGGTCAGGCGCCAGAGCGCGTTCGCCTTGCGCGCCCGGACGTGGGCCGGATCGGCGTACGCCTCGTCGTAGGCGGCGCGGAACTCGGCCTTGCTGCCGAAGTCCCGCAGGTCGCCGATCGCCTCCCACCCGACCGCCATGATGTTCGCCGCGAGGAACGCGTCCCAGTGCATCCCCTGGCGCCCAGGCGAGATCTTGAGCCAGGTCGGCGCGGACACGGGCGAGAAGAAGCGGTAGAGGAAGCGCTCGAACTCGTTCGTCCTGAAGGTGCTGCCGCCAGGGCTGATGCGCCGCAGCTCCTCCAGCAGCGCGAGGTTGAGCTCGATCGCGCTCAGCGACTGGTTCGAGGCCTCCTCCCGGTCCAGCAGGCCGAGGAAGTGCCGTAGGTGGGCGCTGGACGCGATCGGCAGAACACGGTCCGGGAAGTACGTGTGCAGCGTCTTGACCAGGAGCGCGGGCCCGGTGCGCAGCGCGTCGAGGTCGGCGAGACGTGGCCAGCTGTTCTCAGCGGCGCTGTCCAGCGCGCTGACGAAGTCCTGCCGTACGCGCTCCCACGCGGCGTCCACTGAGTCGAAGGCGGCTTCGTCGAAGTGCCAGCCGTCTCCAGACTTGCGCTTGTAGATCAGCAGCTTGCTGGCGTTGCCGCCCCGGATCGACCCCAGGTGCGCCGCCGCGAACTCGAGCCGGTAGCAGTACGTGCCGGTTGAGTCGTCTTGGCCGATGGCGTACTCGGCCAGCGTCATCGCCGGCCAGGCCTCGCGCGGAAACCGCGCGAGCAGATCAGCACGCTCCTCCTCGCCCAGATCGAGATGTGCTCGATCGAGCTCCGGGTCGTAGGCGGCCAGCGCGCGTACGACCCGGTCCCGTGTCTCACTCATGCCGCCACATTACGTGGCGACGCCTGCGTACTACGCCAGTCTCAATCGAGCAGGACTGAGAGACGGCGCTCGAGCGCCGTCGTCATGGCGTCGCGGATCGGCCCCATCTCGAAGCGCTCGACGAGCTCGGCCATGAAGCCCTCGATCACGAGGCGCTTCGACAGGGCGTCGTCCAGGCCGCGCGAGTTCAGGTAGAAGACCTGCTCGGGATCGATCTGGGCGATCGCCGCGGCGTGCGTGCAGCGCACGTCGTTGGCGAGGATCTCCAGGCCGGGGATCGCGTCCGCGTGCGCCTTCTTGGAGAGCAGCAGGTTGCGGCACTCCTGGAACGCGTCGGTCTGCTGGGCGCCCGGGTCGACCTTGATCATGCCGCGCCAGACGGCGCTCGACCGGTCGGCGAGGATGCCGCGGAAGGCCAGGTCGGACGTGGTGTTGGCCGCGCCGTGCTCCTGCAGCGTGTGGAAGTCCACGTGCTGGCGGGCGTGCGGGGCGTAGGCGCCGGTCACGCGGGCGTGCGAGCCCTCACCGGCGAGCAGCGTCTCGGTGAACACCTTGCCGTTGGCCGAGCCGAAGCCGGCCGTGACCCAGTCGAGGTGGCCGTCGCGGGCGACCTCGGCCCGCTGGGAGCCGAAGACCCAGGTCTTCTCGTTGAGGTCCTGCGCGCCGACGAACCGCAGGCGGGCGTTCTGGCCCACGCGCAGCTCGACGATCGACGTCAGCAGCGTCTCGTTGTCGGTCGTGCCGGAGAGGTGCTGCTCCCAGACCTCGGCCTCGGCGCCCTCCTCGACCACGATCAGCACGCGGCGGTGCAGGGCGGTCTTCTCGGCGTCGGCGATCGCGGTGAGGACGATCGGCTGCTCGACGCGCACGCCCCGCGGGACGTACACGAACGCGCCGCCGGTCCAGCCCGCGTCGTTGAGCTCGGTGAAGACGTCCTGCTGCGTGTCCACGACCTTGCCGAAGTGCTCTTCGACCAGGTCGGCGTGCGTCTCGCAGGCGAGCGTCAGCGGCAGGACGAGCAGGTCGTCCGGCGCGTCGCCGCCATCGATCACGCGGCCGTCGACCTGCCCGAGGTGATGCGCGCCCTCGGGCGCCTCGAGCAGCGTCTCGACGCGGTCCACCGCGGACGCGTCACCGACGCCCGGCTCGGCCGCGGTGAAGGACGCGAGGTCCAGCTTGGAGATGTCCGTGAACTCCCAGCCCGCCTTGCCCTTGAAGCGGGGGACGTCGAGCTGCGCGGCACGGTGCGCCGCATCGCTGCGGCGCGCCTTCAGCCACTCGGGCTCGCGGACGGTGGCCAGCTCAGCCAATGGATCCCTCCATCTGGAGCTCGATGAGGCGGTTCATCTCCACCGCGTACTCCATCGGGAGCTCCTTGACGATCGGCTCGATGAAGCCGTTCACGATCAACTTGCCCGCCTCGTCCTCGGGGATGCCGCGGGACATCAGGTAGAAGAGCTGCTCCTCGCCGATCTTCGAGACCGACGCCTCGTGCCCGACGTCCACGTCGTCCTCGCCGATGCGGATCGTGGGGTACGTGTCCGAGCGCGAGTCCTCGTCGAGCAGCAGCGCGTCGCAGACGACCTTGGACTTCGAGCCCGAGGCGCCCTTGGCGACCTCGAGCAGGCCGCGGTAGGAGCTGCGGCCGCCGTCCTTGGAAATCGACTTGGCGAAGATGTTCGACGTCGTGTTCGGCGCGGCGTGGATGATCTTCGCGCCGGCGTCCTGGTGCTGACCCTTGCCCGCGAAGGCGATCGAGAGCACCTCGCCGTGCGCGCGCTCGCCCGTCAGATAGACGGACGGGTACTTCATCGTCAGCTTGGAGCCGAGGTTGCAGTCGACCCACTCGACCGTCGCGTCGGTCTCGGCGACCGCGCGCTTGGTGACGAGGTTGTAGACGTTCTGCGACCAGTTCTGGACGGTCGTGTAGCGGATGCGCGCGCCGGGCTTGGCGATCAGCTCGACGACGGCGGAGTGCAGCGAGTCCGAGCTCCACACCGGGGCGGTGCAGCCCTCGACGTAGTGCACGTACGAGCCTTCGTCGGCGATGATCAGCGTCCGCTCGAACTGGCCCATGTTCTCGGTGTTGATCCGGAAGTAGGCCTGCAGCGGCATCTCGACGTGGACGCCCTTCGGGACGTACACGAACGACCCGCCCGACCAGACCGCGGAGTTCAGCGCCGCGAGCTTGTTGTCGTTGGCGGGGATGATCGACGCGAAGTACTCGCGGACGATGTCCTCGTGCTCACGGAGCCCCGAGTCCATGTCCATGAAGATCACGCCCTGCTTCTCGAGGTCCTCGCGCACCTGGTGGTAGACGACCTCGGACTCGTACTGGGCGCCGACGCCGGAGAGGAACTTGCGCTCGGCCTCGGGGATGCCCAGGCGGTCGAACGTGTTCTTGATGTCCTCGGGCACGTCGTCCCACGTGCGCGAGGCCTTCTCGGACGCGCGGACGAAGTAGTGGATGTCGTCGTAGTCGACCTCGGCCAGCATCGGCGAGCCCCAGGTCGGCTGCGGCCGCTCCAGGAAGTGCTCGAGCGCCTTCAGGCGGAAGTCCCGCATCCACTGCGGCTCGTTCTTGAACTCGGAGATCTGCATGACCAGCTCCTTCGAGAGCCCCTTCGGGGCCTTGAAGGCGTAGCCGGTCTCCGGGTCGTGGAACCCGAACTTCTCCTTGTAGTCGCTGTTGATGCCGACCAGCGCCTGCTGCTCGGCGATCACCTCGGGAGTAGCCATCAGGTCAGTCGACCTCCACTCGAATCACGCCGTCCTCGACGACCACCGGGAAGGTGTCGACGGGCACGTACGCAGGCAGGTTCATGGGCTTTCCGGTGCGCAGATCGAACTTCGATCCGTGCCGGGGGCATTCGATGCTGCAGTCCGTCTCGTCCAGCTCACCGTCCACCAGCTCGCCGTCGTCGTGCGAGCAGCGATCCTCGATGGCGAAGATCTGGCCGGCGCAGTTGACCACGCCGATCTCCAGGTCCTCGTGCTCCACGAGGCGCTTGCTCCCGGGCGGGAGCTCGGCGAGCGGGCAGATGTCGATGAGAGGGCTCACGAAAGAAAACCGATTCCGGAGGTAGGGATTCTACCGCCCGGCCTGCGGGGTACCGTTTTGCCGATGCAGAGGAGACCGCTGGTCGGGGTGACCACCTCGGAAGTGCGGCGGGCGGAACGCACGCGACCCCTGCGCGAGGGCGAGCCGCCGCAGCACGAGATGGCGTTGGGAATGCCGTACGTGCGCGCGCTCGCACGCGCGGGCGCAGTGCCCGTGGTGCTGCCGCCGCTCGGCGTGGACGCCGTACCGGAGCTGCTGCGCTGCCTGCAGGCGGTGTGCCTGAGCGGCGGCCCGGACCTCGACCCCGCCGCCTACGGCGCCAAGCCCTCGCCCGACCTGGGCCCGACGGAGCCGACGCTCGACGTGTTCGAGCTGGAGGTGGCGAGGGTGGCCGATGCGATGGGGCTACCCATCTTCGGCATCTGCCGCGGGGCGCAGGCGCTCAACGTCGCGCGGGGCGGCACGTTGCACCAGCACTTGCCGGCGGTCACCGACAACTCGATCGACCATCGCCAGACCGCGCCCGGCTGGGAGGAGACGCACCCGGTCCACGTCGAGCCCGGCTCGAGCCTGGCCGCGATCCTCGGCACCGACGCGCCGTGGGTGAACACGTTCCACCACCAGGCGGTCGAGCGGCTCGGCCGCGGGCTGCGCGCCGTGGCCTGGGCGCCCGACGGCACGGTCGAGGGGATCGAGGACATGAGCGAGCACTTCGTGCTCGGCGTCCAGTGGCACGCGGAGACGCTCGACCGGCCCGGCCAGCCGCACCCGCGGCTGTTCGAGGCGTTGGTCGCCGCCGCCGGCGGCGAGCAGCTGGACCTGGCCGCCTAGGCATTTAGCGCGGCGCGGAGCATCGAGATCTGGGTGTCCAGCTCGTACTCGTAGTTCGAGCCCTCGTCGAGGGCCCAGACGCCGAAGACGACGAACGCGGCGATCACCAGCAGCCCCAGCACGCACAGGCCCACGCCGACCCAGCCGAGGATGAGGCCGGCCTTGGCCAGGTCGCGGCCGGTGACCTGACCACCCGAGCGGTCGATCTCGTTCAGGGCGATGTTGCCGCAGATGATCGCGGCGATCGAGCAGATCAGCGGGCAGACGAAGAAGCCGCAGATGCCGAGGACGAGCGCCGCCGTGGCCGTGCCGCTGCTCCGCGTGGGCGGAGGGCCGCCGTAGTAGTACGGCGGCTGCGGAGGTTGCGAGTAGTCCTGCCAGCTCATGGGTGCCGGAACGGTACCGCGCGATACTGGGTGCCGTGAACCCTACGAAGCGGGAGGGATTGGTCCTGCTGGCCGCCGGTTGCCTGCCGTTCGCGGCCGGCGCCGTGATCCCGCGCGAGGGCACCGACCTCATCCCCGCTTGCCCGTTCCGGTCGTTGACCGGGCTGCCGTGCCCGCTGTGCGGCGGCACGCGCGCGTTCGCGTGGGCGGCGCGCGGGGACAGCGGCTTCCTCGACTACAACGGCTTCTGGGTGTTCTTCGCGCTCGCGTTGCTGGTCGCGGGCGTGTTCGTGCTCGTCACGCGCGTGCGGGTCCTGGACGCCCCGGTACGCACGCCGCTGCGCGCCGTGCTGTTCCTCGGCGCGCTGGGCGCCGCGGGGTGGGCGTGGGCGCTCGCCGAACGCGCGACGATCGCCCCGCCCGGGTGAGCGTGGCTACGAGTTGCTGATGCCGACCCCGAGCACGACGACGAAGAACAGGATGCTGATGACCGCGAACGCGACCCCGATCCAGCCCGTCACCACGCCCGCCTGAGCCATGCCGCGCCCGGTCAGGCGCCCACCGGAGTTGTCGATCTCGCGCTTGGCCTTGTTGCCGTAGACGACCGCGAGCGGGCCGCAGATCAGCGGGCAGATGACGAGCGAGCAGATGCCGAGGATCAGGGCCGCGGTCGCCGAGCCGGGCGTCTGCTGCGGCTGGTTGAAGCCCTGCTGCCACTGCGGCGTCTCCTGCTGCCCCCACTGCTGCGGCTGCTGACCCCATTGCGGCTGCTGCTCAGGCTGCTGCCATTGCGACTGCCACTGGGGCTGTTGCCACTGCGGGGGCTGCTGCTGCTCGTCGTCTCCCTGACCGCTCATATGGCGCGCACCCTAGCGGCGCTCAGGCCGAGATGGCTCCCGCGATGAAGAGGATCACGATCAGCACGCCCCAGGCGATGCCGATCCAGCTCAGGATCACGCCGGCCTGGGCCATGCCCCGGCCGCCGAGCCGGCCGCCGGAGGAGTCGATCTCGTTCTTGGCCTGGCCGCCGATGATCACCCCGATGATCCCGCAGATCAGCGGGCAGATGAGGATGCTCACGATGCCGAGCACGAGCGCGGCGGTCGCCTTGCCCGACGTGGATTGGGGCGCCTGACCTCCGCCACCCCATTGCGGTTGTCCCTGGGGCTGCTGCCACTGTTCGCTCATCGCGGCGGAACGTTACCGTCCCACTGATCATGATGTGGAACCTCGACGGACGCGTTGCCCTGATCACCGGAGCGGGGTCGGGCATCGGCGCCGAGCTGGCGCGCCAGCTCGCCGCGCGCGGCATGCGACTCGCCCTGATCGACGTCAACCGCGAAGCGCTCGAGCGCGTGGCGGCCGGGTTGCCCGGCGCGGAGACCGCGGTCGCCGACGTGCGCGACGCGGAGGCGCTGACCGCCGCGATCGACGACCTCGCGGCGCGCTGCGGCGGCCTGGACGTGGCGGTCGCCAACGCGGGGATCGCCACCGGCGGACCGCTGCGGCTGGTCGGGCCCGAGACCGTCGAGGAGACGATCGACATCAACCTCCTCGGCGTCTGGCGCACCGCCCGGGCGGCGATCCCGCACGTCCTCGAGCGGCGCGGCTACCTGCTGCTCGTCGCCAGCGCCGCGGCCGTGCTGCCCGCGGCGGGCCTCGGCGCCTACAGCGTCTCCAAGGCGGGGGTCGACGCGTTGGGGCGCACGCTGCGCGTGGAGCTGCGCACCCACGACGTGGGCGTCGGCGTCGCCTACTACCTGTTCCTGAACACGCCGATGGTCGCCGCGAGCGACGACTCGCCGATCTTCGCGTCCGCCAAGCAGCGGCTGCCGAACGCGCTCGGCAAGACGTGGCCGCTGGAGCCGGCCGTCGCGCGCACCGTGCGCACGATCGAGCGCCGCTCGCGCGCGGTCAGCTACCCGCCGTTCCTGCGCGGCGCGATCGCCCTGCGCGGGCTGCTCGACAACCCGTTGACCGACCGCGCGGCGGGCGCCGGCGTGCGCGGCATGGAGAAGGCGTTCGCGGCCGAGGCCGAGCGGGTCGGCGCCGCGGCCGCGGCGCGCGCCGTGGGCGGGCGCTGACCTCGGGCCGCGGATCCCGCGCTGGGCGCCACGGACCGCCTAGTTGACGTCGATCAGCTTCCAGTCGCCGTCGATCACGCGAGCGGACTGCGTGACCGGCGTCTTCTGCCCGTTGACGGTCGCGCTCCAGCTGATGCTCGCCGAGTCGCCGGTGATCGTCACCTTGTCGACCTTCGCCGACTTGGTGATGTCGTCGATCGTCTTCTTGGCGGTCGGGTCCTTGTCGATCGTGTCATAGAGCTGGTCCATCAGCTCGGTGCACTCGCTCGGCGGGTTCGCGACGCCGAGCTGCTTGATGTTGCTCTGGAGCTTCTCGGTCGTCTCGGGCGCGAGGTTGTCGCAGGCCTCGTCCCAGTCGCGGTCGCCGAGGGCCTTGGTGTAGTCGGCGAACATCTCGCGGACCTCCTCCTCGCCGCCCGCGTCGCCGCCGCCCGCGTCCTCTTCAGGAGCCTGCGTCGCCTCCGCCGCCGGCGTCCCCGTCGCGGCCGGCTCGGCGGGGTCGTCATCCCCTCCGCAGGCGAACAGCGTGAGCGAGAGCAGCAGGACCAGCGGCAGAAGCTTCATGGGAGCCACTGTACGGGTGCCCGCACCGTCGTCGCGCAACCAACCGCGTACGCTCGACGGCATGATCAATCTCTGACGCACCTCCACCGCCTGGTAGCACCCGGTACGGAAATCTCTTTCCAAGGAGCGTCTATATGCAGCGCCAACCCGCAGCCAAGAAGCCTGCGATGAAGCGCCCTCTACTGCCGCCGAAGCGCGCCCCGCGGCCGGCCCTGAAGCCGATCGCGAGGCAGATGCCGAAGCAGCAGCACCGCGGCGGCCGCTAAGCCGCTTCGGACTCCCACGAGGCCGCGTGCCCCAGGCCCGCGGACTTGATGACCTTCAGCGACAGCAACGCGCACTTCATGCGCGTCGCCGAGATGTCGATGCCCAGCAGGTCCAGGACGAACTCACGGTCCAACGACACCAACTGCTCGACCGGCATCCCGATCAGCTCGTCGGAGGTCATCGAGGCCGCGGCCTGGGAGATCGCGCAGCCATGGCCCGAGAAGGCCACGTCCGCGACCTTCCCGTCGGCGACGTTGATCTGCACCTTCAACTCGTCGCCGCAGAGCGGGTTCGTGTCGAAGAACTCCATGTCCGGGTTCTCGAGCTCACCCCAGTGATGGGGCCGCTTGTAGTGCTCGAGGATCTGCTCGCGATAGAGGTCGTCCATGGTCTAACCAAAAATCTCCTGGACCTTGCCGAGGGCGTCGATCAGGTGGTCGACGTCCTCGCGCGTGGCGTGGACAGCGAAGGACGCACGCGTCGAAGCCGGCACGCCCAGGCGCCGCATCAGCGGCTGCGCGCAGTGGTGGCCGGCACGCACGCACACGCCCTGGCGACCGAGGATCTCGGCCACGTCGTGGGGATGCGCGTAGTCCAGCGCGAACGAGATCAGCGAGCCACGCCCGTCGGCGTCCGCGGGGCCGTGGATCGAGAGCCCGGGCACCTCGGCGAACCGCTCCAGCGCGTAGGCCGTGACGTCGCGCCCGTGCTCGCGCACGTTCTCCATCCCGATCGAGGCCAGCCACTCCACGGCCTCTCCGAGCCCGATCGCCTCGGCGATCGGCATCGTGCCCGCCTCGAAGCGCGTCGGCGGCTCGGCCCAGGTGGACTCGAAGTCACCGACCCGGGCGATCATGTGCCCGCCACCGAGGAACGGCGGCATCGACTCCAGGATCGAGCGCCGGCCGTGCAGCACGCCGATGCCGGTCGGCCCGTAGGCCTTGTGCCCGGTCCAGACGTAGAAGTCCGCGTCCAGCTCGGCGATGTCGACCGGCAGCGACGGCACGGCCTGCGCGCCGTCCACCAACACCACGGCGCCCGCCGCGTGCGCCCGGGCGATCATCTCCGCGACCGGGTTGATCGTCCCGACGACGTTGGAGACGTGCGCGACCGCCACGAGCTTCGGGCCCTGGGCCAGCAGCGCGTCGTACGCGTCCAGGTCCAGCACGCCGTCGTCGCTCATGGGGATGTACGCGAGCTTGCAGCCGAGCAGTTGCCACGGGACGATGTTCGCGTGGTGCTCCATCTGCGAGAGCACCACGAGGTCGTCCGGGCCGACGTTGGCGCGGCCCCACGCGTACGCGACGAGGTTGACCGCCTCCGTCGCGTTCTTCGTGAACACGGTCTCGCCGACCGTCGAGTGCGTGAACCGCGCCACCCGCTCGCGAGCGAGCTCGTACGCGTCCGTGGCCTCCGTGGCGATCGAGTAGATGCCGCGGTGGATCGACGCGCGATAGGTCTCGTAGTAGCGGTCCATCGCCTCGATCGCCGGCCGCACGGTCTGCGAGGTGGCCGCGGTGTCGAGATACACCAGGCCCTCGCGCGCGAGGGTCGGGAACTCGGAGGACGTCGGGACCGCGAGCGACATTACGCGGCCGCCGCGACTTCCTCGCGGATCCAGCCGTAGCCCTTCTCCTCGAGGATCTCGACGAGCTCCGGGCCACCCTCCTTGACGATCCGCCCCTCGAACATGATGTGCACGAACTGCGGCTTCACGATGTGCAGGATGCGCTGGTAGTGGGTGATGATCAGCACGCCCATGTCCGTGCCCTCGGAGATGGTGTTCACCGCCGAGGCGACCGTGTTGAGCGCGTCGATGTCGAGGCCGGAGTCGGTCTCGTCGAGGACGGCCAGCGACGGCTTCGTGAGCGCGAGCTGGAGCATCTCCATGCGCTTCTTCTCGCCGCCGGAGAAGCCCTCGTTCAGGTACCGCGAGGAGAACTCCTTCGGGACCTTCGTGAGCTCCATCGCCGCTTCGACCGTCTTGCGGAAGTCCTTGAGCGAGATCGCCGGCTCGCCGCGACCCTCGCGGTGCGCGTTCATCACCATGCGCAGGTACTTGGCGACCGTCACGCCCGGGATGGCGACCGGGTACTGGAAGGCCATGAACAGGCCGGCACGGGCGCGCTCGTCCGGGTCGGCCTCCGTGATGTCCTCGCCGTCGAACAGGATCTGGCCTTCGGTCACCTCGAAGTTCGGGTGACCCATGATCACGTTCGCGAGCGTGGACTTGCCGGAGCCGTTCGGGCCCATCAGCGCGTGGAACTCACCGGGCCGGACGTGCAGGTCGACCCCCTTGAGGATCTGCTTGTCCGCAACGGTGACGTGCAGGTTCTTGATCTGGAGCTCGGCCATCGGTTCTTTCTCAGAGGGTCGTGACAGGGGTGGGCAGCGCGGGCGTCGGCTTCTTCGAGTCGAACTCGATCAGCTCGGCGAGGGTGGTCCGCTGCAACGAGCGGATCACCCCCATCTGCACGCGCGTCCACAGCAGCTTGGTCGCGCACGCGCCGCCGCCGTCCTCCCCGTGGTGGGAGCACTGGACACGCCCGTTGTGGTCGTCGAGGAAGCAGTCCATCGGCGCGATCGCGCCCTCGAGCGCGAGCACCGCCTGGTCCATGGTGATCTCCTCCGCGGGCTTGGCCAGCACGTAGCCGCCGTGCGCACCGCGGGTGGACACCACGAGGCCGTGCTTCTTCAGGAGCGCCGCGATCCGCTCGCAGTACGCCAGAGGCAGGTTCTCCGCCTCGGCGATCGCCTTCAGGGAAACCGGGTGACCCGACCCCTGAGTGCCGAGCTGGATCAGCATCCGCACCCCGTATTCGGCCTTCGTGGTGAAGATCATCGCCCTCAAAAGCCTACCAGCGCGGTAGGAGTTACCTCCGAGGCGCCCTCCTACCCGGGATCGTGGCCGTCCGCTGGGTCGACGGGGCGTTGACCGTCCAGTCCGGATGCCCCGGCATCGGCGGCGTCTTCGTGCCGTACACCCACTCGCGCAGGAACGGCACGACGTCCGGCCGGCCACTGACCTGCGCCGCGAGCGCGATGAAGTCGTCGGTCGTCACGCTACGGTCGCGGAAGCGCTCCGGGTAGGCCCGCTCGATCCGGAGGAAGGCCGCGTTGCCGACCTTCTGGCGCAGCGCGTACAGGACCAGCGCCCCGCCGTGGTAGCGCTGGTAGGCGAACAGCTCGTCGGGCGACGACGGCGCCGCGACCGGCCCGCTCTCCGCGCGCCACTCGTCGCCGTGCGCGTAGACGGCCTTCATCAGCTCGTCGAGGGTCGCGTAGCCCTGGTCGTCGGGGTAGCCGGTCGTGTCCTCTTCCAGGACGCCGTTCTCCTCGCCCCAGGTGAACTCGTACCAGCTCGCGTGGCCCTCGTTCAGCCACAGGTCGCTCCACGAGTACGGCGCCACGCTGTCGCCGAACCACATGTGGCTCATCTCGTGCAGCAGCGTCGCGTCCCACGTGCCCTTGCCGTAGTCCTCGTACCAGAAGGTGTCGATCAGCTCGAGCGTCTGCGTCTCCAACGCGAAGCCGAGCCCCGCGTCGACGACGAGCGAGCCGTAGAGGTCGAACGGGTAGGCGCCGGCCCGCGCGCGCATCCAGTCGAGCTGGGAGCGCGTCGGGTCCAGCAGCGGCAGGTACTGCGCCGTCAGTGGCTTGGCGGTGACCTCACGCAGGAGGACGCCGTTGTGGAAGCCCTCGTTGGTCACGTCGTAGTCGCCGACCGCCATCTGGATCAGCTCGGTGGCCATCGGCTGGCGCTGGACGAACACCGAGTGGGTGCGCCCGCCGCTCGTCCACTTCGCGAGCGGGACGCCGTTCGCCACGGCGGTCTGGCCGGCCGGCACGTCGAAGCGGAAGTCGAAGCTCGCCTTGTCGCGCGGATGGTCGTTGGACGGCAGGAAGTAGCGCGCGAGGTCCGGCTGCGGCGCGGTCGCGGTGCCGCTCGGGTGGACGAACAGCGCCGTGGACGTCGGATCGTCGTCGTTCGGGACGGTCGGCACCGCCACGTACTTGCTCACCGTCACGACGAACAGCGCGCGGTCCTTGATCGCCTTGCGGGGCGTGATGATGAGCTCGCTCCCCTCGCGCCGCCACTGCGCGGGCGCGCCGTTGACGACCACGCCGCCGACGCTGCGCCCCGCGAAGTCCAGGTTGAAGCGCGAGAGCGCCTGCGTCGCGCGCGCGAGGATCGTGACCGTGCCCTCGACCGGGTCGGTGAACGCCTTGCCGTAGCGCACGTCGACGTCGTAGTGCTGGACGTCATAGCCGCCGTTGCCGAGCGTCGGGAACAGCGGATCCCCGATCCCGGGCGCGCCCGGAGACGGGCCGGCGGCGACCGCCGGCGCCGCGAAGAGCAGGAACATGGCCGCGGACAGCAGAACGCGCTTCATGGAGACCCCTTCCCCGTGCGACAGGTGCCGCCGGAAGCTACTAGGTGCGTGAACACCCGCGCGTAGCTCTCGGGGTCCACGGCGCCGGGCGTGGCGTCGCGCGGGAGGCCGAGGGCCGCCAGCTCGGCCGGCCGGACGCCGAGCCGCTGCGCGACCGTGTTCCCGCGACCGGTGAACACGGCGGTCAGGAAGCGGTCGTAGCCCGGGTACGCCGCCGGTGACAGCAACGGGATCGGCCGCGGGAGGATCGTGAGGATCGCGCTCTCCACCGACGGCACGGGGCGGAACGCACGCGCGGGTATGCGACCGCTCGCCCGCAGCTCGAACCACGGCGCCCACGACGCCGCGAAGCGCCCGCCGCCCGCGAGCCGCAGCGCGGCCTCGCGCTGGAGCACGACCACCGCGCGCGTGAGCCCGTGCGCGTCGGTCAGCAGCCGCCGCACGAGCTTGGTCCCGATCGCGTACGGCGCGTTGGAGATGACGCTGAACGGCTCAGCCGGGAACGGGACGCGGAGCGCATCGCCGGCGCGGACGTCGACGTCACCCCACGCGGGCGCGCGGGAGCGGAGGACCCGCACCCACCGCGGGTCGAGCTCGACGGCCAGCACGCGCGCGCCGCGCGCCGCGACCGCCTGGGTCAGCGCGCCGGCGCCCGCGCCGAGGTCGACGACGAGCGTGCTCGGCGGTGGGTGCAGGGTCGCGACGACGTCGGCGACCACCTGCTGGTCATGGAGGAAGTTCTGGGAAAGGGCACGACGGCGTCCGTCGCGCGGGGTCCTGCGGGGCATGGCGCATCCTCGAAGTCGTGGCCGCGCGAAGGCGGGCGCGGCCGGGTGTCAGTGGCTGACTGGCGACTTAGAGGAAGCGGTAAAGCGTGCCCACGGACCGGACTGTACCCGGTCCGTGGGCAGATGGGCGCTACGGGTTGGTCGTCGACAGCGTGAAGGTCACGGTCTTCGAGTAGGAACCGGTGCGCAGCGGCTCGTTCGCACCGATCGCCTGCTTGAACGTGACCCCGACCTCCTCGCCCGAGACGGGACCGGTCCACGCCGACTTGGCGAGCTCGATCCGCAGCGGCTGCGCGAGGCTGAAGGCGCCGTTGACGAGGCGCCCCGGCTCGCTCGTGGTGAGCGTGGCGTCGCCGGCCGTGGAGGTCACGGTCGCCTTAGTCGTGGCCGTGTACTCCTGCGCCACGCCCGGCGTGAAGGTGCCGAACGTGCCCGGAGCGCCGAGCGTCAGCGCGAGCGTCGCCGGCACCGAGCCGCCGACCGTCGTGTCGGCGTTCACGGGCAGGTAGCGGCGCTGCGTCAGCCACTGGTCCGGCGTGGTGGCGTGGTCGACGATGCGCGTCTCGCCGACGCAGCCCAGCCAGCCGCTGCCCTTGGTGGAGCCGATGCGCCACGGCTGGTTGGCGGTGGCGAGGCCGACCGCGTCGATCGAGTTGCGCAGGACCGGCGCGCCGTCGACGTAGAGCGTCGAGGTCTTGGCGACCGGGTCGTTGACGTTGGCGATGTGGATCCAGCGGCCGGTGAGGATCTCACCCGACCAGTTCGTGCGCTCGCGGTAGCCGTTGCCCTGGGCCGAGATGCCCAGCGCGTTCCACTGGATCTCACGCAGGTTGGAGACGCCGAGCGCGAACGTCGGCTCGTCGTAGTTGTACCCCGGGTTGAGGACGTTGGCGACGTCGCGGCGGACGCCCTCACGGCTGATCGCGCCGTTCCACTGGTTGTTCGCGGCGGTCCAGGCCTCGTCGATCTTGATGAACGTCTCGAACGTGAAGCCGTTCGGGAACGCGTTCGCGTTGACCGCGGCGCCCGTGGCCGTGTTGATGAAGGAGTTGCGGCCCGCGTTGTCGTTCTGGAAGCAGGCGGAAGCGGCGTCGGAAGACAGCGAGTGATGGTCGGTCGAGATCGTCAGGTCGTCGAGCTGCGAGGGACCGGTCAGCGCGGCGCGGCGCATGTCGGCGCCCTTGGCGATGTCCTTCGCGCCGATCTCGCCGACGGGCAGCGCGCCGGCCTTGGACGGATCGAAGCGCCAATGGGCGACGGTGCCCGCGACCTCGGGGAAGTCGGAGTCGTTGAGCGGCAACCGCGGGAGCACGGCCTGGGGCTCCTCGAAGCCCTCGAGCACCTTGGCCTTGGCGGCCACCACGAGGTCGCCGTTGGACGCCGGGGCGGGCGTGGGCGCCGCCTGGAAGCCCGCGAACCGCGTGTCCCAGTCGATCGGCAGGTTCAGGTTCTCGTTCGGGCCGGTCTTGACGGCGATGTCGTACTCGGCGACGAGCGTGCTCTTCGGCTTCAGGCGCACCCACGGGGAGACGACCGTCGTGGCCATCCGCCGGTTCGTGAAGTCGAACTCGATCAGGCCGAGGTAGCCGTTGCCGCCCTGGTAGGCCATCTGGTAGTCCCAGACGATCTGGTCGACGCTGTGGCCGAAGTCGTTGGTCTTGCGCAGGTGCGCGGAGCCGTGGCTGTGGCCGTTGATCGTCAGGAAGACCTGGTCGTGGTCCTTGATGAGGTTGTCCCACAGGCGCAGGCCGGACTCGGTCTCGAGCGGCGACACGGCGTCGCTCTTGATCGCGAGCAGGTCGTGCGTCGTGAGGATCACGGGCAGCGTCGGGTTGGCCTCGATCACGCTCTTGCCCCACGCGATCGTCGCGTTGTCGGCGGGCCAGGCCAGCGCGAGCACGAGGAACTTCCGGCCCTCGGCCGTGAACGTGTGCCACTCGGACAGGCCGGAGGCGTCGCGACCACCGAACGTCGCCTGCGCCTGGGCGCGCGCGGTCGGGAAGTAGCGCGGGAACAGCTCCGTCGCGGGGTTCTGCGTCGCGTCGTGGTTGCCGTTGGCGATCGAGTACGGCAGCTTGGCGTCGTCGAGGACCTTCATGGCCTCGCTCGCGACGTCCCACTCCTGCGTGACCGTCGCGCGGTCGACGATGTCACCGAGGTGGGTGACGAACGGGATCTTCAGGTTGTCCTTGTTCGCCGCGAGCCATCTCGTCTGCTCGATGTACGGCTCGGTGCCGTAGCGGGCCATGAACAGGTCCCCCGCGCCCGGGGTGGCGTAGCGCGAGTAGAACTGCGTGTCGGGGAGGACGCCGAGCAGGAAGCTCGAGCGATCCTGGGCCGTCGCGGCGCTGGGGAACGCGGCGCAGGCGATCGTCGCGGCGGCCAGGGCCAGCCGCCGGGGGAGCGTCAGTCTCATCGGGCGCGGACGCTATGCGCGCCGATGCACCGAGTTCGTGACCGCTTCGTGAAGGAAGTACCGGCGGTTGCCGGTGAGCAGCACCTGGCCCGTGCGCCGCTCGAGCCGGCCCAGGTACCAGATCCCGTACGCCACGGCCAGCGCCGCGCCGAGGCAGATCCCGTAGCCGAACGCGGCGAACACGGGGCTGGAGTCGTCGAAGCCGCTGCGCAGGAACGGCGCAAACCCACCGACGACGCCGAACGCGACGAAGGCCGCGCGCCAGCTCGCCTTGCTCGGGACGACGTGGGCCTCGTCCGGCGCAGGCCGCGCGCGCTTGAGCGTGGAGCGCGTCCGCCACACCGACCACGACGCCACGACGAGCAGCGCGGTCCCGGCGGCCAGCAGGAACACCTCGACCGCCTCGCCGAGCTGCTCGTCCACGTGCGCCCGCCAGACCATCAACGGCAGGCCGACGAGCGCCGCCGCTCCGAACATCAGCAGCGTCCAGCAACGGGATTCACGCGCCGGCATGAGCTCCATACCGGCGCGTTGTATACCCGCTAGCCGATGCCGACGTAGCGCAACGTGACCGGCGCGGCCGCCCTCCAGTCGAGGATGTCCGCCTGCGAACCGCCAGCCGGCACGAGGATGTCGACCACGTTCGGGTCGCGCGTGTCCGTGTCCCGCGCCTCGTTCGCGTCGGTGTACTCACCTGCGCCGCCGCCGAGCCGGAAGTCGTGGATCCAGCTCATGCCGGTGCCGACGGTCGAGTCCCAGTAGGCGCGGGAGTACACGGGCCGGATGTGGCCCGTGCCCTCGCCGTCGCCGCCGTGGCTGGCCATCACCACGGCGTATCGCGCACCGGTCAACGACCCGAGGTCCGCCTTGGGCACGCTCGCCACGATCTGCCGGGTGGACGGCAGCGCGAGTAGCGTCGCCCCCGCGATCGTGGCCCCGGACGCGTCACGCACGCCGAGGTCGTTGAACCCGTCCGCGGTCAGCACCCAGTCGTACGGCGCCTCGAGGTTGGCGTTGGTGCCGGGCAGCGCCGGGGCCGCGCCGGTGCTGCTCCCCGCCTTGTAGACGTTGATCCGCTGGATGGCGATCTGGTTGCCGCCCCACGGGTTGCGCAGCTCGCCCGCGATCGTCGTGACGAAGTTGTACGAGCGGCCGTCGTCGTACACGCCGAAGCCGGTGATGTCGTACGCGCCCGGGTTGAACGCGGCGTCAGCGGGATAGACGTACTCGCCCGGCCCGTCGTCGTCGCCGGTCGGGTCGGTCGCGGTGCCCAGCGCGGTGCCGAAGTTGGTCGACGTGACGGTCCGCTGGACGGTCGCCGTGCCGCCGTTGGCCGCCACCGCGACCACCGTGATCTGGTTGACGCCGAGCCCGAGCGGAACGGTCGTCGAGAACGTGCCGCCGGCGATCCGGGTGGTCGTGCCGCCCGCGTTGACGTACACGTCGGGCGCGTTGGTCGTGCCCGAGACCGTCGCGGTCGCGGCGCCCGTGGTCGAGCCGTCCGCCGGCGCGGTGAGGGTGAGCGCCGGCGCCGCCGGGAGCGTCCCGCGGGTGTAGCGGTCGGCCACCACCGACGGGGTCGAGACCGGCCGCCCGGCGTCGATCGAGTGCGCGAGCCGCACGTACGCGGCCATCGCCCACGCCAGCGGCGTCGCGCTGCCCGTGCCCTCGCCGAAGCGCAGGTCGTACGCCGGGATGTCCGGCTGGTCCCAGACCTGCTCGGGGATCATCCAGCCCGCGTTCGCGCTCGCCGCGATCGCCCGCAGGTAGGTCGAGGCGCCGCCTCGGCCCGCCGCCAGCTCGTACTCGCCGCGCTCGCCGCTCAGCAGCGGCCACAGTCGCCCGACGCCGGTGCCGTCGTACGGCGCGCCGTCGGCCTTCTCGCCGTAGCCGTCGTGGTTGTAGCGGTAGAAGAGGTCACCGACGCGGATGACGGCGTCGACCTCCGGCAGCGAGCCGACGACGTACGGGTCGCTGGCCCGCTTGACGCCGAGCCGCACCAGGTCGAGGAAGCCGGCGTCGACGATCAGCCGCTCGTCCCACGCGCCACCGCCGTTGTTGATGTCGAGGACGTGGCCGTCGTTCGGGTTGCCGTTGTCGTCGATGCGCTCGAAGTAGCGCCCGTCGCCGTGCGGGCCGGTCGTCGTGAACGTCCAGCCCTCGACGCGGCGCTGCCACTCGTCGGCGACGCCCTGGTAGAGCGCGGCGCCGTTGGCGTCCCCCGCGCTGCGCGCGAGCGAGGCCGCCGCCGTGAGCCCGGCGATCTCCGCCGCGATCGTGGACGGCGAGTAGCCGCTCTCCTCCTCCCAGCGCTCCTGCGGCGTCGCCGGCCCGCGGGCGACGATGAAGTCCGCCGCCGGCTTGACGTGGTCGCGGTAGGTGGCGGCGTCCTTGCGGCCCAGCTGCCACGCGAGCACGATCGGGAACGCGACCTCGTCGAGCTGCAGCGAGCCCCAGTAGGGCGTGCCGTCGAGCAGCGAGTTCTGCGGGAACGAGCCGTCCGGCTTCTGCTGGACGTCGAACAGGTAGTCCAGCGAGCGGTTCGCGGCGGCGGTGTCCCCGATCGCGATCTGCGCCGTCGACACCTGGTAGAGGTCGCGCGCCCACACCAGGTGGTAGCCGCCGACGCCCGCCTCGTCGGCGTTGATCGCCTCGCCCCAGGGCACGGTCAGCGAGGCGATGTTCGCGCCCCGGTAGGTCTTGTCCTCATGCGCTTTGAGCTCCATCGCGGCGACGCGGTACTGCTGCAGCAGGTCGCCGCGCCCGACGCTCTTCGGCGGCCGCTTCAGCGAGTCCAGGTACAGGTGCCAGCCGAGCGCGTAGCCGATCTTCGTCAGGAAGAACGGCAGCCGGAGGCTCGCCCTGGCGGTCCGCAGGGCCGCGTCGCCGCTCGGGCCGAAGCCGAGCGCCAGCGTCAGCCGCGTCGCGTGCCGGCCGTCGAGCGCGAGCCGCGCCGTCTGCACGACGTTGCCGTCGGGCGCGCTCGGATAGCGCCAGTCCAGCCTGTGGTCGGCGAGGTCCGTGTAGCCGTCGCTCGTCCCCAGATAGCCGTTGGAGACCGCGCTGAAGGGCTCGTCGGCCACCAGCGCGCTGGCGATCTCCCCTTCGCTCGCCACGAGCGCGCCGCCGGACACGCTGCCCGCGTCGTGGCGCCCGGAGTTGTCGATCGACGGGTCGTAGACCGCGTACACCGCGTACTTGCCATGGTCCAGCGACTCGAAGCGCACGTCCATCAGCACCGTCGCCCGCGACGGGTCCGTCACGTACGTCTTCGTGATCCGGTAGCGGCGCTGCTTGTCCGTGTTGACCTGCCGGTAGACCAGCGCGGTGTCCGTCACGAGCTCCACGGCGTGCGTCGTGTCGGTCGACTCCCGGTCCGTGAACGTCTTGCCGTCCGACACCACGAGCTCCAGCGCCCGCGAGTCCGCGACGTCCACGCGCGGGTAGTAGACCTCGCTCAGGACGCCGTCCGCGAGCGAGAACCACACCTTCGAGCCGGTCGTCGTCGAGGTGCCGACACCCTGCTTGGCGCCGGTCGTCCAGTGCGCCGTCTGACCCGGCGCCCCCGGCGCCGTCTGCGCCCACGCGGGCGCCGTCACCCCCAGGGCAAACGCCGAAGACAGCACGGCCAGAGCACGTCCACGCATGACTCTCCTCCTGACGCCCGACAAGCGGACTCTATCCTCGTTGGCCGCTCATGCAGCTTCGCGAAGACCTCAGGAACGTGGCGATCATCGCGCACGTCGACCACGGGAAGACGACGCTTGTCGACGCCATGCTCTGGCAGTCCGGCGCTTTCCGAGACAACCAGGACGTCAATGACCGCGTCATGGACTCCATGGACCTCGAGCGCGAGAAGGGCATCACCATCCTCGCGAAGAACACGGCGGTTCGCCACGGGGACGTCAAGCTCAACATCATCGACACCCCCGGCCACGCCGATTTCGGCGGTGAGGTCGAGCGCGGCCTGACGATGGTCGACGGCGTGCTCCTGCTCGTCGACTCGTCCGAGGGCCCGCTGCCGCAGACGCGCTTCGTGCTGCGCAAGGCGCTCGAGAGCAAGCTCCCGGTGATCCTCGTCATCAACAAGATCGACCGGCCGGACGCGCGTGTGGCCGAGGTCGTCGACGAGGTCTACGAGCTGTTCATCGACCTCGGCGCGTCCGAGGACCAGATCGAGTTCCCGGTCGTCTACACCAACGCCAAGGCCGGCACGGCCACGCTGGACATGGCGCAGCCGGGCGAGAGCCTCAAGCCGCTGCTGGACCTGCTGGTGGAGACGATCCCGGCGCCGAGCTACGACGAGGCCATGCCACTCCAGGCCCACGTCACGAACCTCGACGCGTCGCTGTTCGTCGGCCGCCTCGCGATCTGCCGCGTCCACAACGGCACGATCAAGAAGGGCAAGACCGTCGCCTGGTGCAAGGCCGACGGCACGATCGCCAACGCGCGCATCACCGAGCTGTACGTCACCGAGAGCCTCGAGCGCGTGTCCGCCGACGAGGCCGGCCCGGGCGAGATCATCGCCGTCGCCGGCCTGCCCGAGGTGACCATCGGCGAGACGCTCGGCGACCCCGAGGACCCGCGGCCGCTGCCGGTCATCACCGTCGACGAGCCGTCGATCTCGGTCACCATCGGCATCAACCACTCGCCGCTGGCCGGCCAGGACGGCGACAAGCTCACCGCCCGCCAGATCAAGGACCGCCTCGAGCAGGAGCTGATCGGCAACGTGTCGATCCGCGTGCTGGACACCGAGCGGCCGGATACCTGGGAGGTCCAGGGCCGCGGCGAGCTGCAGCTCGCGATCCTCGTCGAGATCATGCGCCGCGAGGGCTACGAGATGACCGTCGGCAAGCCGCAGGTCGTCATCCGCGAGATCGACGGCACCCGCCACGAGCCGGTCGAGCGCCTGACGATCGACGTGCCCGAGGACTACGTCGGCGTGATCACGCAGATGCTGGCCCTGCGCAAGGGCCGGATGGAGCAGATGATCAACCACGGCACGGGCTGGGTCCGGATGGACTACCTGGTCCCCGCGCGCGGCCTGATCGGCTTCCGCACCGAGTTCCTCACCGAGACGCGCGGCACCGGCCTCATGCACCACGTGTTCGACCGCTGGGAGCCGTGGGCGGGCGACATGCGCCTGCGCCAGCAGGGCTCGCTCGTCGCCGACCGCAAGGGCAAGACCGCGTCGTTCGCGCTCTTCAACCTGCAGGAGCGCGGCACGATGTTCGTCGGCCCGGGCGAGGACGTCTACGAGGGCATGATCGTCGGCGAGAACGCGCGCCAGGAGGACCTCGACGTCAACGCCGTCAAGGAGAAGCACCTCACCAACATGCGCTCGTCGACGGGCGACGTGCTGGTGCGGCTCGTGCCCGCGCGGACGCTGTCGCTCGACCAGGCGCTGGAGTGGGTGCGCGAGGACGAATGCGTCGAAGTGACGCCCCATTCGGTGCGTCTGCGTAAGGTCGAGCTCGCGCAGGTGGACCGAGTTCGCGCTGCGCGGCGTCTCAAAGCCTGACCTTAGCCCTACACTCGCGCGGCACAGAATGCCCTCTGTCCCCCCGAAGTTCGAGGAGTTGCTCGAAGCTGCACCCGACGCCATGGTGGGGACGGATGCGGCTGGGCTCGTCGCGTTCGCGAACCGCCGCGCGTGTGACGTGCTCGGGCGCGACCCGGTCGGGGAGCCGCTGGGCGAGCTCCCGCCCGGGCTCGACGTCACGCGCACGCCGATGGGCGAGTACGAGTTGGTGGTCATCCGCGGCGCGGACCCGCGGGCGCTGCGCGCGGTGCTGGACAACACCACCGCCGCGATCTTCTTGAAGGACCCGGAGGGCCGGTACCTGCTGGTCAACCGGGCCTTCGAGCGGCTGCACGGCAAGCCGGCCGCGCAGCTGATCGGCAAGTACGACCGGGACGTGCTGCCGGCCGAGGTCGCCGACCGGATGCGCGTCGACGACCTGCGCGTGATGTCCTCGCGTGACCCGATCGAACTCCAGGAGGAGGTCACGCACGGGGACACGACGCGCACGTTCCTGTCGGTCAAGTTCCCGCTGATCGACGACACGTCCGGCGATCTGTACGGCGTCGGCGGCGTGGCCACGGACATCACGCACCACGTGCGGCTGGAGGCGCGGCTACGCGAGGCGCAGCGGCTGGAGGCCGTCGGCCAGCTGGCGGGCGGTGTCGCGCACGACTTCAACAACCTGCTGGCGATCGTCGCCAACTACGCGTCCTTCGTGCGCAAGGAGCTCCCGGACGACTCGCGGACGGCCGGCGACGTCGACCAGATCATCGCCGCCTCGCGCCGCGCCTCCGAGCTCACGCGGCGGCTGCTGCTGTTCTCCCGCCGCCAGTCGGGCACGCCCGAGGTGCTGTCGGTCCGGCGCGTGATCGAGTCGCTGGAGCTGCTGCTGCGGCGCACCCTCGGCGAGGACATCGACCTCGTCGTCGACGTCGACGAGCGCCTGTGGGACGTGGAGGCCGACCGCAGCCAGCTCGAGCAGATGCTGATGAGCCTGGCGATGAACTCGCGCGAGGCGATGCCGGACGGCGGGACGCTGCGCATCGAGGCGGTCAACACCGTCATGCGCGACCTCGACGGGCCGTCGCCGCGGGCGGTCCGGGTCACCGTGTCCGACACGGGTCGCGGCATGCCGAAGGAGGTCGCCGCGCACGCCTTCGAGCCGTTCTTCACCACCAAGGCCGTCTCCGGGCACGGCGTCGGGTTGGGCCTGGCGACCGTGTACGGGATCGTGACCAAGGCGCGCGGGCGGATCGAGCTGGACTCCACGCCGGGCGAGGGCACGACCGTCACGGTCACGCTGCCGGCGGTGCGGCGGGCGAGTGACGACGACCCGACGCCGAGCGCCCCGCGCGGGCGCGGCGAGACGGTGTTGGTCGTCGAGGACGCGGACGCGGTGCGTGCGCTGACGGGCCGGCTCCTGTACGCCGCCGGCTACCAGGTGATCTCGGTCGAGAGCGGGATCGTGGCGCTGGAGCGCCTCGACGCCGCCGACGTGCTCGTCACCGACGTCGTGATGCCCGGCATGTCGGGCGTGGAGCTGGCGGTCAAGGCGCGCGAGCAGCGCCCTGACCTGCCGGTGGTGTTCGTCAGCGGCTACACCGGGGACACGACGGTCGCCGCCGGCGACGACCCGGCCACGGCCTTCCTGGCCAAGCCGTTCGACGGCGACGACCTGCTGCGCGAGGTGCGGGCGACGCTCGACGCCGTCAAGCGCGCGCGGCGTCATTCATAGGCGAGCGCCTTCAGCACGTCGATCTTCGAGGCGCGCCGCGCGGGCATCGTCGCGGCGAGCATGCCCGCCAGCGCGGCGATCAGGGCGACGGCGAGCAGGCTGCCCGCCGGCACCGAGAACGCGAGCCCGTACTCGCTCAGCAGCTGCACGACGACTACGGCGAGGAGGAGGCCGACGGCGATGCCGAGCGTCGCGCCGATCAGCGCGGTGATCACGCTCTCGTGCCGGACCATCCGGCGCACCTGGCGACGGCTGAAGCCGAGCGCGCGCAGCGTGCCGAGCTCGCGCATCCGCTCGAACGTCGACAGCACGAGCGTGTTGACGATGCCGAACAGGCTGACGATCACCGCGAGCGCGAGCAGCACCCAGAGGATCGCGAGGATCATCCCGATCCACTCCGTCTGCCCGTCGATGAACGCCGCCTTGTCCTGCGCCTTGGCGTTCGGGAAGGCGGCGAGCGCCGCGGTCGCGTCGTGGTCGGCGAACGTCAGGCGGTTGCGCTCCTGCTCGAACGTGCGGTCGAAGGCGGCGTGCGGGATCGTGATCGGCCCGAGGCCGAGCACGTCGAGCACGGGTGACCGCTCGATGCCGGAGACGGTCAGCTCGAGCGTCGTGCCGCTCATCGACATGATCGAGAGCGGGCTGCCGACCTCCAGGCCGTGCTCGTCGGCGAAGCCCTCGTCGACGACCGCCCCGTCCCGCGTGAGCCCGCCGTCGGTGAAGTCGAAGCGGTAGAAGCGCCCGATCGTCGCGGGATCGACCCCGTTGACGCCTTCCTGGGCGCCGAAGACGAGCGCGCCGTCCTGGCGGATGCTGCTCGTCGCGCCGCCGATCGCGGTCTCGACCTTCGGGTCGATCGGCGACCAGCCGTCGGCGGCGGTCACGATGCTCGTGGCCTGGACGCGCCGGTCGAGCGCGCCGCGGCTCTCGTGCTCGAGACCGGTCGCGACCACGGTGACGGCGGTGACGAGGGCCACGCCGATCGTGAGCGCGAGCGCCGTCACGGCGGTGCGGCCCGGGTTGCGCATGGCGTTGCGGCGGGCGAGCGCGCCGGCCGCGCCGCCGACCGCGGCCGACGGCCGGCCGACGAGCGAGGCGAGCGCGCGGACCCCGCGGGCGAGCGGGCCGGGCGCGGCGGTGTGCGTGCTGTCGCGCAGCGCGGCCACCGGCGCGATCCGGGTCGCCCGGCGGGCCGGGATCATCGCGGCGAGGACGGTCGCGAGCGTGCCGACCGCCAGCGAGACGACGACCGTGCGGGAAGCGACGACCATCGAGTCGGTCGGCAGCTCCGCCCCGACCGCCGTGAAGAGCGCGTTCAGCCCCTCGGCGAGGCCGACGCCCACGCCGAGCCCGACGATCGACGCGAGCAGCCCGATCGTCAGCGCCTCGAGCAGCACCGCGCCGCGGACCTGCCGGCGCGTGGCGCCGACCATCCGCAGCAGCCCGAACTCCCTCGTGCGCTGGGCGACCGTGATGCTCAGCGAGTTGAAGATCGTGAACGAGCCGACCACCACGGCGACCGCCGCGAAGGCGAGCAGGATCGTGCGCAGGATCGTCACGAGGGTCTCCAGCGAGCTGAAGGCGAACCGGTCATCCTCGGCGGCGGTGCGGACCTCCGTGCCCGCACCGGCGTCGACGTCACGCGTACCCGCGACGAGGATGCGGTCGTAGCCGTCCTTGGCGAACAGCGTCCGTGCTGCGTCCAGGTCGAAGATCGCGGCGCTCGCCTTCCCGAGCGACTTCACGCCGGCGAAGTCGGCGATGCCCGTGAGCGTGAACGTCCGCGCCTCGCCGCGGGCGGCCACGCGGATCACGTCTCCGACGGCGTAGCCCTCGCCTTCGGCGGTGGCGCGGTCGATCACGACCTCGCTCGGGCCGGTCGCCCAGCGGCCGTCGTGCAGGCGGAACGGGGTGAGCCGCTCCGCGTCCGGGGTCTTGGCGTCGAACCCGACGCCGAAGTACGGCCCCGTGCCGACCGGCTTGCCGTCCTTGGCCATGATCTGCGCCGTGTCGGTGATGTCGCCGACGGCGATGGTCACGCCGGGGGTGGCGCGGACGCGGTCGAGCGTGGCGGCCGGGATCGTCGGCGCCTGCGCCCGGATGTCCGACGTCTGCGAGCCCTTGAACGCGGTCTTCGTGACCACGACGGCGTCCGTGCCGTCGTACGCGGCGTGCGTGAGCGTGTCCGCCGCGCCGGACATCGTGTCCGTGAGGGTGTACGCCGCGCAGACGAAGGCGACGCCGACCACGATGGCGAGCGTGGTCAGGGCGGTGCGGATCGGCCGCGCCGCCAGGCCCTTCCAGGTGACGCGGATCATGCCCGCGCCGCGTCGCGCATGGCGTCGAGGATCGCGTCCTCGCTCGGGCCGGCGAGGTCGGCGACGACGCGGCCGTCGGCGAGGAAGAGCACGCGGTCGGCCGACGCGGCGGCGCGCGCGTCGTGCGTGACCATCACGGTCGTCTGGCCGTCCTCGTCGACCGCGGTGCGCAGCAGGTCGAGCACGTCGGACCCGGCGGCCGAGTCCAGGTTGCCGGTCGGCTCGTCGGCGAACAGGACGGTCGGCGAGCAGATCAGCGCGCGGGCGACCGCGACGCGCTGCTGCTGGCCGCCGGAGAGCTGCGCCGGCTTGTGGTCGCGCCGCTCGCTCAGGCCCATGCGCTCGAGCAGGCGGTCGACCGCCTCCGGCTCGGGCTTGCGGCCGGCGATCGCGAGCGGCAGCGTGATGTTCTCCTCGGCGGAGAGCGTCGGCAGCAGGTTGAACGACTGGAACACGAACCCGATGTGCTTGCGGCGCAGGCGCGTGAGGTCGCGGTCGGACATCCGCGTGATGTCCTCGCCGGCGACGTGGACGGAGCCCGCGTCGGGCGTGTCGAGGCCGGCGAGCAGGTGCATGAGCGTCGACTTGCCCGAGCCCGACGGACCCATGACGGCGGTGAACTGGCCCTTGGGCACCTCGAGCGAGACGCCGCGGAGCGCGTGGACGGCGGAGCCGCCTTCACCGTAGGTGCGGGTGAGGGCGGTCGCGGCGACGGCGACGCGGTCGGTCTCGGGGAGGTCGAACGTGACGGAGGCGAGTGCGGTCATGGAGTGAGGCCTTCCTTGGCGTTAGACGGTCGCGGTGGCGGTGCGCGTCTTCATTGACCGCAACTCTTCCGGGCCGCGCGGTGCGAGTCGTCGGCCCCCATGACGATTCGGACGCGGCCAAGGGATGACTTGGGGTCATCCTTCCGGATGACGCCGACATCGTCCCTGGTTACGAGGACATACGGGTAACCGCACGTCACAATCCGGCGACCGTGCCCGATCGCCTCCGCCTTCCGCTGCTGATCGGGCTCGCCGTCGTCGTCGAGCTCCAGCTCGAGCTGGCGCTGCTGGTGTCCGGCGGCACGCCGTACCGCGCGCTCGCCTCGCTGGCCCTGCTGGCGATGGCGGTGGCGGTCGTCGCCGGGCGCTGGTTCCCGCTGACCGCGCTGCTGACCGTGTTCGCGGGCGTGGCGCTGCTGCCGATGCTGTCGCGCCACTACTACGACGAGCTGTTCCTGGCGTTCGCATCGCCCTTCGTCGTGTCGTTCTGGCTCGGCCTGCGCGCGACGCGGTGGGAGCTCGCCGTCGGCATCCCGCTCGCCGGCGCGCTGTCGCTCGTGGCGACGACGCCGTACGACGACGACGCGGCGCTGTCGAGCGGGGTGTTCACGGCCCTCATCTCGGTCGGCGCGCCCGTGCTCATCGGCCGGCTCCTGCGTGGCCGCGCGGCGCTCAACCGCGCGCTGCGCGAGAAGGCCGCGCAGCTCGAGCGCCAGCGCGCGGTCGCCGCGGGCCGTGCCGTCCTCGACGAGCGCGAGCGGATCGCGGGGGAGCTGCACGACGTCGTCGCGCACGCGCTCTCGGCCATGACCGTGCAGGCCACGGGCGCGCGCCGCCTCACCCTGACGCGGCCGGACCTCGCCCGTGAGGCGTTCGCGGCGATCGAGTCGACGGGCCGCGAGGCGCTGGACGAGCTGCGCCGGCTGCTCGGCGTGCTTCGCAGCGAGGACGCGGAGTCCACGCTCGCGCCGCAGCCCTCACTGCGCCACCTGCGGTCGCTGACCCGCCGCACGAGCGCCGCGGGCCTGCCGGTCGTGCTGCGCGTCGACGGCGATGCGGTCGAGCTCCCCGCGGGCCTCGACGTCACCGCGTACCGCGTCATCCAGGAGGCCCTCGCGGCCGCCCGCGAGCTCGGCGCCGCCGGCCGCGCCGACGTCCGCGTCATCTACCGCGCCGAGACGCTCGACCTCGAGGTCCGCGACGACGGCGCCTCCGTGTCCACCCGCCCGCTGGCGGGCATCCGCGAGCGCGTCCTCCTCCACGGCGGCCGCTTCACGTCCGCGCCCCGCCGCTCCGGCGGCCACGCCGTCCGCGCGACGCTCGCCTACGACGGCCGCCCGGTGACCGCGCGCGCCAACCCCGAACTTAAACGTCCTGGACGTTTAACTTTCCCGCGCGCCCGGCGCGGGCGGCCCGCGTGGCTGCGCCGACCCGGCAACGTCGACGCGCTCGTCGCCGGGCTGTTCGCCGTGGCCGCCGTGGTGGAGGTCGTGGTGTCGCCCGACCGGGAAGGGCCGCTCGTGGCCAACGTGGCGCTGGCGCTCGGGTACGCGTCGGTGCTCGTGTGGCGGCGGCGGGCGCCGGTCGCCGCGCTCGCCGGGGCGTTGGGCGCGGCGCTGTTGATGGACTTCGCGCTGACGCCGATCCTCAACCTGTTCGTGCCGTTCGCGATCGTGCTGGCGTGCGCGTACGCGACCGGCGCGCACCGCGACGGCGCGCGGACGTACGTCGGGCTCGTGCTGGCCGTCGGCGGGCTCCTGGCCGTGCAGGCCGCGATGGGTCCGCGCGTGGGCGCCGACTACTTCTTCGCCGGGCTGATCGGTGCCGTCGCGTGGTTCGCGGGGCGCGTCGTGCGCGCCCGCACCCGGCTCACCGCCGAGCTGCACGAGGCGACCGCGCGGCTCGCCGAGACCGGCGAGGACGAGCAGCGGCAGGCCGCGGTCGACGAGCGCCGGCGGATCGCGCGCGAGATGCACGACGTGGTCGCGCACTCGATCAGCGTGATGGTCGTGCAGGCCGGCGGCGCACGCCGGATCCTCGCGCGTGACGCCGGCCGTGCCGTCGAGGCCGCCACGCGGATCGAGCGCACCGGCCGCGAGGCGCTCGGCGAGATGCGGAACCTGCTCGGCATGCTGTCCGACGGGAGCGAGCGTGCGGCGCTCGCGCCACAGCCCAGGCTGGCGGAGATCGGCGAGCTCGTCGCCCGCGCCCGAGCGTCCGGCCTCCCGGCCGTGCTCGACGTGTGCGGCGAACGCCGCGCGCTCCCGGCGGGGTTGGACCTCACCGCGTACCGGATCGTCCAGGAAGGACTCACGAACGCCATGAAGCACGCACCCGGCGCCCCCACCACCGTCACGGTCTCGTGGGCACCGCACGACCTCGCGCTGGAGATCCGCAACGCGGCCGGCCAGGACCCCGGCCCGCGTGGCGGGCACGGCCTGGTGGGCATGGCCGAGCGCGTGCGCATCTATGGCGGTGAGCTGCGGGCGGGCCCGGACGACGGCGGCTGGCGCGTGAGCGCGCACCTGCCGCTCACGGAGCGGGTCGCGGTCCCCGATGGCGCCGCGTCAGCGGCTGCCCGGACGGCTCGCCGATGACCTCGATCCGCCTCCTGATCGCCGACGACCAGGCGCTCGTCCGCGCCGGCTTCCGGATGATCCTCGACGCCGAGGACGACCTCGACGTGGTCGGCGAGGCCTCCGACGGGCTGGACGCGGTCGAGCAGGCCAAGCGCCTGAAGCCCGACGTCGTGCTGATGGACATCCGCATGCCCGAGCTGGACGGCATCGAGGCGACCCGGCGCCTGCTCTCCCACGCGGGCGAGCACCCGACCCGCGTGCTCATGCTCACCACCTTCGACCTCAACGAGTACGTCTACGAGGCACTGCGGGCCGGCGCGTCCGGCTTCCTGCTCAAGGACGTCCCGCCCGAGCAGCTCGCGGCGGGCATCCGCGTCGTCGCGCAGGGCGAGGCGCTGCTGGCGCCGAGCATCACCCGCCGCCTGATCGAGGAGTTCGCGGCGGCGACGCCCGCACGCCCCACGCCCCCACCCGGCCTGGACGAGCTGACCGCGCGCGAGCTGGAGGTCTTCCGCTGCGTCGCGCGCGGGCTCTCCAACGCCGAGATCGCCGCCGAGCTCGTCGTCTCCGAGACCACGGTCAAGACGCACGTGGCCCGGCTGCTGATGAAGCTCGGCCTACGCGACCGCGTCCAGGCGGTCGTCCTCGCGTACGAGTCGGGCATCGCGATCCCCGGAGCGGGACGCTAGTCGGGGAACAGGTCCGCCCGGAGGAACCCGTCGGCGATCCGGTCCAGCGGCAGCTGGCCCAGGATGCGCTCGACCTCGCGCTGGACGGTCGCCTGGCTGTCCTGCGCGGCGTGGTCGAGCCTGGGCATCGACCACGCGCCCGTCCGCCGTGCCTGGAAGGCGATCTGCCAGAGCAGGACCTGGACCAGCACCCGCTCGGTCGGGATGTCGACGGCGCTGATGATCCGCTGCGCGTCGGCGTACTCGTTACTCCTGAGGAGGACGACGGCCAGGTCGACCGCGATCGTCTGCCGCAGCTTCGGCAGGTTCGCGGCGGCCCAGCTCACGTCATCCTGCAGCACGGCGCGGGCGCCCTGGAGATCCTCGGTGCGGATGAGCAACATCAGGCGGGCGCGCATCGCCCGCTCCACCCACCGGTCGCCGAGGTGCAGCCTGGAGCGGCGGACGGCCTCCTCCAACGTGGCCGCCGCCGCGGGGATCCGCCCGAGCTCCTCCTGCTTGCCAGCGAGCAGGTCGAGCAGCTCGATCGCCGCGGTCGAACCATCGTCGGTGCGATCCACCACGGCCTGGGCGTGCGCAAGCACCAGCTCGTCCGGTGCCTCCGACCGCGCGAGGGCCGAGCTGAGCACCCCGACCCCCGTCTCGGTCCAGTGGCGCACCAGGTCCTCGCCGAGCCACATGCGCACGAACGCCGCGAGGAGCCCGTGGACCTGCAGGCCGCCTTCACGGGCCGCGACGAAGGAGAACTGCCGCAGCTTGATCACCGCCTCGTCGACGGTCGCCGGTTCCCAGAGGAACCGTGCCGCGGTGACCGGGGCTCCGCACGTGATCGCTTCGACCGGCACGCTCTCGGATCCGAGGACGGACAGCAGGCCCAGCAGATCCCGTGCCGGCGGGTCACGCAGCACCTCGCGATACGACTCCAGCCAGAGGGCCGCCAGCGCGTGCCCGGTGCCGCGCTGCTCTCCGGCCCGTTGCAGGAACCGCGCCCCCTCGTCGGCGTACCGCTCGCGGAAGCTACCGATCGAGCGGCCCGTGGCCTCCATGTAGGCGCACGCCTCCTCGAGCGCGAGCGGGTGCTCGCCCAGCGCTCGCGCGAGGCCCTCGAGCATCGCCGGCTCCGACTCACCCGTGCGCCGCCGCACCAGGTCGACCGCGTCGTCGACGGCCAGCACAGGCACCTCGACGGCGGTGGCGATCCCCGTCCAGCGTGGGCTTCGCGACGTGATCAAGACGTGTCCGCGCCGTTCCCGCGGCATGAGCGGCTCGAGCACGTCGGGGTGCTCGGCACCGTCCAGCACGAGCAACCAGCCCTCGTGCGCAGCGAACCACTCGCGCGCGTAGGCGATGGGATCGTGCCCTGGTATGACGCCCAGCGCCGCGGCCAGCTGGACATAGCCCTGCGCGACCCGCTCCGGCGACGACGCGTCGATCCACCACGCGACGCGGTAGTCCGCCGTGAACCGGTGCGCGAACTCGATCGCCAACGCGGTCTTGCCGGCCCCTCCGAGCCCGTACAGGACGATCGGGGTCCCCGCCGGCGCAAACCGGGAACGCAGGTCGCTCAGCAACCCCTCGCGGCCGACGAGCAGCGGCAGGCGCGCCGGCACGTTGGTCACCTGCGCCAGCGCGACCGTCGACCTCAGCTCACGCGCCCGGTCGTCGTGGAGTGTCGCCCGCACCGCGGCGCCCGCCGGCGCCAGCTCGATGAGCTGCGTGGCGAGCCTCGTGTACGCGGCGACGAGGTCCTCGTTGGCGTCGGAGGCGCCGACCGCGAGCCGCTCCGTATAGGCGTACTTGGGCACGTATGGGATCCGCAGGTCCCAGAACGTCCGCCGACCGCGCATCGGCTCGGGGAGGAGATCGCTGGTCTGGCGCTCGAACTGCCCCTTGGCGAAGTTGAGCGCATCGGTCTCGTTGTTGTCGGTCCGCGTCGGCACCACGAGTTGCATGAGCGGCCGCCCACGCGCCGCCAGCACCTCAGGGCGTGCGAACGACGCCGTCATCGCCCGCACGCCTTCGATGTTCTGGCTGTTGAGCACGCAAAGCGAGACGATCACGTCCGCGAGCTGGCGCGTCGCGACGCCGCCCATCTCCGAGAAACCGGTGCGCGCATCGATCAGCGCGACGTCGGCGAGGTCGGGCGAGACGAGCTGGCGCCGCAACCACTCGAAGAACGCGTGTCCGCGGGAGCGCGCGTAGAACCCGTTCCAGTCGAAGTCCTGGACGGCGTCCGAGTACGCGGTGAACGACTCGCCCGCGCGTCGCCCGGCCGGAAGGATCCACACGCCGCTCGTCCGGCCGTCCGGCCGCGTCACCGGTCGGCGCAGCGGGAACACGCGCGAGCGCAGAGGCGTGAGCTGCTCGCTGAGCGCCTTGACCGTCGCCTCCTGATCCGCTTCGGGCGGCAGGTCCAGGTACGGCAGGTCGGCCTTGTACTCGAGCAGGAGGTCTATCAGCCCCGGCTGCCGCGCGACGGCCGCCGGCCGCCCGTCCGACGGGAAGAACGCCTCCAGACCCGGGGCCTCGAGGTCCCAGTCGACGATCACGACGCGCAGGCCGGCGGTGAGGTACAGCCATTCCGCGACGTTGGCGAGCGCCATCGAACGCCCGACGCCCCCTTTGTAGGAGTAGAACGTGTAGATCACGTCCGCGTCCTCGTGAACGTCGAGCCGTCGGGCTCGCCCGGCACGAGCTCCGCGCCGATCCGGCGCAGCAGCGGCGCCCTGAGGTCCATCTCGTCGCCGACGCTGGGATGGCAGCTGGGCGTGGTGAGCACGATGGTCGGTGGGTCGTAGACCCCCGTGAAGATCTCGCGCGCCCGGTTGCGAATCGACTCCCGCAGCATGAGCGCGTCCGCGGGGAGGCCGAACGGTGACAGGACCGTGACCACGGCCCTGCGGTTCTGCCGCACCTGCGGCATCACGTCGTTCGCCAGCTTGTACGCCAGGCCGTCCTGGTACAGCGCCAGCAGGTCGACCACGATCACGACCAGCCCGTCCACCAGATGGCCGCTGATCTGCCCCGGGTCGTCCCAGAAGGTGTCGAGTGGCTCCCAGCGGAACTGCTCGAGCCGCGACTGCTTGAGCCGACGGTTGATGTCCTCCTTGACGCCGTCGAGGACGTCACCGATCGTCGCCTCGCCCCGAAACGGCCGCCAGTCCTCGCGCTCGCTCCCGTAGTAGGGCAGCAGGTCCTCGCGCGACTCGAGACCCAGCCTGACGGCGAGCTGGTTCAACGTCTCCCCCACCTGCGGAGGCACCTGCACGTGCGGGTCGGTGGCGGCGAGCTCGGCCCGCGTCGGGGCGATCACGAGCAGCGGGACCGGCCGTGCGGCGTCCCTGTGCCGGAGGCTGGCGACCAGCTTGTCCAGCAGCGGCCGGCGCACCTCGGGCCCGAGGGCCGACGGACCGGCGGCGTACGCCCCGGCGGCCTTGCGGACGGCATCGATCCGCTCGTACCGGCGCAACGGCTTGTAGTCGCCCTCGAGCAGGACGGGGATCACGTGCCGCGCCACCTCCGGCGTCGAGCGCCGCTCGGCCTCGAACACCGCCTTCTCGTGCGTGACCCAGTCGGACTCCGTCTGCGACCACAGCAGGATGATGTGCCGCGAGCGCTTGAGCTCCTCGTCGAGCTGATCCGCCCATTCCGTCCCGGCGACGAGCCGATCCGTGTCGACGAAGACCTTGAAGTCCCGCCTCGCCAGCTCCACGGCGAGGAACGTCGCCCAGGCCTCGTCCTTGCGCACGTACGAGATGAACGCGTCGTACTCGAACTCGACGGCACCCTGCACGGCCATCGGCTAGAGCGGGGCCGCGGGCGGCTGGCGAATCGTCAAGGTGACGCTGTCCGTCCCGTGCGGCCCGGTCGCGGCCACGCCGTCCGCCCGCACCGCCGTGACCTTCACGGGTCCGGGGGTGACCTCCTGCGGGACCTTGACGGTCACGCGGTCGGTGCCGAGCACGTTGGTCGTGGACGCCACCTCCGCGGGGAATCCGCCGATGTCGACCGTCGGAGCGAGCGCCGTGCCTCCCGGAGCGACGTCCGCCGGGACGACGAGGTTGCGGCCGAGGACCTCGACCTGCGAGCTGAGGGTCGCCGTGGTGGGCCACGCCGCGGTCGGTTGCACCGCGGTGATCTGGGGGCCGGCCTGGCTGATGAGCTTCTTGGCCGAGTAGCCCGTGGCGGAGGTCAGCGCGAGGCCGGCGAGCAGCGGCGGGACGTCCGGGAACCCCTCGTCGAACGCCCGGATCAACGTGACGACGAACCAGACGAGCGCGATGAAGTTGAAGAGCACGTACTGGAGGTCGCCGATGTCGCCCTCGCCGCGGTCGTCGGCGACCAGCTGCGAGGGCGCCGCCGTGCCGACCGGTGCGACGGTCTTGCCCGCCTCGCCTTCCGCGTCCGCGGTCGCCTTGTACTTGGCCAGCACGGCTGCGGCGTAGGGTCCGCCCAGCAGGATCAGGTACTCCTCCTGCAGCCCGCCCTGCAGTGCGGTCCACCCGGCCGTGTCGCCGCGCCAGTAGGCGAGCATCGTCGCCACGAGGCCCCACACGATCGCGAACGTCCACGCGAACATCACCGTCTTGGAGGTGGAGACCCGGTTGTCCTTGCCGACGATGAGAAACCGGAGCAGGGACAGCGAGCGCTTCCGGTACTCCTCGGCCAGCACGAGCGCCGTGGCGCTCTCCGGGATCAGGCTGCCCTTGGGGACGTGTTGCTCGACTCCACCGACGGGCGTGTACGTGACCGCTGCGGTCGCGACGTACACGGTCCGGCGGATCAGCGTCAGCAGCCCCCACACCGCGAGGACGAACGCGAGCGCGACCAACATGCCAAAGGTGTCGTCCTGCATTCGTGTCCTCCTCGGGGTCGGACCGCAAGCATCTTCGATTCAGACCACCAAAGGCAAGTCTCTAAAGCGCTCAACCAGTCATAAGCGAGCGCGACCCTACCCCCGGGGGGCGCGCAGGTGGGCCTTCCATTCGACGAGGTCGGCGTCGCTGGCGCCCAGCCGCTCATGCAGCGTGTCCAACCCGCGCTCGATCGACTCGAGGTCGCCGGGGGTCGGGCCAAGGGCGCGCACCGCGTCCAGGTGGTCGAGCGCGTCGTCCTCGCCGCGGACGATCGCCGCCGTCGCAGCGGTGGCGTTCGACCACAGGCTGTTCTCGTCGAGGTCGCGGATGATCCGCTGCGCCTGGGCGTACGTCGCCCGCGCGGGCTCGATCTCCCCCAGCCGGAGCTGGACCTGGCCGAGCAGATCCGCGAGGTAATAGGAGCTCGAGTTGTGGTCCAGGGCGGTCTGGTAGACGTCGCGTGCGGCTTCGAAGCGCTCGAGCGCAACGAGCCAGCGCCCTTTCAGCGCGGCGCACTGGACGTTGTCGGCGGCAGCGCCAGGGTCGAGCTTGTCGATGTCGGCGATGACCCGCTCCGCCTCGTCGAGCGCCTTGCAGTCCAGGAGCGCCTTGCCCAGGAAGCGCAGCGTGTAGATGTCACGGGGAGCGAGCTTGTGCGCGAGACGGTACTGCGCGGCCGCGGCCTGATGGTCGCGCGAGGCGGCGTAGAGATCGCCGAGGCGACGGTGCAGGCGCACGTCGAGCGGACGCTCGGCCTTGTCGCGCTGGCGACCGAACGCCACGGTCATCCACTGGTGCAACGTGCTGACCTCGTGCGCGCGCCCGCTGCGGGCGAGCTCGTCCATCCGCAGCATCCACTCCTGCACGACCGGCTCCGTCGGGAGCAGTGGCGCGAGCCGCATCGCCTCACGCGTGCCGTCGATCCAGCGCGTGACCGCCGCTTCCTGCCGCGAGGCGACATCCATGATCTGATCGGCCGGGACCAGCTCGGGGACGAGCGCGCGAAGCAGCTGGCGGACGGAGTCGGGGTCGTCGCCGCGCACGTACTGCTGGCGGCTCTTCGCCAACGGGTCCGGGACGTCGGCGCTCTCGATCCCGAACAGGACCGGGCGGACGCGCTCCAGTGCGGCGTCGCCCTTCGCCGTCGCCGCGCTGAACACCGCCCCCGCTTCCCACAGGACCCACGGCTTCTGCACCGACGCGGGCGTCAGCAGGATCAGCGTCCCGTCGCCCGTCGCGACCTGCGTGTTGATCCACTTGAACCAGTCGGCGCCGGGCTTGATGGCACCTTCGCCCTGGGTGCGCGTGGAGTAGTTGACGGCGACCGACCGGTCGAACAGCAGCTCGAGCGCGGCGCTGATGGCGTGCGCGACATCCGCGTCCGTACCCGTGTGGCTGATGAAGATCCCCGCGATCAGCAGACCCTATCCGGATCGGTATAGAGTCGCCCGGTGCTGACTTTGGACGAGGTCTTCAAGCGGCAGCGCCAGTGGTCGGAGTCGGCCGACGCGCTCAAGCGGCAGCTGCAGAAGTGGCGCAACGTCGCCCTCATCTTGACCATCGTGGGCGCCGTGCTGGCCAACGCCGGCGTGATGCTGGGCCTTGACACCACCCCCGGCAAGTGGCTCACCGGCATCAGCGGCTTCGTGGTCGCCGCGGGCACGCTCGTCCGGCCGCGCGGAAGCGCGCAGGCGGTGCTCGACTGGACCCGCAGCCGCTCGGTGTCAGAGGCGCTGAAGACCGAGATCTACCTCTACCTCAACGGACGGGGTGACTACGCGCAGGGCAACCCCAACGCGCACCTGGACACCACCGTAACGGAGCTCGAAGGGAACGCGGCCGAGCTGTCGCCGGCTGAGGATCTGCCGCTCCGCAAGCAACGCACGCTGCCGCAGGGGTCGACGCCCGAGACGTACAAGACCGAGCGGCTGGACTCGCAGATCGGCTATTACAGCCGCAACGCCACCGCGCTCGCGAGCCGGATCAAGGCGGTCAAGAACATCGAGTTCGCGCTGGGCTTGGTGGCCGCGGCGGTCGCGACCATCGCGGGGATCAGCGAGGTCGAGGACGTCGCCATCTGGGTACCCGTCGTCAGCGCGCTGGCCGCGGCCGTGACCGCGCACGCCGCAGCGGAGCGCTACGAGTACCTGCTCGTCGAGTACCGGCGCACCGCCGGCCAGCTCAAGCACCTCAAGCGCACCGCTGCCGGCGACGCCGACTTCGTCGACCGCTGCGAGAGCGTCATCTCGACCCAGAACCAGGGCTGGATGGCCAAGTTCGCCGAGATGGACACGGCGCCGTGACCTGTCACGCGACCGCGTCCAGGCGGTCGTCCTCGCGTACGAGTCGGGCATCGCGGTCCCCGGTCAGGGCTAGCCACACGATGTCGCCCGCGCCCAGCTCCAGCTGCGCCGCCTCGGTGCGCGTGAGCTGGGCGAAGACGGTCTGCCCGTCCCCGAGCTGGAGCTCCACGCGGACCTCGAAGCCGAGGTGGCTGACGCGGGTGACCTGCGCCTCGCGCGCGTCGCCGTCCGGCTGCGCGAGCAGCGAGATGTCGTGCGGGCGCACGAGCGTGTCGTCGACCTGCGCGACCGGGCCGAGGAACCCCATCACGAACGAGTTCGCCGGCCGGTCGTAGAGCTCGCGCGGCCCGCCGACCTGCTCGATGCGCGCGTTGTCCATGACCGCGATGTTGTCCGCGATCGACAGCGCCTCCTCCTGGTCGTGCGTGACCAGGAGGGTCGTGACGTGGACCTCCTCGTGCAGGCGGCGCAGCCACTCGCGCAGCTCGGCGCGGACCTTCGCGTCCAGCGCGCCGAACGGCTCATCGAGCAGCAGCACGCGCGGCTCGACCGCCAGCGCGCGCGCCAGCGCCATCCGCTGGCGCTGGCCGCCGGACAGCTGCGACGGGTAGCGCTTCGCGAACCCGGCGAGACCGACGATCTTCAGCAGCTCGTTGACGCGGTCGTCGATCCGCTCCTTCGGCGTCTTGCGGATCTTCAGGCCGAACCCGACGTTGTCGTGCACGGTCATGTGCTTGAACGCCGCGTAGTGCTGGAAGACGAAGCCGATCCCGCGCTTCTGGGGCACGACGCCGGTCACGTCGTCACCGTGGATGGTCACGGTCCCGGAGTCGGCGAACTCGAGCCCGCCGATGATCCGCAGCAGCGTCGACTTGCCCGAGCCCGACGGGCCGAGCAGCGCCGTCAGGGAGCCGTCCGGGACCTCGATCGAGACGTCGTCGAGGGCGGTGAAGTCGCCGAAGCGCTTGGACACGTTCGAGACGGTGATCATGCCTCCCGCCTCCTTTCGAGCACGGTCATGAGGATGAGCGTGATGAGCGCGAGGCCCATCAGGACGGTCGCCGCCGAGTAGGCGCCGAAGGTGTTGTGGTCGTCGATGTAGCGGGCGTGGACGAGCAGCGTGAGCGTCTGGGACTCGCCCGGCACGCCGCCGGCGACGACGGTCAGCGCCCCGAACTCGCCGAGCGAGCGGGCGACGGTGAGCACGACGCCGTAGCCGACGCCGACGCGGATCGCCGGGAGCGTGATCCGCCAGAACGTCTGCCAGCGCGTGGCGCCGAGCGTCGAAGCGGCTTCCTCCTGCTCGGTGCCGATCTCCCGCAGCACCGGCTCGACCTCCCGCACCACGAACGGCAAGGTCACGAACACGGTCGCGAGCACCATGCCGGGCAGCGAGAAGATCACCGGGAACGCGCCGCCGAGCCAGCCGTCGTTGCCCCAGAACAGGATCAGGGCGACGCCGACGATCACGGGCGAGACCGCGAACGGCAGGTCCACGACCGCCTGCAGGATGCCCTTGCCGGGGAAGTTCCCGCGGGCGAGCGCCAGGGCCGTCACCAGCCCGAAGACGACGTTGAGCGGCACCACGATCGCGACGATCAGCAGCGACAACGAGATCGCCGAGATCGCCGCGGGCGTCGTCACCGACTCGAAGAACGCGGTGAAGCCGTCCTCGAACGTGCGGTAGAAGATCATCGCCAGCGGCACCAGCACCAGGACGGTGAGGTAGCCGAGCGCGGCGGTCCGGAGCGCGATCCTCATCCGACGTCCTTGCGCTTCGTGAACCGGCGGATCGCGAACAGCACCACGAACGAGATCAGCAGCAGCGTCACCGACACGGCCGCGGCGCTCGCCGGCCGGTCGGTCTCGATCTGCTTGGCGATGTACTGCGACGCGACCTCGGTGTCCCGTGGGATGCCACCGCCGATCAGCACGACCGAGCCGAACTCGCCGATCGCCCGCGCGAACGCCAGGCCGGCGCCGCCGAGCAGCGCCGGGTACAGGGCGGGCAGGATGATCCGCCGGAACGTCGTCCAGCCGCTCGCGCCGAGCGAGGCCGCGGCCTGCTCGGCCTCGCGGTCGACCTCCAGCAGCACCGGCTGCACCGACCGCACGACGAACGGCAGCGTCACGAACGCCAACGCGAGGATGACCGCGGGCTTGGTCGCGTACAGGTGGATGCCGACCGGGCTGCGCGGGCCGTACAGCGAGAGCAGCACGATCGAGGCGACGATGGTCGGCAGCGCGAACGGCAGGTCGATGACCGCGTTGACCAGCGACTTGCCGCGGAAGTCGTCACGGACGAGCACCCACGCGATCAGCGTGCCCGTGACGACGTTGATCAGCGCCACCAGCGCGGAGATCGCGGTCGTGAGCAGCAGCGCGTAGCGCGCCGACGGCGCGCTGATCGCGTCCCAGAACGCGCCCAGGCCACCGTCGAGCGACTTGGTGAAGACCGCCGCCAGCGGCAGCAGGACGATCAGGCTCAACCACAGCGAGGCGACGCCGAGCCCGATCGGGCCGACACCGCCGCCGAGCGAGCGGCGCGTCCGCGCAGGCGGCTTGGGGACCGCGAGCGACGCCATGCGCGCCTAGCCCGTGGCCTCGTCGTAGATCTTGGCCACGGAGCCCTTCTCGGGGTCGAAGAGCTCGTCGTTGACCTTGCCCCAGCCGCCGAGGTCGTCAATCGTCCACAGCTTCTCGGGCGCCGGGAAGTCGGACGCGAACTGCTGCGCCACCGCCTCGTCGACCGGGCGGAAGCCGGCCTCGGCCCACTTCGTCTGGCCTTCCTTGGTGTAGAGGAAGTCGACGAAGGCCTGGGCCTGCTCCTTGTGCTTGGAGGTGTTGAGGACCGCGACCGGGTTCTCGATCTTGAACGTGACCGGCGGGTTCGTGTGCTCGACGTCCTCGCCGTTGCGCTCGGCGAACAGCGCCTCGTTCTCGTACGAGAGCAGCACGTCGCCCGTGCCCTGCAGGAAGGTCTCGGTCGCCTCACGGCCGGACTTCGGCTGCACCTTGATGTGCTCGCCGATCAGCTTCTCCAGGTACGCGAGGCCGGCCTTCGGGTCCTGCCCGCCGCGTGACTTCTCCGCGTACGGCGCGAGCAGGTTCCACTTCGCCGAGCCGCTCGAGAACGGGTTGGGCGTGACGACCTCGATGCCGGGCTCGAGCAGGTCGTCCCACGTCTTGATGCCCTTCGGGTTGCCCTTGCGCGTCACGATCGTGACCACCGAGCCGAACGGGATGCCCTTGTGCTCGCCCTGGTTCCAGGTCTCGTCGACCTGGCCGGACTTCACGAGCCGCGTGACGTCGGGCTCGACCGAGAAGTTGACGATGTCCGTCGGCAGGCCGGACTCGACCTTGCGCGACTGGTCGCCGGAGGCGCCGTAGGACTGGCTGAACGTGACGCCCTTGCCCTCGGGCGTCTCGTTGAAGGCCGGGATGACGAGGTCGAAGCCGACCTTGGGCACCGCGTAGGCGACGAGCGACAGCTTGACGCCGCCGCCCTCGCGTGCGGCCGCCTCGTTCGAGCCGCCGCCTACCTCATCGCTCGCGCCGCCACAGCCCGCCGCCACGGCGGCGAGCAGGGTGGCCGTCAAGGCCAGGAACTTGAGCGAGTGGGACCTCACGGAGTGCGCTCCTTCGAAATAGCTCGAAGTTGATCGGAAAACGCACAATACCGAAAGTCCATGAACCCGATGGGATTTCGTCCTTTCCCGGCGCGAGATCATCGCACGTCGCGGTCGAGACCTGCGTGTCGTCGCTCTCGGAGACGGCCGTCAACTCGACGCGACCGACGCTCGTCCCGCGCTGCAGCGCGACCGGCACGCGCACGGTCTCGCCCGGTCCGGGGGCGACGAGCACGTTGCGCACGCGGGCCGACCACCCGTCGCCCGCGGCGGACACCCACAGCCGGAACACGTCGGCCCCCTCCCCGGTGTTGGTCACGGCGAACGTGCAGGTGCGTGTCGGCGGCTCCACGCGCACGCCGCGCCGCGCCGGTCCGGCGCCCTCGAGCGAGCGGACCGCCAGCGTGTAGCGCAGGACGCCGTCGGCGTCGGTGCGCTTGCCGATGACGTAGAAGTGCAGCCGGTTGGCCGCGTCGACGTACTCGAACCGCGTGCCCGTCCCCAGGCCGGCGTCGAACGCGGCGTCGTCGAGCTGGCGCTCGTCGCCGGGACCGACCTTGATCGCCGTCCCGTCCGGGCGCACGAAGTCCACCTGGTCGAGGTCACGCGGGTTCGCGTCGACGTACCAGAGGAAGCACGTGTAGCTCCCGCACGAGGACGACCGGTCCTTGGCCTTGGCGATCAGCACGCCCTCGCCCGGCAGGAACGAGTCCGACCCGATCCGCTGGACGACCTCGAGCGTGTAGCGGTCGTAGCCGCCGCCGTCGCACAGCGGGTTGGACTCGACGTTGCACGGCGCGGACTGGTCGCCGCCGCCGCCGTCGAGCGCGACGTCGATCCCGATCCGGTCACCGTCCGGCGCCACCTCGCGCGCCTTGACCTCGACCACGACGAGCCCGGTCGCGGCCAGCTCGCTCCGGCGCAGGCGCAGCACGTCGCCGCCGGACAGGAAGCCGAGCGCGCGCTTGTTGTGCACCGCGTGCTGCGCGCCGAGCGCGCCGCCCTGCGTCGGCGGGACAAGCCAGCGCGTGTGTGGGCCGCCGGGCCCGTTGGAGGAGCCGCGGCCCATCATGTCCCAGTTGCCGCCGGCGGATCGCTGGACGGGCGTGCCGAACGGGTTGTTGTAGTTGTCGTCGAGCCCGAGGTTGTGCGAGAGCTCGTGCGCGTAGCCGCCCATCCCGGTGCTCTCGGCGGCGGTCGCGGTGTCGCCGGACGCGGTCGGCCAGATGCTCGCCGCCGACGCCCAGGCGGTCCACGGCGTGAAGCGCGTCTGCGCCCAGTTGGCGGTCATCGAGGTGTCGTAGGCACCCGGACCGAAGCGGGCGGGGATCGCCTCCGGGCTCGCATAGCGCATCTCGCCGAACTCGCGCCAGGTGTCGGCCTCCGAGACGCCCGCGGCGACGTAGAAGACGTTGTCGAACCCGTTCGCCACCTTCGCTCCGACGTCGGCCTCCCACGCGGCGCGCAGGTCGGCGCGGAAGCGCTCGTGGCACGGGGTGCGCGCGGGCGTCGGGCACGAGTCGGCGAGCCGGGTGTGCTGGCGCAGGAAGTACTGGTACGCGCGGTGGGGCAGCCGATAGGGGCCGAACGGGACGAGCTCGACGCCGTACCGCCCGTAGGAGTTCTCCATCCAGTAGCGGTTGATCGTCTGGTACCGGTTCAAAGGCTGCGGCCGGTTGAGGAAGTCGGCGTAGAACCGCGGCACCTCGGCGCGCGGGATGCCGTGCGCCTCGACCGTCGGCGTGCCCCAGATCGTCGAGCTCTCCGACTGCGAGACGATGAACTCGCGGTCCGGGAAGTCGGCCAGCACGATCGCCACCTTCCACTGCTTGACGGACGGCCGGACGCTCGGGTCCGCGTAGTTCGGGCCCGGGATCGGGGTATAGCCATCCCAGCCGCCCGCGGAGGCACCCGGCGTGGCCACGAGCATCAAGAGGACCACCGCCGCCAGCACCATCCGCATACCACGACGGAGCATATGACCGACGCGCAAAAACCTGCAATTCCGACCTGCATTAGTACTCTCGGCCGGATGCGAAAGCTCGTGCTTGCGGCGTTCGCCCTGCTGATCGTCGGTTGTGGAGGCTCGGAGTCCGGCTCCGAGACGACCACCGGCGGCGGGGCCAAGAAGACCGCCATCTACGTGTCGACGAACCCGCTCGGCACGAACCAGTTCCTCAACCTGATCGCCGACGGCGCGAAGGCCGGCGGCGCCGAGTGCGGCGTCGACGTGAAGGTCGTGCAGTCCAACGACCCGAACCAGCTCGCCGCCAACCTGCGCGCGGCCGCCCAGGCGAAGCCGGACCTGATCATCGCCAACTCGTTCGACTCGGTGCAGACGATCGGCCAGCTGTCCAAGCAGAACGCCGATCAGCGGTGGGCGCTCGTCGACGCCACGGTCGAGAACACGCCCAACCTGCGCGGGATCCTGTTCAAGGAGAACGAGGGCATGTACCTGATCGGCGCGGCGTACGCGTTGCTCGCGAAGGATGGCGCCGGCGACTTCCCGGCCTCCAAGTCGATCGGCTTCGTCGGCGCGATCGACAACGCGCTCGTGCGCCGCTGGTACGCGGGCATGGAGCAGGGCGTCAAGGACACCGCGCCGGACATCCAGGTGCTGCAGGGCTGGGGCAACAGCTACACCGACCCGGCGACCAGCAAGGAGCTCGCGCTCTCCCAGGCGGGCAAGGGCGCCAAGTACATCGCCGCCGTCGCCGCCGCGGGCAACTCGGGCGTCTTCGAGGCCGCCGCGGAGCGGAACTTCTACACGAGCGGCGTCGACGTGGACGAGCGCCCGAAGGACCCTGACCACATCATCCTGTCGATGGTCAAGCGCTCCGACGAGGCCGTCAAGCAGGCCGTCTGCGACGTCGGCAAGGACACGTTCAAGGGCGGTGACATCGCTCTCGGCGTCAAGGAGAACGCGGTCGGCCCGGAGTTCCTGACGCTGCCGAACCTGGAGATCCCGTCGAAGCTGCCGCAGGACGTCCAGGACGACTTGAAGGCGCTCAAGGACCAGATCGTCTCGGGCGAGATCACCGTCAAGCAGTGATCGCCCTCTCGGGCATCGAGAAGCGGTACGGCGCGGTCACGGCGCTCGGCGGAGTCGACTTGACCGTCGAGCGCGGGACCGTGCACGCCGTCGTCGGGGAGAACGGCGCGGGCAAGACGACGCTGATGGGCGTGCTCGCGGGGATCGTGGCCCCCGACGCGGGCACGATCACGCTCGACGGCACGCCGGCGCGGATCGCGTCCGTCGAGGACGCGTACGCGCACGGCATCGGCATGGTCCACCAGCACTTCCGGTTGTTCCGCCGGCTGACGGTGGCCGAGAACGTCGTGATGGGCCGCGAGCCCAAGCGCCGCGGCGGGTACGACCACGCGGCGGCCGAGGCGCTCGTCGACGAGCTGGGCCGCCGGCACGGCCTGCGGGTGGACCCGCGGGCGCGCGTCGGTGAGCTGTCGGTCGGCGACCAGCAGCGCGTCGAGCTGCTGCGTGCCCTGCACCGCGCGGCCGAGGTGCTGATCCTCGACGAGCCGACGGCGGTCCTGACGCCGCAGGAGACCGACGGCCTGTTCAGCGTCATGCGCGACCTGGCCGGGCAGGGGCGCACCGTGCTCTTCATCAGCCACAAGCTGCGCGAGGTGCTCGCGGTGTCGGACATGGTCACCGTGCTCCGGCGCGGCGCGGTGACCGGCGTGCGGCGGGCCGCCGAGACGGACGAGCGCGAGCTCGCGGGCCTGATGGTGGGTCGCGCGATCGACACCGCGCGCGTCGAGGCGCCCACGCCGCCCGGGGAGCCGCTGCTGCAGCTCGGCGGGTTCGGCGGCCGCGGCCTGGCGCCCACCGACCTGGAGGTGCGCGGCGGCGAGATCGTGGGCGTCGCGGGTGTGGCCGGCAACGGCCAGACCGAGCTGGCCGAGCTGATCGCCGGGCTGCGGGAGCGCGACGCCGGGACCCTGTGGGTCAACGGGCAGGACGTCAGCGACGCCACCGTCGCCCAGCGCCGCGCCGCCGGGCTCGCCCACATCCCGGAGGACCGGTACGCGCGTGGGCTGGCCCGGGAGGCGTCGATCGCCGAGAACCTGGAGATGGGACGCCACGGTCGGCGCTTCCTGCTCGACCGCGGGGGCATGAACCGCCGCGCGCGTGAGCTGGTGAAGGCGTTCGACGTGCGCGCCGGCGACGTCGGCGACCGCGCCGCGACGCTGTCGGGCGGCAACGCCCAGAAGCTGGTGATCGCCCGCGAGCTGGCCGGCGACCCGGCGGTCGTGCTCGCCGCCCAGCCGACGCGCGGCGTGGACATCGGCGCCGCCGAGTTCGTCCACGGGCAGCTGCGCGCGGCCCGCGACCGCGGAGCCGCCGTGCTGCTGATCAGCGCCGACCTGGACGAGCTGCTCGCGCTCGCCGACCGGATCGTCGTGCTGTACGAGGGCGCGATCGTCGGCGAGAGCCGCGACGAGGCCGAGCTCGGGCTGCTGATGGCGGGCGCGCATGCGTGAGCGCGGGATGGTCGCCGCGGAGGCGCTGCTGGCGGTCGCCGTCGCGCTCGCGGTCGGCGCGCTGTTCGTGTTGCTGGCGGACGGCTCGCCCGTGGACGCCTACCGCGCGCTGTGGAACGGCTCCGTCGGCTCGGTCGACAGCCTCGCGCAGTCGATGACGACCGCGATCCCGATCATCGTCGTCGGCCTCGGCATGGGGCTCGCGTTCCGCGTCGGGCTGTTCAACCTCGGCGGGGAGGGCCAGATGATCCTCGGGGCACTCGCAACGGCGGTCGTCGGGCACGCGCTCGCACCGCTGCCCGAGGCGATCACGTTCGTCCTCGCGGTGCTGTCGGGCTGCGCCGCCGGCGCCCTGTGGGCGATGCTTCCCGCCGTCTGGGAGGCGTTCCTGCGGGTGCCGCTCGTCGTCACGACGCTGCTGCTCAACTACGTCGCGGCGCTGCTGGCCACGTACCTCGCCGCCTACCCCCTGCGCGACGAGACCGGCGGCTCGACGCTGGCCCAGACAGCCGAGATCCCGACGGCGCTGCAACTGCCGATCGTGATCGAGAACACGCCGTTGCACGCGGGCGTGTTCGTCGCCCTGCTCGCGCCGTTCGCGGTGCTGTGGCTGCTGCAGCGCACGTCGCTGGGCTACGCGATGCGGATGACCGGCCTCAACCGCGACTTCGCCGAGGCCGGTGGCGTGCCGATGAAGCGCACGATCATCACGACGATGGCGCTGTCGGGCGCGCTCTGCGGGCTGGCGGGCGCGCTGCTGGTGATGGGCCAGACCTACCGCTACCTGGACGACTCGATCGTGTCGCCGCAGACGGCGTGGAGCGGGCTCGCGGCGGCGATGCTGGCGGCGTTCAACCCGCTCGCGACGGCCGTGTCCGGCTTCTTCCTGGCCGCGCTGACCACCGGCGGCACCGGCCTGCAGCTCGCGACCGACGTGCCGCTGCAGCTCGTCAACGTCATCCAGGCCGTGATCATCGCCATGGTCGCCGTGCGGCTGTGGATCGGGCGCCGGGTCCTGCGGAGGCGGGCGACGTGAGCGACTTCCTCTCGATCTTCGACTTCGCGCTGATCCTGTCGGCGCTGCGGCTGGCGAGCCCGATCCTGCTGGCCGCGCTCGGCGGCGTGCTCACCGACCGCGCGGGGATCTTCAACATCGGCCTCGAGGGCCAGATGCTGACCGGCGCCTTCCTCGGCTTCGCCGGCCTGTACTGGACGGGCAGCGCGTGGCTCGGCCTGCTGTTCGGCGTTGCCGGCGCGACCACGCTGTCGCTGCTGTTCGGGCTGTGGGTGATCAAGCTCAAGGGCGATCCGATCATCGTCGGCCTGGCCGTGAACCTGTTCGCGATCGGCCTGACCGCGTACCTGACGATGCCGGTGTTCGGCGTCCAGGGCTCCTACGACGACCCGGCGCTGGAAGGGCTCCCGCGCCTGTTCGGCTTCTCCCCGCTCGTGTACCTCGCCGCGCTCGCCGTGCCGGCACTCTGGTGGCTGCTGTTCAAGCACCCGTTCGGGGTGCGCCTGCGTGCGGTCGGCGAGGACGCGGAAGCCGCGTCGGAGGCGGCCATCCGCCCCGCCCGCGTGCAGTTCATGGCGTGTGCCCTGTGCGGCGTGCTGTGCGGCCTGGCGGGCGCGCAGCTCGCGCTGTCGCTCGTCACCCAGTGGGTGCAGGGGATGACCGCCGGCCGCGGGTTCATCGCGCTCGTGGCGATCATGCTCGCGCGCTCGCATCCGGTCGGCGCGGCGGCGGCCGCGCTGCTGTTCGGCCTCGCCTACGCGATGGCCGTGCGCCTGCAGGGCATCGGCATCCCGCCCCAGTTCGTGTCGATGCTCCCCTACGTCCTGACCATCGCCGTGCTCGTGCTCCTCGCGCGCCGGCTCCGCAACCGCCCGGTGACCACATGAGACGAGTCGTCCTCGACATGGACGTCGGCATCGACGACGCCATCGCGATCCTCTACCTCGCGGCGCGCGACGACGTCGAGCTCGTCGCGCTCGGCGCGGTGCACGGCAACTGCACGGCCCCCGACGCGGCGCGCAACGCGCTGACCGTGTTCGAGGCGATCGGCCTCGACGTGCCGGTCGCGCTCGGCGCCACCGACCCGCTCGAGCGCGAGCTCGAGGTCGCGTCGTTCGTGCACGGCGCCGACGGCCTGGGCGAGGCGGGGCTGCCCGCACCCTCCGGCTCGGTGACCGGCGAGCACGCCGCCGATCAGCTGATCCGGCTCTCGCACGAGCACCCCGGCGAGCTGGACCTGCTCGCCGTCGGCCCGCTGACCAACCTCGGCGTGGCGCTGCAGCGCGACCCCGACGTGCTCGCCCGGTACCGCAGCGTGGTGATCATGGGCGGGTCCGGCGCCTACCCGCCGGCCGGCACGCTGCGCGAGGTCGACGCCAACATCGACCACGACGCCGCCGCGGCCGCCCTCGTGTTCGCCGCCCCGCGCCGCGAGCTCGTGATGGTCGGCGTCAACGTCACCACGCCGGCGATCCTCGACGAGGACGCGATCGCCGCGCTCGCCGCCTCCGACACGCCCGCGGCCCGGCTCGCGACCGCGATCCTCCCCTTCTACCTGGGCTTCTACAAGCACAAGTGGGGACGGCTGATCTGCTCGATGCACGACCCGCTCGCCGCCGGCATCCTCGTCGACCCGACCTACGCCACCGCCTGGCGGGAGGGGCCGGTGAACGTGATCTCCGACGGCTATCTGGCCCGCGCGTGGCTGATGGAGCGCGAGGACGGCGGCCCGCTCGGGCTTCCCGTGACCCCCGCACCACCCACTCGGGTGGTTGACGCGGCGGACTCGCAGCGCTTCCAAGAAGAGCTCGTTCGACTTCTCGTATAACGGTTAACGACACCCTGTCCTAATAGATCCAAATAGGATCGGAGTTCAGGTGTTTCTATCCTCCGCGTCTCGATGCTTGAGATCAGCGGCTTACGCAAGACCTTCCCGAACGGCGTCGTCGCGCTCGACGGCGTCGATCTCGTCGTGCCGAAGGGCGAGATCGTCGGCGTCATCGGTCGCAGCGGCACCGGCAAGAGCACGCTGATCCGCTGCGTCAACCGGCTCGAGGAGCCGACCGCCGGCACGATCCACCTCGAAGGCGAGGAGATCACCCGGATGCGCGGCCCGCAGCTGCGCGCCGCCCGCCGGCGGATCGGGATGATCTTCCAGCAGTTCAACCTGCTCACCTCGCGCACCGCGGCCGAGAACGTCGCGCTGCCGTTGGAGATCGCCGGCGTCGGTCGCGCCGAGCGCCGTCGCCGCGCGCTCGAGCTGCTCGACCTCGTCGGGCTCGGCGACCGGGGTGCGTCCCATCCGTCGCAGCTCTCGGGCGGGCAGAAGCAGCGCGTCGGCATCGCCCGCGCGCTCGCCTCCGAGCCCGCGCTGCTGCTCTCGGACGAGGCGACGTCCGCGCTGGACGCCGAGACCACGAACTCGGTGCTCGACCTGCTGCGCACGATCAACGCCGAGCTCGGGCTGACCGTGCTGCTGATCACGCACGAGATGGACGTCGTGCGCGCCGCGTGTGACAGGGTCGCGTTGCTGGATGCAGGGAAGGTCGTGGAGCACGGGCCGCTCGGCGAGGTCGTCGCGCGCCCCGAGTCGCGCCTCGCCCAGGGCCTGCTGCCGCAGTTCGGACGCGTTGAAGTCGCCGACCACGAGCACGCCCGCGAGCTCGTGCTGTTCGACGACGCCGACGAGCGCCTCGCCGCCGAGGTCGCAGCCGGCGCACGGATCGAAGCGCGCTCGACCGAGCGCATCGGCGACCGGCGCGTCACCCGCGCGCTGGTCGTGAGCCCCAGCGAGGTGACGGTATGAACGACGGCTGGAGCGAGTGGGCTCCCCTGCTCTGGACGGCGACGCGCGAGACGCTCGTGATGGTCGGCGTGGCGATGCTCGTCACGATCCCGTTCGGCCTGCTGCTCGGCGTCCTGCTGCTGATCACCGGCAAGGGCGGCATCCTCGAGCAGCCGATCGCGAACAAGATCCTGGGCGCGGTCGTCAACGTCGGGCGCTCGGTCCCGTTCATCATCCTGCTCGTCGCCGTGATCCCGCTCACGCGGGCGCTCGTCGGCACCACCATCGGCACCACCGCGGCCATCGTGCCGCTGGCGCTCGCGACGATCCCGTTCTTCGCGCGGATCGTCGAGACCGCACTCCGGGAAGTGCCGGGCGGTCTCGTCGAGGCCGCCACCGCGGCCGGCGCGCGGCGCCGCGAGATCGTCTCCAAGGTCCTGATCCCCGAGGCGCTCCCCAGCCTCGTGTCCGGGGTCACCATCACCACGATCGGCGTCATCGGCTACTCCGCGATGGCCGGCGCCGTCGGCGGCGGAGGCCTCGGCGACGTGGCCATCCGCTACGGCTACCAGCGCTACGAGACCGAGGTGACGATCGCCACCGTGGTCGTCCTCGTCGTGCTGGTGCAGCTCCTGCAATGGGCGGGCGACTGGTTCGCCCGCCGCCTCTCTCACGCGTAGCACCTCTCCCCACGAAAGGAAGCCGATGCGCCGCATCGCACTTGCCCTGACCGCCGCCGCCCTCGCCGTCGGTGTGGTCGCCTGCGGCGACGACGAGCCCGCTCCCGCGAGCGGCGCGTCCGCCGACACGTCCAAGCCGCTCGTCGTCGGCGCCTCCCCAGTCCCGCACGCCGAGATCCTCGACTTCATCAAGGACAACCTCGCCGAGAAGGCCGGCCTCAAGCTCGAGGTCAAGGAGTTCACGGACTACGTCCTGCCGAACACCGCGCTGATCGACGGCCAGCTCGACGCCAACTACTTCCAGACGCCGGCGTACCTCGCCGACCAGGAGAAGGCGCGCAAGTTCAAGGCGCAGTCGATCGTCGGCGTCCACATCGAGCCGCTCGGCCTGTACTCGAAGAAGGTCAAGGACATCAACGCGATCCCGAACGGCGCGCAGATCGCGATCCCGAACGATCCGACCAACGAGGCCCGCGCGCTGCGCCTGCTCGCGGCGAACCAGCTGATCACGCTGGACGACAACGAGTCGACGACGGCGACGATCCGCAACATCACGGACAACCCGAAGGACATCGAGTTCGCCGAGGTCGAGGCGGCCCAGACGCCGCGCTCGCTCGACGACGCCGACCTCGCCGTGATCAACGGCAACTACGCGATCGAGGCCGGCCTCACCCCGAGCGAGGACGCACTCGTGCTCGAGCAGGCCGAGGGCAACCCGAACGCCAACCTGCTCGTGACGCTGCCCGACGAGGCCAACGATCCGCGCGTGAAGAAGCTCGCCGAGCTGCTCACCTCGCCCGAGGTCAAGCAGTTCATCGACGAGAAGTACAAGGGCGCGGTGCTCGCCGCCTTCTAGCGGCGAGCCCCGTCTAGCGCCGCCGGGCGAGTCGCTCGGCGGCGCGCTGCACGTCCAACGCCTGCAGGCCCAGCGTGAGCTGCGCCTGCCCGGCCGGCGTCTGCGGGTCGTGGCCCGTGAGCAGGCGGACGCGGTCCAGCCGGTTGCCGATCGTGTGCCGGTGGGCGAACACGGCCTCGGCCGTCGCGTTCATGTTCGCGCCGTGGGCGAAGTACGCCCGCAGCGTGTCGTGCTGCTCGGGTGCCGGGCCGACGGTCGAGTCGACGAGCGCCGCCAGCGCCGCGGGGTTCGTCGCGCCCGTGCCGAGCAGCAGCCGCCAGCTGCCGCCGAGCAGCTCGTCGCCGCCGTCGAGCTCCAGTGCGAGCGCGGCGATCTTCAACGCGGTCGCGAACCGGCTGGGGTCGACCTCGTGCGGCGAGATCCCCGCCGGCATCGTCGCCTTCAGGCGCCGGACGAGCCGGGCGGGCGACCCGGGGGCGAGCGCCTCGACGAAGTCGCCGCGTGCGGCGGCGAGCGCGCCGGGGAGCTCCTGCGCGATCGTGGCCAGCACGCGGTCGGTGTGCCCGGCGGGCGGGCGCGCGACCAACGCGCTCACGCCCTGGGACAGGTCGGCGCCGAGCCGCTGCGCGCGGGCGAGCACCTCCGGACCGGCGAGGCGGTCCAGCTCGTCGAACAGCGCCGCCGCCGCCCGTCGCTGGGACACGCGCTGGTCGCGGAGCGTCACCGCGGTCAGCGCCGCGAGCGCGGCCAGCTCGAGCACCTCGTGCGCGCCGCCGTGCTCGCGGCCCAGCAGCAGGACCGCGCCCAGCGGCTCGTCACCCGAGCGCACCTGCACCTCGGCGACCACGCCCGCGGGCACCTTGACCGGCCCGCCCTTGAGCCGCTCGGCGACGTAGCGCTCGAGCGCGGGCAGCCGCTCGCTGTCGGGTGCGGCGGCGGCGATGTCCGCCGCCGGCAGGACGATCGCGACCGTCCCGTCGAGCTGGTCGGCGGCCAGCGCCGCCACCGGGGCGATGCCGCCACCGGCGAGCACCGCGTCGATCATGCCGAGGTGGATCTGACGCAGCGCGGCTACGTGAGCGGGGGCCGGCCCCACCTGGGGGTCAGCGAGCACGGACAAAGGGACCTCCATCGCATGCACGGACCGTACCATAAATACCTATAAGCCGATCAGGATTAGGAGCTCCTATCCTGGGACGGGTGAGACGTGCAGCCTTCGACCCCACCGCCTTCCGCTGGGACGGCGTCACCGCCCGCGCCTACAAGGACGACCCGGGCACCGCCCGCGGCATGGCCTGGCAGGGCCTCTCCCGTCACACACTGGTGCGGTCGGAGGAGGCGGGCGTCAGCTTCGAGGTCCGCTACTTCGAGATCGCGCCCGGCGGCTACTCGAGCCTGGAGAAGCATGAGCACGTCCACGTCGTCTTCGCCGCCCGCGGCGCGGGCCAGGCCCTGATCGGCGACCAGGTCGTCGACCTCAACCACCTGGACCTCGTGGAGACCCCGCCGTGGGCCCCGCACCGCTGGATCAACCCGTCTGACGAGCCGTTCGGCTTCATCTGCACGGTCGAGGGCGCGCGCGACAAGCCGCAGCCCATCTCGGACGAGGAGTGGAGCGCCCTGCTCGCCGACCCGCGCACCGCGCCGTTCGCTCACTGATCTGCCGCCGATGTGGCGGCTCGTCCTCCTGCTGGCGCTGGTCCTCGTCGCCTGCGGCAGTGAGCGCCAGGACGACGGCGACGAGCTCCTGAACGCGATCGAGCCCGGCCGAAGTCGACGTCGAGACGCCGGTCACCCATGCGTCGCTGGCGGCGTTCGTCAGCGAGTACCGGCGCTTCGGCTTCTTCGACGGCGTCCCATCGCACGCCCTCGCTCGCGCCTACGAGCGCGAGTACGGGGAGCCGCCGGCCTCGAGCTCGACGCCGGCCTCGGCCAGGTCGCGTGGCAGGTCTACGAGGAGGGCTCGACCGCGGCCTGCTAGACGACGACGCGGTACTTGGCCGGCTGCGGGCCGTGCAGGCGGCCGAGCAGCGCGTCGGGCAGCTGGTCGAGCGTGATCTCCGGGCCGAGGAGCTCCGCCCACGGGTACTCGTCCGCGGCGAGGACGTCGAGCGCGCGCGCCAGGTAGCGCGGCGCGTGGTGGTAGGTGCCGAGGAGCGTGACCTCCTCGTAGTGCACGCGCGCGGTGCCGACCGTGAAGGTCGTGTCGCGGGCGCAGCCGCCGAACAGGTTCACGGTGCCGCCGGGCGCGGCCATGGCGACCGCGAGCTCCCACGCCTCGGGCCGGCCGACCGCTTCGATCACGAGGTCCGCGTCGCCGCCCGCCGCGACGTCCTCAGGCCCGCGCGTGGCGATCACGGTCCGGTGCGCGCCGAAGCGCTTGGCCAGCTCGAGCCGCTCCGGATGCGGGTCGAGCACGGTCGGCCGCCCACCGGCGCTCGCGACCAGCGCGGAGAGCATCAACCCGAGCGAGCCGCCGCCGAGGATCGTCACCCGCTCCGGCACTTCGACCACGTCGAGCGCGTGCACGGCGCAGGCGAGCGGCTCTGCGACCGGTGCCAGCGCCAGCGGCACGCCGGCGGGGATCCGGTGCAGGTTCGTGCGCACGAGCCGCTCGGGCAGCAGGACCTTCTCGGCGAAGCCGCCGAGCACGTACAGCAGGTCCTGGCAGAGCGACTCGCGCCCACGCCGGCACGGGCGGCACTCCCCGCACGGCGCGGAGTTGCCGCTGAAGACGACGTCGCCGACCGCCACGTTCGCCACACCTGTCCCCACGCTCTCGATCGTGCCCGCGAACTCGTGGCCCAGCCGAGCCGGGAACGGGCCGAGCGACGGGTGGCCGCGCAGGAGCGACTTGACGTCGGTGTGGCAGGTCGCCGCCGCGCCGACGCGCAGGACGGCCTCGCCCGGGCCGGCGACGGGATCGGCGACGTCCTCCACGCGCAGGTCGCCCGGCGCGTAGATCAACGCCGCCTTCACGCCGACGTCACCACGACCTTGATGCCCTCCTTGCTGCGCGCCGCGGCCAGCGCCGCCTCGGTCTCCTCGAGCGGGAACCGGTGCGTGATCAGCTTGTCGGCGGAGATGTGGCCGTCGGCGATCAGCGCGAGCGCCGCGCGCGTGTCGCGCGGGCCGGCCGAGTAGGACGCCTGGATCTCCAGCTCGCGGAAGAACAGGTCGTCGACGCCGAAGTCGCGCCGCTCGCCGGGCCCGCTCGGCGCGAACAGCTGGATGATGCCGCCGCGGTCGGCGCTCGCCAGCGCGAGCGCCCACGCCGCGGCCGCGCCCGTCGCCAGCATCACGACCGTGGGCGAGCCGACGGCCTCGGCGGTCGGCTCGACGCCCCGCGCGCCGAGCGACGTGGCCAGCGCCCGCCGGTCCTCGCGCGGCTCGGCGACCGTCACCTCGGCGCCACGCGCCAGCGCCGCCTCGGCGATCAGCAGCCCCATCTGCCCGCCGCCGATCACGAGCAGCCGCGTGGTGTCGTCGACCCGTGCGCGGTCCAGCCCGCGCACGCAGCACGCGAGCGGCTCGATCAGCGTCGCGGCCTCGTCGCTCACGTGGTCGGGCAGCGTCAGCAGGTCCAGCGCAGCGTTCAAGGCCGGCACCAGGATCAGCTCGCTGAACCCACCCGGCTCGATCCGCGTCGCCTTGAAGGTGTCGCACAGCGTCTCGTGCCCGCGCCGGCAGTACTCGCAGGCGCCGCACGGCACGTGGTGGTGGATGAACACGCGCGTGCCCGGCTGGGGAAGCTCGTCGCCCGCCGCTTCCAGCACCACGCCGACCGGCTCGTGCCCGAGCACCACGGGCGCGCGCGGGTCCTGGTACCACTGCATGAGGTCCGAGCCGCAGATGCCGCACGCGCGCATCGCCACCAGCACCTCGCCCGGGCCGGGCCGCGGCACCTCGCGCTCCTCGATCCGCACGGCGCCCTCGCCGAGGTAGACCGCCGCCCTCACGACAGCACGCCTTCGATCGCCGGCCCGAACGGCGCGCGCAGCACGCCCGCGTCCGTGATCAGGCCGGTGATGAGCGAGGCGGGCGTCACGTCGAAGGCCGGGTTCCACACGCGCGTGGACTCCTCGAGCCCGGCGATCGAGCGGATCTCGCTGCCGTCGCGCTCCTCGATCTCGATCACGGCGCCGTGGGGCGTCGCGGGGTCGAGCGTGGAGCGCGGCGCGGCCACGTAGAACGGCACGCCGTGATGGCGGGCGGCGATGGCCAGCGCGTAGGTGCCGATCTTGTTGGCCGTGTCGCCGTTGGCGGCGATCCGATCCGCGCCGACGATCACGGCGTCGATCTGGCCGCCCGCGAGCAGCGCGGGCGCCGCGCCGTCCGGCAGCACCGTGACGGGGATGCCGGCGTCGTCGAGCTCCCACGCCGTCAGCCGCGCGCCCTGCAGGAGCGGGCGCGTCTCGCACGCGAACACCTCGACCGGCTCGCCCGCCTCCTGCTTGGCGTAGACGACGCCGAGCGCCGTCCCCCAGCCCGCGGTCGCCAGCCGGCCCGTGTTGCAGACCGTGAGGATCTTGGACGCCTCCGGCAGCTCGGCGCGACCGTAGGAGCCGATCGCGCGGCACGCGGCCACGTCCTCCTCGAGGATCGCGAGCGCCTCCGCCTTGCGGTCGGAGGCGGCGAGCACGCGCTCGACCGCCCAGCGCAGGTTCACGGCCGTCGGCCGCGCCGACGCGATCCGCTCCGCCTCGGCGTCGTCGTCCCCCGCCAGCAGGACGCCCAGCGCGCCCGTCACGCCGATCGCGGGCGCGCCGCGCACGGCGAGCCGCTGGATCGCGTCCACCACCTCGTCCACCGTCGAGAGACGGATGATCCGCTCCTCGGCCGGCAACAACGTCTGGTCGATGATCTCGATCGCGTCCCCGGTCCAGCCCACCGCGGTCCGCACGGCCATCATCCTCGTGCCACCTCCTCGCGCGCTACGGCGCTCACTTCCGCGGCCGTCTCCGGCCGATCCAGCAGGAGCCGCTTGACCGTCTCGATCACGGCGCGGCCGGCGACCGCCCGCGGCTCCGGATCCAACGCCTCGAGGTCCGGCGCGTGCGCCAGCCCGACGATCCGGCGCGCGGCCTCGGTGGCCGCGAACGCCGCGGTGTCGCGCTGCGTCTGCGCGAGCCAGCGCTCGAGGAACAGCTCGTTGTAGACACGCGGGTCGACGACGTTCGGCCACAGCGAGCGGAACTCCGCCTCGAAGGCGTCCCACAGCTCCTCGAACAGCGTCGCCGCCCAGGCGCCGTGCTCGTCACGGCCGAGCACCGCGTCGCGCGCCATCGTCACCACGAAGTTCGACCACGGCAGCGCGAGGTCGAACGCGATCGGCCCGTAGAACGCGAACTCGGAGTCGAACGCGCGCGTGGAGCCCTCGCGCACCATGACGCTGCCCGTGTGCAGGTCGCCGTGCAGGAGCGCCTCGGCGCGGGTCATGAACGCGTACTTGAGCTCGCCCGCCGCCGCCTTGAGCTCCGGCGTCTGCAGCGACCGCGCGGCGTCCTCGAGCTCGTCCTGGTACCAGTTGCGCTCGGCGCCGCTGAACGGCTCCGTGAGCACCAGGTCCTCGGTGATCTCGCACAGCTCGGGTGAGATCGCGCCGGCCACGAGCGCCTTGAGCGCCTTCGCCTCCACGCCGAACACGCCGGTGTGGAACGCGACCCGCGCGACGTAGCGGCCGATGTCCGCGGCCGCGCCGTCGTGGCGCTCGCCATCGGTGAGCGCGCCGCGCCACACGCGGTGGTCGGTCAGGTCCTCCATCGCGAGGATGTAGCGGGCCGCGTCGAAGCCGTAGAAGGCCGGCAGGTACTCGGCGGCGAAGCGGCCGTGGACCTCGTAGGCGCGCGCCTCGGCGACCGCGCGCTTGGGCGTGAACGGCCACGACGGGCCGACCAGCCGCACGTACGGCAGCGCCTGCTTGAGGACGAGGCCGCGGCCGGAGCCGTCCTGGCAGACGAACACCAGGTTCAGGTTGCCGTCGCCGACCTCCGTCACGTCGAGCGTGGACGTGTCGACGCGCGCGGCGAGGTCCGGGTGCGCGTCGATGTACGCCGCGACCTTCTCGGGCTCCAGGAGCTCGTACTGCTCCGTCATCGAAGCCTCCGCACGCCGAACGTGAGCAGCAGCGCGACCATGAGGACGACCCCCTTGACGAAGTCCTGCGTGTAGTACGGGAAGTTCTTGATCGTGAGCCCGTTGAGCATGATCCCGAGGAACACGGCGCCGATCGTGGTGCCGAGGATGTTCGGCCGGTTGACCGCAAGCACGGCGTACCCGACGAGCGCCGCCGCCACCGCGTCGAGCAGGAACGGGCTGCCCGCGCCGACGTCGCCCTCGCCGATGCGCGCGGCGAGGATGATGCCGCCGAGCGACGCGAGCACGCCGCTGACGATGTAGGCGATCATCCGCACGCGGTCGACGCGGATGCCGGCCAGCCGGGCCGCCTCGAGGTTGCCGCCGACGGCGTACAGCTGGCGGCCCCAGCGCGTCTTCTCCAGCACGACCCAGAGCGCGATCGCGCACGCCGCGAAGATGATGATCGGGAACGGGATCTCGCCGAACAGGCGGCCGCGCCCGATGTAGAGGAAGGCCTCGGTGAAGATGCCGTCGTACTCCTTGCCGTCGAGCACGAGGCCGGACGAGATCGACTGGCCCTGCGACGGCAGCAGCTGCACGCCCTGGAGCACGAACAGCATGCCGAGCGTGGCCAGCAGGTCCGGCACCTTCAGGCGGACGATCAGCGCGCCGTTGAGCGCGCCGATCAGCAGCCCGCCGAGCAGCGCGACCGGCACGACCGCGACCGTCGGCCACGCGAACATCACCAGGCAGATCGCGCACAGCATCACGGTGAAGCCCGCGTTGGCCCCGATCGAGAGGTCGAACCCGCCGACCACCATCGACACGGTCACGCCGAGGCCGATGATGCCGACGGTCGAGACCGACTGCAGGATCGAGACGATGTTGTTGAAGGAGCGGAAGCTCGGCTCCGACAACGCGAAGTACAGCGTCACGCCGGCGAACAGCGCGAGCAGGCCGTAGCGGAGGATGTGCCGTTCGAGCCCCTGGGAGGCGCCGACCTGGATGGGTGCGGGTTGCTCTGTCGTGCTCATGCGTTCATCGCCAGCGTCAGGTCCTCACGCGTCGCGTCCTTCGCGAGCACGTCCTGCACGACCGAGCCGTGCGAGAGGACCACGATACGGTCGGCCACCTCGAGCACCTCGTCGACGTCGGCGCTGGCCACCACGATCGCGGCGCCCGCGGCCAGTTCCCTGACCTTCGCGGCGATGTCGCGGCGCGCGCCGAGGTCGACGCCGCGGAACGGCTCGTCGAGCGCCAGCACCCGCGCCGGCTCGAGCAGCCAGCGGCCCACGACCACCTTCTGCTGGTTGCCGCCCGACAGCGACTCGATCGGCGCCTCCGGGCCGGCGGTCCTGACCCGCAGGTCTCCGATGAGGTCGATCACGCGCGTCCTTTCGCGGCCGATCTGGGTGAAGAAACGCCGGGCGAGCGCGAGCGTGGCGTTGCCGCGCACGGACCAGCCCGGGATCAGCGCCTGCGTGGCGCGGTCCTCGGGGACGAGGTGCACGCCGTGGGCGATCGCCTCGGAGGGGTGGCGCGGGCGGATCGGCGTGCCGTCGAGCGCGATCGTGCCCTCGGGCAGCGGGCGCAGGCCGAACAGCGCGCCGAGCAGCTCGGACTTGCCGGCGCCGATCAGGCCGGTCAGGCCCAGCACCTCGCCCTCGCGGAGCTGCAGGTCGAACGGGGTGCTGTCCGCGAACAGCCGCGCGCCGCTGATCTCCACCACCGGGTTCCCGGCGACGTGGCCGGAGGGGCGCTGGATCTCCTCCGCCAGCTCGCCGAGCATCGCGTTGACGACGTCCTCGCGCGTGAACGGCTTCGCGAACGTGGCGACGAGCAGGCCGTCGCGCATCACCGCGACGCGGTCGGCGAGCGCGTCGACCTCGCCGAGCCGGTGCGAGACGTAGAGGATCGCGACGCCCTGCTCGCGCAGGGAGCGCACGATCGCGAACAGGCGGTCGGCCTCGGCCGCGCTCAGCGCGGACGTCGGCTCGTCGAGGATCAGCAGCCGCGGCCGCTGGGACAGCGAGCGCGCGACCGCGATCAGCTGGCGCTCGGAGACGCCGAGCCGGGCCACGTCGTCCAGCAGCGCGGCGGTCGACAGGTGCAGGCCGAGCCCCTCGGCCACCTCGCGCGCCTTGGGCAGCAGCCGGCGCGGCGAGGCCCAGGCGCCGTCCTCCCCGGTCGCGAGCCGGTCGAGCACGAGGTTCTCCGCCGTGCTGAGGCCGGGGATCGTCCAGTCGGACGCGTGCTGGTGCACGGTCTCCACCCCGGCGCGGCGCGCGTCGAGCGGGGAGTTGAAGTGCACGGGGGCGCCGTCGACCAGGACCTCGCCCGTGTCGGGCGCGAGCGCGCCCGACAGGAGCTTGTTCAGCGTCGACTTCCCCGCGCCGTTGGCGCCGACGACGGCCAGCACCTCACCCGCGGCCGGCTCCAGGCTGACGCCGCGAAGCGCCTGCGTGGAGCCGAACGACTTCGTGACTGCGTTGAGGGCGACGCCCACTTAGCTCTTGGGAATCCAGTCGGCCGTGGCCGTGTCCTGCGTGTTGAGGTCCGGCAGCTTCGCGCGCAGGTCCTCGAGCGTCTTGATCGAGTTCTCCTTGAGGAAGTCCTGCGTGATGATCGACGGCGGGATCAGCACCTCGCGGTCGATCGCGTCGCCGTTGACCTTCAGCGCGGCGGCGCGCACGGCGACGCGGCCGACGTTGGCCGGGTCGGTGGCGATCGTCGCGACCCACGGGCTGCCCTCCTTGGTCATGACGCCGATGTCCGGGGTGGAGATGTCGGCGCCGTAGACCTTCACGTCGGTCTTGTTGGCCTGCTCGAGCGCGTTGACGACGCCCTTGGCGAACTCGTCGTAGGGCGCGAGCACGGCCTTCAGGTCCGGGTTGGCGGTGATGACCGCGTTGGCCTGCTCCTGCGTGTCGTTCGCCGTCGAGTCCGAGACCTTGCCGAACTTCGCGACCTGCTTGACGCCGGCGTTGGCCTGCTTGACCTCGTCCCAGCCGCGGTTGCGGCGGTCCAGCGGCGCGAAGCCCGCGACGTACACGTAGCCGACGTCGCCGGAGCCGCCGATGCCCTTGACGAGCTCCTCGCCGATCCGCTTGCCGGCGTCCTCGTCGGACTGCTGGATCGAGATGACCTCGGGGTTCTCGGTCTCGACGTCGAAGGCCACGACGGGGATGCCCGCCTCGACGGCCTTGTCGATCAGCGGGCTGACCGTGGCGGCGAGGCCGTGGTCGACGATGATCGCGTCCGGCTTCTGGTCGATCGCGCGCTGCAGGTCGGTCGCCTGCTGGTCGTTGTTGTTGCGCGCGTCGGAGATCCGCAGGTCGACGTTGAGCGCCTTCGCCTGCTCCTGCGCGCCCAGCAGCCACTGCTGGAAGAAGTCGCCCGACGCCAGCTGGCGCACGAGCGCCACCTTCACGCCGGTCTCGAACTTCGCGGGCAGCTTCGCCGCCTCCTGCGTCGCTGCGGGCGTAGCCTCGCTCTCGGACTCCGACGATGACCCGCCGGTGTTGTCGCCACAGGCCGCGAACACGAGCAGCGCGGACAGGGCGGCGAGGGATTTGCGCATTGCGAGGAAGACCTCCGGGCGGGGAGCTAAAGGCTGGAAAGCCGATCGGCTTTCCCCGCAGCAGTCTATCTCGTGGTCCACGCCTCCGGATCGTCCGCGAGCGCGTTGACGCCCTCCGGCAACGCGCCCGTGGCGAGGTCGGCGAGCGTCACCTGCTCGACGACGTCGCGCAGGTTCTTGCGCACCGCGATCCACACGCGCTGCAGCGGCTCCGCCGGGCCGTCGTAGGTGACCGACTCCGGTCGCTCGCCGCGCACGGCGGCGAGCGGGCCGTCGACGGCGCGGATGATGTCGGCGACGCTGACCTCCTCCGCCGGCCGGTTCAGGCGGTGGCCGCCCTCCGCCCCGCGCTGGCTCTGCACGAGTCCGGCGTGGCGCAGGTCGGAGAGGATGTTCTCCAGGAACCGCTGCGGGATGCCCTGCGCGGTCGCGATCTTCTCGGCGCGGACGAGCGCGCCGGTGGGTTGGGCGGCGGCGAGCTCGGCGGCGGCGCGCACCGCGTAGTCGGCCTTGGCGGAGACCTTCACGTCGCCATTGTGACGTTCCAGCGTGAGATCACGCGGGTCTCACGCTCGAAGCCCAGCTCGGAGACGGCCGCGGTGTCGAGCTTCAGGCTCGCGCCGCGCTCGGCGGGCAGGTCGATCCAGCGGGCGGCGAAGATGCGGATGATGTGGCCGTGGGCGAAGGCGATCGTGTCGGTGTCGGCCTGCAGCGCACGGGCGATCACGCGGTCCACGCGCGCGCCGGCCTGCGCCGGCGTCTCCCCGCTCGGCGAGCCGTCGGTCCACGTCCAGCCGGGGCGCTCCTCGCGGATGTCCTTGGTCGTGCGGCCTTCGTAGTCGCCGTAGTCGAGCTCGACGAGATCGAGCTCCAGCTCGGGCTCGAAGCCCGCGAGCCGGGCCGTCTGGACGGCGCGCTCGCGCGGTGACGCGAGCACGAGGCCGAAGTCGCCGAGCCGGCCCGCGAGGGCGGTCGCCGCCTCCCGGCCTCGGTCGGTGAGCGGCAGGTCCGTGACCGACGTGTGCTTGCCGGACGCGCTCCACTCGGTCTCGCCGTGGCGGACGAGGACGATCCTCACTGGACGTAGCTCCTGGCGGCGGCGAGCACCGCGTCGACGTGGCGTTTGACGGGTGCCCGACCGGCCTTGAGCTCGACGACGAACGCCGTGCCGTCCGCGATCAGGTGGTTCTGCCAGCCGATCGCGGTGCCGTGGTAGTTCGGCAGGCTGCGCAGCGGGAGGCCGGTGCGGCGCGCATAGCCGCGCTGGACGGCGGCGTCGACGCCGCGGGCTCGGACGGTGATCCCCATGTGCTGGTGGTAGTAGATGCCCAGCTGGGGGCGCACCTGACGCACGAGCTTCATCAGCGCCTTCGTCTCCGGCTCCGAGCCCGCCTTCGGTCCCGGGTAGTACGTGCCCTGCGCGCCGGTCGCCCAGCGGTAGGGGAAGTTGCGGTTGAGGTCGACGCCGCGCGCGTTCTGACGGGTGCGCGCGGCCCGGCCGTCCGGGTTCGCGGTGCGGACGAGCCAGAACTGCACGCCGTCGACGCGCTTGGCCCGCAACGCACGCACGATCGCCTCGCCCGCGGGCTCGTCGCCGTGCACGTCACCGACGACGAGCACCTTCACCGGGGCCTGCTCGTCACCGACGCGGGTGGCGCGGATCTCGCGGCCCTCCGCCGAATGGCCGATCACGAGCGTGGCAAGCGCAGCGGCGAGCACCGTCTCTTTGTACCGTCTCGACCGTGGAGCGCGTCGTGATCGTGGGCGCCGGAACCTTCGGCGCATCGTTGGCATGGTGGCTGGCCGGGCGCGGCGACGAGGTCGTGCTCGTCGACCAGTTCGAGCCGGGGGACGCCCGCGCCACGTCCGGCGGCGAGACGCGGCTGATCCGCTGCTCGCACGGCCCGGACGCCGACTACACGGCGATGGCGCGCCGCGCGCGCACGCTGTGGCGCGAGCTGGAGGCCGAGACCGGCGCCTCCCTGTTGACCGAATGCGGCGTCTCCTGGTTCGCCCATGGCGACGACGGCTGGGAGGCGGCGTCGGAGGCGACGCTGCGCACGCTCGGCATCCCCGTCGTGCATCAGGACGTGCGCGAGGCCGCCGCGCAGTTCCCGTCCTTCAACGGCGACGACCTCGCGTGGGTGCTCCACGAGCCCGAGGCCGGCGTGCTGCGCGCGCAGCTCGGCGTGCAGACGCTCGCCAGCGCCGCCGCGGCGCGAGGCGCCCGGATCGTGCGAGGCGTCGCGCGGCCGGACGGCGACCGCGTGGTCGTCGGCGACGAGGTGCTGGCGGCCGACCGCGTCGTCTGGAGCTGCGGTGGCTGGTTGGCCAAGCTGTTCGGAGGGCTGGTCGAGCTGCGCGTAACGCGCCAGGAGCTGTTCTTCTTCGCCGGCGGGCCGGGCTGGGACCGCAGTCCCGGCTGGGTCGACTACGACCGCGCCGTCTACGGCACCGGCGACCTCGACGCGCTCGGCGTGAAGGTCGCGTGGGACATGGAGGGCCCGGCGCTCGACCCCGACGCGGACCTGCCCCCGGCCACCGACGAGACGGAGCGGCTCACCCGCGGGTACGCCGCGGACCGCTTCCCGGCGCTCGCGCAGGCGCGGCTCGTCGGGTCCAAGACCTGCCGCTACGAGATCTCGCCCGACTCGCAGTTCATCGCCGCGCCGCATCCCGAGCACCCGTCCGTGTGGATCGTCGGCGGCGGCTCCGGCCACGGCTTCAAGCACGGCCCGGCGATGGCCGAGCGGATCGTCTCGTCGTGGCACGGCGGCGAGCCGCTCCCGCGGCGCTTCGGCCTTCACAAGCGCGAGCGCGGCACGTCGCTGCGGAGTGCCGGCTCGAACTGACCGGTAGCGTGACGGGCGAGATGCCCGCCTTGATCTTCGACCTCGACGGCACGCTCGTCGACACCGTGTACGCGCACGTGTTCGCGTGGCAGAAGGCCATGCAGGAGAGCGGGCTGGCCGTCGACGGCTGGCGCATCCACCGCAAGATCGGCATGAGCGGCGGCCTGTTCACGCGCGCCGTCGGCCGGGAGATCGGCCACGAGCTCACCGACGAGGAGGCCGAGGCGCTGCAGGTCATCCACGACCGCCTGTTCCGTGAGCTGCTGCCGGCGGACGAGCGCCGCCCGCTGCCGGGCGCGAAGGACCTGCTGGCCGAGCTGCGCGAGCGTGGCGTCGTGCACGGCATCGCGACGAGCGGCCGCCGCCCGAGCATCGACGCGTCGCTGGACGCGCTCGGCATCCCGGAGGGCACCGTGGTCGTCGAGCGCGGCGACGTCGCCCGCGCCAAGCCCGAACCCGACCTCTTCCTCGAGTGCGCGCGCCGCCTCGACGCCCAACCGGAGGACTGCTACGTCGTCGGCGACGCGGTCTGGGACCTGCTCGCCGCCCGCCGCGCGCGGATGCTCAGCATCGGGCTCCTGAGCGGCGGCTACGGCGCCGACGAGCTGCAGGGCTCAGGCGCCTTCCGCGTCTACCGCGATGCGGCCGAGCTGCACGCCTCGCTCGACGAGCTGGGCGTGTAGCTCACGCGCACATCAGCGTGATGCGCATCGCGCCGGAGCCGCCCGAGCCCTTGGTCGGGCCGAGGCCGGCGTTGGCGCCGTCGCCGCGGGAGACGAGCGTGGTCGTGCCGGCCTCGAGGTCCCGCACGAAGATCCCGCGGGCCGGGTTGCACTTGGCCGGCGAGAGGTTCCAGGCGTCCGAGGTGAAGGCCACGCGCCGACCGTCGGCGGAGATCGAGGGGCGCGCGCTCGCGCCCATCGCGGGCACGCCGGCCGAGCTGCGGGACACGAGCTCGGTCGCGCCGGTCTCCAGGTCGCGCACGTAGACGGCGGTGGACTCCGAGCCCGCGCCGCGCGCCGTGAAGGCGACGCGCCGGCCGTCCTCGGACAGCGTCGGCTCCGACAGCGCCGCGCCCGCCAGCTCGACCTGCGCGCTGCGCGCGCCGGCCACGACGATCTTGGCGCCCTGCGTGAACGCCACCACGCGTCCGCCGCGGCTGACGACCGGCTCCCACGCCTCGCCGCCGGACGAGACCGCGCGGGTCGTGCCGCGGCGGAGGTCGCGCAGGAACACCTGCGAACCGGCGCCGGTGAAGACCAGATAGCGGCCGTCGGCCGACAGCGCGGGCTCGTAGATGTCGTCGCCGATGTGCTCGGAGCGCAGCGTCTCGAGGTTCGTCACCCAGACGGCGAGCGCGCCGCGCTCGGACTCGGACGTCTCGTAGGCGACGATCCGCCCGTCGCCCGAGAGGGTCGGGTTGTAGGCCGAGAACGGCACCCTGAGCGTGCTGCGGGAGGCGGCGATGGCGACCCCGCGCCGCGTGTCGTGCACCCACACGGCCATCTGGCCGTAGCGCTTGGCGAAGTTGTAGTTGCCCTCGGCCGACTCGAACGCGACGAAGCGGCCGTCGGCGCTCACGGCCGGGTTGTAGGCCGACGCGGGGCCACGGCCGGGGCGCCGCAGCCGCTTGCCCGACCCATCCAGCGCACCGGCGACGACGCCGATCTCGCCCTTGGTCTTCGCGACCGCGAGCTTGGCCTCGTAGGACTCGAACGCGACCTGGCGGCCGTTGCCGGCGAGCACGGCGTTGTTGGAGTAGTTGGACGCGGTCGCGATCGACCCGCGCGGCTGCTTGAGCGGCGGCGGGCCGTTGTAGCGCGTCTGCTGGAGCCAGCGCGGGACCTGCCGCAGCTGCCGGGCGAGCAGCCGCTGCGCCTGCGTGGCGGGCATCGCCTGCCCATTGACGCCGCGCGCCGCCATCCGGCGCAACGTCCGCTCCGCCGCGGTCTGCGCGTGATCGCGCGAGAGCCCGCTCAAGCGGCAGATCATCAGCGGCGACAGCTCGCTGCGGCGCAGGTCACGGAACCGGGTGGTGCTCGTGCCGAAGATCTCCGGCGCGTTGTCCGGGATCGCGTTCTGGTGCAGCGAGTGGAAGAACATGTGCTGCGAGAGGTGGCCTTGCGTGAGCGTCCGCAGCGCGCGCTTCTCGAGCAACGCCATCCGCTCGGGCTCGCGCAGCCGCCCCTGCCACGGCGCCACCAGCTCGCGCGCGAGCACGTGCGGGTCGGGATAGCCGTGCAGCGCCGCGAGCCCGGCGAGGTTGCGCGTGTCGTCGCGCAGCCAGCGCCAGATCTCCCCGCGCGTGACGCCCATCAGCGCGTACAGCCGCGTCTCGTCGTAGGGCAGCCAGTGCTGCATCACCCACGTCTCGTCCGGCAGCCAGTGCGGCGGCGAGCCGGGCGGCGCCTCCGAGTCCAGCGACTTCGTCTGCGGCTTCGCGAACTGCGCGTGCGCAGGCGCGGCCAACGCCCCCGCCAGCACCACCGCGATCAGCCCCGAGCGCAGCACGCCGCGGACACTACCGGCTCACGGCGACGAGATCACGGGGGCGGATCAGCACGGCCGCGAACGCCGCGGCGACGAAGGCCACGAGCGCGACGATCAGCAGCAGCTCGTCGAGGCCGGAGGCGAACGACCCGGCGCTCGCCCCGCGCTGGTGCGCCGCGAGGATCGAGCCCAGCGCGGCCACGCTGGCCGCGATGCCCACCTGCCGCGCCGTCGTGTTGATGCCCGACGCCATCCCCGCGAACCGCGGCTGGACCACGCCGACCGCGGTCGACGCGAGCGTCGGGTTCACGAGCCCGCTGCCGAGCCCGGCGACGACGAAGCCCGGGATCAGGTGCGTCCAGCTCGTGTCCGCGTCAAGACCCCGCATCAGCAGCAGCCCCGCGCCGACGAGCGCGAGCCCGGGCGCGATCAGCAGTCGCGGGTAGCGGTCGGCGAGGCGTCCCGCCGGGATCGCGGTCAGCAGCGTCGCGCCGGTGATCAGCATGATCCGCAGCCCGGTCTCCAGCGCCGTGTAGCCGAGCTGGTCCTGCAGGTACAGGACGAGGTAGAGCATGATCGCGAACAGCGAGCCGTTCATGCCGAACGCGGCCACGAGCCCGCCGACGAACGTCGGCTTGCGGAACAGCGCGAGGTCGAGCATCGGGTGCGGCACGGCACGCTCGACCAGCGGGAACGCCGCGAGCAGCACCATCGCCCCGACCAGGCAGCCGACCACGAGCCCGTCCGTCCAGCCGTGGTCGCTCGCGCGGATGAGCCCGTAGACGAGGCTCAGCAGGCCCGCGGTGAAGACGGCGACGCCCGGGACGTCGATCCGGCGCGCGTGCTCGGGGCGCACCTCCTCGACCGCACGCAGGGTGATGATGATCGCGGCGATCCCGACCGGCAGGTTGACGAGGAAGATCCAGTGCCAGCTGAGCCCGCTCGTGAGCACTCCGCCGAGCACCGGTCCGAGCGCGGTGCTGATGCCGGTGACCGCGCCCCAGATGCCGAACGCGGTCCCGCGCTCACGGCCGTGGAAGGTCTGCGCGAGCAGCGCGAGCGCGGTGGAGAACATGACCGCGCCGCCGACGCCCTGGACGGCGCGGGAGAGGATCAGCATCAGCGGCGACTGGGCGAGCCCGCACAGCGCTGAAGCCGCGGTGAAGAGGGCGAGCCCGGCGACGTAGACGCGGCGGCGGCCGAGCAGGTCCGCGAGCGACCCGGCGGTCAGCAGCAGCGCCGCGAGCGAGAGCGCGTACGCGTCGACGATCCACTGGACGTCGGATACGCGGGCGCCGAGGTCGGTGCGGATGTCGGGCAACGCGACGATCACGATCGTCACGTCCAGCAGCAGCATGAACGTGCCCAGGCAGACGGCGACCAGGGTCCACCACTTACGTTGAGATCCCAACATGTTGTGAGCCATGACGCGGAAGGTAACAACATGTTGTGAGAACGCAAGGTTGTTACGATCGGCCGCGATGCCGAAGGTGGAGCGCACGTTCGAGGACGCGGGGCGCGTGGGGCATCTGCTGTGGGAGACGTCGGCCCGGTCGCAGCTGCTCAGCGAGGCCGCGCTCGCCGACACGCCGCTGACCCCGACGACCGCCGGCGTGCTCGACGTGATCGCCGCGAACCCCGGCACGTCGATCGCCGCCATCGCCCGCGTGCTGCCGACGAGCCAGCAGGGCATCAGCCGGACGGTCGCCCGGCTGCAGGAGCTCGGCTTCCTCGAGCGCGGGCTCGGCGCGCGTGGCTACGGCGTCGCCCTGCACGTGACGGAAGCGGGCGAGGCGGCGCGACAGGACGCGAACGAGCGTCAGGTCGCGCTCGAGCGGCGCCTGCGCGACGCGCTCGGCCCTGAGGAGCACGCCGCGCTGGCCGAGGCGCTCGACCGGCTGCGCGTCGTGCTCGAGGACCTCAGCGGCTGAGCAGCGCGCCGAGGGCGCGCGCGTCCTCGAACAGCGTCGCCTTCAGCGTCTGGTTGTACATCGCCGCGGCCGGGTGGTACAGCGGGAACAGCCGCTCCTCGAGCAGCGTCCCGTGCACCTCGCCGATCTTCGCGGCCGGCGCGAAGTGCTTGAGCGCGTGGCGGCCCAGCGGCACGATCAGCTGCGGCCGGATGAGCTCGATCTCCCGTTCGAGCACCGGCATCCAGTGGGCGATCTCCGGCGCCTTCGGGTCGCGGTTCTTCGGCGGGCGCGCCTTGACGACGTTCGTGATCCAGACGTCGCCGCGCACCACGCCGGCCTCGGCCAGCAGCTCGTCGAGCAGCTTTCCCGCCCGGCCGACGAACGGGCGCCCGAGCTCGTCCTCGTTCTTGCCGGGCGCCTCGCCCACGAAGACGACCGCCGCCTCCGGGTTCCCCTCGCCCGGGACGGTCCGCGTAGCCGTCTCGCACGGCTCGTAGCCGCAGCCGGAGTGCGCGACGATCTCGTCGCGCAATGCCGCTAGTCCACCAACCGGCGCTGGACGGCCCAACGGGACAGCTCGTGGCGGGAGGACAGCTGCAACTTCCGGAGTACGGCGCTCACGTGCGCCTCGACCGTCTTGGTCGAGATGTTCAGCCGCGCGGCGATCTCCTTGTAGAGGTAGCCGCGGGCGATGTGGCGCAGGACCTCGCGCTCGCGGGTCGTGAGCTGCTCGAGCTCGTCGTCCACCTCGACGGGCGCGGACCCGGCGGCGAACGCGTCGAGCACGAACCCGGCCAGCCGGGGCGAGAAGACGGCGTCGCCGTCGGAGATGCGGCGGACGGCGTCCGCGAGCTCCTCGCCGCTGATCGTCTTGGTCACGTAGCCGCGCGCGCCGGCGCGGATGATCGCGATCACGTCCTCGGGCGCGTCGGACACGCTCAGCGCGAGGAAGCGCTGCGCGGGCCGCTTCTCGGCCACCTGGCGGAGCACCTCGAGCCCGCCACCGCCGGGCATGTGCACGTCCAGCAGCACCACGTCGGGCTCGAGCGCGACGACGCACGCGACGGCTTCCTCGACGGTCGAGGCGTCGCCGATCACGTCCACCAGGCCGTCGAGCTCCGCGCGCACGCCGGCGCGGAACAGCGAGTGGTCGTCGACGATCACGACAGTGGTCATGGCTCGATCACCAGCTCGACCTCGGTTCCGTGGCCGGGCGTCGAGTGCACCGTCGCGCGGCCTCCATGGCGCTCCATGCGACCGACAATAGAGTCACGCACGCCGCGCCGGTCGCTGGGCACGTCGTCGACGGCGAAGCCGGGCCCGCGATCGCGCACGAACACCTCGGCACGATCGTCGGCCACCTCGGCGTAGAGCGAGATCGGCTCCGGGCCGGCGAACTTGGACGCGTTCACGAGCGCCTCGCGCGCGGCCGCGACGAGCGCGGCGGCCCGCTCGTCCAGCGGCCCGTCGCCGACGGTGACGACGTCGATCGGCACGTGATGGTCGGCCTCGACCTCGGCGGCGGCGGCTTCGAGCGCGCTCGCCAGCGTCACCTCGCCGGACGGCCGTGTGTTGTTCAGCCACGCACGCAGCTCGCGCTCCTGGCGGCGGGCGAGCGCGGCGACCTCGCGCGGGTCGTCGGCGCGCTTCTGGACGAGGGCGAGCGTCTGCAGGACCGAGTCGTGCAGGTGCGCGGCGACCTCGGCCCGCTCCTGCGAGCGGATGCGCGCGTCCCGCTCGTCGGCGAGGCCGCGCACGAGCCGGATCCACCAGGGGGCGAGGATGATCGCGACGGCCACCAGGATCACCAGGACCGGCAGGACGACGTCCCGCGCCGGCGCGAGCGCGTCGTTGACGTAGAGGAAGATCAGCGCGCCGCCGACCACGAGCGCGGCGCCCGCGGTCGCGCGGTTGACGGTCTGGCGCGGGAGGCGCGCCCGCTCCGCCACGCGTTCCGGCGCGGTCTGCGACTGGCGCCAGATCAGCGCGCCGCCGGTCGCCGCGATCACGGCGGGCCAGAGGAACCGATCGTCGACGAACCACACGTCCCAGGCGCGCAGGAGCAGCAGCCCGGCGGCGGTCAGGCAGCCCATCCCGGCCGCCACCAGCCACGTGTCCGAGCGGGTCAGCAGCCGCTGCACCGATGGCCGCTCGGGACCTTCGGCCGGGATCAGCACCCAGGCGAGCGCGTACAGCGGGATCGCCACGCCGCCGAGCGCGACCGCGGCGATGAACCCGATCCGGATCAGCAGCGGGTCGATCCCGACGCGGGCGGCGAAGCCGGCGCACACGCCGCCGAGGTAGCCGTGCTGCGGGTCCCGCCGCACAGCCACGGGAGCGGCGCTGCTCATGACAGCCCCGCCGAGATGAGCACGATGCCGATCGCGGCCAGGATCGCCGGCGCGAGGTAGTCGAAGCGCAGGTCGATCGAGCCGAGCCGGTCGAGCAGGAGCAACGCGCCCAGCGCGATGGTCGCGAGCCCCGCGACGACGAGCGTGCGATCGACACGGCCGCGCCTCATGCGCAGGCGTCGCGGTTCCGGTCGACTTGGAGGTGGCCGACGCCGAGGTCGGCGTTGATCACGAGCTGCTTCGGCTGCTCGCGGATGGCGATGTCCGGGCCCTCGTCCACGCGGTTGGGCACGTCGGCCGCGCCGACGCCGATGTCGCCGTCGATCGAGGCGCACACGTCCTTCGGGACGAGGATCCGCGCCTCGCCGATGCCGACGCGCACGTTCACGCGGGTCTGGCCGGGCGGCAGCTGGAGGTCACGCAGGTCGACGAGCATCTCGCCGACGCCCACGCGGTACTCCGGGCGGATCTGGTCGACGGTCTGCGGGGTGAAGCGCTTCTTGCCCAGGCCGCCCTCGAGGTCGAGGTCAGCGGCGGAGACGACGGCGAGCGGCACGACGAGCACGAGGACGGGAAGGATGAGCCATCGCGGTCCGCCGAGCAGCCCGGCGACGATCAGGCCCAGCCCGGCGACCATGGAGACGATCGCCACCGCCACGCCCCCACCGAGCGCGACGACGAAGCCGACGCCGACCGCCGCGAGCAGCGCGGCGCCGAGCGCGACGAGCCACAGCACGATCTTGGCCACCAGGCGCGCCGGGTCCTCCCGGGCCTGCCGGCCGATCGCCCGGTAGCCGGCGACGCCCACCAAGGTGAGCACGGCGATGCCGAACAGGCCGGGCCCGAGGATGAAGCCGGGCGGTGACAGCGTCGTGATGCCGGCGACCGCGAGCCCGATGATGATGACCGTCGACCCGACGCGGCCCTTGCTCTCGATCCAGGCCGGCTTGCCGTCGTCTGAAGCGAGGAAGGCGGCGAACGCGAGGTAGGCGACGATGCCGATCCCGCCGAACACGACGGACACGCCGAACGCCACCCGGAACAGCATCGGGTCCACGCCGAAGTAGCGGCCGAGGCCGCCGCCGACGCCCCACACGTGCTTGTCGGTCGTCGAGAGGGTGAGCTTGCGAGTGGGGGCGTCGGTGTCCATGACGCAGAGGCTGCCGTCCAGGCGGTGATCCCGCCATTGGGGATCACCCTAGGGAACCCCGAGACGATCCCTAGGCCGAACCTAAACGTCCTGGACGTTTAACTTCACGCGAGGTGGACGACCTTGGTGCGCGTGACGGCGTCCAGCAGCTCTGGCTCGCCGCCGCCGCGCGGCGTCTGGAAGACCGCGTTGACGCTGACCGTGCGGGCGGGAAGCGCGCGCCAGGCGCGCTGGGCGTGGTCGTGGAGGGCGGTGAGGACGGACGCGATGCCGATCCGCTCGCCGCCGATCAGCGCCTCGTCGAAGGAGTCGACGATCCGCACGGAGACGACCGGACCGCGGGTCTCGCCGCAGATGACCAGCGCGTCGTCCGGTGCGCCGACGAGCACGGTCGGCGGGTAGAAGAAGCCGGCGCCGTACAGCGGATCGCCGCCCGCGAGCAGCTCGGCGCCCTCGTAGACGGCGTCCTGCACCTGGCGGTGCACCCACAGGCGCTGGTCGGCGTCGATCAGCGGGCCCATCTCGGTGTCGGGCGACAGGCCCGGGCCGATCCGCAGGGACCGCGCGCGCCGCACGAGCGCCTGCAGGAACGGCTCGGCCACCGCGCGGTGCACGTGCACGCGCTCCACCGACCCGCACGACTGCCCCGCGCCGGAGAACGCGCTCGCGGCGACCTCGGCGGCCGCCCAGTCGGTGTCCACCCCGGCGTCGACGACCACGAGGTGGCTGCCCGCGGCCTCCTCGCCCGGACGGATCACGAGGTCCACGCCCGGGTGCGTGGCGAGCGGCCGCGCGGCGCGCTCGTCGCCGTGCAAGAGCATCAGGACGTCGCCGAGGTCGAGCAGCTCGACCACCCGCTCGGTGGCGAGCGGTGCCTTCTCGGACGGCTTGAGCACGACCGTGTTGCCCGCCACCAGCGCTGCGGCGAGCGCGCTGCAGGAGGCGGCCAGCGGGTCGCTCCACGGCATCAGGATCGCGACGACGCCGCGCGGCTCGCGCAGCACGAGGTCGCCGCGCGGGGCGGGCCGGCGGTCGAGCGGGCCGAGCTCCGCGTAGGCCTCGATCGCTCCGATCCCCGCGTGCACGCCGCCGAGTGAGTGCGACAGCGGCGTGCCGGTCTCGCGCGTCTGCAGCTCGGCGAGCTCACGCGCGTGCTCGCGCAGGCGCCGCGCCGCGGCCTTGAGCAGCGAGCCGCGTGCCTCGGCGGCCGTGCGCGCCCACGCCGTGCGCGCGGTCCGCGCGGCCGTGACCGCGTCGTGCGCCTCGGGCGCACCGCCCGCCGGCACGTGACCGATCGCCTCACCGGTCGCCGGATCGATCACCGCGAGCTCTGGGACGCGGCGGGAGACACCGAGATCGAGCATGCCCATCTTCCTGTGCGACGTGTACCCGCGACCCGGGGCCTCGAACACTCGTTGGGTTAGGAGCTTGACGACCAGTTCCTGCGTTCAAGTTCGTTGTTGGAGTGACGAAGACTCCGAGCAGGAGACCACGTGTCATGACCAACGAACGCACACAGGCCTACGGGCGCGTTGTACAGACACTCGCCGAGCTGGGGCCCACGAAGCTCCTGCCGGGCGAGCAGGCTCGCATCCGCGACGCCGCAGACACCCTCATCTTCGCGGCCACGCTCGAGGAGGCCCGCGACTCGCTGCGCGACATGGGCGCCCTCGCCGAGCACCTGCTCAAGAGCGGGCGCTGGCTCGAGGAGCGCGTAGACACGCTCGTCGCGGACCTGCTCGCGTGCGGGCCGACGGCGGTCCCGACCGCGGCGCTCGCCGCCTAGGTCTCCTCCGACAGCGGCGGGGCGATCTCCTCGAGCGACTGCTGCTCCGCGTCGACCCCCAACACCACTTCCACGATCGCGGCGAGGGCCATCAACCCCGCCGCGATCCAGTAGCCGACGGCGACGCCCGTCGGGTCGTCGCCGCCCAGCAGCTTCCCGAACAGCAGCGGCCCGACCGCACCGCCGATGCCGGTGGAGATCGCGTAGAAGAACGCGATCGCCATCGCGCGGATCTCGAGCGGGAACGTCTCGCTGACCGTCAGATACCCCGCCGACGCGGCGGCCGACGCCACGAAGAACGCGATGCACAGCAGCACCATGTAGCCGGTCAGGCCGAGCGAGCCGCCGGCCAGCAGCGCCGCGAGCACGGCCAGCACCACGGCGGCGATGAAGTACGTGCTCGAGATCATGATCCGCCGCCCGACCGTGTCGAAGAGCCGGCCGAGCAGCAGCGCGCCGAGGAAGTTGGCGATCCCGAACGGGATCAGGTACAGGCCCGCGACCCCTGAGTCGACGTCGAAGACGTTCGTCAGGATCAGCGAGAACGTGAAGATCACGGCGTTGTAGACGAACGCCTGCGTGGCCAGCAGCGTGAAGCCGAGGATCGACCGGCGCTTGTAGTCGCGGAACAGCGTGCGCGCGATCTCGACGAACCCGGTCGAGTGCCGCTGGCGGATCTCGATCTCGTCGTCGGGCCCGACCTCGCTGAGCGTCTGGCCCGTGCGCCGCGACACCTCCTCCTCGATCTCGCCGACGAGCTGCTCCGCCTCGTCGTTGCGGTAGTGGATCATCAGCCAGCGCGGCGACTCCGGCACGTGCCGGCGGACGAGCATGATCGCCACGGCGAGGATCGCGCCGAGGAAGAACGCGAGCCGCCAGCCGAGGTCCGCGCCGAACAGGTCCTTGTCGAGCAGCACGCCCGACAACGCGGCGCCGAACGCCGCGCCCAGCCAGTAGGAGCCGTTGATGGCGAGGTCCACCCAGCCGCGGGCCCGTGCCGGGATCAGCTCGTCGATCGCGGAGTTGATCGCCGCGTACTCACCGCCGATGCCGAGCCCGGTGAAGAAGCGGAAGATCCAGAACGAGTACGCGCTCCAGGTGAAGCCGGTGGCGATGGTCGCCACCAGGTACAGCCCGAGGCTCGCCAGGAACAGCTTCTTGCGGCCCAATCGATCGGTCAGATAGCCGAAGCCGAGCGCTCCGGTCGCCGCGCCGAGGATGTAGAAGGTGCCGCCGACCGCCACCTGGTACTCGCTGATGCCGAGCGCGTCCTCCTCGGACAGCCGGCTGGCGATCGCGCCGACGATCGTCACCTCGAGGCCGTCGAGGATCCACACCGTGCCGAGGCCGAGCACGACGAGCCAGTGCCAGCCGCTCCACGGCAGGCGGTCCATGCGAGCGGGGATGCGGGTCTTCACGGTCTCAGGCACGCCGCCCACTTTCTCCCGTTCGACCGGCTTCGAAACAGCCCAGCTAGCATCGCCGCACGTGGTTGACGACCTGATCCGCTCCCGCCGCACGCACAAGGCGTACGGCCCCGATCCCGTCCCGCGCGAGACGCTCCTCGAGCTGTTCGAGCTCGCGCGCTGGGCGCCGAACCACCACCTCACGAACCCGTGGCGGTTCCGCGTGATCGGCCCGCGGGCGTTGGAGACGCTCAAGCAGGCCGCCGAGGCGCACAAGCCCGGCTCGGCCACCAAGCTCGACCGCGCGCCCACGCTCGTCGCCGTCACCGCCAAGCAGACCGGCGACGCCGAGCAGGATCACGAGGACCTGCTCGCGACCGCGGTCGCCGCCTACATCGTGCTGCTCGGCGCGCACGCCCGTGGCCTCGCCGCCTACTGGCGCACCGTGCCCGTGCTCGGGGCGCTCGGCCTGCCGGACGACGAGCGGCCGATCGGCCTGCTCTACCTCGGCACGCCGCGCCAGGAGCAGCGGGTGCCCGAGCGCGCGCCGGTCGAGGAGATCGCGTTCTTCCTGGACTAGGAGCCGGGTAGGACACCCGGCGATGGCTTCTGGACCACGCTCGCTCTGGAACGGCACGCTCACCTTCGGGCTCGTGAACGTGCCCGTGAAGGTGTTCACGGCGCAGGAGTCCAAGAGCATCCACTTCCACCAGGTGCACCTGAAGGACGGGGCGCGGATCGAGCACCGCAAGGTGTGCCCCAAGGAGGACAAAGAGGTCCCCAACGACGAGATCGTCAAGGGCTACGAGCTCTCGGACGGCGGGATCGTCGAGCTGACCAAGGACGAGATCGCAGCCGCCGCCGGTGAGAACGCGAAGCTGATCGACGTCGAGCAGTTCGTCCCCGCCGACGCGATCGACCCGATCTTCTACGACAAGACCTACTACCTCGGCGCGGGCGACGACGGCGAGGACGCGTACCGGCTGCTGCGGGCGGCGCTGGAGAAGACCGACAAGGCCGCGATCGGCCGCTGGGTCTTCCACGACCGCGAGCGGCTCGTGGCCGTCAAACCGCTCGACAAGCTGCTCGCGCTCCACGTCATGAACTTCCACGACGAGGTCGTCGAGCCGGACGACCTGGACCTGCCGAGCCCGCAGAAGAACCCGACCGACCGCGAGCTGCAGATGGCCGGCAAGCTCGTCAAGAGCCTGCAGGCCAAGTTCGAGCCGCACAAGTACAAGGACTCCTATCGCGAGGCCGTGCTCGCCGTGATCGAGCGCAAGCGCAAGGGCGAGGACATCGAGGTGCAGGCGCCCGAGCCCAAGGAGGAGACGGACGACCTGATGAAGGCGCTGGAGGCGAGCCTTGGCTAGAGCGCTGTGGACCGGATCGCTGTCGTTCGGGCTCGTCAACGTGCCCGTGCAGCTCGTCAGCGCCGTGCGCGACCTGGACCTGCACTTCCGCCAGATCCACCAGTCCGACGACACGCCGATCGAGACCCGGCGCGTGTGCTCGAAGGACGGCGAGGAGGTCGACTACGAGGACATCGGCAGCGAGTACGAGGACGTGATCCTCACCGACGAGGAGCTCAGCGCCGCGGACCCCGCCCGCACGCGCACGATCGACATCGAGTCGTTCGTCAAGCTCGACGAGATCGACCCGATCTACTACGACCACCCGTACTACCTCGTGCCGGCCGGCGAGACCGACGGCACCATCCGCGCGTATAGGCTGCTGGCCGGCGTGATGGAGCAGAGCGAGCGGGTCGCGCTCGGCCGCTTCGTGCTGCGGACGAAGGAGTACCTGGTCGCCATCCGCGTGCGCGACAAGGCGCTCACGCTCTCCACCATGCGCTTCGCCGACGAGGTGCGCGACCCGAAGGGCATCCCCGGCGCCGGCGGGCGCACGAAGCCCAACGAGGTCAAGGAGGCCGTGAAGCTGATCGAGGCCCTCTCCGCCGACTGGGACCCGACGGCGTTCGAGGACGAGTACCGCAAGCGCCTGCAGGCGATCGTCCGCAAGAAGCGCAAGGGCGGGGAGATCAAGCTGCCCGAGGCCGATCCTGAGCGCACCCAGGCGGTGCCGGACCTGATGAAAGCGCTCGAGGAGTCGCTGGCCCTACACGGGTAGCGGCTCGGCGACCGGCCGCTCGCCCGACAGGACCCAGTGGCGACCGGAGCGCATCAGCCGCCCGTCCTGCGCGAGCCGGGTCAACGCGCCGGACACCGACGGCCGGCGCGCGCCCGCGAGGTGGCTGAGCACCTCGTGGGTGAGCGGCAGCTCCAGGTGGATGCCGTCCGGGTGGACCTTGCCGTAGCGGTCGGCGAGCTCCCAGAAGAGCATCCACAGGCGCACGTCGAGCTTGGGCTGCTGGGAGATCGCCATCGACGTGACGAGCCGGACGGCGCGGGACATCGCGCGGCCCGCGAGCTCGGCGCCGAGCTGCGGCCAGTGCGCGGCGCGGTTCGTCCAGCGCTGGTCGAGCACGGCGATCCGCGTCGGCGCGACCACCCGCCAGGTCCACTCGGCGTCGATCGTCGTCTCCGCGTCGTACTGCCACGGGCGCAGCAGGTCGCCCGGGCCGAGCAGCTCGGCCGCATGCCGCCCGCCGACGCCGACGCGCCGCAGCAGCAGCCCGTCGACGACGAGCATCCCGTAGCCGCCCTTCGCCCGCTCGAGGTTCTCGGGCTCCGGCTCACGCCACGGCCCGGTGCCGAAGCGCAGGATCGTGGCCCCGGTCGCCTGGCGCGCCTGCTGGCGCTGCTCCGCGGGGACCAGCTCCGCCAGCCCTGGATCGACGTCGAGCACGCTCACCTGGTCGCTCACGGTTTCCGGTGATAGCAGGACCGATCGCCACAATGCCGCGGTGCGCAACCCCCGCCTCGGCTACATCTTGACGGTCGCGTCCGCTTCTTGCTCGGCCCTGAACGGCTCCCTGGCGCGGTATCTGCTCGACGACGGGATGTCCCCCACGCGGCTCTCGGAGCTGCGGTCCGCGATCTCCGCCCTACTCCTGCTCGGAGCCCTCGCCGCCTTTTCCCCCCGACGTCTGAAGATCGCCCGCGCCGACATCCTGCCGCTGGCGTGGCTGGGCATCGCCGGCATCGCGCTCGTGCACGCGAGCTACTTCCTCGCGATCTCGCGGATGGACATCGGCGTGGCGCTCGTGATCCAGTACCTCGCGCCCGCGCTGCTGCTGATCTGGGCGAGCGTCGTGCAGCGGATCCACCCGCCGAAGTCGCTGTGGGGCGCGGTGGCGCTGTCGATCGCGGGCTGCGCGCTCGTCGTCGACGCGCCCGCCGGCACCGACAACCTGGACGCGGTCGGCGTGCTCGCCGCGCTGGCGGGGGCGGTCACGCTCGCGATCTACCTGACGTCGTCGCAGCGCGCCGGCGAGCGCTACGACGCGTTCACCACGCTCACGTGGGGCTTCGGCTTCGCGACGCTCTTCTGGCTGATCGTGAACCCGCTCTGGACGTTCCCGTGGCACCTGCTGGACTCGGCCCGCAACGTCGCGCTCGCGCTCGGCGTCGGCGTGATCGGCACGCTCGTCCCGTTCCTGCTGATCGTGACCGCGCTGCGGCACCTGCCCGCGGCGAACGTGGCCGTGGTGGCGACGCTCGAGCCCGTCCTGGCGTCGATCATCGCCTGGGTCCTGCTCGACCAGGCGCTGTCGGCGACGCAGATCGCGGGCGGAATCGTGGTGCTTGCGGCGGTCACCTGGGTACGGCGCACTCCATGGACGTCCTCGTCGCCGGAGGGCACGGGCAGATCGCCCGCCGACTCCTCCGAATCCTCGCCGCCAACGGTCACCACGCCCGCGGGCTGATCCGCAACCCCGACCACGCCGCCGACCTCGAGGCCGACGGCGCCCATCCCGTGCTGTGCGACCTCGAGCACGACGAGCTGACCCCGCACATCGGCGGCGCGCAGGCGATCGTGTTCGCCGCGGGCGCCGGGCCGGGCAGCGGTCCCGAGCGCAAGCAGACGGTCGACTACGGCGCGGCCGTGAAGTGCATCGAGGCCGCGCAGGCCACCGGTGTCGACCGCTTCGTGATCGTGTCCTCGATCGGCATCCAGGACGCCGTCCACGCCGGCCCGATGCGGGCGTACCTGGAGGCGAAGGGCGCCGCGGACGACGCGCTGCGCACGAGCGGCCTGAGCTGGACGATCGTCAAGCCCGGCGTGCTGACGGACGAGCCGGGCAGCGGCACGGTCGACCTGTCGGTCGGGCCGGCGCGCCGCGACCCGGTCAGCCGCGACAACGTCGCGCTCGTCCTCTACCACGTGCTGCTCGCCGACAACACGATCCGCGCGGAGTTCGAGCTCTTCGACGGGCCGACGCCGGTCCGCGCCGCCGTCGAAGCGCTACAACCGGGCTCCGGGCCGGTTAACGTCGTGTGACCATGCGCAACACGCTCTTCGCCGGGCTCGCGGCCGCTCTGCTCCTCGCGGCCCCCGCCCAGGCGGCCGACATCAAGAAGGGCCCCGCCGGGGCCGCCTTCTACACCCCGCCGAAGACGATGCCCAAGGGCACGCACGGCACGCCGATCTGGGTCCGGAGCCTCACCGGCAAGGCCAAGCTCACGAGCGCGAAGAGCAACCGCCTGCTGCTCTACCTGGGGCAGGACACGACCAACCACGACACCGCCATCTCCGGCACGGTGCACGTGCCCAAGGGCAAGGCGCCCAAGGCCGGCTGGCCGATCGTGACGTGGGCGCACGGGACGAGCGGCATCGCCGACGCGTGCGCGCCGTCGAAGATCGGCATGCCCGCGCAGTACGACCAGAAGCTGCTGAACCAGTGGCTGAAGGCGGGCTACGCGGTCGTGCGCACGGACTACGAAGGCCTCGGCACACCGTCGACGCATCCGTACCTGGTCGGCGTCTCCGAGGGCCGCTCCGTGCTGGACATGGTCCGCGCGGCGCGCAAGCTGGACCGCTCGCTGGGCAAGAAGATCGTGATCGCCGGCCACTCGCAGGGTGGGCACGCGGCGTTGTGGGCCGCGTCGCTGGCCGGCAAGTGGACGCCGGAGCTGAGCGTCCGCGGGACGCTCGCGCTCGCGCCGGTGAGCCACCTCGGCGAGCAGGCGCAGGCGCTCAGCCTGCTGACGACCCCCGGCGACCTCACGGGTCTCGCGGCGCTGATCGTCCGCGGCATCGACGTCGCCGACCCGAAGCTGGACGTCGGCGCGCTGCTCTCCGACCGGGCCCGCGCGCTCTACCCGCAGACGGACGCCGTCTGCCTCGGCGACCTGCGCGAGGCCAGCTCGTTCGGCGGCCTCGCCCCGGCCGAGCTGTTCAAGCCCGGAGCCGACATCGCCCCGCTGGTGGGTGCGCTGAACGAGAACGACCCGGAGACGTTGCGGGTCCGTCAGCCCGTGCAGATCCAGCAGGGCGCCGCCGACACCACCGTCTTCAAGAGCTTCACCGACCAGCTCGTGCCCGAGCTCCAGGCCAAGGGCGGGAAGGTGACGTACAAGACCTACGACGGCGTCGACCACGCGGGCGCGGTGCTGAACGCCAAGTCCGCCGCGGACGCGACGAAGTTCGTCCGCGCACGCCTCAGATGAGGTCGGATGATCGGGGTGGGGCGGAGGGGATGCCCCGACTTCAGATGCCGGCCGCTTTGGCGACGGCCTTGAGGTAGCCCGCCGCGCTGGCGGGGCGGTCTTCCGGCTCCTTCTCGAGGGCCCGGTTGATCGCCTTCGCCGCGGCGGGGTCGATGCCCGCCTCCGACAGGTCCGGCGGGGCCTCTTGCAGATGGGCGAAGAGCACGCGCATCGACGGGCGGCCACCGAACGGCGGCGTGCCCGTGAGGCACTCGTGGATGACGCAGCCGAGCGCGTAGATGTCGGTCGCGGCGCTCACGTCCTCGCCGCGGATCTGCTCGGGTGCCATGTAGTCGAGCGAGCCGAGCGCCTGGCCCGGGCGGGTCAGGTTCGAGGCCTGCGAGTCCTTGGCGAGGCCGAAGTCGGTCACGTAGGCGTGGTCGCCGTCGAGCAGGATGTTCGCGGGCTTGATGTCGCGGTGGACGAGCCCGGAGCCGTGCAGCGCGTCGATGCCCTCGGCCGGGCCGGTGAGCAGGCGCACGGTCGTCGCCAGGTCCAGCGTCCCGGAGCCCTCGATGCGCTCGTGCAGCGAGCCGCCCGGGATCAGCTCCTGGACGAGGTAGGGCAGGCCGCCCGACTCGCCCGCGTCCAGCACCGGGACCACGTGCGGGTGGGAGATCTTCTGGGCCGCGGCGACCTCACGCTGGAAGCGACGGACGAACACCTCGTCCTGCGAGAGCTCGGTCGTCACGACCTTGACCGCGACGGGTCCGCCGCCGTCGGCGACCCCTTCGAAGACGATGCCCATCCGGCCGCGCCCGATCGTCCGCGTGATCCGGTAGGGACCGACGGAATCGCCCGGCCTGGGCTCGAGTGCGATCTCAGGCATACGGGGGCGCGAGTCTATCGGCTTACCGACGGTCCAGCGCCATGCCCGGACTTCCGGACAGCCGCGACTTGCGCCTCGCCCGCCGAGCCGGGACACTTAGGTCCGATCTCGCTATGGACAAGCCAGTGCTCGGTGACTACAGGATCGAGGGGATCGTCGGGGTGGGGCGCATGGGCGTCGTTTATCTTGCGATCGACCGCATCACGGGACGCGCAGTCGCGTTGAAGGTGCTGCGTGATGACGTCGGCGTCGATCCTGTGTACCGCGCGCGCTTCCGGCGCGAGGGTGAGCTGCTCGCCCAGCTCAACCACCCGCACATCATCCCGATCCACGGGATGGGCGAGGTCGACGGCGAGCTCTACATGGCCAGCCGCCTCGTCTCGAGCACGCTGCGCAACCTCATCCTCGCCGGTCCGATCTCCGTGGACGACGCGATGACGATCCTCACCGCGCTGGCCACGGCGCTGGACGCCGCGCACGCCGTCGGCGTCGTGCACCGGGACGTCAAGCCCGCGAACGTGCTGATCGACCCCGGGCCCGACGTCTACCTGGGCGACTTCGGCCTCGCGCGGGACCACGAGGGCAGCCAGCTGACCCTGCCGGGCCAGGTCCTGGGCACGATCGACTACATGGCGCCGGAGCTGCTGGACGGCGAGCGCGTGGGCGCCGCGACCGACATATACGGACTGGCCTGTCTCGCCTGCGAGACGCTGACCGGTACCGTCCCCTATGTGCGCGAGACTGACGCCGCGACCATGTACGCCCACATCGTGGAGCCGCCCCCGAGCGTGTCCGAGCGCCGGCCCGAGTTGCCGGCGGCGCTCGACGCCGTGCTCGCGGCGGGCATGGCGAAGGATCCCGAGGACCGGCCGGCGTCGGCGGGCGCGCTCGTCGTGGACATGCTGGGTGCGCTGGGCCGGCCCGCTCCCGCCTGCCTGGCCGAGGCGGCGTGAGGGACGTGATCCACTGACCCGCCCTGACCAGCAGGCAACAGCCGTCGGGGGAGAGGCGCTCAACGGGCGCTATGAGATCGTGGCGCCCATCTCCAGCGGGGCGATGGGTGCGGTGTACCGTGCCATCGACCGCGAGACGGGCTCGGACGTCGCCGTCAAGCGCCTGCTCGACGTGCGGCACGCGGCCCGCTTCGAGATCGAGGCGCGGCTGCTCGCGAGCCTCAGCCACCCGCGCGTGGTCAAGGTGCTCGACCACTCGAGCGACGAGCAGGGCCTGTACATCGTCATGGACCTCGTCCACGGGGTGGACCTCGGCGCGATCCTCAAGCGCAGCGGCAGCCCCGGGCTGACGCTCGGCGACGCGATCGAGTACGTCCGCCACGGCTGCGAGGCGCTCTCGTACGTGCACTCCCAGCAGATCGTGCACCGCGACGTCAAGCCGCAGAACATGATCCACGGCGAGGACGGCGTGGTGCTGGTGGACTTCGGCGTCGCCCGCGCGCTGGGCAGCGAGGAGGACCAGGGCACGATCGCGGTCGGCACGCCGCGCTACATGGCGCCCGAGGTGTTCGCGGGCGGCACGGTCAGCGCCGCGAGCGACATCTTCAGCCTCGCCGCGACGCTGTGGACGCTGCTGATCGGCACCCCGCCCCGCTACGGCGACGTCCTCAAGCTCGACAAGCTCGCGCCCGACCTCCCGCCGGAGCTCCAGACCGCCCTCGCCGGCGGCCTCGAGATGTTGCCCGAGCAGCGGATCGCGACCGCCGCGGCGTTCGCGGACGCGATCGGCGTGCCCCTCACCGGCGACCGCGGCCACTCGCTCGCGCAGTCCCTCGGCCGGCCGACCACGCGGCGCAAGGTCATGGAGGCGATCGTCCGCACCGCCGCCGGCATGTTCGAGGCGGCCGCCTGCTCGATCGCGCTGACCGACCCGTCGAACGGCGAGCTCGTCTACGAGGCCGCCTGGGGCGCCGGCGCGTCCGAGGTGGTCGGCATGCGCCTCCCGCCCGGCGTCGGCATCGCGGGCGCGGTCGTTGCGTCCGGGGACGGCGTCTTCGTGCCCGAGTGCCGCAAGGACCCGCGCTTCGCCCGCCAGGTCGCGGCGGGCACCGGCTACGTGCCCTACACGATGGTGGTCGCACCGCTCGTCCGCGAGGGCAAGACGATCGGCGTCCTGTCCGTGCTGGACCGCCGCGACGGCGGCCCCTACCTGCGCGAGGACCTCGGCAAGGTCGCCCTGTTCGCCGACCTCGCCGTCGTCGCGCTGGACCTCGACACGTTCCCGCTCTCCTCGAGCGGCGGGCGCACGCTGCTCGCGTAAACGGGCCGCCGTGGCGCTCAGCGCGCCTTGATCGACTCCGCGATCGCCTTCGCCGCGTCGAGGCGCTCGCCCTTGGTGGCGTTGACGGTGATCGCGATGCCGCCCCAGGCGGGGTCGTTGAGCAGCAGGTCGCCGCAGCGGCGGGACGCGCATTCCGGGACGCCGTAGTTCTCGACGATCGCGAGGTTGGACTCCTTCGCCGCCGACTCGAGGGGCTGCAGCTTGCCGACCTGGAACGAGCCCGGGTTCGCGTCCTCCTCCGGCGTGTGGAAGATGCGGATGACGAGGCCGTCGTCGCCGCGCAGGGTGCGCGCGAGCAGGCGGCCGCCGCTCTGGCGCTCGACGCCGCTGATCTTGAAGGCGCGCGGCGCGCGGCCCTCCCAGCCGGGGCCGGAGATGCGGCGGAACGGGTCCTGGGTCGGCTCGGCGCCGGCCTCGGCCGTCGCGGTGGGCGTCGGCTTGGGCTTGGGCTCCTCCTCGTCGCCACCGAGCAGCAGGACCGCGCCGACGATCAGCAGCAGGAGCAACAGCAGCAGGAGGGCGAGGATCAGCCACTTCTTCGACTTGGGCTTCTCGCCGAGGTACTTGCCGCAGTGCGGGCAGATCTCGGTGCCCTTGTCGATCTCGCCGAAGCAGTACGGGCACTGCTCGGCCTCGGGCGGCAGCTCGGCGGTCGCGACCATGTCGAGCTTCTCGGGGCGCAGCGTGTCCGCGTAGGTCGTCGGGACGTCCATCGTGCCCGCGTAGCGGCGGACGCGCACGTTCAGCGGGTTGTCGCAGTCGATCCACAGGGTCACCGCGTCGACCTGGACGTCGACCTCGGCCACACCGCCCGCGCGCCGGCGCGGGATGATCTGGTGCTGGACCTCCGTGCCGCCCCAGACGAGCACGACCCGGTCCTGGAGCACGAGCGACGCGCCGGGCTCCCATTTGCCGAGCCACACCTGCAGCGGGACGAACAGCTCACCGGTGTCGTAGCGGCCGACGTGGGAGGCGACGTCGGGCGCGAAGTACTCGATCGCCTCGTCGACGTCCGCGGCGAAGCGCGGATCGGTCACCGCGGCGCGGGTGCGGGCGGCGGCGTCGTAGAGGGTCTGGGTCTGATCCTGGCCCGTCGTCACTGGACGGACGGTACTTGCTCTCGCGGACCAGCGCCGGTTAGCGTTGGGCCACATTGAGTCCTGACACGCATTTCGACGCGATCGTCGTCGGCTCCGGGTTCGGCGGAGCGGTGACCGCCTACCGGCTGGCCGAGGCGGGCAAGCGCGCCCTGGTCCTCGAGCGGGGCCGGCCGTATCCCCCGGGCTCGTTCACGCGCAGCCCGTACCGCGCCCGCGAGAGCTTCTGGGACCCGCCGCGCGGCCTGACGGGCATGTACCACTACTGGTCCTTCAAGGGCATCGACGCGCTCGTCTCCGCCGGCCTGGGCGGCGGCTCGCTGATCTACGCGAACGTCTTCATCCGCAAGGACGAGCGCTGGTTCGTGCATGAGGACCTCAACGACGGCGGGTACGAGCACTGGCCCGTCGACCGCGCGACGCTCGACCCGCACTACGACCGCGTCGAGCGGATGATCGGCTTCCAGCGCTTCCCGGTCGAGCACGAGCCGTACGCGTCGACGCCGAAGACGCTCGCCTTCAAGGAGGCCGCGACCGCGCTCGGGCTCGAGCACTACCACCCGCCGCTGGCGGTCACGTTCGCCAACGAGGGCCGCCCGCCCGTGCCCGGCGAGGCGATCGTCGAGGAGCTCCCGAACCTGCACGGGCGCACGCGCACGACCTGCCAGATGTGCGGCGAGTGCGACGTCGGCTGCAACTTCGGCGCCAAGAACACGCTCGACTACAACTACCTCACGCACGCCCAGCACCAGGGCGCGGAGATCCGCACGCTCGCGGACGTGCGCCGCTTCGAGCCGCGCGCCGGCGGCGGCTACACCGTCCACTACGCGGACCTGGACGCCGGCGCGCCCGAGGCTCCGCCGACGGTCACGCTGACGTGCGACCACCTGATCCTGTCGGCGGGCACGCTCGGCACGACCAACCTGCTGCTGCGCAACCGGTCCGCGCTGCCCGGGCTGAGCAAGAAGATCGGCACGCGCTTCTGCGGCAACGGCGACCTGCTCACGCTCATCCTCAACACCAGCAAGGTCACCGACGGCAAGCGCGAGCCGCGGATCGTCGACCCGGGCTACGGCCCGGTCATCACGACGACCGCACGCATCCCGGGCGCCGAGGACGGCGGCGAGGGCCGCGGCTTCTACCTCCAGGACGCGGGCTACCCGCAGCACCTGGCCTGGATCCTGCACGTGCTCTCCGCCCCTGTGCAGCTGTGGCGCTGGCGCACGGGCGCGACGCACCTGGTCAAGAACTGGCTCAAGGGCTCGCCGGACACCGACGTCACCGCCCACCTCGCCGACCTGATGCTGCCGAGCGAGCTCTCCTCGGGCGGCCTGCCGCTCCTGAGCATGGGTCGCGACATCCCCGACGGGCGGATGCACCTCAGGAACGGCCGCTTGGACCTGGACTGGAACCGCAAGGCGTCCGAGGACTACTTCTCGCGCGTGCGCACGATCTCCCGCGACATGGCGGGCGTACTCGGCGGGCGCTTCGCCGACAACCCGATCTGGTTCCTCAAGCGCGTGATCACCGTGCACCCGCTGGGCGGCGCGCCGATGGGCCGCACGCGCGAGGAGGGCGTCGTCGACGCGTTCGGCAACGTCTTCGGCCAGCCCGGCCTGCACGTCGCCGACGGCTCGGTCATGCCCGGCCCGACCGGCCCCAACCCCAGCTTCACGATCGCGGCGCTCGCGGACCGCTTCGCCGACCAGATCATCGACCCCGACCGGAGAGCCGCGGAGGCGGCGGCCAGATGAGCGCAACCGTTCGCTTCACCGAGGAGATGCTCGGCCACGTCACGTTCGGCGAGACCGACTACGCGCGTGGCGCGCAGCCGGACCGCGACGGCTCGGCCGCGTTCATGTTCCACCTCACGATCGAGGTGGCCGACATCGACGCCTTCAGCCAGGACCCGCTGCGGCCCGCGGACGCGCGCGGCTACGTGCACTGCGACGCGCTGGGCGGCCGGCTGCCCGTCGTCGCCGGGTTCTTCAACCTGTTCGTGGACCAGGAGCCGGGCGTCAAGCACATGCTCTACCGGCTGCACTTCTACGACGGCGTCGGGCACCCGCTGACGATGATCGGCCACAAGGTGGTGGAGAACGACGCGGGGTTCGACCTGTGGAAGGACACGACCACGCTGTTCACGCGCGTGCTCCGCGGCCACGTCGCCGAGGGGGAGGACGAGGGCGCGGAGGTGGTCGGCTCCGGGATCATCATCATCCGGATGCGAGACTTCGCCAAGCAGCTCACGACGTTCCGGTCCTCGGGACCGGGCCTCGGCGCGCAGCTCGGCGCGCTCGTCAAGTTCGGGGTGATCTTCGTCCAGCAGCTCGCCCAGGTGTACCTACGCAGGGGGTCAAAGCAGCGTGTCGCCGCGCAAGGCTAAGCGGCTCAAGGCCGCCGAGGCGGTCAGAACGAGGTCCAGTGGCCGCACGCACGTGCTCGGCTTCCTCGCCGGCGGCGCGGTGCTGACCGTGTTCGGCGCCGAGCTCACGCGCGTGTGGCGGCTCGGCACGCTCCCGCGCTCCCGCCAGATCCACTCCGAGGAGGAGCGGCGCTCGAAGCCCGTCGAGGCGCTGATGACGCTGCGCGAGGGCTACGCCGTCTCCCGCACGCGCGAGAACGCGCTGTTCAACATGCTCGCCTCCTTCACGGTCGCGTTCGGGATCACGCGCGGCATCACGTGGACGATCCGCGAGAAGGGCGGGTTCGGCCCGATCAAGGACGTCGTGGTCGGCGACCGCCACATCCACCACTTCCTGCCGGGCGGGATCCTCGCGCTCGCGGCCGGCGGCGTCGCCATCGGCACGAAGGGCGAGCAGCTCGACAAGTACCTCGCGTTCCCGTTCGGGGTGGGCGTCGCCCTCGTGCTCGACGAGTCCGCGTTGCTGCTCGAGCTCGACGACGTCTACTGGACCGAGGAGGGCGTGCTGAGCGTCCAGATCGCGTTCGCGGCGATCGCGATGCTGTCCGCGATGGCGTACCTCATCCGCATGCTGCGCAACCCGGAGACGCAGGACTCCGAGTCCGACTGGGAGCTGGCCGCCAAGGCCTGGGACGACCTCCAGATGAGCTCCGGAGGCGTCCCGGGAATCGGGATCTAGTTCGACTCGGCGTCGACGAGCCGCGGGCCGTAGGCCGGCGGCGCGATCAGGAAGGCGACGCCGAAGCCGCTCATCACGCCGACCATCAGGGCGCCCACCCACAGGGTGGGCTCCCAGCCGATGCCCTTGTCGAGCGCGAGGATGCCGTAGTAGGAGATCCACAGCACGGCGGCCGCGATCGGGCCCGCGGTGCGGATGCCGCCGAGCGTCAGCCGCTGTCCGGCGGGCGCGCGGCTCTGCAGCACGTCGATCGCGAGGCCGGTGAGGATCAGCGGGAAGATCAGCGGCCAGTCGCGGTACTCGGTCATGATGCTCACCAGCAGGCCGTAGCCGGTGAAGATCAGCGTCATCGCGCCGAACGGGATGCGCCAGCGGCGCAGGAGCAGCAGCGCCGGGCCGAGCAGGATCAGCGTCGTGATGATCATCGACGCGATGCCGTGGCTGGCGGAGTAGTAGTAGAACGGCCACTGGTCGTCGCCGTAGCCGGTCAGCCCCGCGTTCAGCGACTGCGTCTGGTCGGTGAAGTCGTCCTTGAAGTTCGCCTGGTAGTCGGCGACGAAGTCGCTCGTCGGCGTGACGTTGGTCATGAACGCAGACAGGTACATCGTGATGAAGCCGGAGACGCCGATGAACAGCATCGTGCTCAGCAGCACCGGCGCGAAGCCCTTGAAGTCCAGCGCGATGTCCTGCTTGGCCCACATCGACCGGATGCCGGTGGAGCTCACCAGCAGACCGCCGAAGAACAGCAGCAGGTGCGGCGGCGAGTAGATCGCGTCCACGCCGACCTCGAAGCCGTAGGCGGAGTGCCAGATGAAGTCGGTCGGGCCGCCGAGGCCGAGCGTGATCAGGCCGAGGATGGCGACGCCGTACCCGACCGGGATGGCTTTGAGGTCCGGGATCAGCGACTTGCGCGGATCAGCGCCGGCGGCGAGCTGGTACTTCGTGACGAGCAGGCCCACCCACACGCCGATCACGGTCATGCCGGCGTACAGGAACAGGTGCGGCAGCGACCAGAAGGACTCCTGGCCCGTCTTGTTGTTGTGGCCGCGGCCGTCGAAGAACATCGCGACGATCGGCCACACCGTGAGGGCGGCGGTGATCAGGTCCTCGCGGTACGTGGTCACGGGGCGCTCGCCGCGCGCCGCCGACGGGGCGCTGCGCGCCATCTGAGTCAGGCCTGCTGCCATGGCGCTGATCATCTTCCGAACGCGCGGAAAAAGCGAGTCCGAAAGGTCAGGTGGCGGCGGCGATGTGCCGCGCCACGAGCGTCGCGGCCGCGGGCGCGCCGCGCACGAAGCCGAAGAACGGCCCGAAGTCGGCGGTCGCGGTGAAGCCCGGCAGGTACAGGCCGGGGCGCGCGACGGACTGCATGTGCTCGTCGAGCGCGGCGGTCGCGAGCGGCGGGAGGTACGGCACGCGGGCCAGATCGGCGGCGTAGCCGGTGGCGAGCACGATCCGGTCGGGGCGCAGGCGAGCGCCGTCGCTGAGCTCGACGTGTCCGCTTGCGGACACCACCTCGCCGATGTGGACGTGCGCGTCCACGATCCGCGGGGCGAGCCACGGCTCGAGCGTGAGCCGCCCGACCTCCCAGAACCGTCGTGCGATCGCCGTGCGGTCGGCCTCCGGCAGCGTGCGCCAGTAGTCGGGCACGTCGAGCGTGCGCCGGACGTGCTCGTCCACGAACGCCCAGCTCGTCTCGGCGAAGCGCGGCTGCGCGTGGCGGTGGACGACGTCCACGCGCGCGGCGCCGTGCTCGAGCAGCAGCGCGGCGGTCTCGTAGGCCGACTGGCGCCCGCCGACGATCAGGTACTCGGCGCCGGACGCGTCCGCGAAGTCGACGTAGTCGACGGTGTGGGCCTCGTCGGTGGCCCACCCGGGCCGGTGCTGGAAGTACGCGACGCCGGGCGCGGCGACCACGAACGGCGCGTCGGGCAGCGCGGTCAGCTGCTCCTCCACCACCTCGATGCCGGCCTCGTCCTGGAACCAGGCGGCGTAGTCGAGGAACAGCGGCAGCGGGATCGGGTCGGGCGGGTCGGGGCAGAACGCGAGGAACGTCAGCTCACCCGCGTGGTCCATGTGCCAGTCGGGCCCGCTGCGCAGGAGCATCCCGGCCGGCATGTGGTCGCGCCAGAAGCCCATCGGCCGGCCGTACACCGTCACGGACAGCCCGCGGTCGCGCAGCGCCTTGGCCGTCGCGAGCCCGTACGGCCCGGCCCCGATGACGGCGACGTCGGTCATGCGCGCAGCAGGATCGCCTCACCCTGGCCGCCACCGCCGCACAGCGTCGCGACGCCGACGCCTCCCCCACGTCGGCGCAGCTCGTACGCCAGCGTGAGCACGAGGCGCAGGCCGGAGCCCGCGAGCGGGTGGCCGATCGCGACCGCGCCGCCGTTGACGTTCACGCGGTCCAGGTCGATCGCGAGCGCGTCGGCGGAGGCGATGACGACGCCGGCGAACGCCTCGTTGATCTCCCACAGGTCGACATCGGCCGCGCTGAGGCCGTGACGCTCGAGCACGAGCCGCGACGCCTCGGCCGGCCGCAGGTGCAGCGTCGAGTCGGGGCCGGCCACCACCGCGCGCCCGACGACCTCCGCCAGCGGGTCGCTCGCCCGGTCGGCCGTGGTGATGATCGCGGCGGCCGCGCCGTCGGAGACCTGCGACGCGTTGCCCGCGGTGATCGTGCCGTCGGCGGTGAACGCGGGCGCCAGATCCGCGAGGGTCTCGTAGGCGGTCTCGCGCACGCCCTCGTCGTGCGTCAGGTCGCCGATCGGGGCGATCTCGTCGGCGAGCCGGCCTCGGCCCGCGAGCGCCCGCGCGTGCGACGCGGCCGCGAGCCGGTCCTGCGCCTCGCGGGTGACGCCGAGCCGCACGTTCTCGGCGTCCGACATCGCGCCCATGCCCTCGCCCGCGATCGAGCAGTGCAGGCCGTCGTGGACCATCACGTCGGTCATGGCCCGCGCGCCCATCTTCGTGCCCGGCCGCAGGTGGATCGCGTGCGGCGCCCGGGTCATCGAGTCGAACCCGCCCGCGAGCACCGTCGTCGCCTCCCCGGCCCGGATCATCGCGGCGGCCATCGCCACCGCGCTCATCGACGCCAGGCACACGTCGTTGAGCGTGATCCCCGGCACCGTCCGCCCGACCCCGCCGGCCAGCGCGGCCCGCCGCCCGGGGTTCTGCCCGTTCGCGGCCTGCAGGACGTTGCCGACGGCGATGTAGTCGGGCCGCAGGTCCGTGCGCTCGAGCGCCGCCCGCACGGCGTGCGCGCCCAGCTCGACCGCGTCGATCGCCGACAGCGCGCCGTTGAGCTTGCCGACCGGGGTCCGCGCTCCCGCGGCGATCACGACTGGCTGCGTGCCCATCAAGTGTGAGATGGTCGCACGTATGAAGCGGCTCCTGACCCTGACGCGCCTGATGCTCCTCTCCCGCCGTGAGCCCGTGTCACGGACGCCCGCGGAAGTGGGGCTCGACTACGAGCCGGTCGCGTTCCCGGCGTCCGACGGCGTCGGCATCAAGGGCTGGTTCGTGCCCGCCGCGGGCGAGGGTCCCAAGCCGACGATCGTGTTCGTGCACGGGTGGATGTGGAACCGGCTCGGCAACGTCGCCGGCCGCGCGCCGATCGACGACCGCGACGTGGACTTCCTGCCCGCCACGAAGGCGCTGCACGACGCGGGCTACAGCGTGCTGCTGTACGACGTCCGCCGCCACGGCGAGAGCCAGAAGGGCAAGGGGCTCGTGTCGTTCGGGCCGCTGGAGAAGAACGACTTCGTCGGCGCGGTCAACTACCTGCGCACGCGGGCGGACGTGGACGGCGAGCGGATCGGGTCGATCGGGATCTCGATGGGCGGCACGATCGCGCTCTACGGCGCCCCGGAGTGCCAGCCGATCAAGGCGATCCTGGCGGTCCAGCCGGCCAAGGTCACGACCTTCAACAACAACTTCGCGCTCGACCAGTTCGGGATCTTCGGGCCGCTGATCGTCGCGCCGATCGAGCTGATCTACCGGGCGACCAAGACGCCGCCACCGAGCGTGCAGGATCCGGGTGAGCCGGCCAAGCGGCTCGACGGGACCGTCGTCAAGTACGTGCAGGGCACGGGCGACCGCTGGGGCACGATGGTCGACGTCCTGGGCTTCGCGGAGGGCACGCCGACCCTGGACGGGCCGGTCGTGCACTACCCCTCGAGCGGCCGCTACGACGGCTACCGCTACGTGTCGGCCGAGACCGAGGACATCGTCGACTTCTTCCAGCGGCGGCTGTAGGAAGCTCCTTAAGGCTTCGGCTTGGGCATCTGCGAACGCAACAGCGCGTCGAAGCCCGCGTCCGGCAGCACCTTGCGCAGCGACATGAACAGCCCGGCGGACGGCGCCACGCGGTAGCGGGCGCGCGGCTTGTCGGACGTCAGCGCCTTGAGGATCGTCTCGCCGACGGCCTCGGCGCTGCACGCCAGCATCCCGAGCGCGCCCGTCGTGTAGCTCGACGTGACCTCGGCCACCTCGTCGTTGAAGCTCGCGTACGGGCCCGGCTCCTGCACGCGCCGGCCGACCGCGGTCTTGCCCAGCGGCGTCTTGACGAAGCCGGGCTCGACCAGCACGGTCTTGACGCCGAACGGCCGCGTCTCGTAGCGCAGCGCGTCGCTGATCGCCTCCAGCGCGTGCTTGGTGCCGCAGTAATAGCCCGTGCCCGGCCAGGTGAACTTGCCGTTCATCGAGCCGACCGTGACGATCGTGCCGGCCCGCCGCTCGCGCATCTGGGGCAGCACGAGCTGCGTCAGCCGCACCGGGCCGAAGACGTTGGTCTCGAACAGCCCGCGGACGCGGTCCATCGGGACCGACTCGATCGCCCCGACCTCCTGGATGCCGGCGTTGTTGACCAGCGCGTCGATGCCCTGCGGGATCGCGGCGACGGCCGCGGCCATCGACTCCTCGCTCGTGACGTCGAGCGCCAGCGTCTTGCAGCCGTCCGCTTCGAGGTCGGCGATCGACTCCGTCCGGCGCGCGGTCGCGTACACCTCGAACCCGTTCTTCGCCAGCACCTGCGCCGTGGCGCGGCCGATGCCCGACGAGCACCCGGTGATCAGCACGGTCTTGGTCATGCGGTCGTAGCCACCTCTTGTTCGGCCTTCTTCGTCACGGGAGTCTCGGAGGACTCGAAGTCCATGTTCGGCAGCACCCGGTCCAGCCACTTCGGGATCCACCAGTTCTTGTCGCCCATCAGCTCCATCGTCGTCGGCACGAGGACGAGGCGCACGATCGTCGCGTCGAGCGCGATCGCCACGGCCAGGCCGACGCCGATCTCCTTGACCTGCGGCACGCCCGTGCCGGCGAAGATCGCGAACACCGCGACCATGATCAGCGCCGCGCTGGAGATCGTCTTGGCGCTCGCGGCCAGGCCCTGGGCGACGGCCTGCTGCGTGTCGTGCGTCGCGTGGTAGCGCTCCTTGATGCGCGAGAGCATGAAGACCTCGTAGTCCATGCTCAAGCCGAACACGACGGCCAGCAGCAGCGCGGGCGTGATCGCCTGCACGTAGCCGAGCGACTCGAAGCCGGTGACGGAGTCGAACCAGCCCCACTGGAAGACCATCACGAGCACGCCGTAGGACGCGGCGACCGACAGCGCGTTCATCAGCACCGCCTTGATCGGCAGCACGACGCTGCGCAGCACGACCAGCAGCACGAGGAAGCTCAGCACCACCACGAACAGGCCGACCTTCCACAGCGACCCGGAGATGACCGCGGTGTCGTCGAGGTTCTGCGCGGTCGGACCGCCGACGTGCAGCGTGCCGCCCGTCGGGGGCAGCAGGCCGCGCAGGCGCTTGACCAGCGCCACCGTCGCCTCGCTCTCGGGCGACTGCTCGGGCGTGACGAGGATCAGCGCCTTCTGGCCGTCCTCGGAGATCACCGGATCCTGCACCGCGCGCACGTTCTCCAGCCGCTCGAGGTCACCCTTGAACGAGGACAGCGCCGTCTGGTCGACCGGCCCGCGGAAGTCCGCGACCAGCTCCACCATCCCGAGCGAGCCCGGCCCGCCGAGCTGCTCGGACGCGAGCTCGAACCCGACGCGCGTCTCGAAGTCCTTCGGGAACATCGCGATCGCCGCCGTGTTCTCCTTCATCACGAGCGCGGGTGACGCGATCGCGAGCATGATGGCCGTCGCCGCGAGCGCGAACGGCAGCGGGCGGCGCATCAGCATCGCCGTCCAGCGCTCCCAGAAGGTCGGCCCGGTCCGCGGCGGGCGGCGCCGCTTCAAGCGGCCGATCAGCTTCCCCGGCTCGGACACGCGGTGCCCGAGCGCGGCGATCAGCGCCGGCAGCAGCGTGACCGCCGCCAGCACGGCGATGCCGACGACCACGATCGCGCCGACCGCCATCGAGCGCACGACGGTCGCGTCGATCAGGAACAGCCCGGCCAGCGCGACGATCACCGTCACGCCGCTGAACGCCACCGCCATGCCGGAGGTGCGCAGCGCCACGGCCCGGGCGTCGTCGGCCGAGTGGCCCGCGCCCAGCTCCTCGCGGTAGCGGGCGAGGATGAACAGCGAGTAGTCCACCGCCACGCCGATGCCGAGCATCGACGCCATGTTGGTCACGAAGGTCGACATGCCGTAGACCTGCGAGAGGAAGAAGATGATCGCGCCGGTGACGACGACCGCGGCGACGCCGAGCGCGAGCGGCAGCGCGGCCGCCGCGAGCGAGCCGAAGACGATCAGCAGGATGATCAGCACGATCGGCAGCCCGAAGAGCTCCGCCTGCTCGAGGTCCTCCTTGGACAGCTCCTGGATGCCCGCCCACAACGCGCTCTGCCCGACGAGGTGGACCGCGAGGTCGTCGCCCGCCTCCCCCGCGTGCAGGTTCTCCCGCATGACCGTGGCCGCGTCGACGGCCTCGTCGCGGTCGCCCTCGACGACGAGCGGCATGATCACCACCGGGTCCGTCGACGCCCGCGCGGCGTCGGCGGCCTGCGGGTCGAGCCGGACCGCGTCGACGTCCTTGAAGCCGTCACGCTCGACGCGGTCGACCGCCGCGGCGAGCTTCGCCGCGTCGCCCGAGCGGTTGTCGAAGACCACCGACAGCATCTCGGCCGGCCGGCCGAAGTCCCGGCCGAGCGCCTCGGACACGACCTGCGAGCCCGAGCCGGCGCTCTCGAAGCCGCCGCCCGTCAGGTTCTCGGTCTGCCGCCCGGCGAACGGAATCGAGACCACGACGATGGCCAACCAGATGATCAGGACGATTCGGCGACGCCGAGCGATGAAGCGCTCGAGTCGGTCCATGGCGGCTTGCATTGGGAGTTTCTATCCGAGTCCGGCGTGCCTGTGGGAATACCGCCCTGACCGTTCGGCGCTTGCATTCGCCCGCCGAGCGCGGATAGAACACGCACACCCTTGACCGAGACACATCCCGTTTCCACCTCCGACGGCACCGAGATCCGTCTGACCCGCCACCAGTTCGGCAACAAGGGTCCGATCGTCCTGGCGCCGGGCTACGGCAACGCCGCGAGCGCGTTCGCCATCGACACCGTGCCGAAGAACTGGGTCCAGTACCTGGGCGAGCACGGCTACGACGTCTGGCTGCTGGACTACCGCGCCAGCCCCGAGCTGCCGGCGAGCCGCACGCAGTTCACCGTCGACGACATCGCGCTGCGCGACTGGCCCGCGGCGGTGGACACGGTCCGCGAGCGGACCGGCGAGGACACCGTCCAGGTCTTCGGGCACTGCGTCGGCGGGCTGTCGCTGTTCATGGCGATGGGCGCCGGCATGGAAGGTGTCCGCAGCGCGACCTTCTCCAGCCTCGCCGGCAACCCGATCCCGACCCCCGGCAACCAGGCCCGCGCCTGGGCGCGGATGGCGACGCTGTTCAAGCTGCTCGGGATCAAGTTCCTCGACGTCGAGTACGACCCGAAGCGCTGGGACGGCAAGGCGATCGAGGCCGTGATGCGGCTCGTGCCCTTCAAGCACATCTACAACACGCCGATCGCGCGCCGGATCTACTTCATCTACGGCGACGTCTACGACTACGAGAACATCAACCGCCCGACGATGGAGCAGGCGGTGCCCGGCTTCTTCGGCGGCGGCAACCTGACGTTCTTCGAGCACATCTCGCTGATGATCCGCGCCAGCGAGGCGCGCGACGCCGGCGGCAAGGACGCCTACTGGGCCAACCTCGAGAACTTCAAGGTCCCGATCAACTTCATCACCGGCGAGCACAACAAGATGTTCGTCCCGAAGGGCCTGCAGCGCTCGTATGACACGCTGCGCAAGGCCCACGGCAACAGCCTGTACTCCCACGACGTGATCTCCGGCTACGCGCACCTGGATCTGTGGCTGGGCTCGAACGCCGAGCGCGACGTGTGGCCGACCGCCCTTGCCGAGCTGGAGAAGCACAACTAGCCATGAGCGCCACCGAGGACCAGCCGCGGACCGGCCATGCCGGTCTGGACGACTTCTTCGCCTACCCCTTCGCGCAGGCGATCCAGGACCGGCGGACGCGCCGCGTGGCGCAGGGCACGTCGCTGCCGCACGGCGCGCAGCCGTACGAGTCCAGCAACGCGCCGTCGCCGCTGTCGCCGCTGGAGGAAGCGATCCTGATCGCCTCCACCAGCGTCACCGGCGCGGTCATGCACGACGGGCCGACGAAGAAGACGGACGGCTCGCCGGAGCTCGGGACGATGTTCCTCGAGGTCGCCGGCCGGGCCGCGTCGAGCGCCGACAACGCGCAGGCGACGTCGTTCTTCATGACCAACGACGAGGGCGTCTTCCTGATCGAGCGCCCGCGCGGCCAGCAGGCGCTGGACCTGTTCAAGGAGATCCCGCCGCGGTGGGAGGACCGCACGGAGGACGACTGGCTGTCGTTCGCCAACGCGGTCAAGCGCAAGGTGTACGACGGACGCTTCTCGATGCCCGAGAAGCAGTGGCCGTACTTCCTCGGCTGGAACGGCCAGATGACCAACGCCCCCGGCACGACCCAGTTCCTGCCGGTGGTCGACAACACGCGCCAGTACATCAACGTGCTGCTGATCCTGCTCAGCGAGCCGCACGGCAAGGTGCCGCTGTTCATCGACGACTGGCAGCCGTTCCGGCCGAAGAACGCCATGGAGTGGGCGGCGTGGGCGGCGTCCAAGCTCGGCCTCGTGGACACGATCCCCTACCAGCCCATCGGCGGGCTCAAGCGCGCGCGAGGCGGGTTCGCGTCCCTGGACGTGCCGGCGCCGCTCGGGTCGATCACGACCGTGCGCACGGACTACGAGGCGCACTTCTTGTTCCAGAACCTGATGCTCACGGCCGAGGCGCTGCGCCTGGGCGCGTGGGTGCACGGCGCGCCGATGATCCCGCACGTGTGGCAGCGCGACCCCGCCAAGGGCATCCTCGGCCTCGGCTTCCGCGAGTACCAGGCGAAGACGTTCGACAGCCGCTGGAAGCGCTGGCCGCCGGTGCCCGCCTCCCAGCCCGCCTACGTCGGCATCGACGGCGTGCTCGAAGGGCTCTGCCCGCCGTACGTGAACGACATGGACGCGGCCGTCGACCAGGTGCTCGAGGAGAAGTTCGGGCCGGGCGGCACGTACGCGAACGCCGACGTGTTCGCCCAGTCCTACCGCGACAAGGCGACGGCCGAGACCTACATGAAGGCCGCCGGCCATCCGCCGCACGAGGCGATCGAGTACACGAAGGAGATCTGCCGCTACCTGGTGGAGACCTACGGCCGCTTCCCGGCGCACACGGATCCGTTCCACCTGCCCGGCATCTGGCTGCAGTGCTCGCACCTGGAGATCGAGTACTACGAGCAGTACGCGAACCCCCGCCACGTCGCGCGACAGGCCGAGGGCCGGGAGATCTGGAAGCGGTAGCGAGATGGGGAACGTCCACGGCCGGATGACCGGCCTGACGCTCTTCACGCCCATCCGGCCACAGTGGGTGTGGTTCCTGAAGATCGGCCTGCCGCTCACCCGGCACCTGCCGTTCATGGCGCGCCACATCCTGCAGTTCAACTTCATCAAGTTCGTGCGCTGGACGATCGTGCCCGGGCTCGACGGCGAGCGGCTCAACTACCGGTACCTGTACTTCGAGAGCAACTTCGACGGGCCCTGGCAGCACTACATCGACGCGTTCGCCTACGTGATCCCGCTCGACATCCGCGTCACCTGGGGACGCGGGCCGGGCTTCCCGGCGCCGCCGCCCGCCGAGCCGCTGAAGGCGTGGATCGCCATGAACTCGATGGACGGCGGCACCTACTACTGCGCGCACGCGGACGAGTCGACGCGGATGGTCAACAACGCGCTGGCCGTGAAGGAGCGCTTCGACGCGCTCGACCGCGACGTGCCGCCCGACGAGTTCCAGGCCGCGTGGGAGCGGTTCCTGAGCGATGCGCAGGCGCATCTCTGAGCGCGGCCACCGGGTCGGCGGCGCCTACGCGCTGACGACGTTCGCGCGCGTGCTGCCCGGCCGCGAGGACGAGCTCGAGGCCTACCTGGAGGCGCTGCCGACCGGCGCCGACAGCCCGTTCGCGCGGATCGACACCCTGCACATCGCCCGCGTGCAGCTGTTCCGCGCGCTCGTGCACCAGGGCCCGAAGCAGCGCAAGACGGACACGCTGCGGCACGCGCACCTGGTCTTCACGAGCACGATCGACGGCGACCTCGAGCCGTACCTGGACTGGCTCGCCGCGCTCGTCCCCGAGTGCGACGAGTGGTGGGGCCGCTGCGTCGGCTACCCCGGCCGGCACGACCGCGGGGCGTTCCACGCGTGGGTGCGCTCGATCCAGGCGCGGCCCGGGCTGTTCCGCTCGGCGATGCCGGACGCGTCCGTGGTCGAAGTGCGCGAGGCGCTCGCCCTGCGGGAGCGCGTGATCGACTTCGCGGTCGAGGCGCAGGGCCTGTCCGCCGAGGCGCTGCAAGCGCGTTTCCGGGAGCGCTTCTAGTGCTCGGCCGTCCGCCCAACGTGCCCCGCCGCGCGCCGAAGGCGTCGCACATCGACCTCGGCGACATCCAGGGCAACGTCCTGCGCGGGTACACGCACCCGGCGGCGGCGTACCTGTTCCTGCGGATCGTCGACGCAGGCGCCGCGCGCGCGTTGATGCGGCGGATGCTGCCGCAGGTCGCGACCGCCGCGCCGTGGGCCGACGGTGCACCGGCGACCGCCATGAACGTCGCGTTCACGTTCGCCGGGCTGCAGGCGCTCGGGCTGCCGGACGCGGTGCTCGCGTCCTTCCCCGAGGCGTTCCGGGACGGCATGGCGACGCGCGCCGGCCGGCTCGGCGACCGTGGGCCGAGCGCGCCCGAGGCGTGGGAGGACGGGCTCGGCACGGGCGAGGCGCACGTGCTGGTCACGGTCTACGCCGTCGACCGGGAGCACCTGACCGCGGCGGTGGCGAAGATCATCGGGGAGGACGCGGACTCCAACGCGGTCTCGCTCGTCAACCTGCAGCGCGCGGAGGCGCTGGCGGGCGGCCGCGACCACTTCGGCTTCTTCGACGGGATCGCCCAGCCCGCCGTGCGCGGCGCGGGCGTCGAGCCCCGGCCCGGCGACGGCCAGCCGGACGGGGCCGGCGGCTGGCGCGAGCTCGCCACCGGGGAGGTCCTGCTCGGCTACGAGGACGAGGACGGCACGCTGCCCAAGGCGCCGCTCGCCCCGTTCGACCGCAACGGGACGTTCGTCGTCTACCGCAAGCTCGCGATGGACCCGGCGGCCTTCCGGCGCTTCATGGCGGCACAGGACTACCCGGGCGGCGCGCAGGCGCTGGCCGCGAAGATCGTCGGCCGCTGGCCCGACGGCACGCCGCTCGCGCTCTCCCCCGACACCCCCGACGCGTCCGTCTCCTCCGACCCCGCCCGGATCAACCACTTCGGCTACGCCGACGACCCGACCGGCCTCAAGTGCCCGCTGGGCGCGCACATCCGCCGCGCGAACCCGCGCGAGGCGCACGGCTTCTTCGACGGCCGGCTGACCAACCGCCACCGGATCGTCCGCCGCGGCCGGGCCTACGGCGCGCCGCTCGCGCCCGGCGCGCTCGAGGACGACGGCGTCGACCGGGGCCTGGTGTTCGTGTGCTTCCAGGCCGACATCTGGCGCCAGTTCGAGACGATCCAGGCGCTGTGGATCGACGACGGCGACCCGTTCGGGCTGGGCCGCGACAAGGACTTCCTGGTGGGCGAGCCGCACGGCACCGCCGGGAAGATGACGATCCAAGGCCATCCGCCGCACTTCCTCAAGCCGCAGCCGCGCTTCGTGACGCTCCGCGGCGGCGAGTACCTGTTCCAGCCGTCGATGCGGGCGCTGCGCGAGCTCAGCGCCTGAGCGCGACCCGCTGCCCCGTGGCGGCGGAGCGCTGGATCGCGTCCAGCAGCCGGTGACGCACGACGGCGTGGGCGAACCCGGGGACGACGGCCGTGCCGCTCGCCAGGTCGTCGCGGATCGCGGCGTACGCGTGGGTCAGCGCGTGGATCCGGTCGTCGACGAGCTGCGGGTAGGCGTCGTAGCCGTCGGGGAGCGCGAGCTCGGCCAGGGCGGCGGACCCGCGTGAGCCGCGGACGGTGACGGGGTTGACGTTCGGATGCGAGGGCGCGGTCACCACGAGCGTGCCCTCGGTGCCGTCGACGGTCAGGGAGAACCCCGGGCCCGACACCGTGCCGCCGCGGAAGTGGCCGGAGAGGATCGCGCCGCCCGCCAGCGTGCCCGACACCGCGACCTGGTCCTCGGCCGTCATCGGGACCAGCTCCGACGTGCCCTCGAGCGGGACCTGGGGGCGCCGCGTCGCGGTGGTCGCGACCACGTCCTCGAGCTCGCCCACGACCATCGCGACCGAGTCGAGCGCGTGCCCGGCGGCGATCGTCAGCATCGTCGCCCCGGAGGCGCGGTCGAGCGTGTAGCGGCCGCGCTCGGAGACCGGGCCGCCCCAGCCGGCCGACGCGGACACGACGGTCGCGGACAGCACCTCGCCCACGTAGCCGTCCGCGACGAGGTCCCGCAGCCAGCGGAACGCCGGCGCGGACCGCCCTTGCAAGCCGATGAACGTGCGCGTGCCGGCGGCGGCGCGCTCCAGCGCCTCCGCCTCCGCGAGGTCGACCGCGAGCGGCCACTCGCTGAGCACCGGCACGCCCGCCGTCAGCGCGGGGAGGATCAGCTCGCGGTGGCGCGGGACCTTGACGGTGACGACCACGAGGTCGACGTCGTCACGCCGCGCGAGCGCCTCGACCGACGTGTGCGCGTCGACCCCGTAGGCCGCGCCCGCCGCGCGGGCCGATGCGTCCGAGCTGGCCACGAGCGCCCGCAGCTCGATGCCGTCGACGGCCGCGAGCGCGGGCAGGTGCGCCCCGGCCGCCCAGCCGCCGGTCGCGCTCAGTCCCACGATGCCGACGCCGATCATGCCCCGCAACGGTACCGGCGGGAGGCCGCGTGGCCTCCCGCCGACGGTGGATCAGTTGTACGCGAAGCCGCGCTGGCGGGCCCACGACGTGCCGTCCCAGACGTACCACTTGGCGCCGTTGCCCACGCCGATGCACTTCGTCGCGGACGTGCACTCGATGTCGTTGATGACCAGGCCGGCGACCGCGGCGGACTTCGTCCACGTCGTGCCGTCCCAGGTGCCGAACGTGCCGCTGCGCCAGAAGCCGGCGCAGAACGTGCCGCCGACGACGCAGTCCACCGCGTAGCTGACGCTGCCCGCGCCCGTGCTCGTGGGCGCGCCCAACGAGCCGCTCCACCTGACGACGTTGTCGTTGTAGCCGCCGGTGATCATGCACGACGTCGTCGAGCTGCAGCTGACGCGCGTGTTGTACAGGCCCGTGTTCTGCAGCGCCGACCAGCTGGTGCCGTCGAACGTCGTCAGGCCGTCGCCCGCCTGCACCGCGGCGCAGAACGTCGCGCTGAGGCAGTCGAACCCGTAGTAGCTGGCGTTCGGCATGCGGACGCTGCGGCCCCAGCTGCCGCTGTCCAGGCGCCAGGAGTAGCCCTGGTTGACGTTGGAGACCTTCTCGTCGCCGAAGATCTCGCAGCGCGTGGCCGTGAAGCACGAGCCATAGCGGACGGCGGTCGTGGTGCCGCCGTGCGAGACCGCCGGGCGGCCGATGCTCGTCCACGAGCCGCTGCCGTCCCACGTGTAGGCGTCGCCGCCGCCGGTCATCACGCACCGGGTCGCGCTGAAGCAGCTCAGGCCCTCGGGGTTGTAGTACGAGACGTCCGCGGACTTGGTCCAGGTCGTGCCGTCGTAGAGGTAGGTGGCGCGGAAGCCGACCGCCATGCACCCGTTCGCCGACCAGCAGTCGAGCGCCGCCAGGTCGACCGGCGTGCCGGAGGGCTCGGCCGTGACGTCGATCTGCAGCGCTTTGGTGGCCTGCGCGTTGGTCGAGTCGGTGACCGTGACCGTGAAGGCGAACGTGCCGCCCGCGGTCGTCGTGCCGGTGATCGCGCCCGTCGCCGCGTTCAGGCTCAGGCCGCCCGGCAGCGCGCCGGCGGTGACGGCCCACGTGTACGGGCCCGTGCCGCCGAGCGCGGTCAGCGTGGCGCTGAACGGGTCGCCCTCGAGCGGCGTCGGGAACGTCGGCGCCGTGAGGACCATGCCGGGCGGGTAGACCTTCAGCGTGACGGCCTTGGTCGCGCTGTGGCCGGTGGTGTCGGCGACCTTGACCGTGAACGCGTTGTCGCCCTGAGCGGTCGGGCGGCCCGACAGCTTGCCCGTCGCCGGGTCCAGCGTCACACCGGCCGGCAGCGTGCCGGAGGCCACCGTCCAGGTGTAGGCGCCCTCGCCGCCCTCGGCCACGAGCGCCTGCTCGTAGAGCACGCCGTCCATGCCGTCCGGCAGCGTCGCTGCGGTGCCGATCACGAGCGGCGGCGCGAGCACCGTCAGCTTGTACGCGCGGCTGGCGGTCTTGCCGTCGCCGCCGGTGACGGTGACCGTGAAGGCGAACGTGCCGGTCTGCGTCGGGGTGCCGAGCAGCTGGCCGCCGTCGAACGTCACGCCGCGCGGCAGGTCGCCCTTGAGCGTCCAGGTGTACGGCGTGGTCGAGCCCGTCGCCGTCAGGCCGACGCGGAGCGGGCTGCCGGACTGCGCGTTCTCCAACGCGGTCGTGGTGAGCGCGAGCGCGGGCGTGCGGATCGTGATCGCGTAGTCCTTGCGGGCGACCTTGCCCTCGCCGTCGACGACGCTGATCTGGAAGCTGCTCGTGCCGTGCGCGGTCGGCGTGCCGGTGATCGCGCCGGTGGTGCGGTTGAGCGCGAGGCCAGCGGGCAGCGCGCCGTCGGTCACGTAGTAGCCCTTGCCGGTGCCGCGCGTGGTCTTGACCTGCGCGGCGTAGGCGACGCCGTTGTCACCGGCCGGGAAGGCCTTGCCGTCGAGCGCGATCGGCGCCTGCGTCTTGGCCTGCGCGACCGTCCAGTCCTTGGACCAGATGTCGGGCTTGTTGTAGTCGAAGCCGAACTTCCAGACCTTGAAGCGCAGGCCGCCGCCGGCCTGCAGGCCGCTGGAGAGCCGCCACCACGGCGACTTGTCGGTGTCGGCCTTGAGCTGCATGAAGATGCCGGCGGTCAGGTACGGGCCGGCGACGTCGTAGAAGTCGAACGCGAGCCGCGGGCCGACCGACGCCTTCAGGTTCATCGAGCCGGCGGGCTCGTAGTACTTGGTCTTGAACTCGGCCTTGGCCTCGCCGTACGGGCCGAAGTTGTCGCCGTCGTAGGCCAGGCCGAACGACGTGTTGAGCGACTGGTCGACCTCGATCGCGGTGCTGGCCGCGATCTCCGCCTCGCCGTTGATGAGGAAGTTGAGCTTCGGGACGATCACGACCGGCACCGGGCCGACGGTGAACGACCACGGCGTGAAGCGGTAGTCCTCGGGCAGCAGCTCGAGCTCGAGCTCGCACTTGGCCTCGCCGAACACCTCCACCTTGAGCTTGGCGGCCTGCTTGAGGGTCACGCCGACGTGCGCCTTGATCGTGCCCGGGTGCAGCCAGCCACCCCACGCCACGCCGACGGACGTGCCCGCGTCGAAGGAGACGTCGCCGGTGAGCTTGGCGCCGGCGCGGCTCGAGCACTTGAACGGCTTGTCGGCGCCGCCGTCCTTCTTGGCGTTGAAGGAGCGCAGCCCGTCCGGCAGCTTCTTGAGCGCCGAGCCCTGCTTGAAGGCGCCGGGGTCGGCCTGCGGGTCCGCGTTCGCGACGCGCGCGAAGTCCTCCGCGGTCATCGACAGCTGCGGCTGGGAGATGATCTCGGCCTGCGGGCCGATCGCGGTCAGCGGCGCGGGGTCGGCCTGCGCGATCGCGAGGTCGCCCTGGCGCGTGACCGACTTGACCTCGACGAGCATGCCGCCCGGCGTCTTCGGGCCCACCCCCGCGGTCAGCACCGAGCCGACCTTGATCAGGCCCTGCGGGTCCTGCACCGTGACGGTGCGCGTCCCGTTCGGATCGCCGGTGACCGCCGTGACGGCCGACGGCTGCGCGACGAGCGTGCCCGTGCCGACCTGCTGGCGGTAGCGCACGCCGACCCAGCCGACCGCGTGCTTGCGCACCTTCGCGACGGTCCTGCGGTAGGTCGCGAACGTCGCCAGGTCCGTGCCCTTGATCGGCTCGGCGGTGACCACGTAGCGGCCCGGCTTGACGTTGCGGTACGTCTTGGTGGTCGACAGCTTGCGCTTGAAGCCGCCCGGCCCGGTGACCGTGACCTTCGGCGTGCTGCCCGTCGGCGCGAACTTGACCGAGACGCGCAGCGACGTCGTCTTCTTCGCCTTGGTCTTCGGCTTCAGGACGACCGTGCGGGTCGAGTCGGTGGCGGTGGCGCAATTGACGGGCGAGCACAGCGGGGCCGCGGCGCTCGCGGCGGCCGGCAACGCGAGTGCGAGCAGCGTCGACGCTGCGAGCACCAGGCGGGTGGGGCGCAAGGGGAGGACTCCAGAGGGGTGAGGATCAGTACGTCTCCCCGGTAGTCGTCCGGCGCCCCAGCCGCTTGATCTGACGTTTAACGCATCACACGTTTGATGGCGTCGTGGACGTCGGTGTTGTCGATCACGCCGTCGAAGGCCTCGCTGCCGGGGCCGCTCGCGGTGATCGGCGTGTCGGCGCCCGTGTGCTGGCCCGTCGTCCAGTCGGCGAACACCTGCAGCTGCGTGCCCTTGACCGTGAACGGGCCGTCCTCCTTGGACAGCTCCTCGCCGGACTCGTCCGCGGTGTCGGGGTTCTCGATCGTGAGGCCGCCGGTCTCGTGGTCGCCCTGGACGACGATCAGCGTGCCGGGGTGCGACCGCGCGAAGTCGACGGCCACCTTGACGGTCGCGTCGAGCGCCGCGCCGGCCTTGATCATCAGGCCCGCGTTGTTCTCGTGGGCCATCTCGTCGATGCCCTCTTCCTCGATCAGCACGAAGAACCCGTCACGGTCGCGGGAGAGGACGCTCAGCGCCTTGCTCGCCATCTCGGGAAGCGGGACGGCGGGGTCGTACAGGTCGCCCTTGCCCTCTTCGCGGTGCTCGAACAGCTCCTCGTTGGCGAACAGCCCGAGCAGCTTCGGCCCGCGGGCCTTGCGCAGCGCGTCGCGGGTGCTCACGTACGTGTAGCCGAGCCCCTTCGCCTTCTCGACCAGGTTGCCCTTGTCGCCCTTGCTGGCCTCGGACGGGTCGGTCGCCGGGTGGTCGGGCCAGCCGCCCTCGGTCCCGGCCGGGTACCAGTAGTCCTCGCCGCCGCCGAGGATCACGTCGGGCTTCGACTGCTCCAGGAACTGGCGGGCGATCTCGCTCTGCTGCGCCCGGTCGGACACGTGCGCGGCGTACGCGGCCGGCGTCGCGTCCGTGACCTGCGACGTGGTCACGAGCCCGGTGGCCTTGCCCATCCGCCGCGCGTCCTCGAGCAGCGTGCGCACCGGCTTGCCCTGCGCGTCCACGCCGATCGCGCCGTTGAACGTCTTCACGCCCGTCGCGAACGCGGTCGCGGCCGCCGCGGAGTCGGTCACCGCCTGCTTCGGGTCGGCCGGGTCGGTGTGCACGAGCCCGGCGTGCTCGAGCCGGTTCATGTGCAGCTCCTTGCCCGGCCGGTTGCCGACCGTCACCAACCGGATGAGGTCGCGCTGCGCCGTTCCCATCCCGTCGCCCTGCAGCACGATCACGTACTTCGCCGTCTTCGGCCGAGCCCGTTGCTCAGCCTGCGTCTGCGACACCGGAACCGCCGCCAGCGCGGCGACGGCGGTGGCCGTAAGGGCCACGCGCTTGCCGTTCATCTCGTCCTCCCGTTAGACCCGGATGAGCCGGGTCCTACCCGCTCAGCGCCGGAGGGTGATCGTCTTCGTCGTCGTGCGCGTGTTGCCGGCCGCGTCGGTCGCGGTCAGGCGCAGCGTGAACTTCGCGCTCTTGGCCTGCTTGAGCGTCTTCTTCGCCGCCTTCGAGAGCTTGAGCGTGAGCGCCTTGCTCGCCGTCGTGAGCCTGACCGTGCGCTTGCCGACCTCCTTGCTCTTGAGCCGGAGCGAGGCCTTGATCGTGCACGCCTCGTCACACGTGGCGGTGACCTTCAGGCCGCGGCTGAGCACGGTCTTGAGCTTCTGCTTGCGCACCGTCGCGGTGGCCTTCGGCTTCGTCTTGTCGGCGACGCCCGTGCCGAACAGCGGCGTCCGCGAGAGGCCGGGCAGCGTGACGCTGCCGGACGCCGCGCCCGCGGCCGTGGGCCTGAAGACGACGGTGAGCTGGCAGTGGGCGGTGAGCGCGAGCGTCTGCCCGGAGCAGGTGTCGGCGGTGATCGCGAACGGCCCGTCGACGACCGGCTTCGGCATCGCCAGCGGACGCAGCCCGTAGTTCGGGTACCCGAGCTCACGCGACTCGCTGGTGGCGCCGACGACCGTGCTCTTGAACCCGGTCGGGTTGTCGAAGGTGAGGACGGCGGGCTCGTTGCGCAGCAGGTAGACCGAGCGCTTGTCGGGTGCGACCGCGAGGATGTCCAGGTCACCGTCGCGGTCGGCGTCCGTGACCCCCACGTCCGACAGCGGGCCGGACGGGGACTGGTCACCCAGGTCGTACGGGCGCTCGGCGGCGAACCCGCCGGCCCCGTTGCCGAACAGCACGTCGACGGACGGGCCACTCGAGCCGCCGACGACCACTGCGTCGGTGCGCCCGTCACCGTCGACGTCACCGGCGGTCCCGGTCGCCCAGCCGCCCGGCGGCGGGAACTCGAGGCCGGTCGTGATCGCACCGGCGCTGAACGCGCCGCCGTCTCCGGCGAGCAGGCTCTGCGGCGTACGACCGGTGACGACGATCGCGTCGTCGCGGCCCGGCGTGCGCAGCTGCGCCGTGAGCACGTTCAGGACGGGGCCGCGGCTCGGGCTGGCCGGGCCCGGGGTGAGCGTGCCGTCGCCGTTGCCGGTGAACACCTTCACGCCGTCGGCGCAGGTCGCGCAGTCCCGGCCACCGACGATCACGTCGGGCGTGCCGTTCGCGTCGACGCGACCCACGGCCAGCGACTGGTACGACGTGCCGCTCAGGCCGTAGCGCACCAGCGGGTCGAACCCGGTGGGGTTGGCGAGCAGGACGTGCAGGCCGGCGTCGTCGAACGAGGTGATCAGGACGATCAGGTCGTCCCGCCCGTCGCCGTTGAGGTCGCCGGTGGCGATGCGGCCGGGCGTGGTGTTCGCGGAGGCGCCGCCGGCGACCATCGAGATGGCCCGCGGCGTGTCCACGAACGCACCGGAGGACGTGCGGGTGAAGACCCAGACGTGGTTGTTGTCGTTGCGGCCGAGGATGACGTCAGGGCGCTTGTCGCCGTCGACGTCGCCGACGGCCAGCCGCCCGCGCGCGGCGTCCTCGCAGATCCCCGGGTTGCTCAGGCGCTGGAACTCCGAGTAGGTGCCGTCGCCGCCGCCGAGCAGCACGGTGGCACGGCAGACCGAGCCGACGACGAGGTCGCCGATGCCGTCCTGGTTGACGTCCGCGACGCGCAGCTCGCGCACCGCGTCGCCGAACGAGGCGACCGGCGTGAAGCGCGGCTTCGCCGCGTGAGCCGCGGACGGCAGTGCGATGACCGCGAGCACGCCCGCGAGGACAATCCGTTGAACCCTGGACACTTTCAATCTTCCTTGACCGAACGGCGAGCGCGGATCACTGTACCCGCGATCCCGGCCAGCACGACCAACGCCACCAGCGCGCCGACGTACAGCGGCCAGCGCGTCTGGCCGTCGACCTTGGGCGCGCCGTTGCCGGACAGGTCGAGGATCGCGGCCGGGCGCTCGTCGTCGGGGCCCGTGGCCTGGATCCAGCGGACGACCTCGCCGTCGGCGTAGGTCTGCAGGGCCTTGAAGACGATCCGGTCGGCCGTGGGGAGCGGGCCGAGCGTGACCTTGAACGCCTGGGCGCGGCCCGGCCCGATCGCGCCGTCGGGCCGCTCCGGGGCGAAGACGACGTCGCCGCCGCCGCGGTCGGTGCTGGTCCAGCCCTTGGGTGGCGCGAGCCGCGCCGGGACGCCCGGCGGCAGGAACAGCTCGAGGGCGGTCGTGGCGGCGTCCGGGCGCTCGTTCGGCACCGTGAACGTGAGCGTGACCGTGTCGCCGGGTCGGGCCACCTTGGGTGAGACGTCCACGTGCGCGGACGCGGGCGCGGCGAGCACGAGCAGGAGGATGAGCGCGGCGGCGAGCCTCATCGGATCCGCACCGGCACGTCGATGGTGCGCTCGTCGATCTCGGACGTGCGGACGGTGAGGCGGAGCGTCCACTCACCCGTCGTCGGCACGGCCAGGCTGGTCGCGACGTAGTGCCCGGGCTCGGCCGACCCGAGCTCGACCGGCAACGGCGCGAGGTCCTGCCCCGCCGGCGCGACGAGCCTCGCGGTCACCTCGGGCGGGATGATCAGCCGCCCGCCCGCCGCCACCAGGTAGACGTCGGCCACGTTCTCGCCCTGCTTGGCGGGCGTGACGTGCACCTGGACCTGCCCGCCGTCCACGCCGGGGACGATCACGTCGACCGGGTCCACGTAGGCGACCCGCGCGGGCGCCGCGTTGACGAGCGCGGCGGTGACGCCGAGCACCACCACGCCCAGCACCGCCTCCGCCAGCACCGTCCGGCGCACGCTGCCGCCGCGGGCGACGGCGCGCCGCGACAGCACCGCCAGGCCCACGATGACGAGGACGATCCCGGTCTTGACGAGCAGCAGCCGCCCGAACCCGGTCGCCGGCAGCGCGGCCGGCGTGCCCGACTGCCGCCACGCGAGGTAGACGCCGGTCACGCCGAGGACGACGAAGCACGTGAGCGCGAGCCCTGAGAAGCGCGCGACGACGGTGCGCGGGGCGGCGGTGGCCAGCAGCGCCGCGAGCCCACCGAGCCACAGCCCCATCGCCAGCAGGTGCAGGCTCGCCGCGGGCACGCCGAGCCACACCTGCACACCGGTCCGCGAGTGATCGGCGAGCGTCCACGTGAGCGTGAGACCGACCGCGCAGACCGCGGCGGCGAGCACGGGAGGCCGCGGAGCGGCGTCGGCCCCACGCAGCGCAGCCGTGACCAGCGCCACGAACGCGGCCGTCAGCACCAGGCGTGCGATCAGCGCCTCGCCGAAGCGGGTCTTGAGCGAGAACCACAGCAGCGACGGGTCGAGCAGCGAGCCGCCCGTCGCGTAGGGGCCTTGCAGGAGCAGCAGGACGAGCGTCGCGGCGGCGAGGACGGTCGCGCCGACCCACACCCAGCGCAGGCCCCGACGGTCGCCGCCGAGCAGCAGCAGGACGGCCGCGCCGCCGAGCGCGAGCGCGAAGCCGGCGAACGCGAGGCCGCGCGCGATGCCGTCGGCGACCTTGACCGCCGGGCTCGCCGTACCCGGCTCGGTCGACACGACGACCGCGCTCGGCGCGCCGACCGAGAACGAGAACGCGCCGGACACCGGGTGCGAGTCCGCGGACGTCACGCGCCAGCTCACCACGTACGTGCCGTCCTTCAAGCCGGCGGGCAGCCGCAGCACCGCTGTCGCCGCGTCGCCGTCCGCGCGCGTGGGCTTGGGCGTGTCGATCACGCCGCCGGTCGCGTCGAGCAGCCGCACCGAGTCCGGCCCGAGGTCGACCGCCTCGCTCCAGCGGATCTGGACCGTGCGCGGCGCCGAGCCGACCACGGCCCGGTCGGCGGGCGTGGTGCGGATGATCGTCGCGTGCGCGCCCGCGCTGGGGGCGCACACGAGCAGCACGAGGAGGACCGCGAGGAAGGCGCGCGTCATGCGAGCCGCTTGAGCACCGTCCGCAGCACGGCCTCGGCCTTCGCGGGCGCGTCGGAGCGCTCGCCGATGATCTTGCGGTGCGTGACGTCGAGGTAGAGGATCACGTTCGCGCGCTGGACCACGACGTGGGCGGCGTCCTCGTAGTAGACGTCGTCGGCCGGGTTGGTGTGGGCGATCTGCTGGATCACGCCGGTCCAGCCGTCCTCGGTGTCGAGCGGACGGGCGCTGACGGCGTAGGTGCCGAGGATCGGTGACGGGCCGCCGCGCACCTCGTAGCTCGGCGGGCACTTGCTCATGGCCGCGCCGACGGCCTGCATGCCCTCGTCGGCGATCGCGCTCGTGCCGAACAGCAGCGCGCCCTGGGTGATCGCCGGGGTCCGGATGTCAGCGGCGTCGGCCGGCGCGACCACGAACTCGCTGACGGGCTCGGCGGCCTTCGGCCGGATGATGTTCTCCACGCGCACCGGGGCGTTCGCGCGCTGCATCAGCGGGCAGACCTCGAGCGCCTCGCGCGGGACGTAGTTCGCGTGCGAGTGGTACTCGTCGTCGACCCAGTAGTCCTCGAGCCCGGCCGCGTGGCCATCCTTGGCGGTGTAGTACGCGGCCTTGACGTCGTCGGCGGTGTAGCTCGACGGCCCGGACGCCCCGCAGCCCGCGAGGACCACGGCGCACAGCGCGACGAGCCGCCTCATCCGTCCGACCGCAGCCGGTTCTCGACCACGAGCTTCCCGCCGTCCACGCGCAGCACGATGTTGTTGTCGTACTTGATCGTGTGGTCGGAGGCGAACTCGAGCCCGCCGCCGAGGAACGTCTCGAACGCCGCGTCGAGCTGGGCGAGCTCCGCGCTGTTGCGCCCGGGCTCGACCTTGCCGCTCTGCGTCACGGCCTGCGCGAGCGCGCGCACGCCGTCGTAGGCCTGCAGCGCGTCCAGCGTCGGCGCGTGCTTGAACCGCTTGACGAAGCGCGCGGCGAAGTCCGCCGCCTCGGGCAGGTTCTGCGGGCTCGCGGGTGCGATCACGTAGGCGCCGTCGGCGGCGTCGCCCGCACCCGCCAGGAAGGCGGGGCTCTCCGCGCGGGCGTCGGCCACGAAGTCGCCGTCGTAGCCCGCCTTCCGCAGCGCCGCGAGCACCTCGCCGCCGCGGGCGGGAGCGCCGGCCCAGTAGACCGTGTCGGGCTTCGCGGCCAGCGTCGCCTTCACGGAGACGTCGACGTCCTCGACCACCTGCTCGGAGACGGGCTTGGGCACCGGCGCGGACAGGCCCAGCACGTCCTTGCCGAGCTGCCGGGACTCGGCGTCGGCGTCGGTGAGGACGGCGAGCGTCTGCGCCCGCGAGTACGCCAGCCAGTGCACCGCGGCCAGCGCCGACTGGTACGGCGTGCCGCTCAGCAGGTACGCGGTCGGCGTCTGCTTCGCCGAGACGATGTCCGGCTCGTTCGCCGACGTCACCAGGAACGGCAGCCCGTCGAGCTCGCGGGCTGCCGCCGTCGCCGCGTTCGCGCACACCCCGCCGACCACGCCGGCGACGCCGAGCGCGCGCAGCTGCTTCGCCCCCGCCAGGGCGGCGACCGTCTTGCAGCCGTCGTCGGCGGACACCACCTTCACGTGCTGGCCGAGCACACCGCCGCGCACGTCGAGGTCCGCGGCCGCCAGCTCGGCGCCGTCGCGGACCTGTCCGCCACGCGGATCCGACAGCGGCGCGAGGACGCCGAAGGTCACGGCACCCGGCTTGAAGCCCCCGCCGGGCGGCGCCGTCCTGGCCGGGGCGGCGGGTGCCGAGCCCCCGCCGCCGCAACCCACCGCCAGCGCCGCGAGGGCGCCGGCCAGGCCGGCGCCCCCGAGGCGGTACATCGACTTCTTCACACAGCTCCTACGGATTCGTCGTCGACAGCGTGAACGTCAGCGTCTTGGAGTACGAGCCCGTACGCAGCGCGTCACCCGCGCCGATCGCCTGCTTGAACGTCACCGTCGCCTCGTCGTTGCTGACCGGGCCGCTGTACGTCTTGACGACGCCCAGGCCCTGCAGCGGCTGCGGGAGCGAGAACGCGCCGTTGACCAGGTGGCCGTTGGCGGTCGTGCTCGGATCGGCCGCGGTCAGCGTCGCGTCGCCGGCGGTCGAGATGACCATCGCCTTCGTCGTCGCCGTGTACTCCTGCGCCACGCCCGGGAGGAACGTCCCGAACGTGGCCGGAGCACCGAGCGTGAGCGCCAGCGTGGCCGGCACCGTGCCGCCCGCGTTGCCGGACGCGTCCGCCCAGTCGCCCATCGTCTGGTTGTCGGCGCACGAGTTCCAGCACGTCTTGGGCTGCGTCGTGCCCTTCGGCGCGCTGAACTTCAGGACGTCGATGCCGCGCGCGTAGTCGGCGACGTAGACGTACTGGTCGTGCCAGATGGCCGACGCCGTGTTCGAGGAGATGACCGCCGGCGCGCTGCCGGCCGCGGCCTTGGCCGGCACGCGGAAGTAGCCGACCTGCTGCGGGTTGCGCGGGTCGGAGATGTCCACGAAGCGCGTGCCCTGCTCGTAGTTGCCGAGCGCGACGATGTTGCCCTTGACCGTGAACCAGTGCGCGGAGCAGTCGCCGATCGCGCGCGTCGGGTCGATGAACTCGCCCGGCTTGCCCGCCGTCGTGTACGAGGCGAGCTGCGGCATCAGCGCCGGCGTCGTCGTGGCGCCCGCGGGCAGGTTGTTCTCGACGTCGCGAGCGCCCTTGAGCGAGGCGATGATGAACTTGCCCGCGACGTTGCAGTTGGTGCGGTTGTCCTCGTTCGTGATCAGCATCACGTCGCCCGCCGCCTGGTCGCCCAGCGCCTGCGGCACGTGGTAGGCGTTGTGCATGAACAGGCCCGTCGCGCCGGCGACCGAGCCGCCGCCGTAGGGCAGCGGGTCGTACGGCGTGGCGTAGCGCATCTCGCCCGTGGCCGTGTCCTTGTGCTGGCCTTCCGTCCACCAGCCACGGACGCCGCCGGAGCCGGAGACCCAGGCGACGCCGTCGAAGTCGACGTCCACCGAGTGGGTCGAGCCGCTCGTGCTGCTCGTACGACGCACGGCCGCCTCGAACACGTTCGAGTAGGTGAACGGATGCTCGATGTCGCGGATGTCGGTCACCGCGACCGCGCTGCGGCGCCCGGAGACGCCGGAGCCGACCTGCCAGATGAAGCGGCAGTCGTTCAGGCACGTCGCGGTGTGGCCGAGCTGCGTCTTCTGGAAGCCGACGAGCTTCGGGTGCCACGGGTCCTTGAGGTCGACGATCGCGATGCCCTTGGTCCCGGAGTCCTTCGACAGGTAGGCGATCTTGCGCCGGCTGTCGACGGTCATGTTCTCGCCCTCCCAGAACCGGGTGAGCGCCTCGCCGGTCTTCTCGCCGATCTGCGCGGCGGAGACCGAGGCGATGTACTCGGGGTGCTTCGGGTCCTTGAGCGACCACACGCCCAGGCCGGGCGTGCCGTTGGCGACGAGGATGTCGTAGCCGAGGTTCTCGTAGTGCAGGAAGTTCAGCGCGCTGAACGCCGGGCAGCCCGTCGGGTTGTACGCGGGGCAGCTGCCGTTGACGGCGATCGGACCGCGCGCGTGGCCGACGTAGTCGACGTTGTCGCTCTTCTGGACGTCCGGCTTGGCCGTGTCGTCGGGCAGCGGCGTGCCTTCCGTGCTCGTGCCCTTGTCGACCTTGGCGAGCGAGGCCGCTTCGCGCGCGGCGTTCGCGGCGGCGGCGGTCGAGTCGGCCGCGGCCTTGGTCGACGCCGCGGTCTTGGCGTCGAAGTTCTGCTGCGCCGTGGCCTGCGCGGCGGAGGCGGCGGCCGCGGCCGCGATGTCGGCCGGGTCGTTCGTGGCGGCGGCCTTGTCCGCCGCGGCCTTCGCGGCGGCCTTGGCGGCGTCGAGCGCAACCCCGGCGTCGGCCGCGACGCGCGCGGCCTCGGTCGCCGCGGTGGCGGCGGCGGTGGCTTCCGTCTGCGCGGCGGCGACCGTCTGCGCGGTCACGGGACCACGTGGAAGCTCGGCCGCCTGGACGATGCCAGGGGCCGCGAATGCGGTGGCGGCTGCGACAAGCGCCGCCACGCGAGCGTGAACTCGCATGCTCTCCATTTCCCTCCGTGAGTTGCGCCCGGCAACCAGACCTTCCCGGGACGACAGACCAGCGAGACTCCCAGACGGCGCCCGGGCCGTCAATCAATCGAGCGTTTAGGCCTCTACGCGATGTGAGGGTTCGGTGAGCGGCGCGGGGGCGTCGCCGTCGCGCAGCGACCACAGCTTGACCTTGGCCTTGCGCCCGCGGACCTCCGCCTCGCCGACCTCGACGAGGTCGTCCACCGGCCGCGTCAGCGCCTGGCGGGTGGTGTCGGAGATGTAGAGCTGGTGCGGCGTGCCCTTGGTCATGCCCTCCAGGCGCGCCGCGGTGTTCGTCGTGTCGCCCAGCGCCGTGTACTCCAGCCGCCGCTCGGACCCGACGTTGCCGGACATGACCGGCCCGGAGTTCAGGCCGATGCCCATCTTGAAGCCGTCGTGCAAGCCCTGCTCGCGCAGCCAGCCGTTGAAGCCGTCCATCCGCCCGAGCATGTCGCGCGCGGCCTCCAGCGCCCGGTCCGCGTGGTCGGACTGCTTCAGCGGCGCGCCGAACACGGCCATGATCCCGTCGCCCATGTAGGCGACGAGCGTGCCGCCGTGGTCGAGAATCGCCTCGCTCATCTCGGTCAGGTAGCGGTTGAGCGACTCGATCACGCGCTCCGGCTCGAGCGTCTCGCTGAAGCTCGTGAACCCGCGCAGGTCGCTGAACATGACCGTCGCCTCGCCGCGCACGCCGCCGAGCCGGACGCCCTCGGCGTCGGCGAGCACCTGGTCCACTACGGCCTCCGGCACGAACCGTGCGAACGCGTCGCGCGCCTGCTCGCGCTCGAACGCCGTCGTCAGCCCGTGCACGACGCCCGTGACCAGCAAGCCGGCCAGCCCCGCGATCAGCGGGTAGCTGACGTGGCTGATCACGCCCTCGCGCTCGAACAGCACCTGCGCGCCGACGAGCAGGACGGCGATCCCGACCGCGCCGGTCAGCAGCGCCGGCACCACCTTCAGGCGCAGCCCGGCCACCGGTGCGAGCAGCCCGAGCACGAAGACCGACAGCAGGTTCAGCCACCCCGGCCCGTCCCGCAGCGGGAAGCCCTCGAGTGCCGTCTGGATGCCGGCCACGTGGATCTCCGGGCCGGCCATCAGCGCGCCGCCGCTGCTCGACGTGCCGTGGTAGTCCTGCAGCACGTTCGCCGTGCCGCCGACGACGACGACCTTGCCGCGGACGTCGGCCTGGTCGAAGCGGTTGTTCTTGACGTCGACGAAGCTGAGCGTGCGGACCGTCCCCGGCGGGCCGGGGAAGTCGATCCAGTTGTAGTAGTCCGGAGCCCGCACGTCGCGGCCGCTCGCGAGCCGCGCCGCCGCGATGTCGAAGTGCACGAGCCCGTTCTTGTCGCGCTCGAGCCGCCGGACCTTGCTGTCGGCGTCCTGCGGGAACGCGGAGAAGGCCGGCACGGCCTTGGTCGAGGCCAGGCTCTCGCCGCCGCCGAAGATCTCGGTCTCGCCGTTCGAGCGCACCTCGGTCGACGCGAGCACGATGCGGCCGTTCGCCTCTTCGACCGCGTTCGCGAGGTCCTGGTCGGACTCGGGATCCGGCCCCGCCTCGGTGAACTGGACGTCGTAGGCGATCACGTCCGCGCCCGCGGCGAGCAGGTTGCGGATCACCTTCGCGTGGTCGGCGCGGTCGAACGGCCACTGCGGCTTGGGCGGCAGCGTGAACGTGTACTCGTCGATGGCCACGAGCACCACGTCGTCGGGCGGCCCGGCGCTGCCGCGCGCGTCGAAGCGCTTGTTCACCGTCGACAGCTCGAACCGCTCCAGCGCGTCGGTGGACTGCAGCAGCAGCACCGTGGCGACGATGAACGCGCCCGAGCCCATCAGCGTCGTCGCCAGGATGCGCCGTGTCCGCGCGTTGGCCTGTGGCGGTCCGAGGCGCTCCATCAGGTCGCCGACGGCGACGGGCACGCGCGAGGCGGCAACCGGCGTCAACGCGAACGCCACGAGGGCGGCCACGAGCGGCGGCACCATCGCCACCACGACGCCGGCGCCGAACAGCAGCTGCGCCGCGACGACGTAGAGGACGAGGCCGACGACGCCGGCCGACACGCCTCGGAGTGCGCCCCAGCGCCGCGCCGCGAACGGCGTCAGCCCGGCCATCAGCAGGATCGAGAGCGCGTCGACCCACCACGGGGCGGTGCGGAGCGGGAAGTCCTCCAGCGCGGTGGCGACGGCCGAGGCGTGCAGCTCCGGCTCGGCCATCCGGTCGGCCGTCGGCGTCGCGACCGTCCCGCCGAGCCTGGCGGCGGTCGGGCCGACCACGACGATCTTCCCCCGGAACGTCGACGCCGGGACGGTGCCGGCCTCGACGTCGGCGAAGCTGACGTGCGCGAACGTGCCCGCCGGGCCGCGGAAGTCGATCAGCTCGTCGCCCGCCTCCGGGAAGTGCGCCGCACGCCCCAGCTTCAGCCGCGCCGCCGCGATCGCCAGCGAGTCGACCTGGTTGACCTTGATGTCCAGGCGCCGGACCCGTCCGTCGCCGTCCCGGGGCAGGCCGGTGGCGGCCGGGGTCGCGCCGCTGTAGGCGAGCGCCTCGCCGTCGCCGAACAGCACGGTCGAGCCGTCGTCGCTGACCTCGCGGGTGCCCAGCACGGTGCGCGGCGCGTCGTGCACCGCCTCGATCAGCGAGGCGTTGGACTCCTCGTCGTCGCCGGCGCCGTCGAAGGGCACGTCGTAGGCGATCACGGACGCGCCGGCCTTGGCCAGCCGGCGGATCACGCGCGCGTGCCGGCGGCGGTCCAGTGGGTACCCCTCGCCCGCCGCGAGCGTCTTGTCGTCGATCGCGACGAGCACCACCTGGTCGGCCGGGCCCTGGTCGCCGCGGATCGAGAACCGCGCGTCGACCGTGGCGTGCTCGCCGCGCTGCAGCCAGTGCGTCGAGTTGAAGGCGAAGCCGACCATCGCCGCGACGATCGCGACGGCGATCAGCGCGAACCGGCCCGGCCGTGTCATGCCGAGCCCACCAGCAGCGCGACGAGGAACAGCGACAGCACGTGGAACGACTGGTCGACCGACGCGGCCAGGCCCAGGTTCAGCCCGTCCGCGCGTTTGACGCGCACGAGGTACAGGCGCACGATGCGGCCGTCGTCGATCAGCAGATGCGGGAAGAAGACGAGCACGCCGGCGACGACCGCCCAGACGGGCTCGAGCTCGGTGCCGATCCACACCAGCGCCGGCAGGAACGCGATCGTGTAGGTGGTGACGTGGCTGACGAGCGCGCGCCGCGCGACCGGGTCCGTGCCGAGCCCACCGCGCTTGTTGCGTGCCTGCCAGTCGGTCTGGAAGAGGTAGTCACCCACCATGTGGGCGACGAGGAAAGCCGCGAGGACGGAGACCCAGCTCACTAGCGACGCGCCAGGTACTTCTTCCCGGCCTTGACGAGGACGTTGCGCTTGCGCTTGAAGTCGCGCACGAGGACGCTGCCCTGCTTGACCTGCGTGAGCGTGCCGTCGCAGCGGTCCGTGACCAGCCACTTGGTGCCGCGCACGGTCGCGGAGCTGTACTTGCCCGTGGTGCGGAACGCGCCCTTGCCTTCGCCCCACAGCTTGCGTGACTTCTTCTTCTTGGCCGCCGCGGTCGCCTTCTTGCCCTTGGCCTTGGCCTTCGGGCACTTGGCGAGCGTCTCGGCCAGCGTCAGGTCCGTGATCGGCTGCGCGCCGCTCGTCTGCCCGATCTTGAAGATGCCGTCGTAGAACCACGCGAGCTGCGTCTCGCCGGGCTTGGCGGTGGTCGAGACGAGGTTCACGCGGCCCTTGGTGGCGTCGATCGTCGCGCCGAGCGGGATCTGCATCGCGCCCTTGAGCTCGACGAACTTCTTCGACGGCGGGATCTTGATGAAGATGCGGCCCTTGCGGACGCTGACGTTGACCGTCTTGCCCTTGACGGGCGGCGGGAGCTGCTCGATCAGCGGTGCGGCGGCGCCGGGGTTCCCGTTGCCACCGGGCGCGGTGGGCGAGACCGTGCCGGGCGGGGCCGGCGCGGCCAGCAGCCAGCGCACGTCGACGTCACGCCGCTCCCCGGGCTGCAGGGCGTCCAGCGCGAACTCGACGCCGACGCCGTTGTCGGGCGCGGCGGAGTCGATCGTGTTGTCCAGCCCGTTGGCGGCGAAGTTGCCGAACACGGCCTCGTAGTCGCCTTCCTGGAAGGCGCGCCACGGCGTGACCTCCTGCAGGCCGTAGACGAAGCCGGTGCGCTCCTCGCGGCCGCCGACGAAGCGCGGCGACACGCCGGCGATCGCGCCGTTGCCGCTGTCGTTGCTGCCGACGTACAGGTCGGCGAGCGCGCCCGCGCGCAGCGACGTCGGCGTGAGCGAGACGTTCTCGATCCCGTAGCGGACGTTCACCTGCGGGACACCGTTGGTGTAGGTGATCAGCTCGGTCACGCGCAGGTTCGGGCCGACCGTGTAGACGCTCGTGAGCGACTTGGTCGCGCCCTGGTCGGCGAGCACGGGCCCGGACACGCGCGTGCGGCCGGGCGTCTGGTCGAAGCCCGCCTCCAGCGGGAAGTAGCTCGCGCCCTCCTTGATCTCCAGGCCCGCGTGCGCCGGGTTCTCGTCCGGGTTGTAGAAGAGCCCGGCGGCGACGCCGTCCTGACGCACCTGGAGCGCGCCGAGACCGTCGGCGATCACGTCCAGCGGTGAACCATCGATCTGCGCGCTCGCCGCGGAAGGCGCGCACAGCGCAGCGACGCCCGCGAGGGCGGCTGTGACCAAGACCCGAATGCCGCTCCTCAAGACCAAACCACCGCGATCGTCTCCCGGCGGGACCGCCGCTGTCAAGTCCGTCTGGACGGGTGGACGGGCGGCCCTTCGGGCAGTCCTACTCTGCTTGACCGTGCGCTGCTACGTCGAGCCGAGCCCTGCGGGCGGGTACTTCGTCCGCATGCGCGGCGAGGCGGCGCCGGTGTCCCGCCACGACACCGAGGAGGAGGCCGAGGCCGCCGCCGCGGCCTACGAGCGTGGCCTGGCGCGCGAGGACACGGCCGATCTGGTCGCGCTGAGCGACGGCTCGGAGGTGCTCATCCGGACCGTGCAGCCGGCGGACAAGCCGCTGTTCGTCGCCGGCTGGAAGCATCTCTCGGGCGAGTCGGTGCGCCGGCGCTTCCTGCAGCCGCGCGCGGCGCTGAACGTGCACGAGCTCGCGTTCTTCACCGAGATCGACCACGTCGACCACGAGGCGGTCGGCGCGCTCGACAGCGTCACGCGCGAGGGCGTGGGCGTCGCGCGCTATGTGCGCGAGCGCGACCGGCCGCACGTCGCCGAGGTCGCGGTCACGGTGGTGGACGCCTGGCAGCGGCGCGGGCTCGGCGGCAAGCTCCTCCGGCAGCTGCGCACGCGGGCGGTGGCCAACGGCATCCGCCACTTCACCGCCTCGCTGTTCGCGGACAATGCGGTGATGCTCACGCTCTTCCAGCACGTCGGCACGGTCACGGTGACCCGCCGCGACGGTCCCGTGATCGAGCTCGAGGTCGAGCTGTGAGCGGCTTCGGGCTCGACCACCTGCCCTACGGCGTCGTCGGCGGGCGCTGCGTCGTCCGCTACGAGGATCAGGTGCTCGACCTGAGCACGGTGCCCGGCCTCCCGCCCGTCTTCGACGAGCCGAGCCTGAACCGCTTCCTCGCGCTCGGCCGGTCGGCCTGGGAGGACGTGCGCGAGCAGATCACGCGCGTGCTCGAGGCGGGCACCGCCGACCTGGACCCCCTCGCCGAGCCGGACCTGCCGCTCGCGGTCGGCGACTACGTCGACTTCTACTCGTCGATCGAGCACGCGACCAACGTGTCGCGGCGGTTCCGCCCCGACGACCCCGATCCGCTGCCCGCCGCCTGGCGGTCGCTGCCGATCGGCTACCACGGGCGCGCCGGCTCGATCGTGGTGAGCGGCACCGACATCGTCCGCCCGCACGGCCTGCGGCCGAGCTACGGGCCGACCCAGGAGCTGGACTTCGAGCTCGAGCTCGGGTTCGTCACCGGGCCGGGAAAGCCGCTCGGGCAGCCGATCCCCGCGCGCGACGTGCGCGAGCACGTGTTCGGCTTCGTGCTCGTCAACGACTGGAGCGCGCGCGACCTGCAGCGGTTCGAGTACCGCCCGCTGGGCCCCTTCCTCGGCAAGTCGTTCGCCACCTCGGTCTCCGGGTGGATCACGCCGCTCACCGCGCTCGAGCCGTACCTGGTGCCCGCGCGCGAGCAGGAGCCGGCGCCGGAGGCGTACCTGCGCGTCGACGGCGACTGGGCGCTGGACATCGCGCTCGAGGTCGAGCGTGGCGGCGAGACGATCACGCGCGGCAACGCACGCGGGCTGTACTGGACGTTCCCGCAGCAGCTCGCGCACGCGACCGCCAACGGCGCGACCGTGCGGCCCGGCGACCTGTTCGCGTCGGGCACGATCTCCGGTTGGGAGCCTGGCACGCACGGCTGCCTGCTCGAGTCGGGCGCGCCGTTCCTCGCGGACGGCGAGACGGTCACGCTGCGCGGACGCGCCGGGGCGATCGCGCTCGGCGAGGTGCGCGGGACCGTCGTCAGCGCGCCGTGATCGCCGCGACCTCGCGTGGGAGCGAGATCGGGTCGAACGGCTTCGCGATCACGCCCGCCGCGCCGAGCGCGAGCAGCGACGCGGACTCGCCCTTGGCGGTGAGGAAGATCACGGGCACGGCGTCGCCCAGCAGCGGGCGCAGCCGCGCGAGCGTGGCGGGCCCGTCGGTGTCGGGCATCATCACGTCGAGCAGGACGACGTCGGGAACGTCCTCGCGGACCGCGGCGATCGCCTCGTCCGCCGACGCCGCGGCCGTGACGGCCCAGCCGCCGACGCGCTCGAGTGCCAGCGTCGCGATCGCGCGGATGTCCGGCTCGTCGTCGACGAGCAGCAGCCGGCCGGCGCTCACCTGAGCGCCTCGGCCACGGCGGCGTCCAGGTCCTCGTCCTCGCCCTCGACGCGGACGACCGGGAGCCCGGGGTCGAGGTCCTCGATGCCCGCGCCGGCGACGAGCACGAGCGCGAAGCCGTCGGCCTCGGCGAGCGCGTCCGGGTCCGCGAACGTCGTCACGCGGCGGCCGAGCCGGCGGGCCGCGCGGGCGAGCGCCTCGCGGCGGGGCGCGCGGCGGTCGTAGACGGCGATCGGCGGCTTCGCCAGCGGCAGCGGCAGCGTGATCCGGAACGTCGACCCCGCGCCGGGCTCGCTCTCGGCCCAGATCCGGCCGGCGTGCTGCTCGACGATCGCGCGGGTGATCGGGAGCCCGAGGCCGGTCCCGCCCTTCTCGCGGTGGTCGGACGCGTCGACCTGGCGGAAGCGCTCGAAGACCGCCTCCAGCTGGTCGAGCGGGATGCCGCGGCCTTCGTCGCGGACGGAGATCAGCACCTCGCTGCCGTGCGCCTTGACGATCGTGCGGACGCTCCCGCCGGGCGGGGAGAACTTGATCGCGTTGCCGACCAGGTTCACGAGCGCCTGCACGATCCGGTCGGGGTCGACGTGCAGCTGCAGGTCGGCGGGTGCTTCCCAGAGCAGCTCGACGCCCGCGTCGTCGGCGACGTGCTGCACCACCTGCGCCGTGCTCTGCAGCAGCTCGAGCGCCGTGACGCCGCGGACCTCCAGCTCGACGCGTCCGGCCTGCAGCCGCTCGAGGTCGAGCGTCTCGTCGACCAGCCGCGACAGCCGCTCGGTGTTCTGGCGCGCGATCGCGACCATGTCGGTCGCCTCCTGCGGCAGCTCGCCCGCGATCCCCGCCTCGAGCAGCCCGAGCGACCCGCGGATCGACGTGAGCGGCGTGCGCAGCTCGTGGCCGACGACCGAGACCAGCTCGTCCTTGAGGCGCTCGACCTCCTTGCGCTCGGTGATGTCCTCGATCATCCCGATCGCGACGTCCGGCCGGCCCTCGCGGTCACGCAGCATCGACGCGGTCAGCGCGCCCCAGAACCACGTGCCGTCGGGGCGCACGTAGCGCCGCTCGCGCCGCAGCCGGTCGATCTGCCCGGCGAAGAGCTGCCCGACGTCGTCGTTGTCGCGCTCGGCGGGGTGGGTGATGGCGGAGACCGGGAGCCCGCGCAGCTCGTCGGGCTGGATGTCGACCATGGCCGCGAACGCGAGGTTGGCCTCGACCAGGCGACCGTCGGCGTCGACCATCGTCATGCCGATCGCTGACTCGTGGAAGACGGCGCGGAAGCGCTGCTCGCTCTCGCGCCACGCGGCCAGCGCGGCCGAGAGCTCCTTGTGGTTGAGCTCGTCCTCGGCGATCCGCGCGAGGTCGTGCAGGAGCGCGAGCTCCTCGTCGCCGAACGCGCGCGGCTTGGTGTCGATCACGCACAGCGTGCCGACGCGGAAGCCCGTCGCGGTCGTGAGCGGGATGCCGGCGTAGAAGCGGATGTGGGGCGGCCCGGTGACGAGCCGGTTGTCCGCGAAGCGCGGGTCCTGCGTGGCGTCGGGGACGATCAGCGGCCGCGGCTTCTCGATCGCCACGCTGCAGAACGACACGGCGCGGTCGTCCTCACGCGAGTCGACCCCCAGGCACGCCTTGTGCCACTGGCGGTCCTCGTCGATGAGCGTGACCGTCGAGATCGCCGTGTCGAACACCGCGACGGCGATCCGGGTGAGCCGGTCGAAACGTTCTTCCGGCGGTGTGTCGAGGATCCTCAGCGTGTGCAGCGCGCTGAGGCGGTCGGACTCCAAATCCGCTGTTGTCGCCACGATCAACACGGTACCCGCCTACCATCGGTGCCGTGCAGGAAGCGGATGAGCTGCAGGCGGTGATCGCGGCCATGTTCGCGAGTGCCCGCCCCCGGCTGCTCGCACGCGTCGAAGCGCTGGAGGCGGCCGTCACCGCCGACCTGCGAGAGCCCGAGCGCGCTGAGGCGTTGATCCAGGCGCACACGCTCGTCGGCACGCTGGGCACGTTCGGCCGCCCGGAGGCCTCCGACGCGGCCCGGCTGGCCGAGTCCGGCCTGGAGTCACGCGACCGCGACGTCGTGTGCGCCGCGGTCGAGCGCCTGCGCGCCGAGATCGAAGCCGGCTAGGGCCGCCGCGCCTGGCGCGAGGCGACGTAGTACTGGCGCACGAACACGACCACGATCAGCCCGAGCCCCAGGTAGAGGCCGTACCGGGAGATCGCTTTCGCGGTGTCCACGGCCTCCTGCCCGATCGCGTACCCGAGCCCGATGCACAACGCGATCCACAGCCCCGAGCCGATCGCGTCCAGCACGAGGAACTTCCACAGCTTCATCCGCGTCCAGCCCGCCGCCGCGTAGATCAGCACGTTCGGCACCGGCTGGAAGTACGCGATCACGATCGCGAGCCAGCCCCACCGCCGCGTCAGCCGCTCGAGCCGTTGCGCGCGCTTCTCCGCCTTCGGGTGGTTGCCGATGAACACGTCGATCGCCCGCCGTCCCCACCGTCGCCCGGCCCACCAGTAGAGCCAGTCGAACATCATCATCCCGGGGATCGACACCAGCACCACGAGCGGCAGCGACGCCTCGCCGATCCGCACCATCCCGCCGAGCGTGACCATCCCCGACATCGAGCCCTTGAGCAGCACGAGGATGTACGGGTGCGCCAGCAGCCCGGGCGTCAGCGGCATCAGCGCGAGCAGGTACAGCCCGCTGGCGACGATCGCGCCCATCAGGAACTTGTCCGCGGGCTGGGCCTTGCCCTCCCACGGGAGCGGGGACGGCTGCGCGTTGTTGGGCACGGCGGCCCCGTCCTCGCTCATTTGATCGAGGATAGGGCCGCCGGCCACGATGCCTACGGCTGCGTCGTCGACAGCGTGAAGGTCAGCGTCTTCGAGTACGTGCCCGTGCGCAGGGCGTCGGTCGCGCCGATCTCCTGCGTGAAGGTCGCGTTGACCTTGTCGTTGCTGGCCGGGCCCGTGTAGGCCTTGACCACGCCGAGGCCGCCGAGCGGCTTGGGCAGCGCGAAGGACCCGTTGACGAGGTAGCCGGGCTTGTTCGCGCTCGTGTCGGCCACCGACAGCGTCGCCTCGCCGGCCGTGGTGGTCACGGTCGCCTCGGTCGTGGCGGTGTACGTCTTGGCGAAGCCCGGGGTGAACGGCGCGAACGTGCCGGGCGCGCCGAGCGTCAGCGACAGCGTCGCGGGGACCGAGCCGTCGACCGTGCCGGTCGTGTCCGTGCCGTACGGCGAGCAGCCGCCGTTGGCGTCGTAGAAGCCGCCGCCGGCGAGGCCCGGGCCGGTGATCGTCGGCTTGTTGCCGGCGCCGGTGTAGGCCGTGTCCCACCACTGCTGGAAGAAGGCGTCGAGCTTGTTCGTGCAGCCCGCGGTCTTGACCGGCAGCCACTTCTTGTAGATCGCGATCTGCTGCGGCTGCGTGATCGAGCTGCCGCCGTAGGTGGTCTGGATCTCCTTCGAGGCCTTGTCGAAGTTGCCGGCGCCGAGGATCGCCCGCAGTGCGATGTACGCGCGGCCGGACCGGGTGTAGGTCTGCGAGCCGAAGAGGTTCGCGTTCGTCGGCTTGGACGGCGCGACGGCCCAGCTCGTGTTCGGGCCGTTGTAGGTGTTGTTGAAGCGCGTGACCAGCGAGGCCTCGAACGCCGCGTCACCGGCCGGCGTGCCGAGGCCGCCCGCGTTGGTGGCCGCGGTGCGGGCGGTGTTGTAGCCCTCGGACAGGTCGGCGTAGCCCTCCTTGAAGAAGGTGCGCTCGTAGATGTCCTCGGACACGTTGTCGCCCCACCACTGGTGCATGTTCTCGTGGTTGAACGTGCCGAAGCTGATCGAGCCGCCCTGGAACGTGATCTTGGTCTGCATCTCCTCCGCGAAGCTCACGCTCGGGAGGCCGATGATCACGCCGTTGGTGGAGAACGGGAACGGGCCGTTGAAGGGGATCTGGAAGTTCGTGATCTCCTCGTGGCGATCCATGACGGCCTTGTTGGACACCTTGCGCGTCGCGGAGATGCCGGCGGCCTGGGCCGTGTAGTAGACGGTGCCGCTGGGCGACACGCGCTCGGTCATCTCGTAGTTGCCGATCGAGTTCTCGACGAGGTAGTTGGCGATCGGCTCCGGCGACTTCCAGTGCCACGTGCGCGAGCCGCCGGGGAACAGGGCATCCGCGGCGTTGTCCGTGAAGCCGATCAGGCGGCCGTTGGAGATCGCGGTGCGACCGGTGCCGGTCGCCGAGTCCCAGTTCGTGGTGCTCCAGAACTCGTACGTCGGCTTGGACGTCGGGTGGTTGTTGAGCGGCATCCAGGCCATCGAGCCGACGGGCTCGGTGGTCATGAAGCCACCGTCGCCGGCCGGGTTCTCGTTGCGGAACCAGCCCTCGGTGGCGCCGTCACCGTCGACGTGGACGCCAGGGCGGCCGGTGTACTTGATCTGGACCTTGAAGTCCGTGCCGGCCGGGATCGGCGCCGAAGGCGTGATCACGAGCTTGGTGGCCGGGCACTGCAGGCCCTGGAGCGACGCCTCCGGGCCCACCGGGGCGCACGCGGGCGGGTTCGGGTTGCTCGCGCTGACCGGGTTGGAGTTCGACGCGGCGTGCGCGAGCGGGTTCGGGTCGTCCGGACCGTTCGGGTTGCCGGGGAACGTCGGCTGCTTGAAGGTGTAGGTGACCGGGACCCCGTTGATCGTGATCTCCTTGACCGTCAGGTCAGGGCCCTTGACCTCGGGGTGGGACGGATCGACGTAGCCGTTGGAGCGCTCGAAGTCGAGGCTGAACTCCGTCAGGCACTTGTCCGCGCGCTGCTGCAGGTCGACGTAGGTGCCGTCGAGGAACAGGTTCGAAGGCGCGTCGTACACCAGGTGGATGTCCGTATGCAGGCTCTTGTAGCCCGTGTTGCCCGTCTCCGGGTACAGGCGCGAGCCGGCCGGCTGCAGCGAGCGCCCGCCGGGGCCGCACTCGGCCGGGGCCTGCGCGGCGCGCGCCGTCGCGGGCCGGACGGGCGTGCCGCCGCCGATCAGGACCTCGTCCTGCGCGGTCGCGCAGCCGAGCGAGCCGTCGCCCTTGCCGTACGACGTGCAGGCGCCGAGGTAGTAGTTGCCGCGCTCGAGCGACGAGGGCAGCGCGACCTTGACGCGGTAGTCGGCCTTGCCGTGTGCGCCGACGTCCACCGCGGTGCGCCCGATGACGGCCGCGTCCGTGCCACGCCGGAAGATGCGCACCGTGACGGCGGCCCGCTTGGCGTGGCCGGTGTCATTGACGACCGTGCCGTTGAGCGTCCCGGCGGTGGCTCCGGCCTTGAGCGAGCTGAGCGACGACACCGAGACTCCCGGCGCCGCCTGCGCCGGCGCCGCGGCTACGCCCAGCGCGACCAGGGCGACGCCCAGGGCGCGCCTGCTTCGACGATCCATGTCTTTCTTGACCCCCTCGAACTTCCAACCCAGTGAGACGCGCGAGCATCTCGGCGATTGATGGGGGGACGATGAGAAACAGGGCCTAAGCCAGCTGTCCTAGCCAAATGTCGGGGGCGCTCCGCACCTCGATGTCCGTCGCTCCCCGCCAGGACGCGAGCCGCTCGAGCTCGCGCCGGATCGCCTTCGGCAGGCGTGCTCCGCGCGGCACCTTCTCCTCCGCGTGCACCGCGTGCGCGACCAGCACTCCGCGCTGGCGGTCCATCGCCAGGTCGGCGCGGCCGACGAGCCGGTCGCCGTCGAGGATCGGCAACACGAAGTACCCCCAGCGGCGTTTGGGCTTGGGCACGTAGATCTCGAGCCGGTGGTGGAAGCCGAACAGCGCCTCGGTGCGCGCGCGGTCGCACAGCAGGTTGTCGAACGGGCTCAGCAGCGCCGTGCGCGGCTTGAAGTCGTCGTCGCCCAGGCGCTCGACGTCCTCCGCCAGCACCCACCAGTCCTCGCCGAGCCCGTCGACGGCGAGCGGCACGATCACGCCCTCGCGCCGCAGCGCCTCGAGCACCGCCGGCATGTCGGGGTAGCGGAAGCGGGTGAAGTGCACGCGGATGTGCGGGGCGCGGGCGGCGCCGAGCGCGCGGATCGCGTGCACGACCGCGCGCCGCTGGACCTCGAAGCCGCTCAGCTCCTCGGCCGGCGCGTCGGGCGGCCAGCACCGCTCCATCAGGTCCCATACGCGCTGCGCCCCGTCCCGCCGCGCGATGCCGGCCTGGCCGGCGACCCACAGCATGTCGAGCATGCGCGCGACGGTGCGGCCGTTGGTCCAGCCGCCGGTGGAGGTCCACCCCACGTTCGCCTCGTCCTCGATCTCCCGTGCGCGCAGCGGGCCGTGCTCGCCCAGCCGGGCGAGGATGCGCGCGCGGAACTCGGGCTCGCCGTCCCACCACGCGCGCTGGCGCGGGTAGCGCGGCGGGTGGAAGGCGAAGCGGTGGATCGGCAGGTCCTCCGCGAGGACGTACGACGCCTCGTGCGCCCAGTACTCGAACAGGCGCCGGTCCTCGTACGCGAGCCGCTCGAACGCGCGCTCGTCGAACCCGCCATGGCGGCTGAACAGCACGAGCAGGTGGTTGCGGGCGACGACCGCGGTCGGATCGAGCTGCAGGCAGCGCAGCGCGCGCACGGTCTCGAGCAGGTCCTGCGCAGTCGGCTTGCGGCGCGGAGCCGGGCCGTCGAGGCGCTGGTTGCGGATGGCGAGCCGGCGGACGGCCTGGGGAGTGGCGCGGAGCACCCGCTCAACTCTGCCGGAACAGGTGCGCGGCCGCGACGCGCCCCGCGACGATCCCGACCGCGCACCACGCGAACGCGATCCACAGGCTGTCTCCCACGGGCGTGCCCATCGTGAGCGCGCGGACGCTGTCCACGATCGGTGTCACCGGCTGGTGCTCCGCGATCCAGCTGAGCCCGGCGGGCATCGAGTCGGCGGGGACGAACGCGCTCGACACGTACGGTGCGAACGCGGCGATGAACGTCATCGCGTTGGCGCCCTCGACGGTCTTGGCGAGCAGTCCGAACGCCGCCGCCACCCACGAGATCGCGACCATCAGCGCGAGCAGGAGCGCGGCCGCGGCGAGCCAGCGCAGCGGGTCGGCTTCCGGGCGGAAGCCGACGACCAGCGCGACCGCGAGCACCAGGCTCGTCGAGACGACGTTGCGGGCGACGGACGCGGCCACGTGACCCGTGAGCACCGCCCCGCCGGCGATCGGCAGCGTGCGGAAGCGGTCGATCACGCCGGTCGTCATGTCCATCGCGACGGCGACCGCGGTGCTCGCCGCGCCGAACCCGACGCACAGGACGATGATGCCCGGCACGACGTAGTCGACGTACCGGCCGCCCGCGTCGATCGCGCCGCCGAAGACGTAGACGAACATCAGCAGGATCGCGACCGGCAGCAGGATCGCGGTCAGCAGCGCGTCGACCGAGCGGACGCTGTGGCGCAGGCTGCGGCCGACGAACGTGAGCGAGGCGGTCATCGCGCCGCCTCCATGACCTCGCCGCCCGTGAGGGCGAAGAACACGTCGTCGAGGGTCGGGCGGTGCAGCTCGATCCGCTCCGCGTCGGGATGGTCCTCGAGCGCGCGGCGCACGTCGGCGGGCGCGTCGACCGGCACCCGGAGCGGCGGCCGGTCGGCGAAGTGCACCTCCAGCGTCTCGCTCGCCACGCGGGCCTTGAGCTCCTGCGCGGTGCCCTGCGCGATCACACGGCCGTCGTCGATCACCGCGATCCGCCGGGCGAGCCGGTCCGCCTCCTCCAGGTACTGCGTGGTCAGCAGCACGGTCACGCCCTCGCCCGCCAACGTCTGGACCGCGTCCCAGACGGCGCGGCGGCTGCGCGGGTCCAGCCCGGTGGTCGGCTCGTCCAGGAACAGCACCTGGGGTCGCACCACGAGGCTCATCGCCAGGTCGAGCCGGCGGCGCATGCCACCGCTGTAGGACTCCACGCGCCGGTCCGCGGCGTCGGCGAGGTCGAAGCGCTCGAGCAGGTCGTCGGCGACCGTCGGCTTCACCCCGCGCAGGCGGGCCATCATCCGCAGGTTCTCGGCGCCGGTGAGGATGCCGTCGACCGCCGCCTCCTGCGCGGTGAGCGAGATCGCCGCCCGCACCGCGGCCGGGTCGCGGACGACGTCGTGGCCGGCCACCCACGCCGCCCCCGCGTCGGGCGCGAGCAGCGTCGTGAGGATGCGGACCGTGGTCGTCTTGCCCGCGCCGTTGGGGCCGAGCAGCGCGAACACCTCGCCCGCCTCGACCCGCAGGTCCAGGCCGTCCAGTACGCGCTGCTCGCCGAAGGCCTTGACGAGCCCGTCCGCTTCGATTGTGTATGCCATACACATCAGTGTACGCCATACACTCCTCGTATGGCAAGAGGGCTCAACGTGGATCTCGTCGTCGAGGCGGCGGTCGCGATCGCCGACGAGGACGGCTTGGCGGCCGTCTCGATGGCGAGCGTGGCCAAGCGCTGCGGCTTCACGACGATGTCGCTGTACCGGCACGTGGCGAGCAAGGACGAGCTCGTCTGGCGGATGGTCGACGTGGCGCTCGGCCCGGCGCCCGCCTACGCGTTCGACGGCTGGCGCGACGGGCTCGAGCGCTGGGGCCACGCGCTGATGGCGCGCCTGCGCGAGCACCCGTGGGCGATCGACATCCCGATCAACGGGACGCTGCCGACCTACGCGCAGCTGTCATGGCTCAACCGCGGCCTCGAGGTGCTCGACGGCCACGGCCTGCAGCCGGGAGCGGCGGGCGACCTCGTGCTGCTGCTCAACGGCTACGTCTTCTGGGCGCTGCGGCTCGAGGTCGCCCTGGGCGCGCAGCCGCCGCAGCCGCTCGTCCCGCCCGAGCTGGACCTCGAGGACCTCCCGTACGTGCGGCGCGCGATGGCCGAGGGCGGCTTCGACGACGACCCGCAGCTCACCGCCGAGGACACCTTCCGGCTCGGGCTCAAGCGCACCCTGGACGGGATCGCGGGCGCGATCCCTTAGCCTGGGACCGCAATGGCCCGCGTCGTCGTCGTCGGTTCCATCAACGTCGACCTCGTGGTCGTGAGCGAGCGCCTGCCCGCGGCCGGGGAGACCGTCGCCGGCGGCACCTTCGCCAGCTACGGCGGTGGCAAGAGCGCGAACCAGGCGGTCGCGGCGGCGCGCCTGGGCGCGGACGTCGAGTTCGTCGGCGCGGTCGGCCGCGACGCGATGGGCGACGAGGCCGAGGCCGCCCTGCGCGAGGAAGGCATCGACGTCGCGGGCCTGGCCCGCGTGGACGCGCCGACCGGCGTCGCGCTGATCGTCGTCGACGCGCAGGGCGAGAACCAGATCGCGGTCGCCTCGGGCGCGAACGCCGCGCTGGACGCCACCGCGATCGCGACGCGGCTGGACGAGCTGCTCACGCCCGCCACGAACTCGCCGCCCACCGCCGCCGACACGCCCGCCGCGGCCCCGCCGCTCGCCGCCGCCGCCGCGTCTGGCACGCACTCGCCGCCCGCCCCCGGCCCGGGCGCGCCGGCCGCCCCCACGGGCGTCGTGCTGCTCGGCCACGAGGTCGGCGAGGACGTCGTGATCGCCGCCGCACGCGCCGCGGAGGCCGCCGGGTGGCCCGTCGTGCTCAACCCCGCGCCCGCGCGCGAGCTGCCCGGCGCGCCGCTCGCCGTGCTCACGCCGAACGCGTCCGAGGCGGCGCAGCTCACCGGCGAGGACGAGCCCGAGGCGGCGGCCCGCGCGCTCGTGGCGGCCACCGGCGCGGCCGTGCTGATCACGCTCGGCGCGCGCGGCGCGCTGCTGCTCGAGCCCGGCGGCGAGCCCGCGCGGCTGCCCGCGACGGAGGTCGACGTCGTCGACACGACCGGCGCCGGGGACACCGTCAACGGCGCGCTCGCCGCCGAGCTCGCGGCCGGCCGGTCGCTGCGCGAAGCCGCCGACTTCGCCCTGAAGGCGGCGGCGCTCTCGACGACCAAGCCGGGCGCGCGCGGCGGGATGCCGACCCGCGCGGACGTGGACGCCGCATGAGGCCGCGCGAGCTGCTCGCCGCCGTGCCCACGCCCGTGGCCGCCGGTGCCGCCGCGGTCGGGCTGGGGCTCGCGACGTGGGCCGGATGGGTCGAGCCGCGCCGGCTGGTCGTGCGCGATGTCGAGCTCGCGCTCCCGCACTGGCCGGCGACGCTGGACGGGGTGCGCGCCGGGGTGATGTCCGACCTGCACGCCGGCGTGCCGCACGTGGGGCTGGGCACGATCGCGCGGGCGGTCGACGCGCTCAACGCGCTCGCGCCCGACGTGCACCTCCTCCTCGGCGACTACCTGGACTCCAGCCAGCAGTGGCGACGCGACCTCGCCCCCGAGGCGATCGCCGAGCAGCTCGCGCGGCTGCGCTCGCCGCTCGGCACGTACGCGGTGATCGGCAACCACGACTGGCGCAACTCGGGTGACCGGATGTGGCGCGCGCTTGACGCGCAAGGCATCACGGTGCTGGAGGATCGCGCGGTCAAGGTCGGCGCGTTCTGGGTCGCCGGGCTCGGGGACATGCGCTACCGGATGCCGAACGTCGTGCACGCGCTGCGCGCCGTCCCGGAGGATGAGCCGGTGATCGTCCTCTCGCACGACCCGGACCTCTTCCCGCGCATCCCCGCGCGCGTCTCGCTGACGCTGGCCGGCCACACGCACGGCGGGCAGGTCGCAATCCCGCTCGTCCGCCGCCCGCTGCTGCCCTCGCACTACGGCGAGCGCTACGCCCGCGGGCACATCGTCGAGGACGGGCGCCACCTGCTGGTGACGAGCGGCGTCGGCACCAGCGGGCTGCCCGTGCGCTTCCTCGCGCCACCCGAGATCCTCCACCTCCACTTGCGTAACCCACAGGTTACGCGTAACCTTTCAGTTACATGAACAGCATCGAGCGAGAGATCATCATCGACGCGCCGGTCGAGCGCGTGTGGGACATCGTCACGCGCCCGGAGCACATGGGCGTCTGGTTCGGCGACGCGGGCGCCTCGCGCGCCGGCGACACGATCACGATGGCCTGGAAGGAGCACGGCGAGGCCGAGCTGCGGATCGTCCGCGAGGAGCCGCCGCACGTCTTCGCCTACCGCTGGGACGCGAACGACCCCGGCATCGGCGACACGCTCGTCGAGTTCACCCTCACCGCGGAGGGCGACGGCACGCGCGTGAAGGTGACCGAGAGCGGCTGGGGCGAGCTCCGCACCGGCGCCGACCGCCAGGCCGAGCTGCGCGACGGCAACACCCGCGGCTGGGCGGCCGAGCTCGGCGACCTGGAGCGCTACGCGCAGACCGTCACCGTGTGACCGAGGACGTCTTCACCGCCCTCGCCGACCCGACCCGGCGCACGATCCTCGACCTGCTGGCGACCCACGGGCACGGCACCGCGACCACCCTCGCCGCGGAGCTGCCCGTGAGCCGCCCGGCGGTCATCAAGCATCTCGCCGTCCTCGACCGCGCCGGGCTCGTTGTCGCGCAGCGGCACGGTCGCGAGGTGAGGTACGTCGTCCGGCCCGAGCCCCTCCAGGCGACGGCGGCGTGGATGTCACGACTGGCGGCGGACTGGGACGCTCGGCTGGCGGCGGTGAAGCGGCTGGCCGAGGCGCCGGACGCCGACGGCTCTCGCGGATGAGGATCACCAGCTGAGCGGCGAAGAAGAGCAGGCCGGGGACGGCCAGGATCCACAGGCCCTGGCTCGCGGTGAGGACCGTGAAGACCGCGGCGAGCGGCAGCGTCAGGAGCGCCACCCGCCTGCGTTGCTGGCCGAGGGTTCGCGGCATCCCCAGAGTTGTACTGGCGCGCCGGAGGGGTTGAAAGCCCCGATTGCCTACCTACATTGAGCGACTCGATCGCCGAGCGTCCGGGAGATGCGCTCGGCGAGGACAGCGTGCACGACGTCGCCGCCCAGCGGTTGGGGAGCCGAGCGGGCGCACCGTGCACCGCAGCCATGGCACGTCCGCTCCCTGTGTGGCCTTCGGCGGGAGGCGCGGCCACGCAGGGGGCGGACGTTGCCGCGCGTACGGCGGAACGCCTCGGGGCATAGGTCCTCGATGCGCTGGATCCCGCTCGTCCTCGCGGTGCTCGGGCTCGCCGCCGGCATAACGCTCCCGTTCTTCTGGGCGAGCGCGGCACCGGTGTGGCTCGGCGCCGCCCTGCTCGTGGTCGCGGGTGCGCTCTCGCGCCGGCTCGTGCCCGCGGCGGCCGCGCTGGTCGCCGCCGTGGTGCTCGTCCTCGCGCCGGGCCTGGTCAACGGGTACCGCAACGGCCAGGGGATCGCGTGGGCGGTGCCGGCGGGCGAGCGCCTCGAGCTCGCGCAGGAGGGCCTCGCCGTGACGCGCACCCGATCGGGGCTGCGTGGGCGGGACCTGCGCACGGGCGAGCGCCGCTGGGACCTGCGGCTGCCCGAGGGCGACGGCGACGTCCGAGTGTGGCGAATCGATGACCGGCTGATCGTCAACTGGTCGGATGACATCCTGCGTGCGGTCGGCGTCGACGACGGCAGGGAGCGCTGGCAGGCCGTGCCGCTCGACACGCAGCTCGTCGGCGTGACCGACGGCGAGCACGTCGCCGTCACCCGTTGCTCGGGCTTCCCGCAGTGCGAGATCCAGAGCCTCTCGCTGGAGACGGGGCTCGTCGTCTGGCGAGCGGACATCACCGGCACGGGCGACTACCTCGGCGTGCCGATGCCCGACCGCGGCGCCCCGCAGCGCGCGCTCGCGCCGTGGCGGGCGAGCTTCGTGCTCGTCGGCGACGACGAGCGCTGGCAGGCCCGCGACCTCGCGACCGGACGCGTGCTGGAGACCGGCAGCCACCAGGACGGGTCGACGGCGATCCACGGCGACGTGCTCGTGCGCTCGACCGACGACGGCGCGCTGCGCGCGACGAACGTGCAGACGGGTGAGGAGCTGTGGTCACGCCCACCCGGCGACGGGCGCGCGTCGCTGAGCCCGATCGTCAGCACGGACACGCTCGCCCTGCCCGAGGGCGTGCTCGTGCTCTCCGGCGACGGCTACGCCACCGACAGCATCCGCCTCGGCGAGCGGCTCCGGACGCTGAACACCCTCACCGGCGAGGAGCGCACGGCCAAGCTCGACACGGGCCACGGCCTCGTCGAGGTGCTCGGCTCCGAGCGCCCACGCGCCAAGCGGCCCGTCGTCCTCGCACGTGACTACGAGGAGGACGGGCGGCCGTCGAAGATCGCCGCCGACGGACGCACCTATGCCCGCGAAGACGTCCGCGACGTGCACGTCACCGCCGACCGGATCGGCTTCGAGAGCGACGGCCACACCTGGGGCACGGGCCGCGGCCGCGTGATCGAGGTCTTCGACCGTCGCAGCGGCAAGCGGCTCGTGCGCCATGCGGCCCAGGACGCCGACATCCGCACGCAAGGCGACGCGCTCGTCATATCCGAGGGCTCCGACGAGGAGCTCGTCCAGCGCGTCGTCTCGCCCTAGCCGCGCAGGAACGCGGCGCTGAATCCGCGCAGCTCACCCGTCGCGATCCCGGACGCGATCGTCGGGTCCTCGTTCATGTACGCCCGCGCGGCCTCCTCGTCCGGCGCCTCGAACACGCAGACGCCGGTGTTGATCGTGCCGAGCGTCGGGCCGGCGAGGATCAGCGAGCCGTCCGCCAGCCGCTTCGTCAGGAGCTGGACGTGCTGGCCCCACACGGCTTGCTCCTCCTCGGTCATCGTCGCCGCGAAGTCCTCGCGCGGTGCATGGATGAAGTAGATCCACTGGTCCATGCGCCGGACCTTAACCCGGCGCCCGCGATCGTCGCTACGACGTTCCGTACACTCGGCCGTAAGCGTTCGTAATCACTCGGTCAGCACCACGCACCCGCGGGCCAACAGCTCACCCGGTGGGTCGTAGACCGCGTTCCAGCGCAGGTCGAGCTTCTCCAGGCGCGGGAGCTCGACGATCCAGTCGGGGACGGACTCCAGGCGGTTGGCGCGCAGGTCCAGCAGGCGCAGCTCGTGCAGGTCGCGCACCGTCTCGGGCACCGCGGTGAGCGCGTTCGTGCGCAGGTGCAGCTCGCGCAGCTTCGGGAGCCGGAGTGGCGGCACCGACGTCAGGCCCAGGTCCAGCGCGCGCAGCTCGATCAGGTTCGGCAGGTCGAAGGCGGGCAGCGCGGGGAGCGGGTTCTCGCTCACGTTCAGGTACGTGAGCGAGTCCGGGAGCGCGGGCACGGCCTCCAGCGCGTTGTCGTGGATGTAGAGGATCTCGAGCCGGGTCAGCGCGGACAGGTCGGGCAGCGCGCGCAGCGCGTTGTGGCCGAGGTCGAGCGTGCGCAGGCCGGTCAGGGAGCCGTACCAGTCCGGCACGGCCTCCAGCCCCAGCTCACACGTGTAGAGGCGCTCCAGCTCCGGGTCGGGAGCCGCGAGCAGCCCTCTCAGGCGTCGTACAGCCCCTCCAGCGACAGGATCCGCCGCATGATGGCCACGCTCGAGGCGTAGGTCGAGTCCAGCCCGTAGTACGAGAGCCCGCGAGCGCCGAGCGTGCGCGCCTGCGAGTACGGCGTGTCGGAGGCGTAGTGGATGATCCCGAAGTCGATCGGGAGCTTGGAGAAGTTGACCGCCTCCCCGCTCGGGTAGCGGTCGGCGTCGGCGATCTCGTAGACCGCGTTGCAGAACGGCCCGGCCTCCATCTCGACCACGGTGTACGCCTCGCGGTAGTAGAAGTCGAGGTAGTTGCGGTTCTGCAGGAACGTCGACTTGACGGTGACCGCGCGCTGGTTGTCGAGGCCGCTGCCGAACACGAGGTAGGGCGCGACGTCGTCGAACGTGAACGCGTTGTCGAGCCAGTAGGTCGAGCCGGAGTGCTCGTCGTGGATGACCCCGCTGATCAGGACGTCGCCGACGTCGGCGTTGAGCGTCGCCGCCTTGCCGAGGACGTAGACGCCGCGCAGCGTGTCGTGCGCGGTCGTGATCTCGCGCAGGATGTTGTAGGCCGCGAGGCCCAGCGGGTACTCGATGTTGACCACGACGCCGTTGGCCCGCGCGAGCTTGTCCGCGTCGATCGGGCCGAGCCGCGTGTCCAGCCCTTCCGGATCGAGCTTCGCCAGGTCGATCACCTGCGCCGAGACGCGCAGGCCGGTGCGTGAGGAGATGTGCGTGATGCCGAGCTCGCGCTCGGCCTTGCGGCGGCGGTCCCACGCCTCGCCGTCCTCCGGCTGGCGCTCGTAGAACAGCCGCGCGCCGTAGTAGAGGAAGTTCTCCCACGAGCCCTCCGTGCGCCCTTCGCGGAAGTCCCCGAGCTCCTCGACGAGGTAGTCGGGACCCTCGGACTCCACGAACGCGACGATCTCGTCCTCGCTGACGCCCGCCTTGGTCGAGACCAGGTTCATCAGCGAGTGCGTGTTGGAGGAGACGAAGTACATCGGCTTGTCCGACAGCGACTGGTCGGTCAACCGCGCCCGGACCGGCGCCCACCAGCGACGGGTGAGCCGTTGGTAGCCGGCCTGCGAGCCGCCGAGCATCCGGATCCGCAGGTTGAGCTTGCGGTCACGCACCTCGCTCACGAATGCGGCGAGCCCGTCGGGCCAGGACTCGGCGACGCGTGCCCAGTCGCCCTCCGAGCCCCCGCACGCGGCCGCCACGGCGGCCGGGTCCGGGTCATCGGCAACGGCGGCCGCGCGCATCAGCGCGTGCAGCTTGTTCCACTCGAGCTGGTAGGCGACGAGCGACGGGATCGCGTCGTCGAGGTCCGACGTGGACGCGAGCAGCACGGCGAGCGTGCCCTCGCCGTTGTCGAACCAGCGCCGCCGGCGCGCGGGCGCCTCCATCGGCGTCCAGTCCTCGATCCGGCCGAAGCCCGCGCGCGCGAACGCCTCGGCCTCCTGGCCCATCACGACGACGTTCGCCCGCCACACCGACTCCGGGAGCCGCCGCAGCGAGTACAGGAACGCGCCCAGGTCGGGCTGCTCGAGGTCGTACGCGAGCGGGTGCAGGCTCGAGTTCATCGCGGCGTGCGACGGCTCGAGCACCCGCAGCAGCGTCTCGCCTGAGGACCGCAGCAGCGTCGTGTACGTGCGGTGGTAGAGCTCCACCTCGTCCGACGCCCGGTGGAGGGTCCCACTCGGCTCGGCGGACGGGACGCGAAGACGAGGGACGGCCATGCGCCATGACGCTACCGCACCCTCGGCTGCGACCCGCCACCCGCTCGGTGTGGAACGCTTCCCCGGTGCTGGGTGGGATCATCGAGCGCGATCCACGGCGGGTCGCGCGGGAGCTGCATGGCCTCACCGAGGCCGAGCGGCGCGCGCTCGCGCCCGAGCTGCTGCGGTACGCGCGCAGCCGGCCCGGCATGGAGAACGAGCCCACGGTCCACGTCGGGCTCGTCGGCACCGCGACCTTGAAGGAGATCCGCCGCTTCGGCGGCTGGTCCGCGTCGATGATCGACGCGGAGCACGGCCTCGCGGTGCTGCTGGACCGGCGGCCGAGCTGGCTGCAGGCGTACGCGGAGTGGCGGCTGACGGCCGAGTCGTTCGAGTCGCCGTGGTCGCTGGTGCGCGGCCTCGTGCGCGCGGGCGCGATCGAGCGGCCGGGCGCGCCGTACCTCAGCGCGCTGGTCCGCGAAGGGCGCAAGGCGTACTCGGAGGACCGCGGGGCGGCGGAGCTCGTCGCCGACGACCCGGAGCTGCTCGAGCGCGAGGTCTGGGACCTGCTCACGTCCGACACGGGCGACGAGTCACTGCGCGCCGCCGATGTCCACAACGAGTGGGCGCCCGGTGCGGGCTGGGGCGACCTGATGCGGGAGCGGCTCCCGCGCGAGCGCCTGCTCGACGCGATCCTCGACGGGCTCGCGAACGACATGGTCGCGTACCGGGCGACCTGGCACACGAAGCTGTGGAAGGACCTCGCGCCCACCGTGGAGGAGCGGGCACAGCGCGCCGACCGGCTGCGCGCGCTGCTCGGCGCGGCGGCAGAGCCGGTCGTGGCGTTCGCGGTCGCGGAGCTCGGGCGCGCGAAGGTGCGGGTGCCTGCGGAGGCGCTCAGCCCCGCCCTGGCCGCGTCCTCGAAGGCCACCGTGCGCGGTGCGCTCAAGCTGCTCGACCACGATCCCGGCGCGGCCACCATCGCCCTCGGCCACCCCGACGCGGCGCTGCAGGGCCACGTGCTCGACCGGCTCGAGCGCTGGGGGCTCGACGCCGCCGCCCGCGACGGGCTCCTGCGCCACTTGGACCTGCTCGCGGCGACGGTGCGCCCGCGGGCGGAGGCGCTGCTCGGCGTCGCGCTGCCGGCGGCCGAGGAGGTCGTCGCGGTCGACGTGTCAGGCATCCCCGAGGCGATCCGGGTGGCGCTGAACTTCGGCGGCCCGCTGCCGCCGGCGCCGATCCCCGGGGAGCCCCTGCTCGGCGAGCCGGTCGCGCCGATCGCGACCCTCGAGGAGCTGGCGGCGTCGCTGGAGGAGCGGCACGTGTACGGCCCGCCGTTCCCGGAGGCGGAGCGCCAGCTGGACGCGATCCTGCGCCACTGCGGCACGCGGGAGCCGTTCGACGGTCCGCTGGCGCCGCTCGTCGAGCCGTTGCGGGAGCTCGTGGCGGACGGCTGGCTGGTATGGCCCCGCGGCGTCGCGGCGTCGTGGCTGACCGGCACGGAGCCCCGCCTGCGGGAGGAGACGAAGGCGGTCAGCTACCTCCGCGTCGCCGTGGTCGGCACGCGTGCGGCTCGGGGCGAAGCCGGCCCGCTGCTCGCGCTGCCCACGCACGCGGGCGCCTGGATCGACCCGCGCGTCCTCGTCGAGCGCGTCGCCGCCGCGGGCACGCGCGTGGACGAGATCGAGCTGGCGCAGGCGTTCCTGCGGCTCGCTCCGGATCACCGCGCGGACGCGCTCGCCGCCGCGGCGGACCTGCCCGGCGCCGCCGGTGCGGCGGTGCGCTGCGCGCTCGGCGGCGAGCCCGTGGACGGCGGCGGGTGGGCCGCGGACGCCGCGCGCGCCGTCGCCGGGATCACGCCGATCGAGGTCCACGTCGAGCGTCACTCGACGCAGTGGGGCGAGCGGTTCCGCGCGCGCGTCACCGGCCCGGGCGGAGATGGCCCGCTCGGCGAGGCGCTCGGCGACGTGGCCGGCGACCGGTTCTGCGACAGTCACGACTTCCCGGCGCGCAGCGACCTCGCCGCGGCGGCCGCCATCGGGAGGATCAGCCAGTACCTCGACGGCACCGAGGCGGTCGCGACGGCGGGCGAGCTGCTGCCGCGCCTGCTGCCGGCGCGGGAGCCGATCGCGCCGCTGACGTTGCGCTTCCTCGTGCTCGCGCTGGGCTCCGGCGCGCCGGTCGAGCACCTGCTCGCCGTCGACGTCTTGATCGCCGCGATCGAGGACGGCCGCGTCGACGCGCTCCCGCCGGAGGACGTCGACATGCTCAAGCCGAACCGGCTCGCCGCGCGGTTGACCACGATCGCCGAAGCCGGTCCGCTGCACCGCGCGGTCGTGCGGGAGCTGCTGGACGCCTCCATCCACCTCGTTCCCGCCCGGTCCGGCCCGCTGCTCGTGCTCTTCGACGAGCTGTGCGCGCAGACGGGCGTCGGCCCCACGCACGCCCGCGCGCACCTGGGCACGCTCAAACACAAGGCGGCGAAGGCGCTGCTCAGGCGCGAGGGCACGCCACCGCCGCAGGAAGCCCAGCTCGCGCTCGCCGCGCGCGTGCGCCGGGCACGACGCTGGATGGAGCGCACATGATCGAGCACGCCTACCTCTACCCCGCGCCGTCGACCGCGACGGCCGACGCGCTCAACCTCGCCACGAGCGGCGGCGTCGCCACGCACCCGCACCTCTTCCGCGGCGAGCTGAACGACCCCGCGATCCACGCGAGCGCGATCCTCGCCGTGGCGCGCACGGCTCGCGCCCGGTTCTTCGAGCACGGCAAGGTGATCACCGACCCGGTCGTGACCTGCCACGCGGACCGGATCCGCTTCGAGGCGCTCAGCTCGTGCGCGGGCGTGTACGCCCGCCACGACGCGATGCTGAGCGGCGCCGACGGCGAGGTGCTGCGGGTCGGGGTGACCAACGTGGACGTCAACGAGGCCACGCGCGGCGTGCTCGCCCGCGTCGGCGGCGGCGGTTGGCTGCACCTGGCGGTCGGCGAGGACGAGGTCCAGGTCGCCGGCCCGGGCGGCGTGGCGGTGGAGCGCAAGGTCGCGCTGCCGACGCGCTGGGTGAAGGGCTTCGGCGAGGTCGGCGTGGCCGCGCGGGCGCTGCAGCCGGGGTTCGAGCTGCCCGGCGTCGTCGCCCAGCGCTTCCTGCGGGCGGCGTTCCCGCGCACGCGTGAGGTCTCCCTGATGCCGGGTGGGCGGTGGTCGGTCGCGGGCGGCGCCGGCGCGGTGGCCGTGCGCGACCCCGAGCGGTTGAAGCTGCTGGAGCCGCTCGCACGCTTCGGCACGGGGCTGCGCGTGTGGGGCGGGCCGACCGGCGTGAGCGCGTTCACGCTGCAGCTGGGCGCCGCCGGCGCGTTCACCCTGGTGCTCAGCCCGGCCAAGTCGCGCGGGTTCAGCGGCGAGGGCGGCACGCTCGCGCCGCTCGCGGCCGAGGCGTTGCAGCCCGCCGCCGACGACGCCGAGCTCGACCTCGCCTGGCAGCCGCGCCTGGCCGGCGCGCCGGAGGTGCTCGATGTGCTCGCCGCGCGCGGGCGCGCGGGCTTCGACCTCGACGCCGGCGCCTACTTCCACCGCGATCTCCCGTACGACCTCACACAGGTCGAAGCGCTGCACCCACGGCTGCAGGCGGCGCGCAAGCTCGTGCCCGAGGTGCGCTGGGAGGGCGACCACGCGTGGGTCGGCTCCTACCGCGTGGTGCCGCCGGCCTGCACGTGCGAGTGGTGGGCGCGCCATCGCGGTGAGCGCGGCCCGTGCAAGCACGTGCTGGCGGCCGAGCTGGCGCGTGCTTGAGGCGGTCGTCGCGGGCGACGCGACGCGCGTTGCCGCCCAGCTGCACGGCTTGTCGGAGTCGGAACGGCGAGCGGTCGTGCCGGAGCTGCTCGGCCTGTTGAAGGCATTGCGCAAGCCCAGCCACTACACGTCGGTCCTGGACGCGTCGGGGCAGCCGCAGGAGGTGGAGTGGGCCGACCACCGCGGCTGGGAAACGCACATGGATCAGGAGCGGGCGGTGCATACCGGGCTGCTGGCGAGCGCGACGTTGAGCGAGTTGCGGCGCGCGCGGATCACGTTCGTCGCCCACGACGACGCGCTGGCGATCCTGCTCGATCGCCGACCTCCCTGGATGCAGGAGTGGGTCGAGCTCTACGACGGCTGGGCACTGGGCCACGAGTTGGTCACCCGCAGCCTCATCGAGCGCCCGACCGGCTACTACGCGGGCCTACTCCGCCAGTCCGCGAGCTGGGCGTTGGCGACGTACCCTGAGCTGCTCGAGCACGACGTCTGGGCGCTGCTCAACTACGTCGGCGAGGACAGCCTGCGTGCCGCCGACGACAACGGCGGCAGTGGCTGGGCGGACGCGCTGCTGGCGTGCGCCGCCGATGGCCGGCTCCCACGTGCCCGGCTGCTCGACGCGACCCTCGACGCCCTCGCCGGCGACATCGACGCTTACCGCGCTGTCTGGTTCACGCGGTTCTGGCGCGCGCTCGCGCCCACGCGCGAGGAGCGGCGGGAACGGGCGGAGCGACTCGCGGCGGTGCTCGCCGCGCCCGCCGCGTCGGCGGTCTCCTTCGCGGTCACCGAGCTCCTGCGCGACGACGCCGCGGTGCCCACACGCGAGCTGGCCCCGGCGCTCGCCGCCGGCCCGAAGGGCACGGCGCTCAAAGCGCTCCGGTTGCTCGACCGCGCACCCGATGCCGAAGCCGCGGTCGTCGCGCTCGCCCACGTGGCGCCAGAGGTGCAGGCGGCGGCGCTGGACCGGCTGGAGCGCTGGGGCGTGGAGCCGGCGGCGCTGGAGCCGTACTTCGACGGCCTCGCGGCCACCCAGCGCCCGCGGGCCCTCGCCCTGCTCGACGGAACGCCGGCGCCGGCCGTGCAGGACGAGGCCGTCGACGTGTCGGGCATCCCCGAGGCGATCCGTCTCGCGCTCAACTTCGGCGGGCCGGTGCCCGAGGCACCGGTGGCGGGCGAGCCGGTCCTCGGCGCCCCGATGGCGCCGATCTCGCTCGCGGAGGCGGCTCACCGCGTCGGGACGGCGCTCGTCGACCACGAGGCACCCGAGCACGAGGACGAGTGGCTGCTGGACGCGCTCCTGCGGTGCTGCGACGAGCCGACCGCGTGGGACGGACCGCTGCGCCCGTTCGCCACGCGGCTCGACGATCGCTGGTCAGAGACCGTGCTGGCCGTCGCGGCGGCGTGGCGCAGCGGCCAGGCGCGCGCACGCTTCTACGAGCCCGGCCTGTGGGAACGACGCCTCCTCGCCGCCGAACGCCGCGCCGCGGCGGGCCAGTCCGCGCCCCTGCTCGCGCTGCCCACGCACGCGGGCGGCTGGATCGAGCCCGTTGCGCTCGTCGAACGCCTCCGCACCGTCGGCGACACCGCCGACGAGGACGAGCTCGCCCAAGCCATCCTGCGCCTCGCCCCGGAGGGTCGTGCCACCGCACTCGCGGCGGCGTCCGACCTCCCGGGCCGAGCGGGCGCGGCCCTCCGCTGCGCGCTCGGGGGAGCGCGCGTCGACGGCGACCGCGCGGACGAGCTCGTCGCCCGCCACGTGCGCGTCCCCGCGCTCGAGCCGCGACTCGGCGTCGAGGTGCGCGTCTGGGACATCCCGGACTACGAGTACGACCATCGCGACTGGATCGTGACGGCAAGCCCGGTCGACGAGCGCGAGCCGCTCAGCCAGCTCGGGGCGCGCGCGGCCGGCCACGACTTCCGGACGACGCCGCTCGACTGGCCGGCGCGGCGCGACCTGGCGTGCGCGGAGCCGTTCGGCCGCTACGGGCAGTGCGCGCCGCTGCTGCTGACGCTCCTGCCCTCCAGCGAGCCGCTGCCGCCGCTCGCACTGCGGCTCGCGCTCGTGTCGCTCGCTCACCAGGATGAGGTGGTGCGGCTCGCGGCGACCGATCTGCTGATCGCCGCGATCGACGACGGCCGGGCCGACGCGCCCGCGCTCATCCCACACCTGCGCGAGGATCTGCCGCTCCTCCTGACGAACCGGCTCACGCCGCGCTTCACCGACATCGCGGCCACGGGCGTGCTGCACGCGGTCGTCGTGCGCGACGCGCTTGCCGCCACGATCGACGTGGTGACCAAGCGGCCTGGCCCGCTGCGTCGGTTGCTCGGGGAGCTCGAGGCCCAGACCGAGGGCGTCGATCCGGCACCGTTGCTGCTCGCCGCGCAGGTGCGTCGCGCTCAGCGCTGGATCGGGTAGCCCGCGCGGCCCCAGGTGCCGACGCCGCCGTCGACGACGTGCAGCACCTCGCGCGCGCCCAGCCGCTGCACGAGGGAGGCGCCGACCGCCGCCCGCTGCCCCGACGCGCAGATGACCGCGACGGGCGTGTCCGCGTCGACGGGCAGGTCGTGGAGGTCGTGGTAGGGCACGAACACCGAGCCGGGGATGTGGCCGGACTCCCACTCGTCGCGCTCGCGCACGTCGAGCACCTGCAGGCCGTCGCGGCGCTCGTGCAGCTCGTGGACCGTGATCCGCTCGATCGAGGCGACCGGCAGCTTCTCCTCGCGCCAGCTCGTCATGCCGCCGGCCAGGTAGCCGGCGATCCGCTCCACGCCGACCGCCGCGGCCAGCTCGGCGGCGTGCAGCGCGTCGGCGTCGTCGCGGCCGACGAGCACGATCTCCTCGTCGGGCCCGGCGATCCACGCCAGCCGCGTGCCGAAGCCCGACTGCAGCATCGTGTTGCAGATCGCGCCCGGGATGTGGGCGTCGTCGAACTGGAGCGAGGTGCGCACGTCGATCACGGGCGCGTCGAGCGTCTGGATCTGGCGCGGCGTGAGCGGGTGCGCGTCGACCGTCCGGCGGTCCAGCGGGCCGCGGTTGATGGCCACGATCGCCTTGAAGTTCGGCGGCTGCGGCCGGAGCGCGCTGGTCGCGCGGGCGACGAACTCGTCCTCCTCCCCCACGCCCAGCAGCGCGTTGTGGCGGCGCTCGAAGCCGATCGTCGTCGACACCTTCAGGTCCATCGCCGGCCCGCCGCAGAGCGAGCCGCCCAGGTGCCCGGGCCAGACCTCGACGTCGTCGCCGAGGCTGAGCAGCTGCTCGTGCAGCGAGCGGAAGATGTCCCGCGCGCCGTCCTCCTTCTCCACCGCGAGGTCGGGCCGGGCGATGTCGCCGACGAACAGCGAGTCGCCCGTGAGCACCGCCCACGGCTCGGCGCCGCGCGCCGTGTCGATGAGCGCGAACGCGGTGTGCTCGGGCCGGTGGCCGGGCGTGTGCAGCGCGCGGACGACGACCGCGCCGAGCGCGAGCTCCCAGCCGTCGTCGAACGGCTCGTGGTCGTAGTCGGGCGCCGCCAGCCGGTGCACGTGGATGCGCGCACCCGTCGCCGCCGCCAGGCGGCCGTGGCCGCTCACGTGGTCGGCGTGGTTGTGCGTCTCGAGGATGTGCTCGATCTGCACGCCGAGGTAGCGCGCGACGCGCAGGTACTCGCCGATCTCAAGCCGTGGGTCGACCACCGCCGCGACGCCCGCGGACTCGTCGCCGATCAGGTAGGAGGCGCACCCGAGGTCCTCGTGGGCGATCTGCCGGAAGATCACGCAGCGAACCCTACAGACGTCAGTGTCCGCAATCACATTGCATGCGCAAGCAACCGCTATCTTAGTCTGCGTGACTGAGATTTTTGACACCACTCCCACGCTCTGCGCCGTCTGCGGCGAGCGGCCGGGTACGGTGCGCATGGTGTTCGCGGCGGGCCCTCAGCGGCGCACCGCGGTGCTGTGTGAAACGTGCGCGGCCGAAGTCCGCGACCGCAAGCCCGCTGACCCGACCCGCTCCAAGCAGCAGGGCGCGCTCAGCGAGTTCGGCCGCGACCTGACCGCCGACGCGGCGGCAGGGCGGGTCGATCCGGTCGTCGGCCGCGACGACGAGATCGCCCAGACCGTCGAGATCCTCGCCCGCCGGCGCAAGAACAACGCCGTGCTGATCGGCGAGGCCGGCGTCGGCAAGACCGCCATCGCGGAGGGCCTGGCCCTGCGCATCCACCAGCAGGACGTCCCGGAGACGCTGCACGGCACCCGCCTGGTCGCGCTCGACCTCAGCGGCATGGTCGCCGGCGCGCAGTTCCGCGGCCAGTTCGAGAAGCGCCTGAAGGAGGCGCTCGAAGAGGCCAAGGACGGCAAGACGGTGCTGTTCATCGACGAGCTGCACACCGTGCTCGGCGCGGGCAACGCGGAGGGCGGCATGGACGCGGCCAACATCCTCAAGCCGCTGCTCGCCCGCGGTGAGCTGCGCATCATCGGCGCGACCACGCTCGCCGAGTACCGCAAGATCGAGCGCGACTCCGCCCTCGCCCGCCGCTTCAGCGCGGTCACGGTCGAGGAGCCGTCCGTCGAGGACACCGTGACGATCCTGCGCGGCCTGCGCGGCGCCTACGAGAAGCACCACGCCGTCATGATCGACGACGCGGCCCTCGAGGCGGCGGCGCGGCTGTCGGACCGCTACATCACCGAGTACCACCTGCCCGACAAGGCGATCGACCTGATCGACCAGGCCGCCGCGCGGCTGCGGCTGACCGGCGCCAAGGACCTCACCGGCGAGATCGCGGACGCGGTCGCGCACGAGGACTACGAGCGCGCGGCGGAGCTCAAGCGCCGCCAGGGGTCCAGCGGACCCGTGGTCGTCGGCGAGACGCAGATCGCGTCGGTCGTCGCCGACCGCACCGGGATCCCGGTGGGTGAGCTGGTCGCGGGTGAGCTCGAGCGCCTGAACGAGCTCGAGGCGGACCTGCACGAGCGTGTCGTCGGCCAGGACGAGGCCGTCGAGGTCGTCGCGGACACGATCCGCCGCGCCCGCGTCGGGCTCTCCGAGGGCGACCGTCCGCTCGGGAGCTTCCTCTTCCTCGGCCCGACCGGCGTCGGCAAGACCGAGCTGGTCAAGGCGCTGTCGGAGCGGTTGTTCGCGACCGAGAAGGCGCTCGTCCGGATCGACATGTCCGAGTTCCGCGAGCCGCACACGGTCGCGCGGCTGATCGGCTCTCCCCCCGGCTACGTCGGCTACGGCGACGGCGGGCAGCTGACCGAGCCCGTGCGCCGGCGCCCGTACTCCGTGATCCTGCTCGACGAGATCGAGAAGGCGCACCCCGAGGTCTGGAACGTGCTCCTGCAGGTGATGGACGACGGCCGCCTGACCGACGGCGAGGGCCGCACGGTGGACTTCACCAACGCGGTGATCGTGATGACGTCGAACCTGGGCGCGGGCAAGGCCAAGCGGGGCATCGGCTTCACGGCCGGCGAGCCCGCCGCCGAGGCGCAGCGCATGGAGGACGCGGCCAAGCAGGCGTTCCTGCCGGAGTTCATCAACCGGATCGACGAGATCGTGACCTTCGACGCGCTGAGCGCCGACCAGGTCGAGCGGATCGCGGCCCAGATGGTGCAGCGCGTCGGTGACCGCCTGGTGGTCGAGCGCGACATCAACCTCGACGTCGCCGACGAGTACATCGCCCGGCTGGCGCGCGAGGGCTTCGACGAGGCCTACGGCGCCCGCCCGCTGCAGCGCCACATCCGCCGCACCCTGGAAAAGACGCTCACCCGGGCGATCCTCGCGGGGGAGATCTCCGAGGGAGACCGCGTGCACGTGACCGAGGACGGCGCCCTGATCGTCGAGCCGCTGCACGCGATGGTCTAAAGCTCCGACCATCGCCGCCGATCACCGGAGGTCGATGGACCGGATTCTGAGCCGCCGTGAGGTGATCGCCAGCGCGATCGGCCTCGCGGCGGCGCTGTCGTTGTGGAGCCCGCTGGGGCTCGCGGCGCCGCTGCTCGTCATCCCGCTGTTCGCGGTGCTGTGGTTCTTCGCGCGCGAGCGGCGGATCCGCACGCAGCAGGTCGAGACGCTGCGGGTGATCCTGCAGCACGCCTCCGACCTGATCCTGATCGTCGAGCGCGACGGCCGCGTGCGCCGGGTGCTCGGCGCGTCCGCCGCGCTGCTCGGCGACGCGGAGTCCGGGCACCTGATCGACCACGTCCACGCGGACGACGTGGCCGGCGTGCGCCGCTTCCTGGCGTCGGGCAGCGGCGAGGCGGAGTTCCGGCTGCGTCACGCGGACGGCGCCGTGCGCCACGTGCACGCGGTCGCCGCCGACCTCACGCGCGACGACCGCGTGCGCGGGCTCGTCCTGACCATCCGCGACGACGAGGCGCGCCAGGCGCTCCGCCACCGCGCGTGGCACGACCCGCTGACCGGGCTCGCGAACCGCGCGCTGTTCGACGAGCGGCTCGCGGAGGCCGACGAGCCGGCGGTGCTGTTCATCGACCTGGACGGGTTCAAGCCGGTCAACGACCGGCTCGGGCACGCGGCGGGCGACGAGGTGCTGCGGATCGTCGCCCGGCGGTTGCAGACGTGCGTGCGCGCGACCGACACCGTCGCGCGGCTGGGCGGCGACGAGTTCGCGCTGCTGGTCGAGGCCGGCTCCGAGGACGAAGTCGCCGCGCGGGTGGCGGACGCGTTCGCCGACCCGTTCGCGGTCGGCGGCGAGCTGCTCGTCGTGACGGCCAGCGTCGGCGTCGCGGTGGGCGGCGAGGACGTGCTGGCCGCGGCCGACCGTGCGATGTACGCCGTCAAGCGACGGGACGAGCGGCAACGCGCCATAAGCTGAGCCGCTGTCGAAATCGCGGAGGCCCGGTCGTCGCGCTGGTAGACCCGCAACTGAAGGAGACTGCGCACCATGGCTCGCTTCCTGCTCTTCATGTACCCCGTCATCAGCGACGAGGAGTACGCCGCCGGACCGTCGCTCGAGGACGTCGAGGCGATGAACACGTTCAACCAGGCGCTCCAGGACGCCGGCGCGCTGCTCGCCGCCGACGGGTTGGCGCCCGAGTACACCCGCGTGAGCGAGGGCGGCGTGACCGACGGGCCGTTCAGCGAGGCGAAGGAGCTCGTCGGCGGCTACTGGATCATCCAGGCCAAGGACCACGCCGAGGCGGTCGAGTGGACCAAGCGGATCCCGCTGTCGGGACAGTCGTTCGTCGAGGTCCGCCGGATCATGGAGCTCTCAGACTTCCCGGAGGAGATCGCCGCGGCGGCCGAGATCAAGTGACCTCGTCGCGCGAGGCCGTCGAAGCCGTCTGGCGGATCGAGTCCGCCCGGTTGATCGGCGGCCTCGCGCGGATGGTCCGCGACGTCGGCGTGGCCGAGGACCTCGCCCAGGACGCGCTGGTCGCGGCGCTCGAGACGTGGCCGCGGACCGGCGTGCCGGACAACCCGGGCGCGTGGCTGATGGCGACGGCCAAGCATCGTGCGATCGACCTGATGCGGCGCAACCAGCGTCTGCAGAGCAAGCAGGAGGAGCTCGCCTGGGAGCTCGGCGTCCAGTTGGCGATGGCGCGGCCGGCGGCGCTCGGCGAGGAGATCGGCGACGACGTGCTCGCGCTGATGTTCACCTGCTGCCACCCGGTCCTGAAGGTCGAGGCGCGGGTGGCGCTGACCCTGCGGATGCTGGGCGGGCTCTCGACACCCGCGATCGCCCGCGCGTTCCTCGTGCCCGAGGCGACGGTGGCGCAGCGGATCGTGCGCGCCAAGCGCGCGCTCGCGGATGAGCACGTGCCGTTCGCGGTGCCGAGCGGCGAAGCGCTGCAGCCGCGGCTCGCCTCCGTGCTGGAGGTCGTCTACCTGATCTTCAACGAGGGCTACACCGCCTCGGCCGGCGAGGACTGGATGCGACCGGACCTGTGCGAGGACGCGCTGCGGCTCGCGCGCATCCTGGCGCGGCTGGCGCCGCAGGCGAGCGAGGCGCACGGGCTCGTCGCGCTGCTGGAGATCCAGGCGTCGCGCACGGCCGCGCGGACCGACCGCGCCGGCCGCCCGGTCCTGCTGCTCGACCAGGACCGCCGGCGCTGGGACCCGCTGCTGATCCGCCGCGGGCTGGCGGCGCTGGCGCGGGCCGAGGCGCTCGGGCTCGGCCCCTACGGGCTGCAGGCCGCGATCGCCGCGTGCCACGCGCGGGCGCGGCGGGCGGAGGACACCGACTGGTACCGGATCACGGCGCTCTACGAGCAGCTCGCTCGGCGCTCCCCCTCGCCGGTCGTCGAGCTCAACCGGGCGGTGGCGATCGGCATGGCGTTCGGACCGCAGGCGGCGTTGGCGCACGTCGACCAGCTCCAGGACGCGCTGCCGGGCTACCACCTGCTGCCCAGCGTCCGCGCCGACCTGCTGGCCAAGCTCGGCCGGACCGAGGAGGCGCGCGCGGAGCTCGAGCGTGCCGCAACGCTCACCGGCAACGCCGCCGAGCAGCGGCTGCTTCGCGCCCGCGCCGCGGCCCTGTAACGTCCGCGCGGTCAAGCGGCAGGGAGGAGAGACCCCGTGAGCGACGTTGACCAGTGGCTGTCGGACTTCGGTGCTGCGCTGAGTCGCGGCGACAGCGCGGGCGCTGCGGCGCTGTTCCACGAAGAGAGCTTCTGGCGCGACCTGGTCGCGTTCACGTGGAACCTCAAGACGGTCGAAGGACCGGAGGAGATCGAGGCGATGCTCGACGCCACGCTCGAGCACACGCAGCCGAGCGGCTGGCACACCACGGAGCCGCCTGACACCGCCGACGGGATCACGACCGCGTGGATCGCGTTCGAGACGGCGACCGGCCGCGGCAACGGCCTGCTGCGCCTGCGCGACGGCAAGGCGTGGACGCTGCTCACCGCGCTCTACGAGCTGAAGGGGTTCGAGGAGCCGCGCGGCACGCACCGGCCCAAGGGCGTGGTGCACGGCGCCGACCCGGACCGCGTCACGTGGCTGGAGGCGCGGCAGCGGGAGGCGGAGGAGCTCGGCTACACGGTCGATCCCGAGGTGGTGATCGTGGGCGGCGGCCAGGGCGCGATCGGCCTCGGCGCGCGGCTCCGCCAGCTCGGCGTCCCGACGATCATCTGCGAGCGCAACGCCCGCCCCGGGGACTCGTGGCGGCGCCGCTACAAGTCGCTCTGCCTGCACGACCCGGTCTGGTACGACCACCTGCCCTACATCAAGTTCCCCGAGAACTGGCCGGTGTTCTCGCCGAAGGACAAGATCGGCGACTGGCTGGAGATGTACACGCGGGTGATGGAGCTCAACTACTGGGGCTCGACGGTCGTGCGGTCGGCCTCCTTCGACCCCGACGAGGGGCGCTGGACCGTGCAGGTCGAGCGCGAGGGCCAGGCGCTCACGTTGCGCCCGCGCCAGCTTGTCCTCGCCACCGGCATGTCCTCGCAGCCGAACGTGCCCGAGATCGAGGGCATGGACGTCTTCAAGGGCGACCAGCACCACTCGTCCAAGCACCCCGGTCCGGACGCGTACGCGGGCAAGCGGGCGGTGGTGATCGGCTCCAACAACTCCGCGCACGACATCTGCGCGGCGCTGTGGGAGGTCGGCGCGGACGTGACGATGGTGCAGCGCTCCTCCACCCACATCGTGCGGTCGGACACGCTGATGGAGATCGGGCTCGGCGCCCTGTACTCCGAAGAGGCGCTGGCGGCCGGGGTCACGACCGAGAAGGCGGACCTGATCTTCGCGTCGCTGCCCTACCGGATCCTGCACGAGTTCCAGATCCCGCTCTACGACCAGATGCGTGAGCGCGACAAGGACTTCTACGACCGCCTGGAGGCTGCCGGCTTCTGGCTCGACTGGGGCGAGGACGGCTCGGGCCTGTTCATGAAGTACCTCCGGCGGGGCTCGGGCTACTACATCGACGTGGGCGCCTCGGAGCTGGTCGCCGACGGCAAGATCAAGCTCGCCCACGGGCGCGTGGCGCGGCTCACCGAGGACGCCGTCGAGCTCGAGGACGGCACGGTGCTCGGTGCCGACCTCGTCGTCTACGCGACGGGTTACAACTCGATGAACGGCTGGGCCGCGGAGCTGATCTCGCCGGAGGTGGCCGACAAGGTCGGCAAGGTGTGGGGCCTCGGGTCCGCCACGACCAAGGACCCGGGCCCCTGGGAGGGCGAGCAGCGGAACATGTGGAAGCCGACGCAGCAGGAGCACCTGTGGTTCCACGGCGGCAACCTGCACCAGTCGCGGCACTACTCGCTCTACCTCGCCTTGCAGCTAAAGGCGCGCCTCGAGGGGATCGACACGCCCGTGTACGGGCTTCAGGAGGTCCATCACCTCGCCTGAGGAGGACCTGACGGCTTGCGCTCCGGTGACATGCCCGTGCGCCGGAGCACGAAGCCCGCGATCGGCAGCACGATCAGCACGCCGATGATCGCGGAGAGGATGCCGCCGAGGTCGAAGACGTCCTCGTCGCCGATCCCGAGCAGCTTGGTGAAGAGGAACCAGCCCACGGCCGCGCCGATCAGGCCGAGGACGAGCGAGACGAGCCACGACGCGGGCCCGCTCATGTGGCGGAAGACGTCGCCGGGCATGAGGACCCGCCCGATGACGCCGGCCAAGAAGCCGAGGATGAGTGCTCCGATCATGCCTCGACGCTACCCGAGGGTCGCGCGGCGCGCGGCCAGAGCGGCCCGCTCGTGCGGAAGGGCCGACAGCGAGAGCGCCGTCGCGTAGGCCGCATCTGCGCCGTCGATGTCGCCGAGGCGGCGCAGCAGCTCGGCCCGCGCGGCGTGCAACGGGTGGTAGCGCTCGAGGCCGGACACGGTGTCCAGCAGTGAGAGCCCGGTCGCTGGGCCTGCGGCGAACCCCACCGCGATCGCACGGTTGATCGTGATCACAGGAGACGGGTCGACGCGTGCCAGCTCCGCGTACAACGCGGCGATCTGCAGCCAGTCGGTGGAAGCGAACGCCGGCGCCTGGTCGTGCAATGCCGCGATCGCGGCCTGGATCACGTACGTGCCCGGCGAGGGCAACCGCAGCGCCCGCTCGAGCACCGCCACGCCTTCGTCCACCAACCCCCGGTCCCACCGCCCTCGGTCCTGCTCCTCCAGCGACACGAGCTCGCCGTCGCGCACCCGCGCCGACGACCGCGCATCGGTCAGCAGGACCAGCGCGAGCAGCCCGTGCGCCTCGGCGGCGTCCGGCATCAACCGCGCGAGCAGGCGCGCGAGCCGCACGCCCTCGTCGCGCAGCTCGTCGCGGACCGCGGCGTGGCCTTCGTTGAACACGAGGTAGACCACCCGGAGCACCGCGCCCAGCCGCTCGGGCAGCAGGTCGTCAGGGGGCACGCGGAACGGGATCCGCCCCTTGCTGATCTTGTTGCGGGCCCGTGTCAGCCGTCGCTCCATGGCGGGCTCGGACGAGATGAGCGCCCGCGCGATCTCCTCGACCGTGAGCCCGGCGACGCTGCGCAGGGTCAGCGCCATCCGCACTTCCGGGGACAGCGCCGGATGACAGCACGCGAACAGCATCCGCAGCTGGTCGTCCTCCAGCGAGGACCGCTCGAAGTCGATCTCGTCGTAGGTCACGGCCTCTCCCACCTGCATCGCGTGCGCGTCCACCACGCGCTGGTGACGAAGCCGGTCGAGCGCATTGCGCCAGGCCGTCGTGGTCAGCCAGGCACCTGGCCGGTCCGGCACGCCGCGGCGATCCCATTCGACCGCCGCGGCCACGAACGCGTCCTGGACGACGTCCTCCGCCAGCGCGAGGTCGCCGTCGAGCCGGCGCGTGATCGTCGCCAGCACCGCGGCTCGCTCGTCGCGGAAGGCCCGCTCGAGCGAATCCGCGCTCACGCCGTCTGGAATCCGTAGGAGGAGGCGTGGATCTGGACCGAGCCGTACTCGGTGGCCGGCATCCGGCGTGCCCAGGCGAGCGCGGCGTCCAGGTCCTCGACGTCGATGACGTACAGCGAGAACAGGATCTCCTTGGTCTCGGCGAACGGCCCATCGGTGACGATCTCCTCGCCCCCGCGAGTGCGCAGCGTCGTGGCGGTCTCCGGCGAGAGCCCGCCGACGCCGACGATCACGCCGGCCGCCTTCATCTCATCGTTGAGGGCGTTCCAGACCTTCATCTCGGCCTCGAACTCCGGAGTTCCCATCTCCGGGCCCTCGCCGTCGCGGTAGTGCAGTGTGAGTACGTAGTGCATGGTGGTACGACGCGGCTATCCCGCGCCACCCGACACACCTTGCCAGAGTTGGCACGTTGCCACTCTTGACCGAACGGAGCGTTCAGGCCGTAGCCTTGCGCTCCGCGAACCGCTCGCGGAGCGTCTTCTTGGAGAACTTGCCCACGGACGTCTTGGGCACCTCCTCGATCAGCTCGAGGTCGTTCGGGATCCACCACTTGGGCACGCGCTCGGCCAGGAACGCGCGCAGCTCGTCGAGCGTGAGTCCCTCGCCGGGCTCGGGCACGACGCACGCCAGCGGGCGCTCGGACCACTTCTCGTCGGGGATGCCGATGACCGCGGCCTCGGCCACCTTCGGGTGGGCCATGATCGCGTTCTCGAGCTCCACGGAGGAGATCCACTCGCCGCCCGACTTCACCAGGTCCTTGGTGCGGTCCACGAGCCGCACGTAGCCGTCGGGCGAGATCGTCGCCACGTCGCCCGTGCGCAGCCAGCCGTCCTCGGTGAACGACTGGTCCGAGCGCTCGTCGTTGTAGTAGGCGCGGGCGATCCACGGCCCGACCGCCTGCAGCTCGCCGCGCGCCTCGCCGTCCCAGGGCAGCTCCTCGCCCGTCGCGGGGTCGGCGATCCGCAGCTCCACGAGCGGGATCGGCGTGCCCTGCGCGGCGCGTAGGTCGGCGAGCTCCTCTTCGGAGGCGTCGGCGAGCGTCGACTTGATCCGCCCCGTGGTCGCCACCGGCGACGTCTCGGTCATGCCCCAGGCCTGCAGGATCGGCAGCCCGACCTGCTCGCGGTAGGCCTCGCTCAGGGACTTCGGCACGGCGGACCCGCCGCACACGATGTCCCGTAGAGACGACAGGTCCCGCCCCTTGAGCTCCGGCAGCACGCCCATCCAGATCGTCGGCACGCCCGCGGCCAGCGTCACCTTCTCGCCCTCCATCAGCTCGGCGATCGCGGCGGGCTGCATCTTCGGGCCGGGCATGACGAGGTCCGCCCCCGCCATCACCGCCGCCTGGCAGAGGCCCCACGCGTTGGCGTGGAACATCGGCACGACCGGCATCACCCGGTCCTTCTCGGACACCGCGGCCGCGTCCACGCACAGCGCGCCCATCGAGTGCAGGACGGTCGAGCGGTGCGAGTAGACGACGCCCTTCGGGTGCCCCGTGGTGCCGCTCGTGTAGCACATGGCGGCGGCCTGGTTCTCGTCCTCCAGCACGCCGAACTCGGCCGGCGCGGCGGCCGCCAGCAGCGTCTCGTAGTCCTGCACGCGCGGATCGTCGGGGATGTCCTCAGGAACACCGTCGTCCATGACGATCACCTGCTTGACGGTGCTCAGCCGGTCCACGAGCGGCCAGAAGATGCCGAGCAGCGACCGGTCCACGAACACGACCTCGTCCTCGGCGTGGTCGGCGATGTAGACGACGTCGTCAGGAAAGAGACGGATGTTGAGCGTGTGCAGGACGCGCCCCGAGCAGGGCGCGGCGAAGTAGAGCTCGAGATGGCGCGCGGTGTTCCAGGCGAAGGTCGCCACGCGGCCGTCCGGGCTGACGCCGAGCTCGTCCAGCACGGTCGCGAGCTTGCGCGTCCGCTGCGCCCACTCGCCGTAGGTGATCCGCTCGATGCCACCGGCCTGGACGGTCGCCACCCCCTTGCCCGCGAACAAGCGCTCAGCACGATTGAAGATGTGGGTGAGCGTGAGCGGGTACTGCGACATCAGTCCTTGCATGCGGCCTCTCTCCTTCCCGTTCGTCCAGCTCATCTTCCCGCATCGGCTGGCATGGTGGTCCTGGTGAAGTGGTGGAGGGTCCTTGTCGTGGTCGCCCTGGTGGCCGCGGGCTGTGGCGAGGAGCGCGCGCCCGCGCCCGTGCCGACGCCCGAGCGCTACGACGAGCTCGACCGCCTGCCGCCCAAGACCGGCGGCTTCGACGCGCTCGTCGAGCGGCGCAAGGCCTACGAGGCGGCGCGGCGCGCGGAGATCGCGCGGATGCGGCGCTCGAAGACGGTGGAGGGCGCGCTGCGGGTCGCGCGCCTGACGGGACGCATCACAGTCGGGGCCGAGGGCTCGATGCGCGCCGAGTGGCAGGCCGCCAACGCCGCACTCGGCCGCCTGGGCGGGCAGCCGCGCACCGAGCTCGGCTACGTCGTCGGCTCCGTGCGTGCGCTCGCGGCTCAGCGCGCGCTGACCGCCGATCGGCTGCGCCCGACGTTCCTGATCCTGCGCCAGAACGTCCGCTTCTGGAAGGACCAGCCGGTGCCCGCGTCCGGCTGGCGGACGACGTTCGGCCGCGACCCGACGATCTTCCAGTACTACCCGGGCCACGGCCTGCAGGTCCAGCCGCTGGCGAGCTGGGGCCGCGCGAACGCGATCGCCGGCGCGTGCCTGGCCGCGCTGCGGTCGAAGACGACGAAGGACACCTGCCGTCGCGCCGCGCTGACGCGCTCACTGGACCGGCTGGCCTCGCTCGGCGCGCGCCGCAGCGGCTACCTCGCCTGGGAGTACTACTTCGCGTACGGAACCGGCGCCCCGCCGTGGGTGTCCGGGATGACGCAGGCGACGGCCGCGCAGGCGCTCTCGCGCGGCTACCGCGCGCTCGGCCACACGCGCTGGAAGCGCGCGGCGGAGCGGTCGCTGGGCGCGTTCGAGCAGCCGCCGCCGAGCGGCGTCGCCGTCTCCGTGCCCGGCGGCAAGCACTACCTCCTGTACTCGTTCTCGCCCGGCTACCACGTGTTCAACGGCGGCCTGCAGGCCGTGCTCGGCCTGCGCGACACGAGCGCCCTGCTGCACTCCTCCCGCGCGCGCCGGCTGTTCCGCGCCGGTGACCGCGCGGCTCGCCGTCAGGTGGCGGACTTCGACACGGGCGCCTGGTCGTTGTATTCCGAACGCGGCGCGGAGTCCACGCTCAGCTACCACTCGCTGACGGCCGGCTTCCTCGGCGGGCTGTGCGACCGGACCGACGCCCGCGTCTACTGCCGCGCCTACTCGCGGTTCGAGCGGTACGAGCGCGAGCCGACGCGGATCGACCTGGCCGCGCTCAAGGGCACCCGCTGGGATCGCGTGCGGACCGTCCGCTTCACGCTCTCGAAAGTGTCCTCCGTCAAGGTCCGCGTGTGGGGCCAGCGCGGCATCAGCGTGTCCCGCGACTTCGCGAGCCTCCCACGCGGGACGCACTCGTTCCCGTGGAAGCCGGAGGGCCGTGGCCGCTACCGCGTGCGGATCGAGGCGCGCGGTCCCAGCGGGCCGGTGGGGGTCGAGACCCGGACGGTCCGCGTCACGACGCCCGCCGCCAAGAAGAAGAAGCCGAAGAAGCAGGAGAAGGCCAGATCCCGCCGCTCGCCCGGTGAGAAACGCGACCGAGGTTGAGACGCGAAGGCCCGGGCACGTGGCACACTGGCGCGGACATGACGGCGACCCAAACCACGCGCGACGACGTCCAGCCCGTCGCCAACGAGAACCTCGACCGCTTCCTCACCGGGACCGTGACCGTTCTTCCGATCCTGGCTTTGGGAGTGGTCGCCTGGCAGCTGTGGTCTTCGCTGCTCGGCTGGAGCGACCTGATCGTGTTCGCGATCATGTACATCTCGACCGGGCTCGGGATCACGGTCGGCTTCCACCGGCTGTTCACGCACCGCTCGTTCAAGACGGGCAAGGCCGTACGCGCGATCCTCGCCGCGCTCGGCAGCGCGGCGATCGAAGGCCCGGTCATCTCGTGGGTGGCCGACCACCGCAAGCACCACACGTTCTCGGACCAGCCGGGTGACCCGCACTCCCCGCACGTGGACCACGGGCACGGCCTCAAGGGCGCGCTGCGCGGCCTGTTCCACGCGCACGTCGGCTGGCTGTTCATCCACACCCAGCGCGGCCTGAAGACGCGCTACGCGCCGGACCTGATGAAGGACCCCGTGGTGGCGTTCATCAACCGCACGTTCGTGTGGTGGGTGGCCGCGGGCCTCGTCGTCCCGTTCCTCCTCGGCTGGGCGATCGGCGGCACCGTCGCCGAAGGCCTCACCGGGCTCCTGTGGGGCGGTGCCGTGCGGATGCTCGTCCTGCATCACGCCACCTACAGCATCAACTCGCTGTGCCACTTCTTCGGCCGCCGCAAGTACGAGACGACGGACGAGTCGCGCAACCTGTGGTGGCTGTCGTTCTTCACCTTCGGCGAGGCGTGGCACAACAACCATCATGCGTTTCCCACGTCCGCACGGCATGGTCTCTCACGATGGAACTTCGATCCTTCCGCGTGGGTGATCTGGGCCCTCGAGAAGACGGGCCTCGCCTGGGACGTGGTCCGCGTGTCCCCCGAACGTCAGGCCGCCAAGCTCGCGACGTGACGCAGGAGCTCCGCGCAGCACTGGCGGAGGCGCTGCCTGACCGCCCCTTCACGCTCGCCCTCTGGGACGGCAGCTCGCTGCCGCCCACGAACGGGCACCAAGGCCCGACCTTCACGCTCACCTCGCCGGTCGCGCTCGGCCACATCCTGCGCGCGCCGTCGCAGCTCGGCGTCGGCCGGGCGTACGTGAGCGGCGGCATCGAGGTCGACGACATGGACGCGGCGATGGCGCTGATCGCACGCTGGTCGCCGCCGCCGCTCGACAACCCGACGAAGCTGCGGATCGCGCGCGCCGCGGTCAAGGCGGGCGCGCTGCGGCGCGTGCCGAAGGTGCCGGCGATGGAGTTCCGGCCCAAGGGGGCGCGGCACAGCATCCTGCGCGACAAGCGCTCGGTCACGCACCACTACAACCTCTCCAACGAGTACTTCTCGCTCTTCCTCGACGAGTCGATGACGTACTCGTGCGCGATCTGGTCGCGCGGGGCGAAGACGCTCGAGGAGGCGCAGTTCACCAAGCTCGAGCTGGTCTGCACGAAGCTGGCGCTCAAGCCCGGGATGCGCGTGCTCGACGTCGGCTGCGGCTGGGGCGCGTTCGCCATCCACGCGGCGCGTGAGCACGGGGTGCACGTCACCGGCATCACGCTCAGCGAGCCGCAGGCGCAGCTGGCCCGCGAGCGCGCGGCCGCCGCCGGGCTGGCCGATCAGGTGGACATCCGCGTCATGGACTACCGCGAGATCGCGGGCGAGACGTTCGACGCGATCGCCTCGATCGGCATGGTCGAGCACGTCGGCTCGGTCAACGTCGACGTCTACATGGCCAAGCTCGCCTCGCTGCTCAAGCCCGGCGGCACGCTGCTCAACCACGGGATCGCGCGGCTGCGCGTCGGCGACTCCGAGGCCGGCCCGTTCTCGGAGCGCTACGTGTGGCCGGACGCCGCGCCGCTGCACGTCTCGCGCATCCAGACGGCGATCGAGCGCGCCGGGCTGCACACCCGCCACGTCGAGGACTTCCCGGACGACTACGCGAGGACGCTGCTCGAGTGGCAGCACCGCTTCGAGGCGAACATCGACCGCGCACGGCAGCTCGGCGGCGACGAACGCGTGCGCGTGTGGCGCATCTACCTCCGCGTCTCCCGTCAGGGTTTCGAGAGCGGGTTCATGTCCGTCTACCAAGTGCGCGCCGAGAAGCCGTCGCGCTAGCATGTACCTCACGGGCGGCATCCGGCTGCTCGTGAGGTTCGAGCGCACTTGAGTCCGCCACCCGGGCGGTTTGGGGTCGTCACAGCCTCCCCAGATCTTCCGCGGCCGCTCCCCAGTGCCGCCCCCTTAGGAGTTTCTTTGTCAGAGAAGTCTTTCGCCGATCTCGGCCTGTCGCAGCCCGTCGTGGGCGCGCTCGCCAAGCACGGCATGGAGTCCCCCTTCGCCATCCAGGCCCTCGTGATCGAGGACGTGCTGGAAGGCCGTGACGTGCTCGCCAAGTCCCCCACGGGCTCGGGCAAGACGATCGCCTTCGGCGCGCCGACCGTGGACCTGCTGGACCCGAAGCACCGTGCGATCCAGGCCCTGGTGCTCGCGCCGACGCGTGAGCTCGTGAGCCAGATCGTCGAAGAGGTGCGCCCGATGGCCGAGGCCCGCGGCATCCGCGTCGCCTCCGTCTACGGTGGCGTCGGCTTCGAGAAGCAGATCAAGAACGCCCGCGCGGCGCACATGGTCGTCGCCACCCCGGGTCGCCTCGAGGACCTGCTGGCCCGCAACGCGCTCTCGCTGGCCGACGTCGAGATCCTCGTCCTCGACGAGGCCGACCGCATGCTCGACATGGGCTTCCGCCCCGCGGTCGACCGGCTCGTGAAGAAGTGCCCGGACGACCGGCAGACGCTGTTCTTCAGCGCGACCCTCGACGGTGAGGCCGGCCGCATCGCGGGCGAGTACACCTACGAGGCCGTCACGCACGAGCACCGCCCGACCGAGGAGTCGCGCGGCGAGATCGAGCACCGCTTCCGCGCCGTGGACCGCGAGACGCGCCTGCCGGCGCTCGTCGCGGAGCTCAACCAGGCCGAGCTCGCGCTCGTCTTCGTGCGCACCAAGCGCGGCGCCGACCGCCTGGTCAAGCGCCTCGAGACGCAGGGCATCAAGGCCGTCGCCATGCACGGCAACAAGTCCCAGAACCAGCGCGAGCGCGCGCTGGCGGCCTTCGAGTCGGGCAAGGTCAACACGCTCGTCGCCACCGACGTCGCCGCCCGCGGCATCGACGTCGACGGCGTCAGCCACGTGATCAACTTCGACGCGCCGGACGACCGCGAGTCCTACGTGCACCGCATCGGCCGCACCGGCCGCGCGGGCCGCAGCGGCATCGGCATCACGTTCGTCGAGGCCGAGCAGGCCAAGGACGTGGGCCGGATCGCCTCCGCGCTCGAGCTGCACCGCGAGTTCGAGGGCACGGGCTTCGCCACGGCGCGCCCGCACGCCACGGGTGGCCCGGCGCGCCGCAACCGGCGCCGCCGTCCGCCGCGCAAGCACGCGGGGTCCCGCTAGCGAGCTCGCGAGGCGCCGCGCTCACCGCGCGGCGCCCTCGTGCTCGCCGACGCATCGCCCTCTCGGCGATGCGTCTAGGACTTTCCGGCGTTCTCCGACACGTAGTCGGCGACCGCCTGGATCTCCGCGTCGGAGAGCTTGCCCTTGAAGGAGGGCATCGCGCCGCCGCCGTTCTCCGTCTGGGTCTTCACGAGGTCCGGCCCCGGACGCAGGTCGTCCAGGTTCGGGCCGACCTGGCCCTTGGAACCCGCCGCCGCGAGCGTGTGGCAGTTCGCGCAGTTCTGCGTGAACACCTGCGCGCCGTCGGCCGTGCCGCCGCCTCCGCCCTGCGCCGGAGTCGGGGTGCTCTCTGAATCTGAACCGCCCCCGCAGGCCGCGAGGACGAGCGCCGCGCCGAGCGCGGCGATACACGCCGGGGTCTTCACAGGACGCACCCTATCTGGCCGGAGTACCTGTCGGACGCGGCGATTGTCGCCTATGCTCGTCTGCGATGAAGCGCGCATTGGCGTTCGTCTGCATGTTCGTGCTGATCGCGACCGCTCTGGTCGCGTCGGCTGGGCTTGCCCTGACGATGGCGCCCGCGCTGCTGCTGCTCGCGCTGCTCGCGGGTGGCGTCCGGCCGGGCGAGGCGCTGATCGAGCGCCTGCGCGACCGTCGCCGGGCCGCCGTCCCACGCCCGCGCGCCGTGTCGATGCCCCGCCCGCGGCTCGCGCTCGTCGCGCGCCCGGCGGCCGGCCCGGTGGCCTGCGCGCTCGCCATGCGGCCTCCCCCTTCCGCGTTCGCCCTCACCAGCTAGCGAACGTGGCGCGCGTGTGCGCGCCGTCCAACGGAAGAAGGAACTCAGATGCGCAAGCAAGTCACCACGGCACTGGCGGCCACGGCCGCCGTCTCGGCGATCGTCACCGCGACCGCCTTTGCCCACACCGAGGTCAAGTCGACCTACCCGAGCAAGAACCAGTCGGTCTCCAAGAAGCTGAGCAAGGTCACCGTGACCTTCTCGGGGCAGATCCGCAGCGGCACGATCAAGGTCACGGGGCCGAGCGGGACGATCTCGTCCGGCAAGGGCGGCCGCGACCCGCGCGACGTCAAGCGCATCGCCGTGCCGATCAAGTCGTCCAAGAAGGCCGGCACGTACACCGCCAAGTGGACGATGAAGGCCGCCGACGGCCACACGCAGTCCGGCACCTTCAAGTTCAAGATCAAGTGATCCGGCGCGCCCTGCTTGCCACGGCCGCGACGACGCTCGTCGCCGCGGCTCCCGCGTCCGCGCACGTGCAGGTCCGCCCGGCGCTCGTCGCGCCCGGCGACCCCGTGCTCTTCGAGGTGATCGTGCCGAACGAGCGCGACGCCCACACGACCGAGGTCACGCTTCAGGTCCCGAAGGACCTGATCCCGTTCTCGTTCGCCGAGCCGGACGGATGGACGCGCGAGAACAAGGAGGGCGCGGACGGCAGCCTGGAGACGATCACGTGGAAGGGCGAGCTGGCCGAGGACGGCTTCGCGCGCTTCTCGTTCCTCGCCTCCACGCCCGAGCAGGAGGGTGAGATCTCCTGGAAGTCGATCCAGACGTACGACGACGGGTCCGTGTCGCGGTGGATCGGCGCCGCGGACTCCGAGAACCCGGCCGCGGTGACGACGGTCAGCGCGGACGCGCCGCGCCAGAACGCGGGCGGCGAGGGCGCGGAGGCCGCGACCGAAGGCTCCGCCACCGCCACGCCGGCCGCCGACACCACCGACGCCGCGCCCGCCGCGGCGACGGTCGCCGAGGACTCCGACTCCCCGCTGCCCCTGATCCTCTCGATCGTGGCCGTGGCGCTCGCCGCCGCGGCCGTCCTCCTGCAACTGCTCCGCCGCCGCACACCATGATCAAGCCCGCTGCACTGCTCGCCCTCGTCGCCCTGCTGCTTGCCGCTCCGGTGGCGATGGCCCACGAAGGCAACCCGAACTACCGCTCCGTGGTCAAGGGCATCACGCCCGCCACCAAGGGCGTCACGGTCGAGATCCTCAACTTCGACGACCGCGTCCTGCTGCACAACACGAGCGGCAAGGACGTCGAGGTGTTCGGCTACGAGAACGAGCCCTACGCCCAGGTCAAGGCCGACGGCACGGTGCTCCTGAACACCAACTCGAAGGCCTACTACCTCAACGAGGACCGCCAGGGCGAGGCCGCGGTGCCGCAGAACCTCGCGTCCGAGCCCAACTGGAAGGAGCAGTCCAAGAGCGGCCGCTTCGAGTGGCACGACCATCGCATGCACTGGATGGGCGAGGGCGACCCGCCCGCGCTGACGGACAAGGGCAAGGAGACGGTGATCTACGACAACTGGCAGATCCCGATCTCGATCGGCGGCCAGAAGGGCGAGGTCACGGGCACGCTGACGTGGGTGCCGCTGGACGGCGGCGGCCTGCCGATCGGCGCGATCTTCGGCTTCGCCGCGCTGCTGATCGTCCTGTCGATCGCCGTCTTCGTCGTGCGTCGTCGTCGCTCGGCCGACGACGGCGGTGACGGTGGCGAGTCCGCCGAGCAGCCGAAGAAGGGGCCCGTCGAAGCATGGTGAGGCGGGCGCTCGCCCTGGTCCTGGTGCTCCTCGCGGAGCTGGTCGCGCCGGCTTCGGCGCTGGCCCACGCGACGCTGCAGTCGACCCTTCCGGAGCGCGGCCAGAAGCTGGACGCCGCGCCCAAGGAGGTCGTCTTCATCTTCGACGAGTCCGTCGAGGGGGCGTTCGGCGCGCTGCGCGTGTTCGACGCGAGCGGCAAGGAGGTCCAGACGGGCGAGGCCTTCCATCCGGACAACCGCGGCGAGCGGATCGCCATCAAGCTCAAGCCCGGCCTCGGCGACGGCACCTACACCGCGACCTACCGCGTCGTGTCCGCCGACGGGCACCCGATCTCGTCCGGCTTCGTCTTCACCGTCGGCGAGGGCGCCGCGCCCGCGCAGTCGCTGGACGAGCTGCTGGGCTCGGGCACGTCCGCGCCGGTCACCAACACGGCCCTCGCGATCGCGCGCGGGCTCCAGTACAGCGCGATCGCCCTCGGCCTCGGCGCCCTGATCTTCTTCCTCGTCTGCTGGCGCCCGGTCGGCCGCGTCTCGCGCCCGTTCACCGCCCGCCTGGAGAAGCTCCTGCTCGTCGCCGGCGTCGTCGGCTTCGTGTCCGCGCTGCTCGCGGTGATCCTCCAGGGCGCGATCGGCTCCGGCGAGTCCTTCTGGAACGCCGCCCGCCCCGACGTCTTCACCGAGGTCCTCGGCACCCGGTTCGGCCGCGCCTGGGGCATCGGCGCCGCCGTCTGGCTGGTCGTGCTCGCCGTGCTGGCGACACGCCCGCTGCGCGAGGCCGGCAACGGCCACGCGAGCGCGCCCGAGGACGCGGCCGGCAACGGCGGCGGAACCGCGCCGGCGGGTGACACCGGCAACGGCGGCGCCGCGCCCGCAGGCCGCGCCGGCAACGGCGGCGCCGCGCCCGCAGGCCGCGCCGGAGCCGCGCCGACCGGCGCCCTCGCCGCGACCGCCCTCGCCGCGCCCGCGGCCGCCGCCCCCGCCCTCGCGGCGGCGACCCGCCCGCGCCCCGTGCTGTCCACGCCCAAGCTCGTCGCGCTCGCCGTGCCGCTCTTCGCGCTCGCCCTGCTGCCGTCGCTCGGCGGGCACACCAGCGTGCAGAAGCCGGTCGCGGTGCTGATGCCGATGAACGTGCTGCACGTGCTCGCGATGGCCGCGTGGCTCGGCGGCGTCGCCGTGCTCGTGCTGGCGCTGCGCGCGGCCACCGCGAGCGTGTCGCCCGAGGAGCGCACGCCACTGCTCGCGACCGTCGTCGGGCGCTTCTCCACGCTCGCCGGGCCCGCGCTCGCCGTGCTGCTGATCTCGGGCTCCGTTCAGGGGATCATCGAGGTCGGGCGCTTCGGCGCGCTGCTGGACACGCCGTTCGGCCGATCGGTGCTGATCAAGATCGCCGTCGCGCTGCTGATCGTCGCCGCGGGGGCCTACAACCGACAGAAGCTCGTTCCCGCGCTCAAGCGGCTCACCGGCTCACCGGGCCAGACGGGTGTGCTGCTGCGGCGGATCCTCGTCGCCGAGCTCGTGCTCGGCGTGATCGCGCTGGGCGCGACCGGCGCGCTGTCGAGCTACGCGCCGTCCACCGCGCAGTCGGCGGGCCCGTTCTCGACCACGGTCAACGTCGGCCCGGCCCGCGTCGAGGTCACCGTCGACCCCGCCCGCGTCGGCCCCAACGAGACGCACGTCTACCTCTTCGACCGCAAGACCGGCGCGCCCTACGAGGCGACGAAGGAGCTGCGGCTCACGGCCGAGATGCCGTCCAAGCAGATCGCCAAGATCACGCTCGAGCCGAACGTCGCCGGCCCCGGCCACTACGTCGTGAACGCGGCGAGCCTGGGCGTGGCGGGCGACTGGACGATGGAGATCACCGTGCGGGTCTCCGACTTCGACGAGTACACCTCGAAGTTCGAGGTGCCGATCGACGGCTAGCGCACCGTTCTACGCAGCAGCACGAAGCAGATCGCGGCGATCACGAGCGCGAGGATCGGCAGGCCGGCGCCGATGATGCCGAGGATCGCGAGGACGATCCCCACGGTGCCGATCAACCCGAATGCGCCGGTCGCGAGCACGAGTTGGTAGGCGCGGTCGGCGCGCTGCTTGCGGGAGGGGCGGGAACCGCCGCGGCGTTCGAGATCGCTCATCGCCGTTAAGGATGCCACGGGTCAATACGATCCCGCCCGATGAGCGACCCGCTCCGCTCACTGGCGGACGCTGCACGCGCGGTCACGGCCGCCGCGACCGACCAAGCTGTGCTGGACATCGTCGCGGCCGCCGCGCGCGACGTGATCGGTGCGCGTCAGGCCGTCGCCCGACGCGGGCCCAACGGCGCGCCGCACGGCCCGCGGCTCGTCGCGCCGCTCGTGGCCCGTTACGGCTCCAGCCTCGGGCTGCTGGAGCTGTGGGACAAGGACGGGGCGTTCACGCGCGACGACGAGACGATCGTGGCCGCGCTCGCGCAGATGGCCGCGAACGCGATCGAGACGCTCGAGCTGCTCAACCGCGAGCACGCGGCGCGCCTGGAGGCCGAGGAGACCGGCCGGCGGCTGCTGCTCGAGAAGCAGCGCGCGGAGGCGCTGCACCGCGTCGGGCAGGCGATCTCGCGCCGGCTCGAGCTGCAGGAGATCGTGCAGCTGGCGACGGACGCGGCGCGTGAGCTGACCCCCGCGCAGTTCGGCGCCTTCTTCTACAACGTGCTCTCGGACGCGGGCGAGGCGTACATGCTCTACACGCTCTCGGGCGTGGAGCGCAGCGTGTTCGAGCGGTTCCCGATGCCGCGCAACACGGACATCTTCGCGCCGACGTTCAACGGCGAGGGCATCGTCCGCATCGACGACGTCCGCCAGGACGCGCGGTACGGCCGCAGCGCGCCCTACAACGGCATGCCCGACGGCCACCTGCCCGTCCGCAGCTACCTCGCGGTGCCGGTGATGGCGAGCGACGGCGAGGTCGTCGGCGGCCTCTTCTTCGGCCACCCGGAGCCCGGCATGTTCACCGCCGAGGACGAGCACATGGTCGCCGGGATCGCGGCGCAGTCGGCGATCGCGATCGAGAACGCGCGCCTGTACCAGGAGCGCACGCGCACCGCCCAGACGCTGCAGCGCGCGCTCCTGCCGCCCCACCTGCCGACGATCGACGGCCTCGAGCTGGCCGCCACCTACCGCGCCGCGGGCGAGGGCAACGAGGTCGGCGGCGACTTCTACGACGTGTTCGTCCAGGGCGACGGCAGCTACGCGCTCGTCGTCGGCGACGTGTGCGGCAAGGGCCCGCAGGCCGCGGCCGTGACCGCGCTGGGCCGCTACACGCTGCGCGCGCACGCGGTCGCTGGCCTGCGCCCGAGCTACCAGCTCCTGCGCCTGAACGACCAGCTGCTGCGCCAGCAGGCGCCCGGCTTCGTCACCGCCGCGCTCGCCCGCGTCGACCTCACGCCCACCGGCGCGGACCTGGAGCTCTCGACCGCCGGCCACCCGCTGCCGATCCTCGCCCGCGCCGACGGCACCGCCGCGCCGGTCGGCGACGTCGGCACGCCGCTGGGCATCCTCGAGCGCCCGGAGCTGCCGGAGATCACCGCGACCCTCGAGCCCGGCGACCTGCTCGTCTTCTACACCGACGGCGTGAGCGAGGCCGCCGCGCCGCGCCGGATCCTGACCGAGCACGACCTCGCCGCGCTCGTGGCCGAGAAGGCGGCAGAAGGCCCGCGCGCGGTCGTCGAGCACCTCGAGCGCGTCGCGGTCGAGAACGCCGGCGGCCAGCCGCGCGACGACATCGCCTGCCTGGCGCTGCGGATCGCGGCGCCGCTGCGCGTGTCCGAGCGGTTCCCCGCCGTGCCGCGCGCCGCGCACGACGTCGCCGACGCGCTCGCCCCGGTCGCGGAGGAGCTGGGCGAGCGGCTCGCGCAGGACGTGCGCCTGCTCGCGACCGAGCTCGTCGCCAACGCCGTCCGGCACACGGGCGTCGAGGACGGGACGGTCGCGATCGAGCTGCGGATCGCCCCGCGCACCGTGCACCTGAGCGTCTCCGACGACGGGCCCGGCTTCCCCCTGCCCGAACGCCCGATCGCCAACCCCGAGGGCCCGGGCGGGTGGGGCCTGTACCTCGTCGACCAGTGCGCCGCCCGCTGGGGTGCCGAGCGCACCGACCGCCACCGCGTGTGGCTGGAGCTGGACCGTGGCTGAGATCACCACCGAGCCGCTCGGCCCGGGAACGGCCGTCGTCGCCGTGACCGGCGAGATCACGTTCTCGAACGTCGCGGCGCTGGACCGCCAGCTCGCGCTCGCGCTGGCCGAGGCCACCCACCTCGTCGTCGACCTCACGGCCGTGGCCTTCATCGACTCGTCGGGGCTGTCCACGCTGCTCACGGCGAGCGCCCGCGCGCGTGAGGACGGCGGCACCGTCGCCCTCGTGCTCACGCAGGACGAGCCGCCGTCGATCTTCCGCTTCCGCGGCGTGGACCGCCTGCTCGCGCTCTACCCGAGCCGCGAGGCGGCGCTGGCCGCCGTGTCCTGACGCGCCCCGCACGATTTCGGCCCTGCGGTCCACACACCGCACGTCCTCCGGTCGGCACGCTGTCGCGACCGTGCAGAACGGTCTGGTCCTCCCCGGCGGCGGGGCGCGCGGCGCGTACGAGGCCGGCGCCCTCTCGATCCTGCTCCCCGCGCTCGAGGCGCGCGGGGAGCGGGTCGACATCGTCTGCGGGACGAGCGTCGGCGGCATCAACGCGGCGGTCGTCGCGGCCGTGGCGGCGTTGCCCGCGCGTGAGCAGGCGCTGACGTTCCTGGAGCGCTGGCGCTCCGTCCGCAAGGGGTCGGTGATCCGGCCGGTGATCGGCGTCGGCACCGGGATCGGGCTCGCGCGCCTCGCGGGCGAGCTGCTCGAGCTGCCGGGGCTGCGGGCGGCCTCGCTGCTGGACCCGTCGCCGCTCGCGCACAGCCTCAGCCGCTGGATCGACTGGGACGCGCTGCACGCCAACGTCGCGGGGCGCGCGATCGACGCGGTCTGCGTCGTGGCCACGTCGGTCGAGCGCGGCGTGCCGGTGGGGTTCGTCGAGAGCGCGGCCCGGCCACCCCGCGGCGATCACGAGATCGAGTACGTGCACACGCGGCTCGACGGCCGCCATGTCCGGGCCAGCGCCGCGATCCCGTTGCTGTTCCCGCCGGTCGAGGTGACCGCGCCGCTCGGCGCCGCGGGGCACTACGTCGACGGCGCCACCCGCTTGAACGCGCCGATCTCCCCCGCTCTGGCGCTCGGCGCCGAACGGGTCATCGTGGTCGGCTACGAGCCGTTCGCCGTCGCGCACCCACCCGGGCGCGCCGCCACGCCGCGGCTGGCCGACGTCGCCGCCAACGCGCTCGACGGGCTGCTGCTGGACCAGGTCGCCCATGACGTGCGCCGGATGCTCGCGGTCAACGCGTTCTTCGCCGAGCACGCGACGACGGGCACGTCGCGCGCGGCCCGCGCGTACCGCGAGGCGCAGGGCCGGCCGCCGTACCGGCGGGTCTCGTACGCCCTGGTGTCGCCGGAGCGGCGGGGCGAGATCGGCGCGCTGGCGGAGGCGACCTACCGCGAGCGCTACGGCGGGCTGAAGGCGCTGCGCTCGCTCGACTTCGCGCTGCTGTCACGGCTGCTCGGCGGCGGGGCCGCGGCCGCGCGCGGAGAGCTGCTGTCGTTCATCTTCTTCGACGAGGTGTTCATCGAGCGGCTGCTCGAGCTCGGCCGCCGGGACGCGCGGCGCTGGCTGGACGCGCACCCGGGGTTCTGGTCGGCCGACGCCGGCGCGGTCGGGTTCGAGGCGCCGGCCGTCAGCCCCGACGCGATCGCGCTCGACGAGTTCCGCGCGCGCCGCCGTTAGCTGGAGGTCGTCGGACCGCGCAGCACGGACACGCCGGAGTGCCCGGGGTCGCCGTCGCCGGCCTCGAGCGAGACGTCGAAGTACTGGAACGCGCCCGGGTCGACCGGGAGCGGCAGCCGCAAGGCGGCGGTGCCATCCTGGCCGACGCGGAACGAGCCGAGCCCGACGAGCTCCTTGTCGGCGCCGAGCAGCCACAGCTCGTAGAACTCGTCGCCGTCGGTCGGCTTGAGCCCGGTCAAGCGCACGGTGACGCGGTCGTCGCGCACACCGACCTTGCCCTTCGCGGCCACGTCGAGGTCGCCGACGGGTTGGAGCACGAGCCGGGTCGGCGGGTCCGGGTCACGGTCGACCAGCACGCCGAGGCCCGTGCCGACGGCGAGCAGCGCGAACGCGCACAGCCCCGCGACGACGGGGCGCAGCACGAGGCGACGCGACCGCCGCGACGCCGTCGGCTCGGGTTCCGGGAGACCCGGCAGCTGCAGGGGCGGCGGCGCGGCCGCGTCCCAGCCTTCCGCCGGGAGGCGCTCGAGCCGCGTGACCACCGGCCGCAGCGCGTCGACCTCGGCCCGCAGCCCGGCGTCCTCGGCCAGCGCCGCCTCGAACGCGGCGATCCGGTCGGGCTCCATCTCGCCCAGCAGGTAGTCGGTCGCGTCGTTCACGCGTCTGCCTCCAGCAGCTCGCGCATGCGCCCCAGGGCCCGGGTCATGCGGGTCTTCACCGTTCCGAGGGGCACGCCCGTCGCCTCCGCGATCTCCGACTGGCTCTGCTCGAGGTAGAAGCGCCGTCGCAGCAGGTCCGCCTCTTCCGGCGGGAGCTGGTCGAGCACGCCGACCAGCCGCCACTGCTCGAGCAGCTCGTCGATGCGCGCCGCTTCGGCGCCGTCCGCGAGCGCGACCGCCGACACGGGGTCACGCGGCTCGGGCACGCGCCGGCGCAGATGGTCGACCGCACGGCTGCGCGCGATCGTGAGCAGCCACGCGAGCAGGTTGCCGCGCGCCGGGTCGTAGCGGTCGCCGCGCTGCCAGGCCTCCAGGAACACCTGCTGCTGGACGTCCTCGGCGGCCGCGCGGTCGCCCAGCAGGCGCAGGAGGAAGCCGAACGTGGTGCGGCCGTGCAGCGCGTAGAGCTCGCGGACCGCCGCGGGGTCACGGCGTGCCAGGCGCTTGATGAGGCGCCGCTCTGCCCGGTCTTCGAAGGCCACGTCGACCCGCATCTTGCCATGCCCGTCTCTACGTGGCGCATCCGCACCCGGTTGTGCCAAATCCGATCTTGGCGCACCACGCGTATGGCCAGGCACAAACGTCATCCGACCCTTCGGAGGAGTCCTTGACCAGAAACCTCATCGCCGGGGCCGCGGCTGTCCTGCTGCTGGCCGCGGCGCCCGCTGCGCATGCTCAGACCCCGCTCGCGTCAGGCACCACGACGCTGAAGCTGGACCGCGCCGTCGCCCGCACGCTGAGCGCGAACGGCGTCCGCGTCGCGCCGATCAAGCCCGCGCGCGGCAACGTGTCGTTCCCGGTCACCGGCGGGTCGCTGGACGGTGCGCGCGGCACGATCGAGCACTCCGGCGGCCTGCGCTTCTCGGCCGGCGGCAAGTCGCTGAGCGCCCGCTCATTCACGATCAAGCTGGCGCGCAGGTCGACCCTCACCGCTCGTGTCGGCAGCACGCGCGTGACGCTGCTGACCGTTGACGCCAAGCGCGCCAAGATCACCCGCGCGGGCCTCGCCACGCGGATCTCGGGCGTGCGCGTCGCGCTCAGCGCCGCGGCCGCCAAGGCGCTCAACCGGACGTTCGGCGTGCACCTGTTCCGCGCCGGGCTGGAGCTGGGCAGCGTCAGCGTGCGCGTCGAGCCGGAGACGGTCTCGCTCGCGTCCGGCTCCACCTCGCTCACGCTCGACCCGGGCGCCGGCGCCGCGCTGCAGAGCCTCGGGATCGCCGCCGCCCCGATCGGCAGCGACGCGCTCGCGTTCCCGATCACGGGCGGGAGCGTCAACGCGAAGACGTACGCCGGCACGATCGAGCACTCCGGCGGGATCGCGCTGACCAAGGGCGCCACGCGCGTCGAGCTGACGAGCTTCACCATCGGCATCGACGACACGCCGGAGCTGACCGCGCTCGTCGGCGGGCAGCGCGTGCCGATCCTGAGCGTCGACCTGTCGGCGCTGAAGGCGTCGGTCAAGGGCCGCACGATCACGCTCGACGGCGCCGCCCTGAAGCTCACCGCCGCGGCCGCCGGCGCCCTCAACCAGGCGTTCGGCACGACCGCGTTCACCGAAGGCCTGCTGCTCGGCACGGCCACCGTCAAAGCCACCGCGGAGTGATGATCATGCGCAAGCTCTTCTCCACCGTCGCCGCCTTCCTGCTGCTCGCGCCCGCCGCCGCCCAGGCGCGGACCTACGGCGAGACGACGCTCAAGCTCGACCCCGGCGCCGTCGCCGCGCTCACCGGCCTCGGCGTCGCGCCCGCCCCGATCGCGCCGGCCGCCGCCACGCCCACCGGCGAGCTGGCCTTCCCGATCACCAACAAGCCGTTCGGCGCGCTGCTGTCGGGCACGATCCGTCACAGCGGCGGGATCTCGCTGACGGCGGGCGCCACCACCGTCAAGCTCGAGACGTTCTACATCGATCCGCTCCGGCGCCAGCTCACCGCGCTCGTCGGCGGCACGCGCGTGCCGATCCTGAACCTGGACTTCGGCAGCGCACGGGTGGGCCTCAGCAAGGGCACGCTCAAGCTCGGCCCGGTGGGCGGCACGCTCACGCCGGTCGCGGCCGGTGCGCTCGACGGCGCGTTCGGGCTCGCGCCCGGCACGATCCCGCCGGGTCTGAAGCTCGGCGACGCGACCGTCCGCTACCGCCTGTTCTGAGGGGGGAGATCCGGCCGGGCGCGGCGCTTGCGTCCGGCCGGATCAGCTAACGTCTGGGCTGATGCTGTTGCTTGCCGATGCGGCTCTGTCCGTCACTCTCGTCAGCCTCGCGATCTGGGTCGTGCTGTTCCCGGTCCTGGTCCAGGGCGCCATTGCCTACGCGATCGTCCTCGCGCGCGGTGAGAAGCGCGAGAACGACGAGTACAAGGCCGCCCACGGCTACGGGCCGGCTGACCACAGTTAAGGGTGAGGATCAGGGTGCTCCCTCATGTGGGAGCACCGGGCCGCGACGAGGATCGCGGTCATGCCCTCCCCAGACCTCCTCGCCTTCTTCGCCGCCACCACCCTGGCGCTGCTGCTGATCCCGGGCCCGTCCGTGCTGTTCATCGTCGCGCGGACGCTCGAGCACGGGCGCCGCGGCGGGCTGACGTCGATGCTCGGCGTCGAGAGCGGCGCGCTGCTGCACGTGCTGGCGGCGACCGCCGGCCTCGGCGCGCTCGTGGCGGCCTCGCCGAGCGCGCTGCTCGTGCTCAAGCTCGCGGGCGCCGCCTACCTGGTGTGGCTGGGCGTGCGCGCGCTGCGCGGCCGGACCGACCTCTCGGCGGCCCCGGGCGGTGACGGCAGGCTCTACCGCCAGGGCCTGCTCGTGGACGCGCTGAACCCGAAGACCGCGATGTTCTTCGTCGCGTTCCTCCCCCAGTTCGTCGACCCGGCGGGCAACGTCCCGTTGCAGACGCTGATCTTCGGCCTCGTGTTCGTCGCGCTGGCCACGCTCACCGACACCACCTACGCGCTGCTGGCGGGCGCGGTCGCCGAGCGCGTGCGGCGCCGCACGAAGCACCTGTCGCGCGCGGCGGGCGCGGCCTACCTGGGCCTCGCCGGGTCGCTGGCGATCTAGTTGCGCGAGGAATAAACGTCCAGGACGTTTAACTCTCCTCGAGGACGTTCAACTCTCCACGATCGAGAAGCGCTCGGCCACGACGAACGTGTCGCCCAGCTCGAGCAGCGCCAGGCCGGCGCGGCCCGGGCCGGTGACGGTGAGGTTCGTGGCCACGCCGTGGTGATCGGCGACGTGGGCGTAGCGGCGCAGCAGCGTGACGGGGCCGCTCGCGAGGCGCCCGTAGCCGACCGCGAGCCGCGCCGCGAGGCCCTCTTCGAACGCGATGTGCCGCCCGGCCGCCTCGGCGTGCGCGGCGCGCAGGGCGGCTTCGAGCCGCTCGGGCTCCGCGGGCGCGCCCTTGAAGGAGAGCCCGCCGCGCTCGTCCGCGAACGCCAGCAGGCCCGGATGCTCGGCGTGCAGGAGCGCGGTGGAGAACGGGTCGCTCGTCGCCTGCCAGCGGACGGCGCCGTCGCAGCGCACGGTCCGATACCACGCGCGGTCCCGCCACGCGCTCAGGCGCACGTAGAGCTGGAGCGCGTCGCCGCGCACGCGCGTGCCGACGATCGAGCCGAGCGCCTGCACGCCCTCGTCGTGCAGCAGCGCGGGGATGTCGCCGAGGTCGCTGACGGCGCCCGGCGGGCGCTTGAGCTCCGCCGTCGGTGCCGTGGCCGGTCCGGGCCACAGCTGGAAGCGGTACTCGCCGCGGGCCGCCGACCAGCGGGCCCGGTAGTCGCCGTTCGCGATCCCGATCCGCGCCGCGCCGACCGTACCCGACGCGAACGCGATCGCCTCCGACTCCACCCGCAGCGAGAACTCGACCACGTGCTCCCAGCGCGCGAGGTCGGGCGCCGGCTTGGCGCCGTAGCCCTCGATCCGGACCGGGACGCCGAACTCCCCCACGCGCGGCATCCGCAGGTCCACGCGCGCCGGCGTGTCACTCCAGTGCGCCGCGCCGTCGTGGACGTAGAGGTGCCCGAAGTCGTACGCGATCTCGATCTCGGTCGTCCACGCCGGCATGCGGCGCGAAAGGTAGTCCGGTCAGAGTTGCTGGAGAAGCTGCGCGAACTCGCCGGTCTGCGGCAGCACGATCTGCGTCTCGGTCTCCTCCAGCTCGATCAGCTGGAGCTGCCCGCCGCGCAGCAGGTACAGGTTCGGGCTGATCGTGCCCTGCTCGCCGGCGGCGCCGAAGCGGCGCGCGAGCTGCAGCATCGGCGTCAGCACCGCCAGCGCACCGCGGTCGCGGATCGGGTGCGCGAGCACCACCTGGCGGGTGGGGACCGCGACGAGCGTGCCGTGCTCGGGCTCGGGCGGGTCGAACTCGTTCGCCCACAGGGCGTGCGTGGCGGTGAAGTACGACTCGCCGCTGAGCATCAGCAGCTCCGTGCCCGCCACGTCGTGGCGTGTGAGCTCGAGCCCCGGCTCGGCGCGCGTGTTGATCAGCCCGGCCAGGAAGCGCTCCTCGTCGTCCTCGCTCGGCGCGACCATCTCGATCCGGTCCGGGAAGTCCTCGGCGAGGACGAGCACGAGGTCCTCGGCGGCGCGCCGCGCGACCACGCGCTCGCCGTCGACCAGCGACCGCGGGACCAGGCGCACCTTCAGGTTCTCCGTCACGCCTCCAGTCTGCCAGCCGCGAAGCGCAGCGCCCGCTCGACCAGCTCCTCCTGCTCTTCGCGGTAGAAGCCGGCCGTGCGCAGGCTCCACAGCACGGCCACGCCGTCGCGCTGCTCGTACACGAGCTGATGCTCCGGGTGGCGCTCGCCGCCGGGCGGGGTGGGAGCGCCGTGCGCGGCGAGGAGCACCGCGCCGCGGGCCCGCTCGGCGGCCCGCAGGTTGCGCTCGGCGGAGTAGACCAGCCGCCCGTGCACGCCGGGCGCGAGCTCCCCGCGCATCACCGCGACCGCACGGCCGGGCACGCCGAGCGTCGGGAACGCGCGCTGGTAGTCGTCCGCGTCTTCCTGAGCGAGGCCCAGGCGAGCGGCGAGCCGCGCGTAGCCGTCGCGCCAAGCGGGGGTCACCTCGGGGTGGTGCGAGTGCGGCGCCGGGAGCGCGGTGGCGAACGGCTCCGCGGCTGACGGCGAGGCGGCCGCGAACGCGTCCGCGATCGCACAGGCGTCGCGCGCCAGCTCGTCCAGATCTGTCCGGTAGCCGTTGCTGCGCACGATCACGGTGCCCCGTAGCGCGAGGACCTGGAAGAACGGGTCCCCGGCGTGGCGGTCGAGCACGGGCGCGAGCCCGTCGAGCGACGGCACAGGTCCGTGCGAGCGCAGCCGCCAGCCGCCCGGCAGGTCCGCCGTGTCCGGGAAGTCGAACGGCGCGTGCCTGTCGCGCCGGTCGATCCGCGTCAGGAAGAACGGCAGCGCGGCCTCCGGCACGTTGATCGCGACGGTCGTCGTCGGGATCCACACGGCATGGCTGTCGAACGCCTCCGGCTCGCCCGGCTCGGTGCGCGGGTCGAGGAAGTCGCCAATGAACGGGAGATCCGTGCGGTCCGGCATCCACCAGCGGCGGCTCTTGACCTTCACCGTGGACGCGTAGAGCGTGCCGCTGATGTTCGGCGAGCCGGTCACCGGCACCTCGAGCAACTGGTGGAAGAGCACGCCGAAGCGTCCGCCCGGCAGGACGCCCCGGACCGCGTTGTAGCGGTACGCCTCGAAGCCGGGGAACGCCGCCGAGAAGCCCGCGGCGGACCGGCGGTCGAGCCACTCGAGGCCACGCTCGGCCGCGTACGCCTGCAGGCTGCTGGCCGGGTGGCCACGGCGCGCGTCGGCCACGTCGGCGCGCGCGAACGCCGCGTAGCCGTGGCTAGCCACGCCGGACCCGCTTGCTCGCGCCGGCGAGGACGTGGCCCTTGGCGTCCAGGGCACGCATCCGCACGAGGTAGCGGCCGCGCGGGAGCGCGCGCTTGAAGCTCAGTCGCCAGCTGCCCGTCCCCTGGACGGCGAGCCAGCTGCACGTCTTCGCCTTGCGCAGCGTCCCCCGCCCGCTCACGCAGGTTCCGCCCCGCTTGAGCGTGACCTGCACGCGCTTGACGGTTCCGGTCGAGCGGCCGCGCAGCGTGCGGGCCTTGAGCGACGCGAGCGAGACGGTCGGCTTCGGCGAGGCGATCGGTGTCGGCGTCGGGGTGACCTGCGGGGTCGCGACGGGCGTGACCTCCGGCGTCGCGGTCGGTGTCGCGGTGGGCGTCGGCACCACCTTCGGCGTGGGGTCGATCAGCACCACCTTCGCGGGCTGCACGCTCGTGCCCACGGCCGCCTCGAGCGCGCCGATGTCCCGGCGCTTGACGCCGTCCTGGTCGCCGTCGAGCGGGCGGCTGCGGTTCTGGAGGTCGATCCCGGCCTCGGCGCCCGGGGTGCCGGAGTCGATCAGCGCGCTGCCGGCGGCGGGCGCGAACACGCCCGCCTCGAAGCTCGGCAGGCCGAGATACGAGCGCGACAGGTCGACGTTGTCCGCGCCGGGCTGCTCGACCGGGCCGACCGTCCGCTCGGGCCGGAAGGCGCTGTAGCGCAGCTCGAGCGGCGCGTCGGTGGCCACGTCGGAGCCGAGGTCGGCGCCGATCAGCACGCTGTCGCGGACCGTCAGCCGCGAGCCGGCGGCACGCAGCGCGGTCGCGCCCTCCTGGCGCGCGGCGACGGTCGCGTGGCGGAGCGTGCCGGTCGAGTCGACCGCGTGCACACCGGTGCCGCCGCCGAACACGCTCAGCTCCTCCGCGACCAGGGCGCCGACGTCGCGCACGAGCACGCCGGTCAGCGTCGCCGACAGCGCCGCGTGGCTGATCCACACCGGCTTGCTCCAGCCGTCGACCTTGATCGCGGTCTCCGCGTGCAGCGACAGGTTGCGCAGCTGCAGTGGCAGCTCCGGCTGCCCGGCCGCGACGATCGCCGCCGACCCGGGCGTGTAGAACGTCGCCCACACGGTGTCGAGCTGCGCGCCGCGGCGCACCATGATCCCCGTCTGCTGCTGCACCCCGGGCGCGCCGTTGACGCTCACCCGCGTGAGCTCCGCGCCGGCCGCGACGACGTCGATCCCGATCGCGCCGTCGACCGCCTTGACCTGCACGCTCACGTTGCGCACGGTCGAGTCGCCGTTGGCGATCACGAGCGCGGTGCCGGTCTTCGCGACGATCCGCGCGCTGTCGTTCTCGGGTCCGATCACGTCGACCGGGTTGTTGGACGTGATCGCGTAGGTCCCGGTGAACGGCCCCTTGCCGAGGACGATCGTGTCCTTGCCCGGGCTGGTCGCGGCGGCACCCAGCGCGATGTCGAGCGTCGGCTTGGCCTGGCCGTCGCAGGCCGTGTCGACGCAGAACGTCGCGCCGCGTGCCACGGGCGCTACGAGGAGCAGCGTGAGGAGCGCTGCGAGCAGGAGTCTGGGGAGCATGACGGCGAGCCTGCCGGTTGCCCGGCCGGCCCGCCACGGGACCCCACCCTGCTCTTAACCCTGCTCGCCGCGACGTCGTCGTACGTTGACTTGTTGGAGTTGTCGCCGTACGACGACATGCTTATGGTGTCGCCGTACGTTGACACATGCAGATAGTCGCCGTACGCTGACATTCGTGCCGACGATCAACACGCTCAGGGACCTGGCGTTGGCTGCCAAGCGACGACGACTCGACCTTCATCTCAGCCAGGCCGAGGTGGCGCATCGTGCGGAGGTGTCGCGGCAGTGGGTGAACGCATTCGAACGCGGGAAGGGCACTTCCGAGCTGCAACTGGTGCTTCGACTGCTCAGCGCGCTGGATCTGCGTCTCAGCGTCGACGTGCACGGCGAGAACCAGGAGGTCGACCGGACCACAAGCAGACGGGTGGATCTGGACGCGGTGCTCGACGACCTTCGTCGACATGAGTGACGCGCTGGTGGTGCTGCTCGAGGACCAGGTCGCCGGGACGCTCACGCGGCGACGAGGCGGCGGTCTGCGCTTCTCGTACGAGGAGACGTACCGGGGCACCGCCGACGCCACGCCGCTGTCACTCTCGATGCCGCTTGCGCTGGGGGAGCACGGCGACGCTGTGGTCACGCCGTGGCTATGGGGGCTGCTGCCCGACAACGATCAAGTGCTGGAGCGCTGGGCGAAGCGGTTCCAAGTGAGTCCTGCGTCACCGTTCTCGCTGCTCGCGAGCCCGGTCGGCGAAGACTGTGCCGGCGCAGTGCGGTTCGTGGACGCCAAGGACGTCGACGGCGCGCTCGCACGGACGGGCACGGTGGCATGGCTCACGGATGAGGAGGTCGCGAAGCGGCTCCGCGATCTGCAGGCTGACGCGACGACGTGGCTCGGTCGCAACTTCACCGGCCAATTCAGCCTCGGCGGCGCACAGGCGAAAACCGCCCTGCTGCTCCAAGACGGACGCTGGGGCGTTCCCGGGGGCGCACTGCCCACCACACATATCCTCAAGCCCGCCGTCGCCGGCCTCGACGATCACGACCTCAACGAGCACCTCTGCCTCGACGCAGCCTCCCGAACGGGACTCATCGTCGCGCGTACCACCGTGTCGCGGTTCGAGAGCGAGACGGCGATCGTGGTGACCCGATACGACCGCCGCGAGAGTGCCCCTCGCGAGTTGACGAGGATTCACCAAGAAGACCTCTGCCAGGCGTTGGGCACGCCACCGTCACGCAAGTACCAGAACGAAGGGGGGCCGAACCCCCGCCAGATCGCGGACCTGTTCCGGGCCGTGATGCCGCCGTCGATCGCGCGTGACGCGGTCCAGCGATTCGCCGACGCCCTGATCTGGAACTGGTTGATCGCGGGCACGGACGCGCACGCGAAGAACTACTCGCTACTGCTGGCGGGCGACCAAGTGCGGCTCGCGCCGCTCTACGACATCGCTTCGGCGCTCCCATACGACGAGCATGAGCGCAAGCTCAAGCTCGCGATGAAGCTGGGCAGCTCCTACGACGTCTACTCGCGCCAGAATCCATGGCCGGGCGCCGCGCGCGACCTCGGCCTCGACGGCGACGCTCTGACCGCCCGGGCGCACGAGCTGGCGATGAGAGCGCCGGGGGCATTCGCTGAAGCGGCGACCGCGCCGGACGTGGTGGCGCTGGAGCGCCCGCTGCCAGAACGGCTCGCCGAGTTGGTGGCCGAGCGCGCGGCGCGATGCGCCGCGCTCCTCGACTAGCCCTGCTGGTCCGTCGACGTCTTCGGGTCGCCGTCGACGGCGGCCGCGAGGCGCGGCACGAACTCCTTCAGCAGCGTCGGCATGCTCAGCACCGACGGGAAGGAGAGCGCCTCGTAGACGCGGTCCTGCTCGAGGATGAAGATGTCCCGGCCCTCCTTGCGGACGCGCAGCTTCGAGTACACCGGGTCCTTCTTGATGCCCTCGGGGCCGCGGTCGCCGTCGGCGAACCAGACGAGCGTGTCGACGTCGATCGCGTCCGTCTTCTCGTCCGACAGCTGGCCGCCGAACTCGTCCTTGAACGCGTCCCGCAGCGACTGCGGGTACGTGAACCCGAGCGCCTCGAGCGTGTAGGTGCGCACGTCCTGCGGGCCGTAGACGAAGGTGCCCTGGTAGTCGGAGACGTTCGCGGCGGTCTTGCCCTTGAACTCGGGGTGCGCGGCGGCGGCGTCGGCGATCAGCTTCTCGGTCTCGTCGACGAGCTGCTGCGCCTTCTCCGGCTGGCCGACGGCCTTGCCGGCCGTCAGCTGCTCCTCCTGCCAGGTGGAGCCGTAGTCGACCTTGTCCTTGGGCTGCGCGACGACCGGCGCGAGCTTGGAGAGCGCGTCGTACTCCTTCTGGGTCAGGCCGGAGTAGACCCCGAGGATCAGGTCGGGGCGTTGCGCGGCGACCTTCTCGATCTGGACGCCGTCGGTGTTCGTGAGCACGGTCGGCACCGTCGCGTCGCCCAGCGCCTCCTTGGCCCACGGGAAGATCGCGCCCGGGTGCTTGCCGAACCACTCGGTGGTGGCGACCGGCACGACGCCCAGCGCGAGCAGCGCGTCCTGGTCACGCAGGCCGACCACGACGACGCGCTTGGGCTCGCTCTTGATCGTCGTCGAGCCGTACTTGTGCTCGATGGTCACCGGGAACGCGCCCGACTCGGCGGCTCCCTGCTGCTCCGCGGCGGGCTGGGCACCCGACGTGGACTCGGAGTCATCGGACCCGCAGGCGGCAAGGACGAGGGCGCACAGACATGTGAGGAAGATGAACGGCAGACGCATGGGTTAGGCCACCCTAACAACCTCCCTGTTAAGGTCGCGCTGCGGAATGAGCGTCCCCATGGCCACTCAAGCCACGCCCGCCCGTGCCCGCGGCGGCCGGTTCACCCGCAGCGCCGGGCTCGCGATCGCGTTCGCGCTGCTCACCTTCGCGGCCCTGCTCAGCCTCGCGGTGGGCGCGCGGTCGATCCCGCTCGGGGACGTGGTCAACGCCCTGCTGCACTCGGGCAGCTCGCAGGAGGAGACGATCATCCGCGACCTGCGCGTGCCGCGCACGCTGCTCGGGATCGTCGTCGGCGCGGCGATCGGCGTGGCCGGTGCGCTGATGCAGGCGCTCACGCGCAACCCGCTCGCGGATCCGGGTCTGCTGGGCGTCAACGCGGGCGCGTCGGCGGCGGTCGTGATCGCGCTCGCGCTCGGCCTGGCGGGCGCGGCGAGCTCGGTGTGGTTCGCGTTCATCGGCGCCGCGATCGCCTCGGTCGCCGTGTACGTGATCGGCACGGCCGGCCGCGGCGGCGCCACGCCCGTGCGGCTCGCGCTGGCCGGCACCGCGATCACCGCGGCGCTGACCGCGCTGATCTACGGCGTCGCGCTCGCGGACGTCAAGCTGCTGCAGCAGTACAACTTCTGGTCGGTGGGCGCGCTCGGCGGCCGCGGCCGCACGCAGCTGGACGCGGTCGTGCCCTTCGTCGCCGTCGGGCTCTTGATCGCGCTCGCGCTCGCCCGCTCGCTGAACGCGCTCGCGCTCGGCGACGACTCGGCGCGCGCGCTCGGCACCAAGGTCGGCCCGACCCGGATCGGCGGCGCGGTCGCGATCGTGCTGCTCTGCGGGTCCGCCACCGCGGCGGCCGGTCCCATCTACTTCCTCGGCCTGACCGTCCCGCACGCGGCACGCGCCCTGTGCGGCCCCGACCAGCGCTGGATCCTCGCCTACTCCGCCGTCCTCGGCGGCGCGCTGATCCTCGTCGCCGACGTCATCGGCCGGGTGATCGTGCGGCCGGCCGAGATGCCGGCGGGCGTGATGATGGCCGTCGTCGGCACGCCGTTGTTCGTCGCGCTCGTGCGCCGCAAGCGGATCGCGCAGCTGTGAGCGCCGCGCCGTACACGCTGCCCGGCCGGGTCGTGCGCGTCGGCGAGGCGGTGTCGCTGCGCATCCGCGCGCGCACGGTGTTGGTGAGCCTGGCGCTCGTCGTGATCGTGCTGGCGCTGTCGGTGTTCGCGATCGGGACGGGCGAGTTCGACATCCCGCCGGGCACGGTCGTGAGCACGCTGCTCGGCGGCGGCGACCCCGGGTCGGCGTTCATCGTGCGCGAGCTGCGGCTTCCGCGCGTGCTCTGCGCGCTGCTCGTCGGCGCCGCGCTCGGCGTGTCCGGCGCGGTCTTCCAGTCGCTGACGCGCAACCCGCTCGGCTCGCCGGACATCGTCGGCTTCCCGCAGGGCGCGACCGTCGGCGCGCTGATCGTCATCACGGTCCTCGCGGGGTCCGGGTTCGCGGTCACCGTCGGCGCGCTGACCGGCGGCGTGGCCACCGCGTTCACGGTCTACCTGCTCGCGTTCAAGCGCGGCGGGACGTCCGGCTTCCGGATCGTGCTGATCGGCATCGCGATCTCGTACCTGATGATCTCGATCACGGACTACCTGCTCGCCCGCGCGCGGATCGAGGAGGCGCAGGAGGCGACGCGCTGGCTGCTCGGCTCGCTGAACGGACGCACGTGGGAGGACGTCGGGCCGCTAGCGCTCTCGCTCGCCGTGCTGCTGCCGCTGCTGGTGCCCGCGGCCCGCTCGCTGCGCGCGCTCGAGCTCGGCGACGACTCCGCGCACGCGCTCGGGCTCAACGTCGAGCGCGCGCGGCTAGGCCTGGTCGCGCTGGCGGTCGGGCTCGTGTCGGTGACGACGGTCGCCGTCGGCCCGATCGGCTTCATCGCGCTCACTGCGCCGCAGATCGCGCGCCGCGTCGCGCGGACCGCCGGACTGCCGCTCGTATGCTCGGCGCTGATGGGCGCCACCCTGACGCTGGCCTCGGACATCGGCGCCCAGCGGCTCGTGCCCGACCGGGCGCTTCCGGTCGGCGTGATGACGGGCCTGTTCGGCGGGCTGTACCTGGCGTGGCTGCTGACCATGGAGTGGAGAAAGGGACGACGCGGATGAGCGCTGCGCCGCTACGAGCCGAATCGGTGACGCTGGCCTACGACGCGCGCGTGGTCGCCGAGCGGTTGACGGTCGACATCCCCGAGGGCGGCTTCACCGCGATCGTCGGCCCGAACGCGTGCGGCAAGTCGACCCTGCTGCGCGCGCTCGTGCGGATGCTCAAGCCGCGCGCGGGCAGCGTCCTGCTCGACGGGCAGGAGATCTCGTCGCTGCCGACCAAGCAGGTCGCGCGCCGGCTCGGCCTGCTCCCCCAGTCCTCGGTCGCACCGGACGGGATCACGGTCGTCGACCTCGTCGCGCGCGGTCGCCATCCCTACCAGCGGCTGCTGCGCCAGTGGTCGCACGAGGACGAGCGCGCCGTGAACGAGGCGATGGCGCAGACGCACATCGAAGAGCTCGCCACGCGTCTGGTCGACGAGCTCTCCGGTGGGCAGCGCCAGCGCGTCTGGATCGCGATGGCGCTCGCGCAGGAGACGCCGCTGCTGCTGCTCGACGAGCCGATCACCTTCCTCGACATCGCCCACCAGGTCGAGGTGCTCGACCTGTGCGCGAAGCTCCACGTCGAGGGCCGGACGCTCGTCGCGGTGCTGCACGACCTCAACCACGCGTGCCGCTACGCGACGCACCTGATCGCGATGCGCGACGGCGCGGTGGTCGCCGAAGGACCGCCGGCGGAGATCGTCACCGCGGAGCTGGTCGAGCGCGTCTTCGGCCTCAAATGCCTCGTCGTGCCGTGCCCTGCGACGGGGGCGCCGATGGTCGTCCCCGCCGCCTCGCAGGCGTGACGGGCGGCGCGCTGCTCCGGGGCGTCGTGCGCGCCCACCGGTGGCGCGTGGCTCTCGCGGCCGCGTTGCTGGGCTCACACCAGGGCTTCGAAGCGCTCGTGCCGGTGGTCGTCGGCGCGGCGATCGACGACGCGGTCGCGCCCGGGGACGGCGGCGCCCTGCTGCTCTGGGTCGGGCTCCTGGCCGGGTTGTTCGTGCTGCTGTCGACGGCCTACCGCGAGGGCGCGCGGGCCGAGGAGCGGGCGCGCGAGACCGCGGCCCACGGGCTGCGGATGCGGGTGCTGCGGCGCGTCGTCGACCCGCGCGGCGGCGGCGAGGCCGGGCTCATGCCGGGCCAGCTGCTGAGCGTGACCACCGCCGACGTGGACGCGTCGGCCGGCGTGATCGCGGGGATCGGCTACGGCGCGGGCGTCGTCGTCGCGCTGGTGGCAGGGACGGTCGTGCTGCTGGTGACGTCGGTGACGCTCGGCCTGACCGTGCTCGTCGGGCTGCCGGTGATCGTCTGGGCCGGCGGCCGGCTGGGCGCCCTGCTCAGCCGTCGGGCCGCGGGCCAGCAGGCCGAGGCCGCGGACGCGTCGGGCGTGGCGGCCGACCTCGTGACCGGGCTGCGCGTGCTCCAGGGCATCGGCGCGGCGGAGACGGCCGCGGAGCGCTACCGGGCGGCGAGCCGGTCGTCGCTGCGGGCGACGCTGGCCGCGGCCCGCGCGGAGATCGCGCTGGGCGCGGTCGCCGTCCTCGTCGGCGGCCTCGCCGTCGCCGGCGTGGCGTTCGTCGGAGGCCGGCTCGCGCTGGACGGCGAGCTCTCGCTCGGCGAGCTGATCGCGGCCGCCGGCGTCACGCAGTTCCTGGTCGGGCCGCTGAGCCGGCTCGCGTGGGTCGGCGGGTTGCTGGCACGGGCGCGCGCGTCGTCGGCGCGGCTGGCCGAGGTGCTGTCGGCGCCGCCGGCCGTGCCCGCACCCGCTGAGCCGGTCGCCTTGCGGTGCAGCGCGGCGCCGACCGTGGCGATCGGAGGAGCGCAGACGCCGTGGGAGCCGGGAGCGCGCGACCCCGGTCGCGCGGAACCGGCTTCGCCGCAAGAGGGGGATGTTCCGCGCGGACCGGGGTCGCGCGCTCCCGGCCGGGGCGCCACGCCGGACGCTGACGACGCCGCACCGCGGGTGCACGTGCCCGCGGGCTCGCTGTTCGGCGTCGTCGCCGACGACCCGGCTCCGCTGCTGGCCGCGCTCGCTCGGGAGGGTCAGGACCTCGCGGTGTTCGTCGACGGCGTGGCGCTGGCGGCGCTCGATCCGGCCGCGGCGCGCGCGACCGTCGTCGTGGCCCCGCACGAGGCCACGCTGCTGTCGGGCACGGTGCGCGACAACGTGCCCGGCGGGGCCGACACCGCGCTCGCCGCCGCGGCCGCCACCGACGTGATCGCCGCGCTGCCGGACGGGCTGGACACCGAGCTCACCGACGCCGGCAGCTCGCTGTCGGGCGGCCAGCGCCAGCGGATCGCGCTCGCCCGCGCACTGGCGACCGACGCGCCGGTGCTCGTCCTGCACGACCCCACGACCGCGCTCGACGCGGCGACCGAGGCCCGCGTCGCCGCCGCCCTGCGCGACGCCCGGCGCGGCGCCACGACGATCCTGGTGACCACGAGCCCGCTTCTCCTGGCCGCCTGCGACCAGGTCGCGCACATCACCGGTGGCACCGTCACCACGGCCAGCCACGCCGCCCTGCTCGAGGACGAGGCCTACCGGGAGGCGGTCGCGTGAAGGCGTTGCCGACCGCGACCCCGCGCGAGTCCTGGGCCGTCGTCCGCGAACTCCTGCGCCCGCGTCGCCGCCAGGCCGCGATCGCCCTCGGGGTGCTCGTCGCGGCGGCCGCGCTCGGCCTCGCCGGTCCGCTGCTCCTGGGCGAGATCGTCGACCGCGTCGACGAGCAGCGCTCGATCACCGGGCCCGCGCTGGCGCTCGTGGGGGTCGCGATCGGCGAGGCGCTGCTGTTCGCCGTCGGCCTGATCCTGATCTCGAACCTCGGCCAGCCGGTCCTCGCGGCCCTGCGCGAGCGCGTCGTCGCGCGCGCCCTCAAGCTCCCCGCCGAGCAGGTCGAGCGCGGCGGGCGCGGCGACCTGCTCTCGCGCCTGGGTGACGACATCGCGGTCCTCAGCGAAGCCGTCGTCGAAGCCGTCCCGCCGCTGGCCGCGGCGAGCCTGACGCTCGGGCTGACGTTCGTCGGCCTCGCCACGATCGATCCGCGGCTCACGCTCGCGGCGCTGCTCGTCGTGCCCGTGCAGGTCTGGGCGGTCCGCTGGTACGCGAAGCGAGCGGGCCCCGCCTACGCCGACGAGCGCCGGGTCAGCGGCGAGCGCGCGCAGGCGATCCTCGACGTCGTCGGTGGCGCCCGGACGATCCGCGCGCTCGGCCTGCAGCCGACGGCGCTGCCGCGCGTCGAGGCGCGCTCGCTGTCCAGCGTCGCCGCGGTCGTCCGGACGATCCGCATCTCCACGCACTTCAGCTCGCGCCTGAACGCGGCCGAGTTCGTCGGCACCGCCTCGACGCTCGTCGCCGGCTACTTCCTCGTCAAAGCCGACAGCATCTCGGTCGGCGCGGCCACCGCCGCCGCGCTGCTGTTCATCCGCACGTTCGACCAGTTCAACATCGTGCTGGGCACGATCGACGAGGCGAACCGCGCGCTCGCCGCGCTCGCCCGGCTCGTCGGCGTCCTCCAGGTGCCGGAGCCGCCGCCAGCCGAGCCGCATCCCGGCGCGCACGTCGCCCTCGACGGGATCCGGCACGCGTACGACGGCGGGCCGACCGTCCTGCACGACGTCGACCTGCACATCGCCGCGGGCGAGCGGGTGGCGGTCGTGGGCGTGTCGGGCTCGGGCAAGACGACGCTGGCGAAGGTCGTCGCGCGCTTCCACACGCCCACGGACGGCACGGTCGACGTCGGCCAGGTCGCGCTCGTCACGCAGGAGGTGCACGTGTTCGCGGGCACGCTCGCGGACGACCTGCGGCTGGCGAAGCCGGACGCCACCGACGAGCAGTTGCAGCGCGCGCTCGACGCGGTCGACGCCGGCTGGGCCCGCCTGGACGCCGTCGTCGGCCACGGCGGCGTCGAGCTCACGCCCGCGCAGGCGCAGCAGCTCGCGCTCGCGCGCCTTCACCTCGCCGACCCGAGGATCGCCGTCCTCGACGAGGCGACGGCCGAGGCGGGCAGCGCCGGCGCGCGCGTCCTCGAACGCGCCGCCGACACGGTCCTGCGCGGCCGCACGGCGCTGGTCGTCGCGCACCGCCTCACGCAGGCGGCCCGCGCCGACCGGATCATCGTCATGGACGCGGGCCGGATCGTCGAGAGCGGCACGCACGCGGAGCTCGTGGCGGCCGAGGGCGCCTACGCCGCCCTCTGGCACGCCTACACCGCCGACCGGGCCTAGCCGCCGACCAACTCCTCAGGGGACTGGCCGGCGACGGCGTCCTTGAGGGCGGGCGTGAGCTTCTCGAGGATGTACTTGAACGACAGCGGCGTGACGAAGTACATCGCGCCGCTGAGGATCGGGTCCGTGTAGACGGCACGGGAGCCCTCGACGGCCTCGAGGAAGCCGAAGGTCGGCACCTTCTTGAGGTTCGCGATGTCGCTCGCCTTCTCGGTCGCGAACACGATCACGTCCGCGTCGATGACGTCGAGGCGCTCCTCGGCGACCGCGACCTGCTCGCCCGGGTTCTTGACCAGCGGCGTGAGCTTCGGGTTGATGGTGAAGCCGAGGTACTCGAGGAACTCCGTGCTCAGGCCCTGCGGGTAGACGTAGATCTCGCCGTCGTAGAACGCGTTCTGGGCGAAGGTGGCCGTCTTGCCCTTGAAGTCGGGGTTCTCGGCCGCGACGGCGGCGTAGTCGTCCTTGACCTGCTGGATCAGCTTGGCGCCTTCCTCCGGCTTGCCGAGCGCCTTGGCGACGACCTCGACCTGGTCGTCCCAGGGCGAGAAGTACTGCGTGCCGCCCTTGGGCGTGGCGATCGTCGGCGCGATCCGCGAGAGCTGCTCGTAGTCCTTCTTCTCCATGCCGGCGTTCGCGCCGATGATCAGGTCCGGCCGCAGCGCCGCGATCTTCTCGAACTGGAAGCCGTCCGCGTTGCTGAGGACCTCGGGCTTGGCGTCGCCGAGCGCCTCCTGCGCCCACGGCCACACGGCGTACGGCTGGTCGCCGTACCACTCGGTGGTGGCGACCGGCTTGTAGCCGAGCTCGAGCACGATGTCCTGCTCGGTCAGCCCGACGACGACGATCCGCTCCGGCTTCTTCTCCACGGTCGTGGTGCCGAAGGTGTGCTCGACGGTCTGGGGGAACGTCTCGGTCGCGGTCTCGACCGTGGCGGTGCTGCCCTCGAGGGCGCGGTCTTCGGGCTCGTCGGATGAACCGCAGCCTGCGAAGACGAGCAGGATCGCGGCCAAGATGAGAGTCAGGCGCATTAGGGCACCCTAACTCAGGTCAGGCCGCGGCCGCTTCGCCCTCCAGGCCGAGTGCGCCCGCCAGGTCACGCCGGGAGGAGATCCCGAGCTTGCTGTAGGAGCGGCCGAGATGCACCTCGACCGTCTTGAGCGTCACCCACAGCGTCTCGGCGATCTGGCGGTTCGTGAGGCCTTCGGCGGCGAGCTGGGCGACGCGCCGCTCGGCCGGCGTGAGCGCCCCGACACCCTCGAGCCGCTCGCGCCGCGGCCGTGCGCCGGAGGCCTCGAGCTCCTCATGCGCGAGCCGGGCGAGCAGCGCCGACTCCGTGCGCGCGGCCAGCTCGAGCGCGCGCCGCAGCGGCTCGCGCGCCTCCACCCGGTCGCCGCGGATGCGCAGCCGCGCGCCGAGGTCGTGCAGCGCCCAGCCGTGCTCGCGCTGCAGGTCGGTCGGCTCGAGCGCGGCGACCGCGTCGCGCAGCGTGTCGATCGCCTCGTCGCCGAGCTGGGCGAGCGCGCGCCGGCGGAGCGCCATGCCCAGGCAGCCGGGACGCTCGGCCGTGCGCGCGGCGGCGATGTCGTGGTCCATCAGCTCTAGCGCCTCGTCCGCCCGGCCGGTCGCGGCGAGTACCTCGGCGAGCCGGAGCCGGCCGAAGACCGCGTTCGGCGACGCCCAGCCGCGCGCGTCGGCGAAGGCGACGACGCGCCGCAGGTCCGTCTCGGCCTCGTCGAAGCGGCGCAGCAGGAAGCGCACGCGGCCGCGGATGGTCAGCGCGAACGGCTCGATGAACGTGCCCGCCGCGGCGCCCAGGTCGACGTCGATCTCGGCGGCCGCCTCGTCGAGGCGGTCGAGCTCGACCAGGTTCTCGGCGAGGATCGCGCTCAGCGCCGGCACGGTCGTGACCATGCCCTGGGCGCGGATCGCCTCCAGGCCGCTGCGGGCGCGCGCCGCGCCGAGCGCGACCGAGCCGAAGTCGCGGTGCCAGTACCCCCAGGCCTGCTCGACGAACAGCGTCGCGGCGAGCAGGCCCTGCTCGCGAACGGCGCGGTCGCCGGCCTGCAGCGCCCGCTCGGCGCCGCGCGCGTCCTCGGCGAAGCGCAGCGCGTGGGTGACCAGGTTCCACGTCGAGCTCGCGGGCCCGACCGTCGCCAGCAGCTCCCCGCCGCCGAGGGCCCGCTCGCACAGCGCGATCAGCTCGTCGGTCGGCAGGTTCCCGCGCAGCGCCCGGTCGTTCGCGGCGGCGGCGAGCGCGGCGAGCGACGGCGGATCCTGCTCGAGGCCACGATCGATCCGGGCGCGCAGGCGCACGGGGTCGACGTCGGCGAGCAGCAGCGCCTCCAGCAGCCCGGCCTCCAGCCGCAGCGCGAGCGTCGGGTCGGCCGCGTCCACGGTCGCCTGCTCGAGCTCGCTCACGGCCGCGGCAGGGTCCGTGTGCACGAGATGGTTGGCGAGCGCGGCGTGGGCGCGCGCCGCCGCGTCGCCGTCGAGCCCGTCGCGCAGCAGCCGCCGCAGCCGCGACGGCCCCTCCGGCCGCTGGACGCGCACCTCCAGCTCGCCGAGCTCGAGCGCGACGTCGAGCCGCTCCGCCGCCGTGCTCGGCGGCTCGTCCAGCGCCCGCGCGAGCTGGTCCGCGGCCAGGTCGGTCGCGCCCTCGGTCACCGCTTCCCGCGCCGCGGCGCGCAGGTCCGCCACCGCGCGCTCGTCCCCGGCGGGCTCCGCGGCCCGCCAGTGGGGCGCGACGGCACCGGGCCGGAGGCCACGATCGCGGAGGCGCAGCGCGGCCGCCCGGTGCAACGCCGCACGCTCTCCGGCGGGCATGGCGTCGAGCACGGCCGCGCGCACGAGCGGATGCACGAACGCGCGTCCGACGAGCACGTCGGCGGCGGCGAGCCTGTCGAGCGCCTCGACGACGGCGCCGCGCGCGGCCTCCAGGCCCGCGACGATGGCGACGTCGTCCGCCGTCGCGCGTTCGCCCAGCACGGCGACCGCGCGGGCCGTGGCCACGGCGTCCGGGCCGAGCGGGCGCAGGCGGCGCTCGACCGCGGGCGCGACGCCACGCGCGCCCAGCTCGGCGAGCTGCTCGGGCGACTGCGCGCCCGCGTTGGAGGCCTCGCGGGCCAGCACGGAGAGCAGGAGCGGGTTGCCGCCCGTCACTTCCAGGGCGGTCTCGACCATGGCCGGGGTCGGCGTCGCGCCGAGCTCGGCCGCGAGCAGGTCGGCGACCGCTTCGCGCGGGAGCGGCCCCGGGCGGACGACGGTCGCGGAGATGCGCAGCTCGTCGAGCAGCTCGGCCGGGGCGCCCGGCTCCTGCGGGCGGGTGGTGGCGACGACCGTGACGGCGAGGCCGTCGATCCGCCGCGCGAGGTACTCGAGGAAGCGCAGCGAGGGCACGTCGGCCCAGTGGAGGTCGTCGGCGAGGAGGACGACCGGGCGCTCCTCGGCGAGGTTGGCCGCGAGCCAGTACAGGCCGTGCAGGACGGCGAAGCCGGCGTCCTCGGCGGCGCCCGCGGACGGGTCGAGCACGAGCTTCGCGTGCGCGGCGGCGCCGACGAGCAGCTCGGGACGGGCGGCGCGGTCCAGCAGTTGGTGGACGAGGCCGAACCCGAACGTGCGGTCCAGCTCGGACGCGCGGGCGGAGAGCACCAGCGCGTCGCGCTCGCCCGCGATCCGGCGGGCGGCTTCGAGCACGGTGGTCTTGCCGATGCCCGCGGGACCTTCGAGCAGGAGGACAGCGCCGGAGCCGGTGAACGCGGCGTCGACCGCCCGCGTCACCGCGGCCAGCTCGTCCTCGCGCGAGAGCAGGCCGCCGGACATCGCCAACAGAGTAGGCGGCCACCATCGCTGGTGGCCGCCCACTGGGCCCCCTCAGGCCGTCCGGGTGAGCGTCGGCGGCGCCAGATCGGCGCCCGCGCTCAGCGCTTGAGCGTCACGGTCAGGCTCGCGCCCGCGCCGGTGATGCTCAGCTTCACGGTCTTCTTGCCCTTCAGCTTGGCCTTGCCGGCCTTCGTGAAGCGCAGCGTCGCCTGGCCCTCGCCCCGCTTGACGGTCACGCTGCCCTTGGCCACGGTCGTCTTGCCGTACTTGGCGGCCACGGCCTGCTTGCCGTTGGTCGCGCCCTTGAGCTTGATCACGAGGCCCCGCTTGAGCGCCGCCGCGAGCTTGACCTTCGTCACGCTCAGCGTGGTGCCGGAGCCGCCGCCGGGCTGGCCGGGCGTCGGGGTCGTCCCGCCGCCGCCACCGGGGCCGCCCTTGCCGGGACCACCCGGGTTGCCGGGGGCGGGCGGAGCGGGCCGCGCGGCCGGCACGTCGGCCGGGCCCCACGACGGGTAGCTCGCGCCGGCGACCAGCAGCTTGCCGCCGTCGGTCAGCGGCGTGCACTCACCCTTGACGGTGTAGTGCGGCAGCGCGGCGGTGTGGATGCCGTCGCCGGAGTCGGCCCAGAAGATCCGCGTGCCGTCGGCGTTGAACGTCGGGCTCGCGATCTTGCCGTCGGTGAAGTCGGTCGTCGCCTGGGCGCAGCGCTCCGGGTAGGCGGGGTGGTAGCCACCGACCAGGTTGGAGATGCTCATGCTCTTGCCGTCGTCCGTGACGGTGGCGAGCACGGACTTGTCGCGCGACATGATCGAGTCCTTGACCTTGCCGTGGAAGTGGTAGTCCTCGAACCAGCGCTTGAGGCCCTGGCTGTCGTCCGGCGAGTCCGGCGTCCACAGCACCGTGTCCTCGTTGGGCATGATGTACGGGTCGCTGAGGAGCACCGTGCTGTTGTCGACCCACGAGGCGTCGATCCAGCCCGAGCGGCGACGGAAGCCCGGCTCGTCCCACGCGGTCAGGCGGTTCGGGTCCGTGAACGCCGTGCCGTGGTAGAGGCGCTTGAGGTAGCAGCCGTTGGACGGGTTGCAGTACGGGTCCTGGCCGACGTACTGCCAGTAGTACGTGTACGCCACGCGTCGGCCGTCGGGGGAGATCGCCGGGTCGAACGGGCCCTTGAACTGCAGCGTCGGGTCCGTCGAGGTGGAGACCGGCGTGGCGATGTCCGCGATCACCGAGCCGTCGCGCTCCAGGTGGCGGATGCGATCACCGCGCAGCGCGACCATGCGGCCGCTGTCGGCCTGGGAGACGGTCGAGTAGCCGCCGTCGAACGTCACCTGGTACTCGCGAGCACCGTCCGTGGTGGCGAGGAACACGTTGCCCGCCTTGATGTAGGCGATCGAGTCGGCCTGCGCCGCGGCGGGCGCGCCGAGCGCGAGCAGCGCCAGAGCGGCGGCGGCGCCGGCGATCCGTCGCCGGCTGAAGAGGGGTGCGTCGTGCATGGACCGCACTCTCGCGCCGCACCGCCGCACCGGCATCAGGGCTCGACCCAAATGTTGGTCGACCCGTACTGGTTGGGGTGCGGAGATCCGCACCCCGATCCTCGTGCCTACTCGTCCGCGACGAGCTGGCTGCCGGTCCAGACCGACCGCTGACCGACCACCACGCGCTGCGAGCGGAACCGGCGCAGGTTGATCAGCGCGAACCGGTGCGTGGGCACGAACGGCCGCAGCTTGTAGGAGGCCATCATGAAGTCCAGGTCGAGCTCGCCGAGCACCTCGAGCATCTGCCGCGCGTGCGCGTCGTCGATGCCCTCGAACGCCTCGTCGAGCACGAGCGCCCGCGGGGACGGCAGCGCCGCGCCGTCGAAGAAGCCCGCGAGCGCGGCGAACAGCGGCAGCTGGAGCATGATCGCCCGCTCGCCGCCGGAGCCGGCGACGAGCAGCCGGTTGGTGAGCTTGCGCGTCGGCCCGCCGTCGCGCGTGACCTGCACCCAGAACCGGTGCCAGGCGCGGTAGTCGAGCGCCCGCGCGATCTGCTCGGCGGTCGTGCCCTCACCGCGGTCGCGCTCGGCGTCGATCAGCGCCTGCAGCTGGTCGCCGAGCTGCGCCTGCGCGTCGGCGTCGAGCATGCCCGGCCCGCGCTTGAGCAGCGCGACGGTGTCGCGCAGCGCGTCCGCCGCCTCCGCCTCGATCTCCCACTGCAGGCCGACGCGGATGCCGAAGTGCGTCCGGCAGCGGGCGAGCACCCGGTTCGTGCGCTCGACCTGCTCGCGGACCTCGGCCAGCCGCACGGCGAGCGCGTCGGCGAGGCCGTCGACGATCCACTTGCGCATCAGCTGCTGCTCCTGCTCGGAGATGCTCGCCTTCAGCGATTCGAGCTCGGTGGCGAGCTGCTCGGCGAGGTCGCGCACGCGCTGGTGCTCGCCGGAGCGGGCGACCGTCACGACGATCAGATCGCGGTCGTCGCCCGGGTACTCCTGCGCGACGACGTACCCGCGCGAGGGTGAGAGCGCCTCCCGCAGCGCGGTGATCTGCGCGCTCACGCGCGTGCTGAGCTGCGTCAGGCTGTCGGTCGGCGCGCCGCGGGCGACCAGCGCGCGGGCCGCGTCGAGCGGCTCGCCCGGCAGCTCCAGCAGCCCGTGGGCGCCGAGCACGGCCAGCGCCGCGCGCGCGGCGTCGCGACCGGCGACCGCCGCCTTCACCCGGCCGCCGACGACCTCGACCTGCGCGTCCAGCACCGCGGCCCGCTTGGTCAGCTCCGCGCCCTGGTCGGCGAGCGCCTTGAGCGCGGCCTTGACCTCGGCCAGCGCCGGCTCGGTGCGGTCGAGCTCGTCCTGGACGCTGAGCAGCTCCGGGCCTTCGAGCTGCTTGACCATCTCCAGCTCGCCGGCGCGGCGCTCGCGCTCCTCGTCCGCGAGCTCGAGCTCCGCTTCGGCCGCGACGAGCCCCTGCTCCTTGCCGCCAAGCTTCGCCGCGACCGCCTCGTGCTGGCGCCGGTCACGCGTGAGCCGCTCGGCCGGCCCGCCCAGCTCCCGCAGCTGCGTGCGCAGCTCGGCGAGGCCCTCGGCCAGCGTCTGGCGCCCCGCGCGGTCGGGAAGCTCGTGCTCGCGCTGGAAGCTGCTGGCGACCAAGCGGGCGTCGCGGGCCGCGGCGCGCGCGCCGACGACATCCTCCTCGGCGACGCGCACGGCGTCCCGCGCGACCTCGGCCGCCGCCTCCGCCGTGTGCTGGCGACTGCGCGCCGCGGCGTACCCACGGTCCTTGCCGAGCAGCGCCTGCGCCTCGGCGGTCGCCCGACCCGCCTTCGCCTCCAGCGCGCGCAGCGCCTGCCGGATGCGCTCGGCCTCGGCCTGGAGCGCCACGACGTCGCCGTCCAGTTGCTCCTGGCGCGCGAGCCGGCCCCGCTCGCGCGCGGTCGCCCCGACCCACGCGGCAGGCCGGACGTCGCGCTGCGCGCGCAGCGGGCCGACCGCGCACGAGCCGTCGAGCCCGAGCACCACCGGGCCGCGCTTGGCCGCGGCCGCGCCGGCGTCCTTGGGCGCGATCGCCACGCTCGCGAGGGCGGCGCGCAGCGCGTCGATGTCCACCGTCGGCGTGTCCGTGCGTTCGAGCGCGGCGCCGAGGGCGTCCGGGTCGATCGCGAGCACGTCGGCGAGGCTCTTGCCCGAGACCGGCTCGGCCGCCACGAGCAGCAGCTGCCCGTCCGCCGTGCGCACGCCGTCGGCCGCGGGGACGGCCGTGAGCAGGCCGCTCGCGTCCAGCGCCGCCTCGAGCCCGTCGCGCTGCGCGGCGGTCAGGCCGTCCTTGAAGTCGACCAGCTCCCACAGCGCGGGACCGTCGGCGTCGTCGCGCCACGCCGCCAGGTCGGGGCGCCCGTTGACGCCGCGCGCCAGCCGGGCGAGCTCCTCGCGGGCCGCGCCCAGCTCGCCGTCGATGCGCGCGAGGGCGTGCTCGGCGGCCGCGCGGTCGGCGCCGACGCGTTCGCGGTGCGCGTCGTGGGCGACCGCGATCGGCGCGAGGTCGAGCAGCGCGCTCTCCCCGTCGAGGCCCGCGAGGATGTCCTCGACGACGTCCGCGGTCAGCGACAGCTCCGCCAGGTCCCCCGCCCACCAGCGCACCTGGTCCTCGACCTCCTCACGGGCCGCGGTCGCCGACTCGGCGGCGGTGAGCGCGTCCGCCTGCTTGCCCTCCAGCGCGCCGACGAGCCGCTCGGCGTGCCGCTCCGCCCGCTCGAGCACGTCGACGACGCGGTCCAGCTCGGCGTCGAGCTGCGCGGCGCGGGAGAGCAGCTGCTCACGGTGCCGGCGCTCGCGCTCGATCGTCTCCACGTGCGCGGTGAGCGCGTCCAGCGCAGCCGGCCAGGGCCGCGGCGGCACGCCGCACTCGCCCGCGCGGGTGTCGATCCCCGCCTGCGCCGCGCGCAGCTGCGCCTCGGCGCCGTCGGCGTCCGCGCTCAGCCGCTGCAGCTCGGCGCGCCGCTCGTCGAGGTCCTCGCGCAGCTCCAGCACGCGGCGGTTGAGCGCGCTGTAGGTCTTCTCGGCCGCCTGCGCGGCCGCGGTCGCCTCGTTGAGCCGCTGCGCGCCGGGGCTGTTGAGCTTGCGCAGCAGCGCCTCGCGCTGGCCTTCCAACCGCTCACGGCGCGCGTCGGCGTCGACGAGCTGCTCGGTGTGGCGGACCTGGTCGCGCTCGAGCTGCTCGCGGTCCGCGCGCAGGCCCGCCGCGGCCTGCTCGGCCGACTCGCGGATCCGCTCGGTGTCCAGCAGCCGCGTCGCGCGCTCGTGGCCGAGCCGCAGCACGTACCGCTCGTAGACCTCGCCGAACGCGACCGCCGCGTCCCGGTCGGCCTGCAGGCCGTCGATCCGCTCGCGCATCCGCTCGAGCATGTCCAGCCGGTCGGCGCCCTCCTTGACGAGGGTGAGGTCCAGCTCCGGCAGCGAGTTCGTGAGCTGCTCGTCGAACACCTCGGGCGTGAGCACCTCGGCGAGCTTCGGCCGGCGCAGCAGGAACAGCAGGTTGACCATCGACTGGTACGCGTCCATCGACGCGAACCCGAACAGCGCGTCGTTGACGGCGCGGCGGTAGTCCATCGCGGCCGTGAACGTGCGCCCGCTCGGCCCGAGCGCGCCCCCGAGCGCCCGGCGGCTGAGCGGCTGGCCGTCCGGCGCCAGGTCGACCTCGCCGACGCCGCGCGCGGGGTCGAGGATGCGCGCGCCGCGCAGCAGGAAGAACCACGTGCTGTCGGTCGTCTGGCTGCCGCCCGACTGGCCGCCCGACGCGCCCATACCGACCGTGACGTACTCCGTCTCGCCGTCCTCGCCGACCGGCATCAGCGTCTCCAGCCAGACGTACCCGACACGGCGCGTGTAGACGTCGCCGAGCGACAGGTTCCAGGCGAACGGGCGGCCCTGCTTGCCGGAGGTGTCGACGCGGTACTCGGCGATGTTCCCCTCCAGCAGGAGCGGGAACGTGAGCTCCAGCGCGCGTGACTTGCCGACGCCGTTGGCGCCCTTGATCACGAGCTTGCCGTCCTCGAAGACGAAGACCTCGTTGGCGTACTCGTAGAGGTTGATCACGCCCATGCGCGTGAAGCGACCGCGCATCACAGCAGCGACTCCTGGGGATCGGTGGGTTCTTCGGTGGTGCCGACCGCCTCGCGGAAGCGGCCGAACGCGGGCCGCAGCTGCAGCGTCGTGCCGTCGGTGGCCAGCAGGTCCAGCGCCTCGAGCTGCTCGACCGCCTCGCGCGCCATCACGTCCTCGGGCTTGGCGAAGTACTTGGGGTGCGCGGTCAGCAGGTCACGCGCCGCCCGGCGGACGTCCTCGGCCGTGAAGCCCGTGCGGCCGTGCTCGGCGGCCAGGCCGGCGCCGATCAGCAGCGCCGCCTGGCGGTCGCGCTGGAAGGTCGGGAAGCGCAGGTCCGTGGCCTCCGACGCGGTCGGGTCGATCAGGCACGTGCCCTCCTGGCGGTGCTCGGCGACCAGGCCGGTGAGCGCGCATACGCGGTCGGCGATCGCCCGCCGCTGATGGCGGAAGTGCAGCTGCTCCTCCATCGAAAGGTCCTTGAAGTAGACGGCCGGATGCTCGGCCAGGCGGCGCGCGGTGTGCAGTCGCAGGCGGGTGCGGCGGGCGTCCTCGGAGGGCGGCGTCGGCTCGGCGAGCGCGCGGCGGCGGATCTCCTCGCGGTCGGCGTCGGCGATCAGGAAGCTCGGCGCCAGCCGCTCGAGCCGGACGCGGTCGATGTTGTAGAGCGCCTCGACCGCGCGCGGGTCGGCGGTGGCGAACGCCTCACGGTCGCCGTCGACGACCTGCAGCACGCCGTGGTCCTCGAGCCAGCGGAGCACGTCGCAGAGCACGCGCCGGTGCGCGGCCTGCGTGTAGTCGAGCGCCTCGCCCTGGTCCATGACCGCGCGGCGGACGTCCTCGGCGAGCGTCGAGATCAGCGCCTGCGGGCGGGTGGCGTCGCGCTCGAGCTCGGCCAGCAGGCAGAACAGCACGAGGTAGTGCCGGTAGCGGAACGCGGGCCACCAGTCGCGGGTCGGGCCGCCCTTCGCCTCCGGACGCACGCGCGGGACACGGCCCTGCGGGTCGGCCTGGAGCGGGCGCTTGCGCAGGCGCGCCATGTCGCGCTCGACGTCCAGCCGGTAGCCCAGCACCTCGAACACCTCCGCGATGAGCGCCTCGCGCTCGCGCCAGACGACCTCCATCAGCTCGGGCTCGTCGCGCCGCTCGATCCAGCCATCGCGCAGCAGCAGCCGCACGGCGCGCTGCCGCGTCGCCAACGTGTCGTCGTTCACGCCGCCGCGACCTCGAGCTGCAGGTCGTCGAGCTCCCACGTGCCGGCGGCGGTGCGGATGCGCGCGCGCCCGTCCACCGGCGTGAGGGCGACGGCGAGCTCACGGCCGGTGTCCACGTGCCGCCACGGGCCACGGTCGTCCGGACCGGTCGCGCGGGTGCCGCACTCCATGATCCACTCGTCGACCGCCGCCAGCGAGTCCTCGTCGAGCAGGTGGAGCTGCGAGAGCCGCTTCCCGTCCAGCGACAGCAGCCGCTTGCGCAGCGCGTCGACGGCCTTCGCGTCCTGCTCGGCCTCCACGCGCGCAAGCTCCCGCGCCTGGGTGACGTCCGGGATCCGCGGCGTCCGGCCCTGGGTGCCGCTGCGGCTGGACGGCAGCCGCAGCGTGCGGTCCATCAGCAGGCCGGGGACGCTCCACCATGACTGGGTGGCGCCACTGTCGAGCTGGTCCTCGTCGGGGTCGGGCACCGCGAGGTGGCGGGCGGGCGACATCGCGAACGCCAGGTGGAACAGCTCCGGGCCCGAGTCCGGGTCCTCGACGAGCAGCTGTGCCAGGCGCCGGTAGTCGCTCGAGCGGTCCAGCCGGCCCGATTGCTCGGACGCCATCCGGCTCCACGTGTCCAGCAGCCAGTCGACGGCGCCGTTGATGGTCCGGCGCAGCTGCTCCCACGGGGTCGTCTCGCCCCGGCCGACGAGCCAGTCGTGCGCCTGGCGCCACTCCTCGCGGATGGCGGCGGCGCGCAGCTGGTCGGCCTGCTCGGGCGCCTGGCGGTACCCCGCCACCTGGCCGCCCGTGGCGACCATCGCGCCGACAAGCGCCTCCAGGTGCGCCTCGACCGCACGTGCGGCGACGGTGAAGCGCGCGTGCGACTCACGCTGCACGGGGTCGAAGTGCTGCAGGTGGTCGACGACGCGCGCCTTGTAGGCCAGGAACGGCTCGCGCTCGAGCCGCTCGCCGAGCGTCATCACCTCGCCCAGCTCGCGCATGAACGCGGAGATGCCCTGCACGGTGTCGGCGATCTCCGCGCGCAGCGTGACGAGCAGCTGCTCGGCGCGCTGGCCGTCGACGGGGGTCTGCTGGACGGTCTCCGCGAGCGCGTCCAGCGTGCCCGCGATCCGGCGCAGGCGCTGGTTGCCCAGCGAGGCGACGCGCCGCTCGAGCGCGAGCACCCGCTGCGCCGCCTCCCACGAGGCTTCACCGGCCGCGGTGATGTCGTACGTGTTCCGCGCGCGCTTGAACTCCGCCGTGCTGCCGGCGCGGCCCGTGTCGGCCTGCCGGTCCACCGCCTCCCACTCGTAGAGCTGCTCGAGCAGGGCGATCAGCTCGTCCTGGGTGGGCGCCGTGTCCGGTGCGGCGTCCAGCCACATCTGCAGCAGCTCGCGCGGCGCGAGCCGCAGCCCGAAGCGCCGCTTGTGCACGACGAACAGCTCCATGATCTGCACGTACCGCTCGGCGTGCGGCGCCGTCAGGTAGGCGAAGACCTTGAAGCGGCCGCTGCCGGCGGCGAGCTCCTCCGGCGCCGCGGGCGCGAAGTCGGGGACGTGGAAGTCGAGATCGGACATGGACCCGACCCGACACTAGGGGCCGGATCGGCGGACCCGGCCCCTTTCGGTGCTCTTTGCGGGAAGGGCGTCAGCGCGCGCTGTGCGCGAGCGCCCACTCCAGGGCCTCGTCGGCCACGCGCTCCCAGCCCGGCCAGGCGGGCAGCAGGTGCGGCCCGTCGAACACCTTGACCTCGGTCACGACGTCGTCGTTGTAGTGCTTGGCGTTGGAGGCCTGGATCGACGGCGGCATCAGGTGGTCCTCGCTGCCGGAGATGAACAGCAGCGGCGCCCGCCCGCGGTTGCCGTAGTCCACCCAGGTGTCGTCCTTGCCCGGGTGCACGTTCGCCAGCGCGCTGCCCCAGAAGATCGAGCCCGAGGCGGGGACGTGGTAGCGCTCGTACAGCCGGCGCGCCTCCTCCTCCGGGAAGCCGTTGGTGAACGCGTAGTTGAACTGCTCGAACGTGAAGCCGACGGCCTTGTGGCGGTTGGACGGGTTCTTGAGCACCGGGAACGTCGCGCGCACCTGCGAGAGCGGGATCCGCTTGACGCCCTCGGTCGGGGCGGAGTTCATGGCCACGCCGGCCGCGCCGAAGCCGTGGTCGAGCAGCACCTGCGTGAAGACGCCGCCGGCCGAGTGGCCCATGATGATCGGCGGCGACTCGAGCTCGCCGACGACGCGCTCCAGGTGCTCGATGATCTGCGGGACGGTGACCTGCTCGATCGGCGTCGGGTCGGCGTTCAGCGCCTCCACCTCGACCTCGAGGCCGGGGTAGGCGGGCACGAGGACCTGGAAGCCCTTGGCCTCGTAGTGCTCGACCCAGTGCTCCCAGCTGCGCGGGGTGACCCAGAAGCCGTGGACGAGGACGATCGTGTCGGGCGTGCTCATGCGGGCACCGTCGCCGCGGACCAGGTGAGTCGTCATCCCCTGGGTGGCCGAATCACCTAGGGGATCTGGCGATCGCGTCGGCGCGCGAGGAGACGCCGAGCTTGCGGTAGATCGACTTCACGTGGCTGTGCAGCGTGTTGTAGGAGACGAACAGCTCGGCGGCGATCTCGCGCTCGGAGCGGCCGCTCCCGAGCAGGCGCAGGACGGTCAGCTCACGGTCGCTGAGCTCCGCGCGCGGAGCCGGCGCGCTCACCCGCGCCGCACGCCGGGCGAGCGCGAGCCGGGTGGGCAGCGCGCCGGGGTCGGGGCAGCGGCCCAGGATCGCCTCGGCCTCGTCCAGCGCGGCCACCGCGCGCCCGCGGTCGCCGGTCGAGGCGGCCACCGGCGCCAGTGCGAGCAGGCCGTCGACGAGGTCGAGCGGCTGTGCCCACAGGCGGCGGAGCATGATCCCGCGCTCGAGCTCGGGCAGCGCCTCGTGCGGCAGGCCGCGCGCGGCGAGCGCGACGCCACGCGCGGTGTGGATCTCGCCCACCTCGACCGAGTCCAGCAGCCCGCACGTGCGCGCGAGCTCGATCGCCTCGTCGGCGAGCCGCGCCTGCTCCTCGCGCCGCCCGCGCAGGCCGGCGATCAGCGACAGGTCGGCGAGCGACGCGACCGACACGATCCACTGCTCGGCGCGCGGGCCCAGCACGACGGTCTCCCGCAGGCGCGCCTCGGCCTGGTCGAGGTCGTCGTTGCAGTAGTGCGCCCAGCCCAGCGCCCACGTGAGCACCGGGTACCAGGGTGAGCCTGGACCTTCGAGCTCGGCCGAGCGCGTGCCGTGCTCGAGCACGCCCGCCACGTCGCCCCACGCGAACGTCGCCCGCAGGATCGACAGGCTCGACCGCACCGACGCCATCCCGTCGGGCAGCGGGCCGTCGTCGAGCCCGTCGAGCGCGCGCAGCCGCGCGATCACGGCGCGCATCTCGTCCTCGCGCCCGCACAGCGCGACCACCCACGCCTTCACCGCGAGCAGGCGGCGGTCGCGGTGCAGCACGTCGTCCGGGAAGCGGGTGAGCCATTCGAGCACGGACGCCGTGCGACCGGCGTTGGCGTAGTGCACCCACGTCTCGGCGATCAGCGCACTCACCTCGTCGAACAGGCGCGCGGCGAGCGCGTGGTGGATGGCCTCGTCGGTCGTGCCCGAGGCCCGGTGCCAGACGTGCGCGCGGCGGTGCAGCTCGTCGACCAGCTCGGGCTCGCGGCGCTGCAGCTCCGCGCGCAGGAGCTGCGCGAACAGGTGATGGAAGCGGAACCACTCGTGCCGCTCGTCGAGCGGCACGAGGAAGAGGTTCGACCGGGCGAGCGTCGCGAGGACCTCCGACGAGCCCGAGGCGTCGAGCACCGCGTCGCAGAGCGACGCGCACACGCGCTCGAGCACCGCGGTGCGCAGCATGAAGGCCTGCTGCTCCGGCGCGTACCCCGCGAGCACCTCGGCGGCGAGGAAGTCGACGACGTGGGCGGTCGTGCCGTCGAACGCCTGCACGCGCGCGTGCTTGTCGGGCTTGTCCGCGAGCGAGAGCGCCGCCAGATAGAGCCCGGCCGGCCAGCCCTCGGTGCGGGCGACGAGCAGCGCGACGTCCTCGGGCGCGAGGTCCAGCGCCAGCCGGTCGTTGAGGAACTCCGCCGCCTCGGCCTCGGTGAACCGGAGCTCCTGCGCGCGCAGCTCCAGCAGCTGGCCGCGGGCGCGCAGCCGGGCGAGCGGGAGCGGCGGATCGCTCCGGCTCGCGATGACGATCTGCACGGTCGCCGGGACGTGCTCGATCAGCCAGGCGACGCTCGCTCGCGCCGCCTCGCTCGAGAGCCGGTGGAAGTCGTCCAGCACCAGCACGAGCTCGCCCTGCTCCAGGAGCGCGTTGACGAGCCCCGGGAGCACGACCTCGGTCAAGGGCGCCGCGGGGACGGTGGCCGCGAGCGCGGCCGCGTCGAAGGCCGGGCAGGCGCGCCCGAGCGCCTCGACGACGTGCGACCACAGCACCACGACGTCGTCGTCGCCCTCGTCGAGCGAGACCCACGCGGTCGGCCGGTCGGCCGCCGCGCGCCACGCTGCCAGCAGCGTCGTCTTGCCGAAGCCGGCGGGGCAGGCCACGAGGCTGAGCCGGCGTCCGCGCCCGGCGTGCAGCCGGCTCAGCAGGCGCTCGCGCGCGATCGCCTGCGCCGGCACCACCGGCGGGTGCAGCTTCGTCAGGAGCAGGATCGGGGTGTCGGGGCGGCCTGGCGCTTGGGCGCTCACCCCGCGATCCTATTGGTGAGCCGTGATCAGCCAGGTGGCCGCGACGTACCGGACCTCGTCGCCGTCGACGTACGGCTCGAACGCAGGCCGGACCGCCGCGACGACTCGCTCGCGTGTGCGCTCGTCGTGATCGTTGAGCGCGATCCCGACCGGCCCGATCCGCGTGAAGTACGTCTCCAGCGCGCTCGCCGGCAGGGTGCACTCGACGTCGAGCTCGTGCACCTCCACGCCGTGCCAGCCGGCCTCGGCGAGGATGCGCTCGACCTTCCCGCGGTCCCCGAACGCGAACTGCCCGGGCGCGTCGTGGTCGCGCTCGGGCAGGTCCGGCAGCACCGGCTTCGCCGCCCGCTCGGCGGCGAGGTGGAACGGGTTCTCCTCCGGGCCGCGCCAGGCGATCACCCGCAGCTGGCGTCCGGCCCGGCCCAGGTTGGCGAACGCCGCGACCGGGTCGTCGAAGAACATCACCCCGAAGCGCGAGATCACGTGGTCGAAGCGCTCATCGAACCCGTGCGTCTGCGCGTCGGCGACGACGAACTCGGCCTTGTCCGTGCGGGCCCGCGCCGCCTCGATCATCGGCGCGGACACGTCGACGCCGACCACACGGGTCGCGACCTGCGCCGCCGCTTCAGTCGTCGCGCCCGTGCCGCAGCCGACGTCCAGCACCGCGCCCTCCACGCCGTCCAGCAGCGGCGCGACGAACGGCGCCAGCGCCCGGTCGGTCACCGCCTGCAGCTCCACCCACGCGTTGCCGCCGGTCGTGTTCCACCGCGTCTTCTGATCCATGTCGGCTACCGTGCCACCTCAAGTCGACTTGAGGTCAAGGAACGAATGGACATCGGCGAAGTCTCTCGCACCGCGGGCGTGCCGCCCTCCACGCTGCGCTACTACGAGCAGCGCGGCCTGATCGAGTCGACCGGCCGGCACGGCCTCCGCCGCCAGTTCGACCCCTCGGTCGTCCAGCGCCTCGCGCTGATCGCCCTCTGGCGAGGCGCCGGCTTCTCCCTCGACGAGATCACCGGCATGTTCGCCCCCGACGGCGAGCCACGGATCGACCGCGCCGCGCTCTCCGCCAAGGCCGACGACCTCGACGAGCGCATCCGCGAGCTCACCGCGCTGCGCGACGGCCTCCGCCACGCGGCCGCCTGCCGCGCGCCGTCGCACCTGGAGTGCCCGACGTTCCAGCGCGCGCTCGCCGACGCCGCCTTCCCCTAGGCTCCGCGCCATGGCGAGCTACGAGTACCGCACCGACGTGATCACCCACGGCTTCCTCGGGCGCAAGGACGAGGAGCTGGACCGCGGCGCGCTGGAGAAGAAGCTCAACGAGCTCGGCGCGGAGGGCTGGGAGTTCGACAAGCTGCTGCCCAACCTCGCGCTGCACGGCGAGAAGGACGGGCACCTGCTGGTGTTCCGGCGCGAGCGCTGACAGTGCGCAACGCCGGCTGGTCGAGGCCCTGACGAGCTACGCGATGGCGTCGCGCGTCAGCCGGGACCCAGCGCGAGGATATCGCCGGCCAGCGCGGACGCAGCGGCCGCGACTGTCGCAGGATCACCCCCTGGAGCACCGAGCTCCGCGCGTCCCGCCATCTGCGCTCCGACGTCCTCCGGAGCGCCGAACAGCTGCTCGAGGTAGCGCAGCCCTTCCTGAGTGATTTCGCGTGAGCGCGTGTCATCCAGCAGGAGCTGGTAGCTGACGGCCAAGTCCTCGGTCTCGACGGCTCGCAGCAGGCGGTAGAGATCATGCGCGTCCTTGTCGAGCAGCCGCCCCGGGGCGTTGGCCTCCCGCTCACCGAGCTTGTGCAGCTTCGCCACGGTGAGTGCCGCCGGGCCGGCGACCTTGATGTCGTAGCGCTGCCCCGGCGAATCGTCCGCTGGGCCGATGGACATCACGCGGTGGTCGACCACCGCCGCTTCGAGCCCGCGTACCTTGCGCGTTGCGTGCTTCGAGTGCGGGGGAATGCGCGCTCCTCGGCTCCCTGCCGCTGACACGAGCCCCTCTGGGACGAGGAGATCGACCGGGATGCCATCGGCGTCGAGCCACTCGCCGGGCTGCCCGGTCTTGAGGTTACGGTGAAAACCGGCCCGGCTCATTGCTCGCTCGAGCAACGGATCGTCCTCCAGCAAGGCGGGGTCGACCGCCAGGTCGCTGTCCTTCGTACTCGTGGCGATCGGGACGTCGGCGACACCGGTGTGCAAGTACACGGCTTGCGCACCGACGAGGATGATCGCGTCTCGCTGGCCGCTCAGCCCTTCGAGAGCGACCAGCAGCGCGCGACGCGCTCGGATCAGGAGGTCATCGGCGCCAGGCACGTTCGTTCTCCACCATCCAGTACAAGAGCCCTTCGCCTTCTGCCGGGGAGCGTCCCGGCCCCGTCAAGAGGTCCACCGCGGTCTGGCTCCACGCGCAGAAGGTGACGCCGTCAACCAGGTCGGCCCGTTCGTAGACCACCGGATCAGGCGGGCGCGCAATCACGACGTTGGCTGGACCGTTGTCGCGGAGCCGTAGACCACCCGCGACGCGCTCCGGCTCATCCGCGTATACGAGCGCCATGGCTGGAGGCGCGAGCTCCACGACTCGTCTGGCGGACAGCGAGCCGGTCACCGCCGATCGTGCTGCGATGCCGGGGAGTCGCTCGAGGACGCGCAGTGGGCCTCGCGGCTCGAACCCAGTGACCGACGGGCGGACGCGACCGCCGAAGTAGTCACCACTCCACTGCCTCAGAAGAGCGACGATGTCGACATCGGTGACCGTTCCCCGCTCGTCGCGTCTCACGAGCGTCTCTCGGTCGAGGTAGTCCACGACGCGCGAGACCGTCGCCGGCGAGGCGCCAGACCGTGCGGCCAACTCACGGACGCCCACCGGGGGCCTGAAGTCGACCAGCGCGCGCACGATCTTGGCAGCGGGACGCCCGCTCAACGAGCGAGTGGCCTTTTCCGGCCCGCGCCATGGGTCCGCATCGGCTCCGGCGGCCTCGACATAGATCGCGGGGCGTTCGCTCGTCAGCCTGAGATTGCCCGTGGCGTCGGCATACGACAGACCTTGCTCGACCAAGCTGGCTCTGACCCTTGGGTTCAGGTACCGGGCGACGATGAGCGGAGGGGCGGTCATCGCCGGGTCTTCTGCGACAAGCCGTCTCACCTGTTCGAGCATCAGCGGTAGATCTCGTGGTGAGACCGCCAGCTTGGCCTCAACAGGGATGATCGCGGTCTGGTGGTCCGGGGCTCTGACGATCAGCACGCCGTCAAGTCGTCCGGGCCCTGAGCTGACTTCGCGATCCATCGAGACGGACCACGATCGCGGCATCCGCTCGGCCACCCGCCGCTCCACGCTCCTGAGGAGGTCGAGCTCGCTCTCGGGACGGATGTCGCCAGTCACCCGTTTCACGCTAGCACCTGTTTCGTTGATTTCGAAACAGGTCGCGCTGTGAAACGGCCGGCGGCGTTTCACCGTCGGCGGCGTTTCGTGCGCCGCGAAACGGTAACTCATGTGAAACGGACGGCAAGACGTCGCTTCACGGCTACCGACCCCACCCGGGCCGTTCGCCCGAAACGACGAAAGGCCCGCAAACGCGGGCCTTTCGGCGTATAGCGGGGGCAGGATTCGAACCTGCGACCTTCGCGTTATGAGCTTTCGCCACGTCGTTGGCGAGGATTGTGAGGGGTTCGAGCTTGGCCTAGGGCCGCGCTTCCAGCTGACGGGCGCGTGCACGGCGGTTGGTCTCGATGCGAGGGCGTTGTTGCCCTGAAGTTGCCCCGAACTGAGGTCAAGCGCCGGAGCCTCATCGCCCTCGAGCAGGTGCACACAGACCTGGAGCGTGAATGCGGCCGAATTGATGTCCTAGGGCGCGCGAGAGCGCGACGATGTTGACGCCGTTAGCGAGCTGGATTGAGGCGAACGTGTGCCGCAGCGTGTGCCACCCGGCCCACGGCACATTGATCTCCTCGAACAGCGGCTTCAATGTGCGCTTCCGCAGGTTGTCCGGGTCGAGGGGCGTCTCGGATCTCGATGGGAAGACGAGGGCATCGGGTCCGTCGGGCAGGCCTTGCATGTGCTTTCGGAGCTTGGACACCAGGGGAGGTGCGAGTGGGACGAGGCGTTGCCGTGCCGGCTCTTTGGCGGCTCTTCCCTGCGGCGCACGATGGCTCGCCGAACCTTGACGTGCGGTCGCGAGCCGTCGAGCGCGAGGTGCTTGCGCTAAAGCCCAATGGCTTCCGAGATTCGGAGCCCAGTCGAGGCAACCACTTCGATGAGTAGCCGATGCGGTTCGGGAGCCATCTCGAGCAGCGCGCGCAGTTGAGCGGGACAGCGCCTTGATGTCCTCCTCGAGCCCGACGATGCGCTGCTCGGTCTCGAGCGCCTGAGCTTCAGCGGCGGGTAGGTCGGGTCGCGACTGGCCGTAGCGGTCGTCGTCGCCGTCCCACACGCGCACCGCATTGCGGAAGCCCCCGTCCCGCGGCTCGCGCCTCTCTGGCAGGGGGTGCAAGGTACGCCTCGACGGCGCATTGCGCAAGGGCCAGTTCTCGCACTGCGGCGGGAGCAATGCAGCCGGTGCAATGCGAGTCCAATCCGCCGCGTTCGAGGCGGCCTTTCAGAAGTGCGCCCACGTCCGGGTTCTACGCGTTCTCCGCACGCGCAAGCGCGCGGTTCACCGCGTTATACGCATGGTCCAGAGCCTTGCGGAGTTCGTCGACTCGCGCGCCGCCAGGGGCCGTATGGATCGGCTCGCCGGGGATGGCGTATGGAGCAACCCTTTCCAGTTCCGAGTACGCGAAGGACGCCTTCCGGGAAGCGTCGGTGAGCGAAGGCTCATGCGAGATGAGATCGCCATATCGCGACCACGCTGCGCTTGGAAGTGCGCTAGCCCAAAACTCGTCCCACGTAAGAGCATGCGCGACTTGCAACCGTGCGGTCTCTAACTCGCTTGCGACGGACACGAGGGCGCGGTGTATGTCCTTCGCATGCGCTCGTTCCTCGCGCGTGGCTGTTAGCTCAGCTCGGCGCAGTTCGAGTGCCGCTGAGGCGTCTTCCCGCCAACGATCGAGCTTCGCCCTGTGGTAAGGAGCCAGGACCGTGTGAAAGACCGGACGAAGGAGGGCAACGGAAAGCACGAACGTGCCCGCAGCGAAGAGCAGGGCTAAGCCGAGCGGAGCGTCTACTGCCCGGTCGACGATGTACGAAACGACCGAGACGATCAACGTCGCCGCGCCGATCGCGGCGAGTAGCTCGTTACCGTCGAGCCACTTGATGAGTGCGCGAACAGGTCCCATGCGGCGTGCGGTTCGAGACGACCTAGCGGTGAGCCGGACCTAGGCGCGAGACGGGGATTCTGGGCCGCATGACACGCTGCCGGAGGTGTGTGGCGGGACCCAGTCGGAGTCTGCGAGTACGGCCGTGAGTAACAGCTCTCGCCATTGCGACGGCCCACTCAGCGGCCAGCGAGGCCACCGCGGCAATGCCGCACCATGTCAAGACCTGAAGCACATTCACGAGCATACGGCCGTGAGCGGACCGCACGCAACCGCTGACGGTGTGTATGCATCCTCGAGCGCTTGGCGTCCGCTTCGCTGGTTAGAGTTCGCGATCCGTGGCGTCAGAAGCCATCCGCTCTCTCATGGACCATCTCGTTGGTGGTCGGCTCCGTATCCCGGCGTTTCAGCGCGGGTTCGTCTGGGACGCCGAGCGCGTCGCTTTCTTCATGGACAGCGTCTACAAGGGGTATCCCTTCGGCAACCTGCTGCTTTGGAGGACGCGTCAAGAGCTAACGCACGAGCGCGACCTGGGGCCGTATCAGCTCCCGGCCGGCGACCCGGAATATCCGATCGACTACGTGCTTGACGGGCAACAGCGGCTCACGTCGCTCTTCGGCGTATTCCAGAATTCGCTGCAAGCGCGCGAACCTGACGAGAGGTTCAACGTCTACTTCGACAGGCAGGCCGAGGACAGCTTGCAGTCGAGTCAGTTCTTCGCGCTCCCGCTCGACCAACCCGTCGACTCCGCGCGCTACTTCCCGCTTCGAGTCCTGTTCGACGTCGTCGCCTACCGGCAGGCGACGGAGCCGCTCGAGGGTGACGACCTATTGCTCATCGACGAGATGCAGACGCGCTTCAAGGAAGTTCAGGTACCAACTCAGACGTTCGAGACCGACGACCGCGGACGCGTGGCGATCGTCTTCGAGCGCGTGAATCGCCTAGGCGTCGAGCTGGACACGTTGCAGCTCCTTTCGGCATGGACCTGGAGCGACGACTTCTTTCTCCAGGAGAAGTTCGAAGACCTGGGCGAGGATCTCGAGCCCTTCGGATTCAAGCTCGTCGGCGAGGACACGAACCTCCTACTGCGCTGCTGCTCGGCGATCATCCAGGGGGAGGCAGCTCCGGCCGCGTTGATGCAGCTCGACGGTGACGAGGTGCGCGAGAGGTTCGACGAAATCTCGAACGGAATCCTCGGGGCGATCGACTTCCTGAGGACCAACCTACACGTCGGATCGATGGCCAACTTGCCGTTCGGAACCCTCATCGTTCCGTTGGCCGTGTTCTTCAGCGCCAAGGGGAACTCTTCGGTCGTGTGCACATCGGCTCAGCGCAAGGCCCTGCTGAAGTGGTTCTGGCGTTCATCCTTCTCCCGTCGATACAGCAGCGACGTGATCCGGAAGCTTGAACTCGACATCCAGGCCATGTTGCAGCTCAAAGGCGACGTCGACGACTCCCTAATCGACATCGACGCGCCTGTGTGGCGCAGCTTCTTCACGGGTTCCATGTTCAACACGTCCTCAGTGAACACGAAGACGTTTGTGCTCCTTCTTACCCAGGCGCAACCTCGCAGCTTCGTTTCCGGGGCTCCCATATCGCTCCAACGCGTCTTGAAGGACTACAACCGAAACGAATTTCACCACCTGTATCCCCGGCGCTACCTGAAAGATCTTGGCTATGAGACGAGCGACATCAATGGGCTCGCCAATTTCGTCTTCATGGCGCGCGCCGACAACAACAAGCTTGGGGGAGAAGCCCCGTCCATGTATCGTCGTCACCTCCCGGGGGACGGGCAAGCGGCGATCCTGCGTCATGCGCTGTGCCCCGCTTCGCTGTTTAGCGACGACTACGACCTGTTCCTCGAGGCGCGCGGCGAGACCCTAACCCGCGCAGCCAAGGCGCTCGTAGCCGATGGCGAATTGGACGTCGCCCTCTCGTCGTACATCGCGGACGACTGGGACCCGGACGACATCCCGTTCTAGCGCCGTAGCTCTGAAGGGGGGCGGCCCGGGACTAGGCCGGCCGGGCACCGTGAGTCACCGCCGCTACGGACCGCAAGTGGCGAGCGCTCTGCCGCTGAGGCGATCGCGGGGGTTGCGCTCCTCGCCAGCGCTTGTTGCCCTATCCGTTGCCCTCGGGCAGGTTTGCAAACTCGCGCAGACCGTCCAACAACGAAAAAAGGCCCCGTTTCCGGGACCTTTCTCGATAGCGGGGGCAGGATTCGAACCTGCGACCTTCGGGTTATGAGCCCGACGAGCTACCTGACTGCTCCACCCCGCGGCGGACGGAAAACAATAGCAGCGGGTCAGCGGGCTTCAAGGCGCGGAAGCTCGATCGCGGGGCAGCGGTTCATGACCACGCGCAGGCCCGCGGCACGCGCGCGCGAGGCGGCTGCCTCGTCGATCACGCCGAGCTGCATCCAGACCGCCTTGGCGCCGATCGCGATCGCCTCGTCGACGTGCGGGCCGACCGCCGAAGAGCGCCGGAAGAGGTCGACGACCTCGATGCCCTCGCCCGCGGGCAGCGCCGGGAACACGCGCTCGCCCAGCAGCTCGTCGCCCGCCTCGGGGTTGACGGGGATGACCCGGTAGCCGCGCGACTGGAGCATCGCGGCGATCCGGTGCGAGTCCCGCCACGGCTGGGGCGAGCAGCCGACGACGGCCCAGGTCCGGTACTGCGTGAGGACGTGCTCGACGTCGGTCACAGCAGTGCTCGCAGGCGCTTCGCGTTGCGGGGCGCGAAGCACTCCCAGTCGTTGTTGAAGTAGACGAACACCTCCGCGGAGGTTCGCACCTCGCGCAGGCGGGCGGCCCACTCGCGCAACTCGGACTCGCTGTAGTTCCCGCGCCGCCCCCGCCGGCCGTAGTGGAAGCGCACGAACGTCCAGTCCGCGGTCAGCTCGAGCGGTTGCCAGGGGCGCTCGGGGTGGTCGCCGTAGACGAGCGCCATGCCGAACTGGCGCAGGATCTCGAACACGTCCTCGGTGAACCAGGACTCGTCGCGGAACTCCCAGCAGTGCCGGCCGGGCGGCAGGAGCGCGCAGGCCTCGGCCAGCCGGTCCTCGTCGCGCTTGAAGTTCGCCGGCAGCTGCCACAGGACCGGGCCGAGCTTGGGGGAGCCGACGAGCGGCCGGATCGCGTCGTAGTAGCGGCCGACGCCCTCCTCGATGTCCGTCAGGCGGCGCACATGCGTGAGGTAGCGGGACGACTTGACCGTGAAGATGAAGTCCGCCGGCGTGTCCTCGAGCCAGCGGGCGACGGCGTCGGGCCGGGCGAGCCGGTAGAAGGTCGAGTTGACCTCGACGGTCTCGAACTCGCTCGCGTAGTGCGACAGCCAGGCCCGCTGCGGCAGCTTCGGCGGGTAGAAGACGTCACGCCAGGACTTGTATTGCCAGCCCGAGCAGCCGACATGCACGGGCCGGTCCATCCTGCGACCCTACCCACGACATGGCCCGCGTCTTCATCACCCGCGAGCTGCCGTTCCCGGCGCTCGACCGGCTCAAAGCGGAGCACGACGTCGACGAGTGGGAGGAGAAGACCCCGCCGCCCGCCGACGCGTTCCTGGCCCGCGCCCAGCAGGCCGACGCGCTGCTGACGACCGTCACGGACAAGGTCGACGGCGCCTTCCTGGACGCCGCGCCGAGCGTGAAGGCCGTCGCGAACCTCGCGGTCGGCACCGACAACATCGACCTCGACGCGGCCTCCGAGCGCGGCATCCCGGTCGGCAACACGCCCGGCGTCCTCACCGACTCGACCGCCGACATCGCCTTCGCGCTCCTGCTCGCGGTCGCGCGCCGCCTGTCCGAGGGCGAGCGGGAGGTCCGCGAGGGTCGCTGGGCGCCGTGGCACCCGAGCCACATGCTCGGCGGCGACCTCGCCGACACGACGCTCGGCATCATCGGCTGGGGCCGGATCGGCCAGGCGATGGCGCGTCGCGGCGAGGGCTTCGGCATGCGGATCCTCCACAGCTCACGCTCGTCGGGCATCCCGCTGGACGAGCTGCTCGAGCAGAGCGACCACGTGTCGCTGCACACACCGCTCACGCCCGAGACGCGCCACCTGATGGGCGCGCCGCAGTTCGCGCGGATGAAGAAGACCGCCTACTTCATCAACACGAGTCGCGGCGGCACGGTCGACCAGGAGGCGCTGCGCGCGGCGCTCGTCGACGGGCAGATCGCCGGCGCCGGCCTCGACGTCACCGAGCCCGAGCCGCTGACCGCCGACGACCCGCTGCTCAGCGCGCCGAACCTGCTGGTCGTCCCGCACGTCGGCAGCGCCACCGTCCGCACGCGCTCGCGGATGGCGGACCTCGCCGTGGACAACTTGCTCGCCGCGCTCGCCGGCGACGAGATGCCCAACCGGGTCGCATGAAGCGGGTCGCGGCCGTCGACATCGGCACGAACTCGACCCGCCTGCTGATCACCGACGGGACGCGCCGGTCGACCGTCACCCGCCTCGGGGAGGGCGTCGACGCCACCGGCCGGCTCGGCGAGGCGCCGATGCAGCGCGTGCTGGACGTGCTCGCCGACTACGCCCGGCTGATCGGCGACGCGCCCGCCGCCGCGGTCATGACGTCGGCGGTCCGCGACGCCGAGAACGGCGCCGCGTTCGCCGCCCGCGTGCACGAGGCACTCGGCTTCCCGGCCCGGATCCTGTCCGGCGACGAGGAGGCGGAGCTCACGTTCACCGGCGCGACCGCGCAGCGCGACGACCGCGGCCCCGTGCTCGTGATCGACATCGGCGGCGGCTCGACCGAGCTCGTCATCGGCGAGGCCGGCCGGATCACGTTCCACGTCTCCACCCAGATCGGCGTCGTGCGCCACGGCGAGCGCCATCTGCGCAGCGATCCTCCGGCCGCGGCCGAGCTGGCCGCGCTGCGCGCCGACATCCGGCTCCCCGACCACCCGGCGGCGACGCGCGCCATCGCCGTCGCCGGCACGCCGACCCAGTGCGCGGCGATCGACCTGGGACTGGAGGAGTACGACCCCGAGCGGATCGAGGGCCACGTCCTCACCCGCACGCGGCTCGAGGCGCTCTACGCGGACCTCGCGAGCAAGCCGCTCACCGAGCTGCGCAAGACGCGCGGGCTGGACCCCGCACGCGCCCCGGTGATCGTCGCCGGGATCGCCATCTTGCTAGAAGTGATGGGGTCCTTCGGCCTCGATCAGGTCGAAGCCTCCGAGCACGACATCCTCTACGGACTCGCGCTCTCAACCGCTGCCGACGCACCCTGATCCGGTCCAAAATGTCCGCGGATGGACATGTGTTCGATTGGCAGTGCCGAGCGTCAAGGTGGAGAATCCTGCCTGTCGGAAGGGCGGTCGTGCCTCCCGCCGCCGTCCGCCGACGCATAGGTCCAGGCGATGCCGCAACATCGGCGCCTCCCGCCGCTTGGACCACCCAATAAGGCCCCATCAAGGCACGTACCCCTGCCCGTCCTGACGGGGCCATTTTGAAGCCGCCCGCCCCCGCCGCGGGCGGCTTCTCTTTAAGGGGTCGTTTCAGGCCAGGTTGGCCGAGCGCGGGTAGGCGACGGTCGGGTCGGTGGAGACGTTCACGAGCGCCGGCCGGCCGGCGCTGAACGCGCGGTCGAGCGCGCCGCGCAGCTCGCCGGCCTCGCGCACGAGCTCGCCGTGCCCGCCGAGCGCGGCCACGACCTCGTCGTAGCGCGTCTCCGGCCGCAGGTCCGCCGCGACCGACCAGCCGTCGTAGAGGAACTCCATCGGGTGCTTCTCGAGTGCCCAGATGCCGTTGTTGCCCATCACCGCGACGACGTTCACGCCGTGGCGGGCGAGCGTGTCGAACTCCATGCCGCTGAAGCCGAACGCGCCGTCGCCGACCAGCAGGACCACCTGCCGGCCCGGGTGGGCGAGCTTGGCCGCCAGCGCGTAGCCGGGGCCGGAGCCGAGGCAGCCGAACGGCCCGGGGTCGAGCCAGCAGCCCGGCTCGTAGGAGTCGACGACCCGCCCCGCGAAGGACACGAAGTCACCGCCGTCGCCGATCACGATCGCGTCGCGGTCGAGCACCTGGGCGAGCTCGCCGTACACGCGCATGGGATGCAGCGGCGAGCGGTCGTCGGCGAGCTGCTCGCGCTCGGCCTCGCGCTTGGCGGTCTCCTCCGCGCGCAGCTTCTCCACCCACGTGCGCGTGGACGGTCCGTCGCCCAGCAGCCCGCGCAGGGACGTCGTCAGGTCGCCGTAGAGCTCGGCCGCGACCCCGCGCGGGTGCTCGCGCTCGGGTTCGGCCGTGTCGATCACGACGATCTCGACCTCCGCGCCGAACGCCTCGCCGAAGCCGAGCCGGAAGTCCATCGGCACGCCGATCACGAGCGCGACGTCGGCCTCGGTCAGCGCCGTCCGCCGCGCCCGCGCGAACGCGAGCTCGTGGTCGGCGGGCAGGCAGCCGCGCCCCAGCCCGTTGAGGAACACGGGGATGCCGCGGCGCTCGACCAGCTCGCGCAGCGCGGCCTCGCCGCGGCCCCAGTAGAGGTCGGTGCCGGCCATCACGACCGGCCGCTCCGCCTCATCCAGCAGCGCGAGCGCGCGCTCCACCGCCGCGCCGTCGGGGGCCGCGGCGCGCGGGGCCTGCACCTCGGGCGCATCCGCGACGTCGGCGTCCATGAACACCACGTCGAGCGGGAAGTCGAGGAACACCGGGCCGGTGTGCGGGCGCCCCGCGACCGCGAACGCCTCGTCCACGAGGCCCGGGATCTCCGGCGTCGCGCCGGCGGTGGCCGCGAGCTTGACGACCGGCCGCACGAACGGCACGTGGTCGATCTCCTGCAGCGAGCCGCGTCCCCACCGGAACGCGGGCGCGCGGCCGCCGAGCACGATCATCGGCGAGTGGTTCTGCTTCGCGCTCGCCATCGCGCTCATGCCGTTGGTGACGCCGGGGCCGGCGGTGAGCGCCGCGACGCCCGGCTGGCGCGTGACCTTCGCCCACCCCTCGGCGGCGAACGCGGCCGTCTGCTCGTGCCGGGTGTCGACGATCTCGATGCCCTCGGCCCGGCAGCCCTCGTAGATCGAGAACAGATGGCCGCCCGAGAGCGTGAACAGGCGGGAGACGCCGTGCGCCTTCAGGCGGCGGGCGATGAGGCGGCCGCCGTGCAGCCGCGTGGCTTCGTCGTCCATATGCGCGGCGGAATCTATCCCCCCGGGCGGGGGGTCGCGCCGCCCGGGGGCTATCCGCGCGCCCCGCGTGTGACTAGCGTCACGGAGCGTGATGGACGAGCCCACCTTCAGCTTCACCGACGCCGACCTGGAGCTGCTGCTCGCCGAAGCCGACCGCGAGGACCCGATCCTGCGCGACGGCCGCCCGGGGAACAACGAGCAGCCGCGCGAGTCGTTGGACGCGCAGATCCTGGCTGCGCTCGTCAGCCCTTAGCGGCGGACGCAGCGCCCAGGGGCGATGCTTCGGCGAGCTCGACGGGGCGGGGGTAAGGGCCCCCGCCGGTCGCGAGCTCGCGCCGCTATCTACCGGCAGCCGCGGCGTGCAGGCGCGCGGTCGCGGCCGCGTCGCCTACTCGGTCCTCGCCCCAGAACACGCCTCGATCGACCCATAGGGCCGGGAGCCGGTCCGCGCCGGCGCCGAGCAGACGGCGCGACGCCGCCTCCATCGCCCCGTCGCGACGCTCCTCGCGCGCGGCCTTCAGGCAGCCGTCCAGGCGCAGGCCGGCCGCGGCGGCCGCCTCGGTGAGGATCTCCAGGTCGTCGAGGTCGAACCCGCCCGCGAACGCGAGCCGGGTCGCCGCCAGCACGAACGCGCCCCCGCGCCCCTGCTGGGCGGCGTAGTGCGCGACGCGCATCGCGGCCGGGACCGCCGTGGGCCAGCGCTCGGGCCACTGCAGCGGCAGGCGCAGCGCCGCCGCGCGCTCCTCGGCGTGGTCGACGATCTCCTGGACGTCGCCGAAGTCCGCGGGCATGGATGCGCATCGCAGCGTGCGCGAGCACGCCGGCGTCCATGTCACCTCGTCAAATGCTCGTTCCACCCGCTCCGCCGCCAAGTACGTAAACGGCGACGCGAGGTCGAACAGGAACTCCGCCCTAACGGCGTCCCCCACTGTCTCCGGCCGGCGCCGCGCGCGGCGGTCCTCCAGCCGTATGACCTCACCCATTCCGTGCATCCTCGATCTCGTGTCGTTCCCCAGACGCGAGAGCAACTGCCCCCGTCGCATGCATACAACGTGCGAAGAGACGGGAACTTGCGCTCGTGATCACATTCCTGTCATCGGCCGTAATTGTCGATACCAGCAACCTTCCGTCGGAGAAACAGGTATTCTGCGCGCACTTCAAGGCCGCATCAGGGAGGCCTCTCATACCACCAGTTCCACCGCCCAAACGTCATCCATACGATCAGTGGTCGCCGGACGCGCGCGCCCTCGATCTCGTGGGTGACAAATGGACGCTACTCATCATCCGTGATCTCGCCGCCGGTCCGCGCCGATTCGTCGAGCTTCAACGCGTTCTGCCCGGAATCTCGACGGAGCAACTCCGTTCCCGGCTTAACCGCATGGTCGCCGACGGCCTGCTCACACGCCAGCGGTACCGGGAGGTACCGCCACGCGTGGATTATGAGCTGACGGAGCGCTCGCGTGAGTTGATCCCCGTGCTCGGGGCGCTCGCGCAATGGGGCTACGACTGGACCTGGAGCGCGCCGCGCCCGGGCGAGGACGTCAACGTCGGCGCGATCTTCCGCTTGGCACCGGGCATCTTGCAGCCGCCCGCGGGCCTCGAGGGCACGGTCGAGCTGATCGTCGAAGCCGAAGGCGACCAGCCCGAGCGTCAATATCTGGTGACGCTCAAGGGCGGTGGCGTCGAGGTGTCCGAGGTCGGCGGCGCGCAGCCCACGGCGACGGTGCGCGGCACCGTGGCCGCGTGGGTCCGGGCGCTCGGCCCGGAGGGCTCCACCGAATCGCTGCAGATCTCCGGCCGCGACGGCCTCGCCAACGCCGTGCTGAGCGGCTTCGCCCGCAAGGGCGCCGGCGCCGCCTCCGCGGCGGCGTAGGTCCGACTGCTGACCTGGCGGCACGCGTTGCAAGGCGCGTTGCCGCTGGTGTCCGCACTCAGACAAAATCCGGCCTATCGGCCCAAGAGAGCTTCGCGAACCGCGTCCTCAGAAGCTCCCACGACGCGGACGATCTTGTCACGCGATGTCTGTCCACGGACCACGTCCACGGACGACGCCGACACGCCGACCGCCTTGGCGACGAACGCGCACAGCGCCGCGTTGGCCTTCCCGTCCACCGGCGGCGCGGTGACGCGGACGACGATCGCCCCGGCTCGCTCGCCGACGACCTCGGAGCGCTTCGCGCGAGGTTGGAGTCGAATCGCCACGTCAGCCATCGATGCCCGGGGTGGGACTCGAACCCACACGCTCCAAAGAACAATCGGGTTTAAGCCGATCGCGTCTGACCAATTCCGCCACCCGGGCGCGGCACGGCAGTTTAGGCGTCCGCAAGGTACGGCTCGCTAGCCTGCGTCGGGCAACGCCGCAACTTCCCCGTGTGCCGTCGGTTCTGCACATGGGCAACGTTCTGCCGCTCCGCACTTCGCTTGGAAGCTTCAGCTCTACAGCACTCGGGCCTATACGGCCGCTCGCCTCTGCTGCGCCTGCAGTCGGATGAGCGCCTGGTCGCGCTGATCCGGCGCGGGAACCACGGCGCCTTCGAGGCCCTGGTCGCGCGCTACCAGTCGCGGCTGCTGGCGTTCTGCCGGCACATGCTGTCATCCCGGGAGGACGCCGAGGACGTGCTGCAGGAGGTCTTCGCCGCAGCGTTCAACGCGATGCTCGCCGATGAGCGCGAGATCAACGTGCGCCCGTGGCTGTACCGGATCGCGCGCAACCGCTCGCTCAACCACCTGCGGCGCACGCAGGCGGTCGGCATGGACTCAATGGACGTCCACCTGTCCGAGGGCGGCCTCACGACCGCCGACAAGGTGCACAAGCGGGAGGAGTTCCGGCTCCTGATCGCCGACGTGCAGGACCTGCCGGAGACGCAGCGCACCGCGCTGCTGCTGCGCGAGATCGACGCGCTCTCCTACGAGCAGATCGCCGAGGCGATGGAGACCACGGTCCCGTCGGTCAAGTCGCTGCTCGTGCGGGCCCGCGTGTCGCTCGCCGAGGCCGCCGAGGCGCGCCTGCTCTCCTGCGAGGAGGTCCGGATCGAGCTCGGCGAGGTCGCCGAAGGCCTCAAGCGCACCACCGCCCCGGTCCGCCGGCACCTGCGCACGTGCGAGCGCTGCGCGACCTTCCGCAAGCACCTGCGCACGAACAACAAGGCGCTTGCCGCGCTGTTCCCGCTCGGGCCGCTGCTGATCTTCAAGAAGCTCCTCGTCACCCACATCGGCGCGGGCGCCGCGGCCACGGGCACCACCGCCGCCGCCACCGGCGCGAGCACCGCCGGTGCGGGTGCGGCGCTGCAGGTCGGCTTCGGCACGGTCGCGTCCAAGGTGGGCGCGGGCCTGGCCGCCGCGGCGATCGTCACGGCCGGCGCCGTCGAGGTGCAGCACGCGACGAAGCCCGCCGAGTCCGCCCAGCAGGTCGCCAAGGTCGAGTCGGCACCGCAGGCCAACGCGCCGGCCGCGACCGCGACGACCGCCCCGGTGCCGGTCGCCTCCGCGCCGCAGCCGATCACGGCGACCGACGAGCGCAAGATCGTCACGCCGGTCGAAGGCGCGGACAAGGGCAAGGACGAGGCCAAGCCGAAGGCGACCGCCACGGCGACGCCGTCCGCCACCGGCACGCCGTCGGCCACCGGCACGCCCGCCGCGACCGGCACGGCCACGCCCGCCGCTCCCGCCGAGGGCCGCGGCGGCGACACGACCGCGCTGCCGACGGACACGCAGGGCACGGCCGAGAGCGGCACGGGCACGCTGACGCCCACCCCGGCGCCGAGCACCCCGACCGGCCCGGCGTTCGCCACGGCCCCGCCGGCTCCGACGCCGCAGCCGGAGCCGACCCCCGCTTCGACGCCCGAGCAGACCGCGACGCCCGAGGCGCCGCCCGCTCCGGTCACGACGCCCGCGCCTGAGGTCCAGTCGCCGACGCCGACGCCGAGCGTGTCCGAGCAGGCTCCGGCGCTCGACTCGGTCGCCACGCCCGACGGCGACGAGTAAGCCGTCGCTCAGTGGATGCGCGCGCCGAGCGGCACGTCGGTGTCCGGCGCGAGCAGGATCACGCGACCCGCTTCGTCGGACGCGCCGAGCACGAGCACCTCTGAGCGCACCGGCCCGATCTGGCGCGGCGGGAAGTTGACGACGCCGACGATCCGCCGGCCGATCAGCTCGTCCCTGCCGTAGTTGGTGATCTGCGCGCTCGAGCGCTTCTCGCCGATCTCGGGGCCGAAGTCGATCGTCAGCTTCCAGGCGGGCTTGCGCGCCTCCGGGAAGTCCTCGACGGCGACGATCCGGCCGACGCGCATGTCGACCGCGGCGAAGTGGTCGTAGTCGATCACGGGCCCTCGGTCCCGAACCGGAAGGAGCGGTACGGCGTCTTCAGCAGGCCGTTGGTGCCGACGTCGCGCGCCTTGTCGGCGCCGCCCTCGGGCGTGGCCAGCATCAGCAGCTTCACGCCGCGGCGCGAGCCCGGAACCGGCTCGGGCAGCAGCACCAAGCGGCCGTACAGGCGGGGGGAGCGCGACGCGCGGAACACGAGCGAGTAGCCCGCCGCGCGGTTGATGCGCACCTTGCCCTCCTCGACGAGCTCGAGCTGCGGGAAGCGCTGCTTGAGCGCCTCCACCTGGCGGGAGCCCTCGACGGGCAGCAACCCGCCGACGTCGCCGCGGTACTCCGGCAGCGCCAACGGCTCGACGATGAACTCGTCGAGCCCTTCGCGCTGGAGGTGGAACAGGTTGTCGTCCTTCACCCGCTGCATCGCGTCCGGGTAGCGCAGGTTGAACGCGATCGGCTCGCGGACGACCGTGCGCGTCCCGTCCTCGGTCGACCCGCGCAGCAGCGTCACCGCCGCGGCCAGGGCGAGCAGCGCCAGGATGGCGATGGCCACCCACCGCGAGCGCGACGGGAGGCCTTTGAGCTCCTCCTGGAGCGTCGGGCGGTGGGACGGCGCGACGAGGGTCAATTGCCGATGCTGAAGAGCGCTTCCAAGTCGTGCTGGGAGAACGCCTCGAAGGCGACCATCGTCTCGGTGTCCTTGACGCCCGTGAGCTCGGCGAACCGGGACGTCACGACCTCCTGGACCTCCTTCTGGTCCCGCACGCGCAGGATCGCGACGAAGTCCCAGTGGCCGGTGACCGAGTAGGCCTCGGCGACGCCGTCGATGTCGGCGAGCTGGCTGCCGAGCGTCGCCAGACCCTCACGCTCCGCCTTGATCAGGACGACCGCGTGGGTCATTTCACGTGGTGGGTGTCGCCGGGCTCGAGCACGTACACCTGCGAGAAGCCGGCGTCCTGGACGTCATGCTTGAACGCCTGCGCGTCCGTCTCCACGGGCGGGAAGGTGCCGTAGTGGATCGGGATGACCTGCGCCGGGCTGATCAGCTCGACGGCAGTCACGGCGTCGAAGCGGTCCATCGTGAAGTGGCCGCCGATCGGCACCAGCGCGAGGTCGACCTTGTCGCCGCGGCGCGCGACGAGCTTGAGGTCGCTGAACAGCGCCGTGTCACCCAGGTGGTAGATCAGGTGGCCGCCGTAGTGGATCAGCAGGCCGGCCGGCATGTGCGCGGTGCCGCTGGGCGAGACCGCCGTGTGCCAGGCGGGGACGAGCTTGACCCAGCCCCAGTCGAACTGGACCGTGCCCCCGAGGTTCGGGTTGCGGACGTCGGCGACGCCGGCCGCCTCGATCTCGGCGGCCAGCTCGACGATCGCGAGGACGGTCGCGCCGGTGCGCTTGGCGATGTCGACCGTGTCACCCAGGTGGTCGCCGTGGCCGTGCGTGAGCAGGATCACGTCGGCCGGCAGCTCGTCGGCGGTCGCGGCCGCCTTCGGGTTGCCGGTCAGCCACGGGTCGACGAGGACGTCGGCCCCGCCGCCGGAGAGGTGGAAGGCCGAGTGGCCGAGCCACCGCACGTCTGCTGGCATCTAGCTGTCCTCCTTGTCGATCAGCTGGTGGGCGAGCTCGAAGCCCACCGCCGCCCCGATCATCATGGTCACGCGGATCTCCTCCGCGAGCAGCGTCTGCACGGCCTGGAGCCGTTCCTCGATGTCCGCCTTGCCGGCGGCCTCGAGCACCTGCTGGTGGTGCGCGGAGCCGAACCAGTCGGCTTCGTTGAGCGCGATGTTGAGGATGCGCTGGAGCGTCGGGGCGTTGGCCGCGACGATCCGCTGGGCTTGGTCGAGCTGCTCGGGGTCGGTCAGCGCCTGGACGGCGGCCTCGACCTCGGCCTCGGTGTACGCACGGCGTTCGGCCACAGAAGGCCATCATACGAGCGTGACCTCCGTCCCCCTCACCTCGCTGAGCCACGGCGCGGGCTGCGGCTGCAAGCTGTCGGCCGGCGACCTGCGCCCGATCGTCGCCGGATTGCCCGTCCCGAGCGACCCGCGCGTGCTCGTCGCCACCGACACGTCCGACGACGCGGGCGTCGTGCGTCTGACGGCGGAGCTGGCGATCGTGCAGACCGTCGACTTCTTCACGCCGATCGTCGACGACCCGTACGCGTTCGGCCGGATCGCGGCCACGAACGCGCTCAGCGACATCTACGCCATGGGCGGGACGCCGGTCAGCGCGCTCAACCTCGTCGCGTACCCGCTCGAGACGCTCGGCCCTGACGTGCTGCGCGAGATCCTGCGCGGCGGGTCCGACGCGGTCGCGGCGGCGGGCGCCTCGATCGTCGGCGGCCACTCGATCGACGACCCCGAGCCCAAGTACGGCCTCGCCGTCACCGGCACCGTCCACCCGGACCAGGTGCTGACCAACGCGGGCGGCCGTGAGGGCGACGAGCTGTGGCTGAGCAAGCCGCTCGGCGCGGGCACGATCGCCACCGCGATCAAGCGCGGCCTCGCCGACGACGCCCTGATCGCCCGCGGCATCGAGGTCATGACGACGCTCAACGCCGCCGCCGCCGCGGCCGCCCGCGCAGCCGGCGCGCACGCGCTCACGGACGTGACCGGCTTCGGCCTGCTCGGCCACGCGCACGAGCTGGCGGCGGCCTCCGGCCTGGCGGCCGAGATCGACGCGGACGCCGTCCCGGCCATCGACGGCGTGCTCGACCTGCTCAGCGACGAGCGTGCGCTCGCCGGCGGCTCCAAGCGCAACCGCCGCGACGCCGACGCCTTCACCTCGTGGGCCGACGACGTGGACCCGGCACGCGCCCGCCTGGTCTGCGACGCGATGACCTCCGGCGGCCTGCTCGCGGCCCTCCCCGCGGGCGCCTCGATCGACGGCTGGCGCGTCGGCCGCCTCGTCGCCGGCGAGCCCGGCACCCTCCGCGTGACCTAAAGCAACCTAAAGGGGTCTGACCCCTTTATGAAGTCAAGGGGGCGTTTTCCGCGCATTGACAGCTAGATACTCGATATGTATAACGAGTATCTAGATGCGTTTCCCGCTGCTCGCACTCCTCGCCGAAGGGCCCGCCCATGGCTATGAGCTCAAGCAGGCGATGGAGCAGCGGTTCGGGTCGGTCCTGCCACCGCTGAACGCCGGGCAGATCTACACGACGCTCTCGCGCCTGGAGCGCGACGGGTTCGTGGAGGACGACGCCGTGGCCCAGAACGGGCGCCCGAACAAGCGCGTCTACCGGCTCACCGAGAACGGGCGGCTGGAGCTGCGGGGCTGGGTGGCCGAGGCCACGCCGGCCGTGCGGCTCAAGGACGACTTCTTCATCAAGCTGGTGCTCGCGCGGGCCGCGAAGATCGCGGACCCGCTCATGCTCATCGCCCGTCAGCGCGACGCCTACCTGCAGGCGCTGCGCGAGCTGGACGACGTCGCGCTCGCCACCAACGGCGACGAGACCGCCGCGCTGCTGATCGAGGGCGCGGCCCTGCACCTCGAGGCCGACCTGAAGTGGCTGGACCTCTGCGAACAACGACTGGGGAGCTGACCCATGGAGCCCGTGATCGTCACGCGCGGCCTCACGCGGGAGTACGACGGCGGCGTGCACGCGCTGCGCGGCGTCGACGCCGAAGTGCAGGAGGGCGAGTTCGTCGCGGTCACCGGCCCGTCCGGCTGCGGCAAGTCCACCCTGCTGAACCTGCTCGGCGGCCTCGACCGGCCGACCGCCGGCGAGATCGTGCTGGGCGGCCGGCGCGTGGACGGCTTCAGCGAGGCCCGCTGGGCCCACGTGCGCCGTGACGAGCTCGGCTTCGTCTTCCAGTTCTTCAACCTGATCGGCAACCTCTCGGTCGCCGACAACGTCGAGCTGCCGGGCCTGCTCGCGGGCCTGTCGGCGCGCGAGGCCCGCGCGCGGCGCACCGAGCTGCTCGAGTCGCTCGGCATCGGCGACCACGCGGACGCGTCCCCCACCCGCCTCAGCGGCGGTCAGCAGCAGCGCGTGGCGATCGCCCGCGCGCTGATCAACCGTCCGAAGGTGCTGCTCGCCGACGAGCCGACCGGCGCGCTGGACTCCGCCAGCGCCCGCGAGGTGATGGCGGTGCTGCGCGAGGCCCACGACACCCGCGGCCAGACGATCGTGCTCGTCACCCACGACGCCCGGGTCGCCGCCCGCGCCGACCGCGTGCTCGCCATGCGCGACGGCGCCGTCGCCCACGAGACGCGCCTCGAGCAGGGCGACGCGACGTCGGTCGCCCGCCTGATGCAGCTGGAGGTGTGAGGTGCGCACGGCGTTTCTGCGGCTCGCCCGCGCGGACCTCCTCGCGCGGCCGGGCCAGACCGTCCTGACCGCGGTCGCGATCTTCGCCGCCGCCACCGCGCTCGTCGTCACGCTCGCGCTGCGGGCCGGACTGGACGATCCCTTCGCCCATGCCCAGGCGGAGACGCGCGGGGCGCACATGGCCGTCCACGGCGATCTCAGCGACGCCGACGTCGCCGCCCTCGCCGCGCTGCCGGGCGTGGTCGCCGCGGACGCACGGGCCCACGACCACGAGCAGGCGACGCTGAACGACACGACCGTAGAGGTCGGCCTCGAGGCCCTGCCCGCCGCGGACGCCGCTGTCGACCGCCCGCACGTCACCGAAGGCCGGCGCCCGCAGGCGCCCGGCGAGCTGCTCGTCGAGCGCAGCTTCGCGCGCGAGACGGGCCTGCGGGTGGGCGACCGGTTCGCGCTCGGCACGGTCGTCGGCCTCGCGGTGACGACCGAGCAGGCGACCTATCCCCGCTGGGACCCGGGGCTCATCTGGACGCCCGACGTCACCGCGCCCGGCCGGCGCGTGGGCGTGCGGCTCGAGGATCCCGAGGCCACCGACGCGTTCGCCGCCGCCGCGCGCCGCGCGCTCCCGGGGACGCGGCTCGAGTTCACCGACTGGCACGGCGTCCGCGACACGATCACCGACCAGACCCGCACGAACGCGATCGTGATCGGCATCAACACGCTGCTGGCGCTGTTCGCGGTCGGCTTCACGGTGGCGACGGTGATCAGCGGGCGCGTGCTCGCGCAGCGCCGTGAGATCGGGATGCTCAAGGCGGTCGGGTTCACGCCGCGGGGCGTCGTCGCGCTGCTGGTCGGGGAGTACCTCGCGATCGGGCTCGTCGCCGCCCTGCTCGGGCTGGTCGCCGGCGCCGCGATCGCGCCACTGCTGCTCGAGCCGATGGCGAACGTCCTCGCCACGCCCACGCCGAGCGCGCTCGCCCCCGCGCCACTCGCGCTCGCGCTCGCGGCGATCCTCGCGGCGGTGGCGCTCTTCACCGCGGTCCCCGCGCTTCGGGCGGGCCGGGTGAACACGGTCGACGCGCTCGCGCTGGGCCGCTCCGGAGCCACCGGGCGGGCCTCCCGCGCCGCGGGGGTCGCCGCCGCCCTGCGGCTGCCCACGGTCGCCCGGCTCGGCGTCAAGGACGCCTTCACGAGCCGCTCGCGCGCGACGCTGACGATCGCGGCGCTGACGTTCATGGTCGTCACGCTCGTGGCGGCGCTGTCGGTCGAGGCGACGTTCCACCGCGTGATCGACGACCCCGCCCTGCGCGCCAAGCCGTGGGACGTGCGCGTCGAGGCGCCGTCCGCGCTCGCCGCCGTCGCCGACGACCCCGACGTCGCGGCCGCGACCACCATCACCGGTCTCCAGGTGACCGGCCCGCGCGGCGAGATCGAGGCCCGCGCGCTCGGCGACGGCTTCGGCGCGTTCCCCTACGCCGTCCCCGACGGCCGGATGTTCGCCAAGCCGGGCGAGGCGATCGCCGGACGCGGCCTCTACGACGAGCTCGGGCTGAAGGTCGGCGACGAGCTGACGGTGCAGGCCGCCGGCGGCCCGGTGACGCTCACGCTCGTCGGCCGCCACGTCGAGCCCGACGACGACGGGCGCGTCCTGATCTTCCCCGCCGCGTCGCTGCCGGAGCCGCTGGAGCCGAGCGCGGTGATCGCCACCTTCACGCCGCAGGCCGACCAGGCCGCCGCCGCCGACCGGCTGGAGCGCGCCACCGGCGCGGCCGCCGAGCTGCCGGAGGAGGAGGTCCGCGGCGAGCGCGCCGACGTGCGCCCGATCCTGCTCGGCTCGAGCCTGCTGCTCGTCGCCATCGGCCTCGTCAACCTGCTCGCGACGCTCCTGCTCGTGACCCGCGAGCGCGCCCGGGACTTCGCGATCTTCAAGGCGGTCGGCCTCACGCCGCGCGGGGTGCTCGGCGTCGTCAACGCGGGCGGCGCGGCGCTCGGGGCCATCGCGATCGTCGTCGGCATCCCGCTCGGCCTGCTGATCTTCCGCGGGGTGATGATCGGGATGAACCCGAGCGAGGGCACCGACGTGATCGGCACGCCCGGACCGTTCGCGCTCGCGCTGACGATCCCGTTCGTGCTCGCGGTCACGGCGCTCGCCAGCTCGCTGCCGGGCCGCAAGGCCGCGCGCACGCCGGCCGCGACCGTGCTCAGGGCCGAATGAGGACTACCGCTCGCGCAGCCGCGCGAACACGACGCCGAAGACCATGCCGACGACGCCGCCGACGATCCCCGCGATGCCCGACGCCTCGGACGAGGCCAGCGGCAGCAGGACGAGCACGGCGGCGATCGCCAGCACGCCGAGCAGGTCGCTCTCGTCCTCTCGGCCCTTGCGGCGGCCGAGCACGTCGCGCATGACCCAGGCGGCCAGCAGGCCGAGCGCCGCGCCGTTGGCGCCGCGCGCGATGCCCTCGTCCGCGAGCTCGACGGCCACGTACGCGCCACCGGCGCCGCAGACGAAGAACACGAGCAGCACCGCCCACCAGCCGTGGCGCTTCTCGAGCAGGAAGCCGAACAGCGCGATCGCGCCGACCGTGACGAACTCGTAGCCCGTGGCCGAGACGATCTGCAGCTGGTCGTTGACCCGCGCGTAGCCGAACAGCGACGTGAACGCACGCCACGGGTCGTCAAGGCCCTGGCCGTACGTGAACGGCCCGATCGAGATCAGCCCGGAGATGATCCCGACGGTGACGATCAGCGGCGCCAGCACGAGCAACCAGACGGCCCAGGCACGCCGGTCGGCGCGGATCCCGGGGATCTCACCCGGCCGCAGGCGCGGCAGCTGGGGCCGGTTGCGCTTGGCCTTCTGCGCCTTGGGCACACCGCCACGGTCCAACTTGGGCGCGCGCTTCTGGATCCGCGTGCCGCAGTACGGGCACTCGGTGATGTACGGCGACACCTCGGCGCCACAGCTCTTGCAGACGAGGTAGAGGTCTGGACCGCTGCTCATGAGGGGCAATCAAGTCTACGCCGCCCGCGCGCCCGCTTCGACGCGAGTTGGCGTCTACGAGCCGCTGGCCTCGACGATGTCCTGCAAGAGCTCGGTGAAGTCGCGGTTCGCCTCGAACACCTTGCGCTGCCGCGAGGCGCCGTTGCCGCGCTCCAGGAGGTCGCTGACGCCGTCCAGCGCGTCCGCCGACCCGAGGTCCTGCGCGTGCTCGCGGAGCCGGTCCAGGAGCCGCTGCGCCAGGGCCTTCGTCGGCACCGTCGAGCGGTCCGGGAGGTCGACCAGCTCGCCGTCGAGCCCGTGCCGCGAGGCGAGCCACTTGTTCTCGTCGAGCATCTCATGCGGGTAGGCGGTGAGCTGCTTGCCGGCGTCGAAGTGCTCGGCGAGCTCCTTGACCATCGCCTGGATGAGCGCCGCGAGGCCGAGCGTGTGCTCGACGTGGGTCTGCGCGTCCATCGCCCGGATCTCGACCGTGCCGAAGTTCGGATGCGGACGCACGTCGTACCAGAGCCAGGTGTAGTCCTCCATCACCCCGGTGTCGACCATGAACGCGATCCGCTGCTCGTAGTCGTCCCAGCCGTCGTAGTACGGCGGGATGCCCACGCGCGGGAAGGCGCGGAAGATCGGCATCCGCGTGGAGGCGAGGCCGGTGTCGTCGCCGCGCCAGTAGGGCGAGTTGGCGCTCAGCGCGAGCAGGATCGGCACGTGCACGCGCATGCCGTTGGCGACGTGGATGGCCTTGTCGGCGTCGTCGAGCCCGATGTGGACGTGGAGGCCGAAGATGATCTCCTGGCGCGCGACGAAGCGCAGCTCCTGGACGAGGTCGCGGTAGCGCGGCGCGGCCGTGATCCGCTGGTCCTCCCAGCGCGCGAGCGGGTGCGTTCCCGCCGAGCCGATGACGAGGCCCTTCTTGTCCGCGGTGTCTCGAACCTGACGTCGCAGTGAACGCAGCGCGACACCCGCCTCGCGCACGTCCGCGCACGGGTTGGTCGAGATCTCGAGGACGGACTCCATCAACTCCGGCTTGATGGCGCCGTCCGGCGACTCCTCCAGCAGGTCGTCGATGGCGTTGACCAGCGCATAGGAGTCGGGATCGAGGATCATCAGCTCTTCCTCGATGCCGACCGTGTAGGCGGGCCCGCTGAACTTCGGCTCCATGTGGTCGGGAAGGGTACGAGCCCAGCAAGCGTTCATACTTGCTCCGGGTTCCAAGCAAAAGAGGAGAACGAAGATGGCCCTCGGTTACGACGGGAAGCTGTACATCTTGGCCTTCGATCACCGAGGGTCGTTCCAGAAGAAGATGTTCGGGATCGAGGGTGACCCCACGCCCGAAGAGACCGCGACGATCGTCGACGCGAAGCAGCTGATCTACGAAGGCATGGAGAAGGCCGTCAAGGCCGGTCTCGACGCCAAGTCCGCGGGCGTGCTCGTCGACGAGCAGTTCGGCGGCACGATCCCGGAGACCAGCAAGAAGCACGGCCTGTCGCTCACGATGCCGGCCGAGAAGTCGGGCGTCGACGAGTTCCAGTTCGAGTACGGCGAGGACTTCCCCGCCCACATCGAGAAGTACGACCTGCTCGCCACCAAGGTGCTGGTGCGCTTCAACCCGGACGGCGACGCCGAGATGAACCAGCGTCAGACCGCCCGCCTGAAGGAGCTCGCGGACTGGCTGCACGCCAACGACCGCCTGTTCCTCTTCGAGCTGCTCGTGCCGGCCGAGCCGGCCCAGCTGGAGTCCGTCGGCGGCGACGCCGACCGCTACGACGCCGAGCTGCGCCCGGAGCTGATGCGCCGCGCGATCGAGCACTTCCAGAACGAGGGCGTCGAGGTCGACATCTGGAAGATCGAGGGCGTCGACACCCGCGAGGACGCGCAGATGCTCGCCGAGCAGACCCGCAAGGGCGAGGGCCGCGACAACGTCAAGACCGTCCTCCTCGGCCGTGGCGCCTCCAACGACAAGGTCGACCAGTGGCTGCAGGCCGCCGCGCCGGTCGAGGGCTTCATCGGCTTCGCCATCGGCCGCTCGATCTGGTGGAACCCGCTGAAGGCCTACCTCGACGGTGGCGACCGCGAGGAGCAGTCGCAGGCGATCGCCGACAACTACCTGCGCTTCATCAAGGTCTACGACGAGGCTTCCTCGTCGGTCAGCGCCTAGGGCCTAGAAGCCCGGGAGCTTCATCTCCTCCGTGGGCGGCGCTCCCTGCACCGGGAGCCGCTCACGGCGGGCGATGCCCGACTCGATCGCCGCGGCGGCCACCGCCGCGGCGACGGCCGGCGCCACCGCCCGGTTGAACACGCTCGGCACGATGTACTCCGGCCCGAGCTCCTCCTCCGGGATCACCGCCGCGATCGCCCGCGCCGCGGCCAGCTTCATCGCCTCGTCGATCCCGCGCGCCCGCACGTCCAGCGCGCCGCGGAAGATGCCCGGGAAGGCCAGCACGTTGTTGATCTGGTTCGGGTAGTCGCTGCGGCCCGTGGCCATGATCGCCACGTGCTGCCAGCAGTCCTCGGGCTGCACCTCGGGCGTCGGGTTGGCCATCGCGAACACGATCGCGTCCTTGGCCATCGTCTTCACCGCGTCCGGGCTGAACGCGCCCGGGGCCGAGACCCCGACCACGACGTCGGCGCCGGCGAGCGCGTCGTCGGCCGTGCCCTTCAGGCCGCGCTTGTTCGAGCGCGCCGCCATCGCCGCCAGCTCGCCCTCCAGGTCCTCGCGGTCCGGGTGCAGGATGCCGTTGATGTCGCACGAGATCAGGTCGTTGACGCCGTGCTCGAGGATGATCTTCGCGCACGCCAGTCCCGCCGCGCCCGCGCCGACCACGACGACGTTGACGTCCTCGGCGCGCTTGCCGACCACCCGCAGCGCGTTCAGCAGCGCCGCCAGGACGACCACGGCGGTGCCGTGCTGGTCGTCGTGGAAGACGGGGATGTCGAGCGTCTCCTTCAGCCGGCGCTCGATCTCGAAGCAGCGCGGCGCCGAGATGTCCTCGAGGTTGATGCCGCCGAAGGCGGGCGAGACCTGCTGGACGAGCTTGACGATCTCGTCGACGTCCTTGGTGTTGACGCACAGCGGGAACGCGTCGACGCCGCCGAGGTCCTTGAAGAGCATCGCCTTGCCCTCCATGACCGGCATGGCCGCCTCCGGGCCGATGTCCCCCAGCCCGAGCACGGCGGTGCCGTCGGAGACGACCGCGACCGTGTGGCCCTTGATCGTCAGCGTCCAGGCCGACTCAGGGTCGGCGGCGATCGCGGACGAGACGCGCGCCACGCCCGGCGTGTAGGCCATCGAGAGGTCGTCGCGGGTCTTGATCGGCACCTTCGGGCGGACCTCGATCTTGCCGCCCTTGTGCATCAGGAACGTGCGGTCCGAGACGCTGACGACCTTGATCCCGTCGAGCGCGCGCACGGCCGCGACGACGCGCTCGCCGTGCGCGGCGTCCACGCAGGCGACGGTGACGTCGCGGATCACGCCGCGCTGGTCGACGCGGACGAGGTCGATCGCCCCGAGGATCGCGCCCTCGGCGCCGACCGCGTGCGCGACGGAGGCGAACGCCCCCGGCAACTGGCGCAGCTCGATGCGCATCGTGAAGGAGTAGGAGGCTGAGGGCTGGAGGCCCGCCGGCGCCTGCAGGCTGGACATGACGCCTGAGAATGCCACGCCGAGCGTTATGGTTACTCCGTCATGCGCATGCGCCAGAGCATCGCCGAGATCGAAGACCAGTTCTTCGAGGAGATCGAAGACGACCGCGAGCGCCGCGAGAACCTGCGCAAGCGCGCCGAGCGTCGGGCGGCCGAGCGGCACGCGAAGCGCACCCACCGCCACGGGTCGATGCGCTTCTGGCTCCTCTGCCTGGTGCTGATCGCCACCGCCGCGATCGTCACCTACGCGATGTTCACGACGCTGTACTACGTGCTCAGCCCGAGCTAAGACTCGCCCTGCGGGCTCGCTCAGCTTGTGGAGTTATGGCCCAGGGGGCCAGAACTCCCAAGTCCCCTGTCTATTTGTTCGCGCTGAGACGCTTGAGGGCGTCGTCCACCTCGGCACGCGCGCTCGCGCCCGCCGCCACGTTCTCCTGCTGGATCTCCAGGTAGACCTCCTTGCGGAACACCGGGATGTCCCGAGGGGCCTGGATGCCGATGCGGACCTTCTCGCCCATGATCGACAGGACGGAGACCTCGATGTCGTCGCCGATCATGATCGACTGGTTGGACTTACGTGTCAGTACCAGCATGCTGCCGCCGCCTCCCTGGCGAATTCTGACTCGTCCCACGGGGCAGACCCGCTTCTGTCCGCGTGGTGAGCACTGGTGAGGCTAGTAGTGGTTGGAGTATCCGGTATGGGGCTTGCACCCGATGAGCCCCCTGAGCAATTGGACCCTATGCGCTAGTCTCCGGGCCTCTTATGAGCCGCCGGTCCCTGCGTCCTCAGCTTAACCAGATCCGCGGGTGGGTGCGACAGGGTCGCACCGACGCGTGGATCGCACACCAGCTGGAAGTGACCGTCCAGCAGATCCAAGCCTTCAAGCGCGAGCAGGGCCTCGAGCCCGACGCTGAAGACAACGGCACCGCCGTCGAGGAGGTGGACCTGCGCGCGGAAGACGACGCGCAGATCGCCGCCGAACTCGAGGCGGAGGCCAAGCGTCGCGCTGAAGAAGAGGCTCGTGCCGCCGAAGAGGCAGCACGGAAAGCCGCGGAAGAAGAGGCCGCTGCAGCTGAGGCAGCCGCCACCGCGGATGACGAAGACGACAAGCCCAAGCGCGGTTCACGCCGCCGGGGTGGGCGCTCTCGGCGCCGGTCCGCACCTGCGGGTCCGCTCGAGGGCACGTTCGACCATGGCGAGGAGGGCTACGGACTGTGGCTCGACCCCGCCATCCAGGACGATCCGATCTACGCCGAGCACTGGGCGGGTCACCGCCCGATCGAGATCACGGTCGAGGAAGACCAGATCGTGATCCGCCGTGCCGGCGCCAGCGAGGACTCCGACGAAGACTGACGCCTTCCCGCGGTCGCCTGAAGGCGGCCGCAGGATGCGTTGTATGTGACAGCGTCGAGCCGTGGCGACACGGCTCGGTGCGTCGCACCCTCTAGCTGATCCGGCGGCCGCCGGCGTAGTCACGCGCACCGCGGGCGTAGCGGCCGAACGCGGCGTCGGCGACGATCCGCGCGTCCCAGGCGAACGGCTCGTCCGGCGCCTCCTCGACCGCGAGGTCGGTGCACCAGCCCGTGCCCTCGTCGTAGAGCTCGACGAGCTCGTCGAGGGTGAACGCGCCACCGACGCGGCGGCGGATCTCGTTCTGGATGGCGCGGGTCACGCGCTCGAGCGTGGGCACCTGCTCGGGGTACGCGTCGTCGAGTCGGCGTACCCCCTGGTCCCACTGCTCGCGTGCGGTCTCGTACGACGACACAACCGACAGTCTATTTCGCCCTCCCATCGTCTTCGCCCCTCGCTCCCGGCTGTGTCTGAGCCCCGGCGGCGAAGCCGACGTCCGGTCGACGTTACGGAGGCCTACTTGAGCCCTTCGACGATGTAGGCCCGCTCACCGGCCTTGACCATGCCGAGGCGGCGCGCCTCGCGCTCGATCGCGCCCGGCTCCTTCAGCTCGGCCTTGCGCTGCTCGAGCCGCTCGTTCTCGGCGCGCAGCTCGGCGACGGCCTCACGCTGGCGCGAGGCTTCTTTATATGTGGAGATCCAGGTGAGGGCAGGCCCGATGTACAGGTACAGCACGAGCGCGAAGACGCCGAGGAGCGCCCAGCGCCCGAGGCGGTCCCAGCGAATCCCGAGCGAACGGCGGGGAGGCATACCTGCCGCGTTCTTTCCACGCGGCAGGCTCCCTTCCTCTGCAACGAATGGCCCGCCCGAAAATTAAGGCCCTGGGCCTTAGGAGCGGAAGACCGAGCGGCCCGGGTACTCGGCGTCGCCGCCGAGGGCCTCCTCGATGCGCAGCAGCTGGTTGTACTTGGCGACGCGGTCCGAGCGCGAGGGCGCGCCCGTCTTGATCTGGCCGCAGCCGGTGGCGACGGCGAGGTCGGCGATCGTCGTGTCCTCGGTCTCGCCCGAGCGGTGCGACATGACGGCCGTGTAGCCGGCCGAGCGGGCGAGGTCGATCGCGGCCAGCGTCTCGGTCAGCGTGCCGATCTGGTTGACCTTGATCAGGATCGAGTTGGCCGTGCCCGTGTCGATGCCCTTCTGCAGGCGCTTGACGTTGGTCACGAACAGGTCGTCGCCGACGAGCTGGACCTTGTCGCCGATCGAGTCGGTCAGCTGCTTCCAGCCGGTCCAGTCCTCCTCGTCCATGCCGTCCTCGATCGAGAGGATCGGGTAGCGGGCGGCGAGGTCGGTCCAGTAGGCGGCCAGGTCGGACGCGGACAGCGTGCGGCTCTCGCCGGCCAGCTCGTAGTTGCCGTTCTTGTAGATCTCGCTGACGGCCGGGTCGAGCGCGATGGCGACGTCGGTGCCGGGCGTGTAGCCCGCGGCCTCGATGCCCTCGATCAGCGCCTGCAGCGCCGCCTCGTTGGACTCGAGGTCCGGCGCGAAGCCGCCCTCGTCGCCGACGGCGGTGTTCAGGCCGCGCTTCTTGAGCGTCGCCTTCAGGTTGTGGAAGACCTCGGCGCCGGTCTGCAGCGCCTGGGCGAAGGACGTCGCGCCGACCGGGATGACCATGAACTCCTGGAAGTCCACGTTGTTGTCGGCGTGCGCGCCGCCGTTGACGACGTTCATCATCGGCACGGGCAGGATCCGGGCCGCGTCGCCGCCCAGGTAACGCCACAGCGGGAGGTTCTCCTCGGCGGCGGCGGCACGAGCGGTGGCGAGCGAGACGCCGAGGATGGCGTTCGCGCCCAGGCGGGACTTGTTGTCGGTCCCGTCCAGCTCGATCAGCTTGCCGTCGACGCCCTTCTGGTCGGACGCGTCGAGGCCGGCGACCGTCTCGGCGATCTCGCCGTTGACGTTGCCGACGGCCTTCGTGACGCCCTTGCCCAGGTAGGCGTCGCCGCCGTCGCGGAGCTCGGTGGCCTCGAACTCACCGGTCGAGGCGCCGGAGGGCACGGCCGCACGGCCGTGGGCACCAGAGCGCAGCGTGACCTCCACCTCGACGGTGGGGTTGCCGCGGGAGTCAAGGATCTGGCGCGCGTGTACGGATTCGATCTGGCTCATCTCTCCAGCAGGGTACGGGCTCGCGTGTAGTAGCCGAGTTGCGCCTCGGTATCCAGCGCGTCCCACGCTTTCCCGTCGCGCTTGGCGATCTCCTCGGCCCCTTCCACCCGCTCCTGGAACCGGTCGGCGGAGGCGCGCAGCGCGAGCTCCGGATCGACCTTGAGCTTGCGGGCCACGTTGATCGCCGCGAACAGCACGTCCCCCACCTCGTGGAAGACCTCCTCGCGCGTCTTCGCCGCCTCCAGCTCCTCCAGCTCGCCCGTCACGCCGTCGTAGGGCACGTGGTCGAAGTCGAAGCCCGTGGAGGCCGCCCTGCGCTGCGTCTTGAGCGCGTACAGCGGCCCGGGCAGGTTCTCGGGCACGTCGCCGAAGATCCCCGGCTCACGGCCGTCCTCGCCCTTCTTGATCTGGTCCCAGTTCTTGAGGACCTCGCCGGACGACTCCACCTCGGTCTCGCCGAAGATGTGCGGGTGCCGGCGCACGAGCTTGGCGTGCACGTGGTCGGCGACCTCCGCGAGCGACCCCGACCCCCGCTCCTCCAGCAGCAGCGACAGGAAGTGCACCTGGAAGAGCACGTCGCCGAGCTCGTCGACCAGCTTCGCGTCGTCCCCGGAGTGCGCCGCGGCCGCCAGCTCGTACGCCTCACCGACCGTGTGCGGCACGATCGAGCGCTCGTCCTGCTCGCGATCCCACGGGCACTCGCGCCGCAGCTTCCGGGTCAGCTCGTCCAGACGCGCGACCGCGTCACCACCTGCGGATTCCATGCCCGCGAAGGCTAGTGGGCGAGCACGAAGTACTGGTCGGGACCGAACGTGTCGTCCTTGGCGCGGACGATCCGGCCGCCCGCCCGGCGTTCCGCCCGGCCGATGACCGCGGCGCGGACCCACAGCAGGACCGCGGTGTCGAGCGCCACGACCGCAGCGATCCAGACGAAGATCGGCAGGTCGAGGCCGACCGCGAGCGCCGGCAGCGTGATGCCCGAGACGACGTACATCGGCACGCCGCGCAGCGTGGAGACCGTGCGCAGGGAGCGCGGCGCCGGCTCGGCCGACGCCACCGCCTTGGCCTGCCATCGGGCCGGATACGCGGTCGTGCACAGGCCGACGACCGCGGCGACGACCAGCAGCCAGTGCGCCGGCGCATCGAAGACGATCGCCGCGACCAGCGCCGCGACGCCGAGGACGGCGTTGACGGCGCCCTCGATCCGCAGCTCCCGCACGGCGAGCCGTGCCGTCATGCGAGCCCCGCCGCCCGACGGCCCCGCCGGGCCTGCCCGAGATGCTCCAGGCCGTCCGCCAACAGGAGCCCGCCGACCATCAGCATCGCGCTGGGCCCCAGCTCGGCGAGGAACCCGAGCGGCACGAGCACGAGCACGAGCAGGTTCCACCACGGCGAGCCCTCCGCCGTTCGCGGCCGCCGGCGCAGCACTCGCAACGCGGCGAGCGCGACCGTGATGCCGGCGAAGAGCGCGACGGTGAGCAGGAGGTTCGCGTCGGTTCCCAGCACCAGGCCGAGCAGCACCAACGGCGCGCCGACCAGGAACATGACCACACCTGCGAGCCGGTCGTCGTTGCTCATGGCGTGAGCTTGAACGCAAAGCGCCGCCCCGTGGGGCGGCGCTTCGACGAAGGTCTAGCGGTGAAGGCTTACGAGCCCTCGGGCACCGCGCCCTGGACGGACGGGGTCGGGGTGGCCTTCGGGCCGTTCTTGCAGTCGGAGGTCTTGTAGCCCTCGGAGCACTCCGTCTTCTCCTTCCAGCGAGCGGTGAAGTCCTTGACGAAGCCGTCGAGGGCCTTCTGCTGGTTCTGGGACTGGAGGGTCTGCTTGATGGTCTCCTTGGCCTCGGCGAGCGTCTGCTGCGAGGCGGCGGTGACGTTGGTGACCGTGAAGACGTAGTAGCCGTACTGGGTCTTGACCGGGCCGACGAGCTCGCCCTTCTTGGCGGAGAAGACGGCCTCGTCGAGCTCCTTGTCGAGCGTGCCCTTGGCCTGGGCCGGGAGCTTGCCGCCGGAGGCCTTGGAGGTGTCGTCGATCGAGTACTTCTTGGCGACCGCGGTCCAGGAGTCGCCGCCGTCGAGGGCCGCCTTGGCCTTGTCGGCTTCGGCCTTGCCCTTGGTCAGGACGACGCGCAGGTCACGCTTCTCGGGCTGCGCGAAGCGGGCCTTGTTCTTGTTGTAGAAGTCCTGGATCGCCTTGTCGGAGACGTTGTCCTTGCCCTTGACCACCTTGTCGCGGATCTTGTTCGACAGGAGGTCGAGCTTCACGCGCTGAAGGATGTCGGCCTCGGTCTGGCCCGAGGTCTGGATGAACTTCTTGTAGTCCTCTTCCTTCGGGAAGGACTGCTTCTTCTGCTCGTCGAAGGACTTCTTGACCTCGGCGTCCGTGACCTTGACGTCCATGGTCTCGGCCTCGCCCTGGATCCACTGGAACGAGATCAGCAGCTGCATGACCTGGTTGCGGAGCTGGTCGTACTCCTGCTTGCACTGCGTCTTGAGCTGCTCGTCGGTGACCTTCGGCTGGCCCTTGGCCGGCGCGGGCGTCGACTTGCGCTTGGCCGCGATGCACTTCTTGTAGTCCGCGTCCGGGTCCGGAACAGCAGCGTTCGGCTGCCCCGTCGACTTCGCGGCGACAGCCATCCAGTGGTTGAACTGGTCCTTGTTGACAGCTTCACCGTCGACGGTGGCCACGGCGTTACCGGGCACACCGCCACATGCGGCGAAGGTCGCCCCAACGCCGACAACGGCGGTGAGGCTAAGAGCGATGCGAGCAGCCTTGATCATGTCGTCTGAGAAGGGGTTCGTTGGACGTACGGTATTGCCGAGGCAGAACCGCCCGGCGCAAGCGAGGAAATAGACCTTCTCCCGGCTGCGCATGGTAGCGACGGGTTCTGGGTACCCCGTCATCTTTTGACGCGACCTTTAGGCAGGTACGCGGACGCTCAACAAAGCGTCGGCTGCCCGTACTACTGCGGGGAATCGCTCTGACGGATCGTCAGGGACCCGGAGCGACAGCTGCGAGCGGCCGGCCTCGTAGTTCGCGCCGGGCAGGATCTCCCGCAGCCGGCGGGCCGTCGCGGAGTCCAGCTCGATCGGCGTGACCGCCAGCCGCCCCTGCTTGAAGGACACCGCTGTCGCCCCCGCCCGGCCGAGCTTGATCCGCGCCTGCTGGAGCGTGATCAGGTTGTCGAGGGGGTCAGGGATCTCACCGAACCGATCCTCGAGCTCCGTGCGCAGCTCCATCAGCTCGCTGTTCTCGCGCGCCCCCGCGATACGGCGGTGCACGTCGACCTTGGCCTGCTCGTACGGGATGTAGTCCGCGGGCACGTAGGCGTCGACGTTGATGTCCAGGCGCACCGGCTCGGGCAGCTCCTCACCGTCCTCGTCCGGGTCCATCGCGCGCACGGCCTCGTCGAGCATCTGCATGTAGAGCTCGAAGCCGAGCGCCGCGACGTGGCCGGACTGCTCGTCGCCGAGCAGGCTGCCGGCGCCGCGCAGCTCGAGGTCGCGCATGGCGACCTTGAAGCCGGCGCCGAGCTCCGTGTAGTCCGAGAGCGCGCTCAACCGGTCCGCCGCCTCGGGCGTGAGCGCCGCCGACGACGGATACAGCAGGTAGGCGTACGCGCGCTCACGCGACCGGCCGACGCGACCGCGGATCTGGTAGAGCTGCGACAGGCCGAACAGGTCCGCGCGGTCGACGATCAGCGTGTTGGCCTGCGGGATGTCGATGCCGGACTCGATGATCGACGTCGAGACGAGCACGTCCGCCTCGCCGCGCAGGAACACCATCATCCGCTCCTCGAGCGTCTTCTCGTCCATCTGCCCGTGCGCGACGGTGAACGTCATCTTCGGGCACAGCGAGCGCAGGCGCTCGGCGGTCTCCTCGATGTCGTCGACGCGGTTGTGGAGGAAGAACGCCTGGCCGTTGCGGCCGACCTCCCGCTCGAGCGCCTGCTTGACCAGCTGCTCGTCGTACTCGCCGACGTACGTCTTGACCGGGCGGCGACCCTCGGGCGGCGTCTCGATCACGGAGATGTCACGCAGCCCGGCCAGCGACATCTGCAGCGTGCGCGGGATCGGCGTGGCCGACATCGAGATGACGTCGACCTTGAGCTTGAGCTGGCGCATCAGCTCCTTCTGCTTGACGCCGAAGCGCTGCTCCTCGTCGACGATCAGCAGCCCGAGCTCCTTCGCGCGCACGTCGCGCGAGAGCAGCCGGTGCGTGCCGATCAGGATGTCGACCTTGCCCTCGGCGAAGCGCTTGACCGCGTCGCGCTGCTCGGCGGTCGAGCGGAAGCGCGAGACGTGCTCGATCTCGAACGGTTGGTCGCGCAGGCGCTCGGCGAACGTGCCGTAGTGCTGCTGGGCGAGGATCGTCGTCGGCACGAGCATCAGGACCTGCTTGCCGTCCGACGCCGCCTTGACCGCGGCGCGCAGCGCGACCTCGGTCTTGCCGTAGCCGACGTCGCCGCAGATCAGGCGGTCCATCGGCCGGTCGGACTCCATGTCGGCGATGACGTTGTCGATCGCGTCGCGCTGGTCGGGCGTCTCCCGGTACGGGAACGCCTCCTCGATGTTGCGCAGCTCCTCGGAGAACTCCGGGAACGCGTGGCCGCGGCGGCGCTTGCGCTCGGCGTAGAGGTTGAGCAGCTCACCGGCCAGCTCCTGCGCGGCACGGCGGGCGCGCGCCTTGACCTTGTCCCAGCGCGTGCCGCCGAGCTTGCTCAGCGTCGGCGCGCCACCGTCGGCGCCCAGGTAGCGCGAGATCTTCGCCAGCTGGTCGACCGGCATGAAGACCTTGTCGTCGCCCTGGAACTCGAGGTTCAGGTAGTCACGCGTGACACCCGCGACGGTCTTGGTGTCGAACCCCGCGAAACGCGCGACGCCGTGGTCCTCGTGGACGATGTAGTCACCGGTGCGCAGGTCGGTGAACGAGCGCAGCAGGCCGCGGCCCTTGCGCGTCGGCCGGGTCGAGGCCTTCTTGCGGTGGATCAGCCGGTGCTCGGGGAACGCGGCGAGCTTGAGGCCGGGCGCCACGAAGCCGTCGCGCAGGCTGGCCTCGGTGAAGATCAGCCCACGCCGCTCGCCGTTGAGCGAGGCCTTCACGCGGTCCAGGTTGTAGGCGGCGCGCTCGGCGGCGCCCTTCTGCGGCCAGGCGACGACGGTGGTGTAGTTGCTGCGGACGAGCTTCTCCAGCTCGGTCTCCGCCTCGGTCAGGTTGCGCGCGGCGAAGTCGGCGGCCTGCGCGCGGATCTCGATCGGCTGGTCCTGCGAGATGCTGCTCAGCCGCGCCCCGGCCCGCTCGGCCAGCGCGGCGTTGATCGTCTTCGGGTTGACGTACAGGTCGCGCGCGTCCTGGTCGTCGAACGCCGTGCAGACGTCCTCCCAGTGGTCGCGCAGCGTCGGCTCGACGTCCTCCTCGGCCGCGACGATCAGCTGCGTCCGCTCGGGCAGCAGGTCCAGGAGCGCCTTGAAGTGCTCGACCGGGAGCAGCTCGGCGATGTCCGGCCGGTCCTCCGGCGCGTCCGAGGCGGCGATCTCCGCCATCTCGCGATGCTCGGGCGCGAGCTCCGCGGCCGGCGAGATCTCCACGCAGTCCGTCTCGCCGAGCGAGCGCTGCGTGAAGGTCGAGAACCAGCGCAGCGCCTCGATCTCGATGTCGAACAGGTCGACGCGGACGGCGCGCTCCTCGGTCGCCGGGTAGACGTCGAGCAGGCCGCCACGGATCGCGAACTGCCCACGCTCCTCCACCTGGTCGGTGCGCTGGTAGCCGGCGGCGACGAGCTGCTGCGCGGTCTCCTCGAGGTCGATCAGGTCGCCGACGCGCAGCATGAAGCCGTGCGGGCGCAGCTTCGGGTCCGGCACCTTCTCGCTCAGCGCGATCGCGGAGACCACGACGACCGGCTGCTCGGAGCCCTCGGGCGTGTCCGTCAGCGCGTCGAGCGCGGCCACGCGCAGGCCGACGAGGTGCGGCGGCGGCGTCAGGTGCGACTCGTAGGCGACGCCGCGGCTCGGGTAGTAGCGGACCGGACGCGGGTTCAGCCACGCCTTCAGGTCGGCCGCCAGGTCACGCGCGGCGCGGTCGTCACCGACGACGACGAGCGCGGGCCGCTTGACGTCCTGGTCGGCGAGGGCCGCCACCACGAACGGGCGCAGCGACTGAGAGACGAACGCCGACCCACCTTCGCTGGCCAGCCGCGCGGCCGCCGGGTCGTGTTCGAGATGGCTTAGGAAGGTCCGGAGCAACTACTTCAGGTTAGAAGGGCTATAGTTCTGGTCGTGTTGACCAAAACTGTGTTCGAGCTCTTCGGCGAGCCGGTCTCGTGGGCCGAGCTGTTCGGCTTCATCACCGGCATCGCGTGCGTCGCGCTGGCCGTGGCCCAGCGGATCGAGACGTTCCCCGTCGGCATCGCCAACAACGTCTTCTTCGTGATCCTGTTCACGGATGCTCGCCTGTTCGCGGACGCGGCGCTCCAGTTGGTCTACATCGCGCTCGGTCTGATGGGCTGGTGGGTGTGGGCGACACGCGCACGCTCGCCGCTCGCGGTCAAGCGCGCGGGGCCGCGGCTGCTGGTCGCCACCGCGGTCGGGGTGGGCGTCGCGACGCTCGTCCTGATCCCGATCCTGCGGGCGGCGCACGGCGCCGCGCCCGGGTGGGACGCCTTGACGACCTCGATGTCGCTCGGCGCGCAGCTGCTGCTCAACCTCAAGCGGCTCGAGACGTGGTACGTGTGGATCGCCGTGGACGTGATCTACGTGCCGCTGTACTTCAGCCGTGATCTGAACCTGACCGCGCTCGTCTACATCGTGTTCCTCGCGCTCTGCATCCAGGGATGGCGCCAGTGGCGTACCGTCACGGCCTAGTCCTCGGCAAGTTCCTCCCGCCGCACGGCGGTCACCACGAGCTCGTCGACCACGCGCTCGAGCGGTGTGAGCGCGTGACCGTGCTGGTGCTCGGCTCGGTCACGGAGCGGATCCCGCTGCCGCTGCGGCGCGAGTGGATGAAGGCCCGCCACCCGCGGGCGCGCGTGGTCGCCGGCTGGGACGAGCTCCCGATCGACTTCGAGGACCCCCACGTCCACGACCTGCACATCGAGCTGATGGAGCGGTTGCTGAACGAGCCGATCGACGCCGTCTTCACGGGCGAGGCGTATGGGCACATGCTCGCCGAGCGCTGGGGCGTGGCCCACGTGCTGCGCCAGCGCTCCGGGCGCATCTCCGGCACCCTGGTGCGCGCCGACCCGCGCGCGTTCTGGGACCAGCTGACCCCGCCCGTGCGCGCGTACCTGTGCCGGCGGGTCGTGATCACCGGCGCGGAGTCGACCGGCACGACCACGCTCGCGCGCGCCCTGGCCGGACGGCTGGGCACGGCCTGGGTGCCGGAGGTCGGGCGTGCCGTGACCGAGGCGCGTGGCCTGGAGCACCCGTGGACCGACACCGACTTCGCGATGATCGCGCGCCGCCAGCAGCGCGACGAGGACCGCGCCGCGTTGCGCAGCGGCCCGATCCTCGTGTGTGACACCGACGCGCTCGCCACCTGCATCTGGCAGGAGCGCTACCGCGGCCGGTCGACCGCCGACGTGGAGGCGATCGCCGCCTCACGCACGTACGACCTGACGGTGCTCACCGCCGACGACATCCCGTTCGTGCAGGACGGGTACCGCGACGGCGAGCACATCCGCGGCTGGATGACTCAGCGCTTCCGGGAGCGGTTGCGCCAGCCCTGGATCGAGGTGCGCGGGACGGTCGAAGAGCGCGTCGAGGCGGTGCTCACGGCGCTGTCGTCGACAGCGTGAACGTGACCGTCTTGCTGTAGGTGCCCGTGCGCAGCGGGTCGGTGGCGCCGACCGCCTGCTTGAACGTGATCAGCGACTTCGCCGCCGTGACCGGGCCCGGCCAGAAGCTCGGCGCGACGTCCACGCGCAGCGGCTGCGGGAGCGTGTACGTGCCGTTGGCGAGGTGACCGGGGTCGGAGACGCTGAGCGTCGTGTTGCCGGCGGTCGAGAGGATGGTCGCCTCCGTGGAGGTCGTGTACTCGCGCTCGACGCCGGGGACGAACGCGCCGAACGGCGCGGCCGCGCCGAGCGTGAGCTCGAGCGTCGGACCGACCGCACCGCCGACGTTGCCGGAGATGCCGGTGACCGCCGCCGTCGACGGCGTGACCGCGCCCGTGCCGGCGAACGTGACCTTGGCCGCGCCCGGCGCCGCGACGCAACCGCCACGACCGGCCACGCGCTCGACGCCGTCGACGACGAGGACCTTGCCCGGGAAGCCGAGGCCGTTGTCGCGGTTGACGAGGCAGACCTCGTCGTCGAAGCGCAGGATCGTCGACGGCGCCGGGATCCCGGCCGCGGCGACGATCGCCTCGGGCTGGTTGGTCTGCACGCCGTCGGCGCCCATGGCGCGGGCACGGACGAACTCGTCGACCTCCTCCGCCTCGCCCGCGTCGTAGGCGTGCGGCATCACGACGCCGCACGCGTCGTGCACCGCCGCGATCGACTCCGGCGTGTACTCGTCGCGGCGCGAGCCGAACACCGGCGCGACCTTCGCGATCTCGTACATCAGGTACGGCGGCTCCCAGCGATCGCGGTTGTAGATGATCCGCGCGTCCGGAGCCGTCTGCAGCACCCGGATGTCGCCCGAGTTGAAGATCGACCGCTCGATCAGCCCGTACTGCTTGACGAGCTCGGTGAGCTTGCCCTCCTCGGTGACCGAGCCCTTGATGTCGAGCTCGACGCCGGCGCCGACGCGCTGGGCGAGCGCCAGCACCCCCTCGAGCGAGGCGACCTGCGCGGGGTCGTACGCGCCGCCCTTCCACGGCGCGTAGTCGGCGGCGTTGAGCGCGCGGACCTCGTCGAAGGTGAGCGTGGAGATGTCGCCGGTGCCGTTGGTCGTGCGGTCGACGGTGGAGTCGTGCAGCGCGACGAACCTGCCGTCCTTCGTCTGCTGGACGTCGACCTCGACCAGCTCCACGCCGAAGGCGAACGCGTACTCGTAGGACTGGATCGTGTTCTCCGGCGCCAGCGTCAGCGCGCCACGGTGGGCGGAGATCAGCGGGCGGGCGCGGCCGCTGTCCGGCGTGCCGACGCTCTGCCAGCGCGTCGGGTCGGCCGTCTGGTCGCACGCCGGGCGCTGGACGATGTCGTCGAGCGCGTCGATCTGGGCGCGCATCGCGATCACGCGCGGGTCGTCGGGCGGGGTGTCCTGCGCCTGTGAGACGGCGGGCGCCGCGAGCAGGGTCGCGGCGATCGCCAAGGCGAGTCTGGTCTTCATGGGGCGGCATCCAACGCGGATGCCGCCCGCATGGGGTGAAGATTCAGCTAGCTGCGACGCGCCAGGATGTTCAGCCGGACATAGTCCGCCCGCAGCGGAACGGTCATGGCGTCGATCACCGCGTCGACGAACGGCATCCGGTCCTCGTCGGGCACCCGCTCGAGGTGGGAGCCGAGGATGACCGTGGCGAAGAACTCCCGCGGGTTGGGCGGATCGAGCGGCCACTGCTGCAGCCAGGCCCAGATGTCCGTGAAGCCGGCACGGGTCAGCCGTTCCACGGTCTCGTCGGGAGCGGCGAAGTTCCACGGCCCCGGCCAGCCGCGCAACGCGGGGTGGTCGACCTTCGCGATCGCGGCCTCGACGTTGGCGATGTTCCCGGCGCCACCGCACTGCGCGACGAGCTTCCCGCCCGGGCGCAGCGCGTCGTGGAGGCGTGCGAACAGCCGGTCGTGGTCGGGGATCCAGTGGAAGGTGGCGGTCGAGAGGATCGCGTCGAACGGCTCGTCGACGACCAGCTCGGCCGCATCGGCCGCGAACAGCTCGACGCGGTCGCCGAGCCGCTCACGGGCCTGGTCGACCATCGCCTGACTGCCGTCGGTGCCGACGACGGTGCCGTTCGGGACGCGCGCCAGCAGCTGCTCGGTCACGCGGCCCGAGCCGCAGCCGACGTCGAGCACGCGCTCGTCGCCGCGAAGGTCGAGCCGCTCGATGACGTCGAGGCCCATCGCGACCTGCGGGTCGGACATGCGGTCATACGAGGCGGCGTTCCATTCACGTGGCGGCATACAACCGTATGTTATTGCATACGCGGCGTCGGTGTGGCGGTCGGCTTCGGACCGTTGTCGCAGTCGGACGTGCGGTAGTCCTCGGCGCACTGCGTCCGCGCGCGCCAGCGCTTGGCGAAGTCGGCCATGAAGGTCGAGAGCGCCTTCTGCTGACGTTCGCCGACGAGCGTCTGGCGGATCGCCGGCCGGGCCTCCGCGAGCGTCTGCTGCGTGGGCGCCACCACGGCGGTGACCGTGAAGACGTAGTAGCCGTACTGGGTCTTGACCGGGCCGGCCAGCGCGCCCTTGCGCGCGCTGAACACCGCCTTGTCGAGCTCGGCGTCGAGCGTCCCCTCGGCTTGGGCGGGCAGCTTGCCGCCGCTGGCCTTCGACGTGTCGTCGATCGAGTACCGCTTCGTCACCGCCTTCCAGGAGTCCCCGCGCTCGAGCGCCGCGCGGGCGCGCTCGGCCGCGCCGCGCTTCTGCGTGAGGACGACGCGCAGGTCGCGCTTCTCGGGCTGTGAGAAGCGCGCCCGGTTGCGCGCGTAGAAGTCGGCGACGGCGCGTTCGGGCACCTTGTCCGCGCCCTTGACGACCCGCTCCTGGATCTTGGTGGCGAGCAGCGCGGCCCGCACGCGCTGCCGGATGTCGGCCTCCGTCTGCCCCGAGGTCTTGAGGAACGTGCGGTAGTCGGCGTCCTTCGGGAACGACTGGCGCTTCTGCTCGCTGAACGCCTTGGTGACCTCGGCGTCGCCGAGCGCGATGTCCATCCGCTCGGCCTCCCCGTCGAACCAGCGCAGCGACGCGAGCAGGTTCATCACCTGGTCGCGCGCCTGCTCGCGCTTCAGATCGGGCGAGAGCTTCCGGACGACGGTCATCCAGTGCTCGTAGTCGGCCTTCTTGATCGGATCGCCGTCGACGGTGGCCACGGAGTTGCCGGGCACGCCGCCGCACGCGGCGAGCACGAGGCCGGCCGCGGTGAGGGGGAGCAGCTGCTTCATGTGGTGAGAGAGGAGAAGGGGTCGGAGGTGCACGGGCCCGCGCCCAGGAGCGACTCCTGGGCCGAGCACGGCGGGGACGAGAGCGGCGCCGACGGCGCGGGGGTCGTCCCGTGCGGGACGAGGGCGAAGACGGCGACGCTCGCGGTCGCGACGGCGACCGCGAACAGCGCGGACGGACGGCGGCGCCGGCGGGCCGCGGTACGCCGACGCGCGGCGGCGAGCAGCTCGGCCTCGAGGGCGTGCTCGAAGTCGCTCATGTGCGAGCCCTCCAGGCGGCGAGCGCGCGACCAGCGGCCGCGAGGCGAGCGGGCGCCAGGCGAGCGGGCGCGCGGCGCGCGGGCGCGCGTCCGGCGGGCGTGTGCGGGCGAGCGGTCATGCGCTGTAGCCCTCCATGCGGCGGCGCAGCCCGGTCAGGCCGCGGCTGACGCGCTTGCGGATGACGGACTCGGTCGTGGCCGCGCGACGGGCGATCACCGCGTAGTCGTCCTCGTCGAGGACGCGGGCGAGCACGGCCTCGCGCTGGTCGGCGGGCAGCTCGGCGAGGCCGCGCTGCAGCAGCGGCGACGCCGCATCGGCCGTGGCGAGCGCGTCGACGCGGTCGAGCGCCTCGTCCGTGAGCGGGATCGCCTGCATCCCGAGCCGCGTGCGCGCGCGGTCCTCGACCGCCCCCTGCTGCGCCGCGTGCGCGAGCTGCCGGCGCGCGATGCCGTACAGCCACGCGACCGCCGGGCCCCGGTCCGGCCGGTGGCGGTGCGCGCCGTCGAGCGCGGCGGCGAACGTCTCCGCGGTCAGGTCGGCCGCGGTCTCGGCGCAGCGGGTGCGGCGCGCGAAGTACGCGAGCACGCCGGCGACGTGGCGGCGGTAGAAGACCGCGAACGCCTCGGGCTGCGACCGCGTGGCCGCGAGCAGCTGGTCGTCGGTGCGCGCATCCATCCTGCAATGGACTTAGTCGCCGCGCGGCGACCTGTGACCTAAGGATCTCCTAAGCGGAGTCGACGATGCGCTCGGCCTCGTCGGCCGCGCGGGAGACGAGGTCCGCGACCTCGGCGCTGGACTGGCGCCACTTGCCGAGCACGTAGGCGGCGACGATGTCGGGGTCGGTCGAGTCCGGACGGCCGACGCCGATCCGCACGCGGTGGAACTCCGCCGCGCCCAGCTCACGCTTGAGCGACTTGAGGCCGTTGTGGCCGGCGAGCCCGCCCCCGAGCCGCGAGCGGATGTCCCCGAACGGGAGGTCGATCTCGTCGTGCAGCACGAGCACGCGGTCGAGGTCGAGCTTGAAGGAGCCGCGCGCGGGCCCGGCGGAGCGGCCGGCCTCGTTCATGTACGTCTGCGGCTTCAGGAGGGCGATGCGTGGACCGCCCGGGCGAGTCCGGCCCTCGGCCAGCTCGCCCGCGAACTTCTTCTTGGCGCGCGGGAGATCCCAGCGGCGCGCCAGCTCGTCGGCGACTTTGAAGCCGACGTTGTGCGGCGACTCGGCGTAGCCGGGCCCGGGGTTCCCGAGCCCGACGATCAGCCAATCAACGGGTGTGGAGCCGAAGACCTTCAGGACTCGTCCGAGGAGTCTTCGGCCGACTGCGCGGCCTCCTCGGCGGTGTCGCCCTCGGCCTGCGCCGCATCCTCGCCCACGAGCGCGGTCTCGGTCTCGATCTCGTCCTCGACCGGCTCGGCCGTCGGGGGCGTGATCGTCGCGATGACGGTCTCCTCGAGGTCGTCGAGGAACGTGACGCCCTTCGGCGCGGTGATCGCGCTGAGGGTGAGCGTGGCGTTCATCTCGAGGCCCGACACGTCGTGCTGGATCGTGTCCGGGATGTCGCCCGGCAGCGCCTCGATGTTGACCTCGCGGGTCTCCTGGTTGAGGATGCCGCCCTCGACCGTGCCGGGCGCCTTCTCGGCGCCGACGAGGTCGACCACGACCGTGGCCGTGATGGCCTCGTTCATGTTCACGCGGAGGAAGTCCACGTGCATGATGTCGCCGCGCACCGGGTGGCGCTGGACGTCCTTGACCTGGACGGGCGCCTTGGCGCCGCCGTCCAGGGCGATCTCGAGGATCGCGCCGGAGTGGGCGAGCGTGTTGCGCAGGATGCGCGCGTCGACGGCGAAATGCGACGGCTCACCGTCGCCGCCGTAGATGACGCCGGGAACATTGCCCGCGCGACGTAGACGGCGGGTGGCGCGCGAGCCCTCGGGGTCGCGCGCAGTCAGTGAGAGAGTCGTATCGTCGGCCATGATCTGTAGGGTCACCGCGGGCAGGGTCCTTCGGCGCGATGAGCGGCCGACGATGGTAGCGAATCGGCGTCTGAGCGCTCGGCGTGAGGGGTAGACACACACCAATGTCCCCCGACGCGGAGCTGCTCGTGATCTTCGGAGTCCTCCATCTCGTGGCCCTGGTGCTAGGCGGTGCGCTGTTCCTGTTGTTCCTGCGATCGGACAACACGTCTACATGGACCGGTGACGACGAGGACGACTCCGGCGGTGGCGGCAACGACCGCGTCTCCGACAAGCCCAAGACGTCGCCGAACGGCGGCATCCCGCTGCCGTTCGCCATCCAGTCCGACAAGCGGCTGCGCTCGGGCCACGACAAGCTGGCCGACCCCGGCCGGCGTCAGGTCCGCACGCGCAAGACCCTCGAGCCGGCCCGGCCCGCGCGGCGCATCACGTCCCGGTAGGCGGGCCGAACTGCTGGGTCTGCTTGAACCAGCGCTGGATGTCGAAGAACGCGGGCTTCTTCACCCCGTCGTAGGTGACGAGGCCCTTCTGGTGGAGCGGAGCCGTCGGGCGCGGGTTGCCACCCTCCCAGCCCGGCCGGACCCAGAACTCGTTCAGCGCCCAGTAGACGACGCCGCTCAGCCACGGCTTCGAGCTCATGACCGTCATCTGGTAGTTGATCCACTCCTGCTGGAAGGCCCACGTGCCCTTCTCCTCGAT